>JBGVHH010000001.1:0-3752 GCA_045122195.1 Agathobacter sp.
AGAGATATGCAGGACGATTACGGAGTTTTGCCGCTTCCTAAATTCGATACAGCGCAAGAGGACTATTATACAACTTTTGATAATACATCCTCTCTTGTAGTTGTTCTTTCTACGTGCCAAAACACCGAAAAGGTTGGAGCAACACTTGAGCTTATGGCGGCAGAGGCGTATAAACAGGTAACTCCCGCATACTTTGAAATCTGTCTTCAGGGAAAGTATGCCGATGCCCCTGAGGATGCCGAAATGTACGATAGAATACTCAAAACGTTTGTATTTGATTTCGGATTTTGTTACTCCTCAAAGAGCCTTGAGGGCGTTGGCGGACTTTTCCGTGATTTGACAAGGGATATCGCCCAGGTTTACGAGGCGAACAAGATCAAATACGAAACAGCACTCGAAACCCTTATTGACAAGCTTGATGAGGTGTCATATCTGGCACAATAAAAAGAAAATGATATAAATTAGCTTACGTCGTTCTTTTCATAAAAATCCCCCAAAGGAGTGGTTTTCGAATCGCTCCCAAGGGGGATTTTTATATTACGGTATAGTATCATTGAGATGTGGGATTTTAGTCTTGATTATTTCTGCCTTTTGTTGTATAATTGATACAACAAAGTAAAACTTCACTGGCTGGACGGCAACAGACTCACGATCACAGGTGAGCCGAGGCTCACCGCTTTCTTTTACATGTATTATTCTTAATGAAGATGCTGAGATCAAGGATTTACGAGTCACGGTTCAAGATAACAAACGTATCTATTTCCGGAATAAGAGCGCATCCTCCCCAAGTGCCGTGTATTTGACCGGCATCGTCAATATGGGTAACTACACCCTCACGGTTAGTGTATTGAGGCTCACCCTCCATTTTGATGATTTTGATAGTGTCTCCAATCTTTATGTTGTCCATAGGAATACCTCAACCTGCTTTGAGTTCTTTTTTGTACTTGTAATAACTATTTCTAGAGCACCCACAGAGTTTGATAACATCAGGATCTTCAAGGCTTCCGCCAAAGTCTTTAGAGTGCTTTTTAATAAGGCTCTTACAAAGAATAGATTTCTTGGTCTCCAATGTAGTGCCTTTGGGAATACCAATCTTGGTGCCATTCTTCTTGGCTTCTCTGATACCTTGAGATATACGACTATGTAGATCTGTAACTTCTTTCTCAGCTTGGTCGAAGGCTGTCTTGATTTGTTCCTCGGCTAATGCCATCATAAAGTTATTGATGAGTTGAACGTTGCCTTTGAAGAAATCATCAACGGCGGTATTACCGGTTTCTATATTGATATTGAGAAGATTGTTCTTAGTGGAATCGAAGACAGAAGTATTGATCAGTGGCTCATTGAGAAATATGAGATTTACTCCGAGATCATAAAGCATTTTATAATCCTTAAAGCCTTCATCGGCATTACGGCTCATACGGGAGACGCTATCAAAAACTATAGTGTCTTCCTTTTTTATTTGTGCCATGAGTCGTTCCCAGTTAGGTCGATTCTGAGTGGTTCCTGTATAGAACTCTCTAAATATGATGGCTTTGGGATAAAGCTCGGTGATGTTGGTGATCTGACGCTCAAGTCTTTGGTGTGGTGTTGATACACGGCAATAGGCATAAATCATAATTTTTTATTCCTTTCAGCATTGAAACTAACTAAAGTTTCTTTTGATGCTTTAATTATGCCGTGAAAATGCTACATAGGCACGAACTTTTGGTGCAACTTTCGCAAACTTTGTTTTAATACTGATTATGTGGGCATTTGGCGAAAAATCAAAAGCATTTCATATTACTGTATTATATATTGAAAGGAGAGTGGGCTCACTATATAAAAATTCAAGGCCCGCTTTAAAGAATAAATGAATAAAAAGTTAGATGAAATGTTTAAAAGTGATTTTCTGAGGCTTCCAAGGCCATTTATAAGAAGATTCAATCTGAACACAGCGGTGATGTTATCGGAGATCTATTCTGAATATACATATTGGAAGGATCGTGATGGGCTACAGCCGGGAGGTTGGTTCTTCAGTACGGTTGAGAATATGTACTACAACACAGGCCTGAGTAAGCATCAGCAACTGGCGGCTTGCAAGGAGCTTTTGGAATATGGAATTATAAAGGTCAAATATCATGGAATACCTAAAAAGAGATATTTTAAATTTAATCCAGAGGCTGTCCAGAAACTTTATAATGACTTTGAGTTGCATTCTAACGTATATGACGATACTGAAGAATTTGAACTGTCTTTTTAATGGTTCAATTATTGAACGAATAGACGTTTAAAAATTAAACTATAGTAGTCTAAAAATCAGACCTATATGGTCTATATACTGAACATAAATAATAATAAAGAATAATAATAAATAATAATATTTTGACTATAAATCATTTTTCAAAGATTTATAGTCTTTTTCTATAGATATAAGTATTTCTAGTAAATATATAGCTTTGTTTATGCTATAAATCTTCTTCGAAGCTTTATAGCGATTTAAATAGAATTTGCTAGTAAAAAAGAATTATTAATTTGTTTTCAGTGATATTTAAATAATTATGGGATGAGAGAAAAAGATATATCTATAAGGGCGGTGAGGAGGGCAGGGCAAAGCTTGGGCGTGAGGCTTGGAATGAAAGTTATAAATGGAGAGCAGTAATAATATATACAATGGGTAACAGTTGCAAAAGCAATAGAGATGGATTTATAGAGATTAGAGTATTATAGAGAGAGTTATACAATAGGTGTAAAACGTAAAAAGTCAAGGTGTAAAAAAATATATAAATAATTTATTTTTATATACATTAGTTAACAAGTTCAAAAAGCTTTATTTTAAGCTTTATTTATGATCAGTTTTACTTGTTAACTAGTGTATTAATTATATATATAAATATTTATTTTTTACAGCCTGACTTTTTCTTATATAAAGAAAAGCACTGAAAGCCCTAAAGTCTTCAATGCTGCTGTGTTTTTGATATATGAGAATTAAGAAAAAGCTTTCATGTGTTCTTCTGTTTCTTGTACCAGTTCTTCAACGTTCTCGCCTAATCCCATAGCCTCATTTATGTACTCACAGGCAGCCCTTAAACCTTCTCTGTGAAGCTTTCTCATGGTTATAATAATTACTTCTAGGTCCTTATCCAAGTATCTCCAGAAGAGAGATTTGACAAGCTTTAGACTGAGTATATCAACAAAATAGAAGGGGTGTGCTATACAGAAATCCTTAACTAGTTTATGATCATCATACTGGTCAGGAAAGCTTTCATCTACCTCATGGCAAAGCTTGTTCAGCTCACACCACATATTAAAGAAATTCATTTTACTGATAAAGAATTTATTATTAACCCAGTAATGAACCAAGATGCTATAAAACAGCTTGAACTCTTCTTTATCCATCACTTCTAGCTTACTTCTTAAATGTCTTTTTAATATCTTTGTCTTATTATCCATTTCTTAATCCCTCTTATTTCTAAGCCCAACTATATCTTGAGCTTTTTACATTCTTCATTTAATTTAGCGCATAATTATGCGAAAAAAGTTGGTGATTATTTCTCAAACCACCAACTTAATTTATAAGTAAACACAATGATATTTTGTCCTATCAAAGCATCCTTATTTAAAACATATCATACCCAAAAGCATCTACAGTTGAGTAGTAGTTTTGAATTACTTCATCAATAGTAAACTTCTTCTTGAGCAGTAGAGCTGCAGTCAATAGACTCATGTGGTCAAAACTATATTTGATCAAGTTTTCTATGAGTTCTTTTCTAAAA
>JBGVHH010000002.1:0-16207 GCA_045122195.1 Agathobacter sp.
TCATTCTAATTCAAGGAGATTTAAATATGACATTACCTGAAACTGTCAAAACTACACTTTGGGACATTATTGATGAGATGTCCCTCTCAATTTCTTCTTTTGTAAATAATCCAGAGAAGGATTTTTTACGCAGACGCAATCTTGATTTCACAAAAATGATGCGTCTGATCATTTCAATGGTGAGTAGCTAACTAATATAATATACACTATTTTAGAGACAGACGAAAGTCTGTCTTTGAGTCGTGCCTGATAATTCTATAATTTTATAAAAATGCGATTTGTTTCCATTATTCGGTGCATCACATCCTTCTTGCGATAATTATACACAAATTTATTAATTTGTGATAAACTTAACTAAGTGACATTGAATATGAATAGTTACCAAAAGACTTTCAAATTGGAGGAAATGACAATATGGCATTTATATTATTGATACTTGTTTGCATCCTTATAGTTGGAGCAACTACTGCAATAGGGCTAAAGTTTGGACTTGACTGGCAACGCGACCGCGCCAACAGTTGGGGAAAAAAACATATGGAAGACCTCGGAGTGACTGAGGAAAAACATGATGACTGGTAAATTATAATTCAAGAACGCCCCAGCGTTCTTGCTACGGAATGCGCGTCAGCTTTGCTGACATTTTCATCTGCGCATTCTTGCAATCCGCAGGAGGCTTTTATCTTAGTTGGAGTCTTCTCCAACTAAGATAAAATAGTTTCTACCTCACTTACTATTTTATAGTAATCAATATTCGGAGCCTCTACAAGTTCAAGCATTAAGTTTACCTTGTCTTTATCGTAATTCATCCCACTATGGTCAATTCTTATTGCAAGTCTGTTAACTTCACGTTTTAATTCTCTTGCCGTCACGCCAAGTCTTGCATATAAATCAATTCTCTCTACCAGTTTTCCTGATTTAATTATATTTCTTACATGATGCGATTCTATAAAATCATCAGCAATCCCCCAAAATGCCAGAATATTGTCTATTACTCTTTGCATTTCTATAAGAGGCGCCCTGCTTATCTTTGCTTTATTTATATCGTATAATGCAAGCTGTATATATGACAATGCCTCTGAGCCTATGCTTTCTCGAAGCTCTATTGCATTATCATACGCCCTGGTAAGATTCGATATTATTGAATCAGGATTGGTTTCATCGAAGGGATATTTTTTCTTAAATTCCTCTTTGGAACCATATATATCAGGAATATCTATCATTTTACAAAATTCCTGATAACTGTCTGTAATTTCATCTATCATCATGTCATAGCTTTGTGAATACATACGAAGCGTGGTGTACACTCGCTCTGTATACCTTCCAAGCCAATATAGTCTGTCCTGTTGTTCTAACGAGATAATACCCATGTATCTTTAAAGCCTCCTCCCTGTGATGAGTTCACTATAAATGAATCCGGATTTCTTGAAAAACGTGTTAGTCCGCTCTTCCATACAAGAGGCTCGTCCGCCATAAGCACAAATGCCCTGAGGTCTGCTTTTCTAGGAATAACGTCCGTTCCTTCCATTATGTCTATATCCTGAAAATCAATCACTTCCTGTGCTATAAATCTTCTTGGCTCGCGTTTTAACAGTTCAATGAAATCACTCTTCTGCTGTTTTGTCATTGTATTTCCAAACACAACACCGTATCCACCTGCTTCCGCCACGTCCTTTAGCACAAGTTTGTCAAAGTTATCAAGCACATATTTCATATCGTCCTCGTAAAATGGAAGATATGTAGGCGCATTTTTTAGGATAGGTTCTTCGCCAAGATAATACTTAATCATCTTTGGAACAAAGTAATAAATTCCTTTATCATCTGCTACGCCATTTCCTGGCGCATTAAGTATTGCAACATTTCCTTTTCTTAAAACATCATAAATATGCGGAATTCCAATAACTGATTCAGGGTTAAAATTCATCGGGTCAAGATATTCGTCTGAAATTCTACGGTAAACAGCACCAATTCTCTCTTTTTTACCGTCATATGTCTGATAATAAAGCTTATCATTTTCTACCATAAGCTCCGAGCCACTTACGAGATGTGCACCAGTCTGTTCAGCAAGATATGAATGTTCAAAATAAGCTGCATTGTATCGTCCCGGTGTAAGGATTACAGTATGTCCTTCAATATTGACATTATCCATTGTCCTCCTAAGAAGCTTTGCATAATCTCGATTATCCTCTATCTGCATATCATGAAAAGTTTCAGGGCTGCTCCTTCTACACAAATCCCTTGCTATCATAGGATAGGAGGCTCCTGATGGAACTCTAAGATTATCTTCAAGAATATACCACTCATTGTTTTTTCCCTTTACTAAATCTATTCCTGAGATGTGAGAATATATTCCTTTTGGCGGAGTAACGCCCTCACATTCTGCCATATATCCACTTGAAGCAAATATAAAGTCCTCTGGAACAACTCCATCCTTTACAATCTGCTTTTTAGAATATATGTCCTTCAGAAAAAGATTAAGCGCTACGACTCTTTGCTTTAACCCTTTTTCAAGATAAGCAAATTCTTCTTTTTCAATAATTCTGGGAATAGCATCAAATGGAAATAATTGTTCTTTAAAGGTATTGTTTTTGTAAATTCCAAATTTAACGCCATACCTGGCAAGCAGTTCATTAACCAGATCTGTGTGTTCTAATAAATCTATTTCGTACATATCTATCCCCTCCTCTTTTAGGATGAAAACAAAACAAAGGCGCCTTGCAATAATGCAAAACGCCTTTGTTTGATATACATAGTACATTCTTGATTTAGCCTTTGTCAATAAATCAAAAGATTACTTTCCATTATTTATTTTTTATAAGACTTTGATTAATTCTATTTATTTTTACAGCTTCTATTCTTCACATTCTATTGTCCTTGAATGAAACATAATAAGTAAAGCCACTATAAGAATTAAAACCGACATAATAATGGCAAAGCTTCCAAATAATTCCAGCAGCAAACTCTCAATTATTGCTCCTGTAACAAATGTAATAATTATAATAAAATACAAAATCGAACTCTTTAAATTCTTTTTATCTCGTGTTCGTATGTATTCATCAAAATTATACATACCACTTCTTAGATTGCCGATACACATCGTTGTAGCAATTACATTTCCATGAATTTTTCTAAAACTCTCTACCTGTATACCGCAGGCAAAAGAAATCAAAGAATTTGCCAATATGTTGTATGTCTGTGGAATAAATGCTACAGACAATAAAATTATTGCTTCAACTCCTACGGAAATCTGTCTCCAATGCATTCCTGTAAAACCAGTATTGTGCTTTATTATATCTGAAATTACAATTCCAAGTGCAAAAGCAAGTACCGGCCAAAAATAGATTATCATTTCTTTGAAATTACCACTTGCCATGTTAACTCCTAGAAGCAAAATATTTCCCGTTTGAGCATTTGCAAATACTTTATCTCTAAACAGATATGAATATGCATCCATGCAACCACCTGACAATGCCAAAAGCATACCACATGGAAGAGAATCTGATATTTGTATCTTTTTGTTCATATTACTTATTCCTTTAATTGTGCTTTCTTAATTAGCATTTATGTTTTCTATTAATAACTAATCCTAACAGAAAAGCCACAACAAAGCCACCCCCTACAATTACCACAATCCAAAATATTGACATAAAAACTGATTGCTCATATACATGTAGAAAAATGTATGGACCTTCCATAATTCTTGCAATATTAAGGGATAAAGTAATGGCAGCGTACAAAAATGTCGGAAAAATTGCTAACAAATTCTCTTTTCTTGTAATACAAATATTCTCATCAAGAAAAACATATGAAATTACACAAATAAGTGGACACAAGATATGATGAAATAAATTTGAACCACCAAATATAACATTCATGACAGCATCAGCCCCCTGATCTGCCCTGGTTGGAGCAAGAACTGTTACAACTACAATAAATGTAACCAATACCACACATGATGCTATGTATTTTAACAGGCCAACATAATAGGGTAATTCCTCTGTACCATTTTTGCATGATTTAAAATAGTAAATAACATATAAAGTAGCAGCTATAAGCAAGATTAGATTACTCGCCTGAGTATAATACTTTACAAACGAAAAACCACTCTCATTTATTACCATTACAAAACCAACAATCTCAGCAATAATCAAAAAAATATTAAGGCAAAGTGATATTTTTTTCTTCATGATGCACTCCTTTTTCAAATCCAGTTTCCTAAGTATATCGAATTTTGCCGAAAAAAACAATTACTTTTAAGATAAAAGTCTTATCACCCTGCCATCTTCTTAAAAATTGCCTCCGTAAGATTTTCGTGTCCTATCTCATCCAAATGCTCCTGATCTGCTACACTTGGTCTTGCATATTCGGATGCAGCCAGAAAATTAACATTCTTTTTAAGAGCAATCTTCTCGTATTCACTTTTTAAGTCTTTTGATATTTTTACAGAATTTTCATTAAAATCTGGATCATATTCCTTTTTCCAAACATCCTTCCCCAGGGTAATCGGTGATATCAACAGCACATTTTTGGGATTTATCTGTTCCAAAATAATGTTTAGACACTCCTCTATTCCTGATGCTATTTCTCTAGCAGAATTCTTATAATATTTCTTGCAATCATTAGTCCCAAGCATAAGAATTACAAAATCGATATTGCTGTACTGTTTAAAAATATTCTGAAGTGAATCTATACCTTTTCTACCTGGACGTGATATGTCTTCATATATGGTTGTTCTTCCGCACAAGCCCTGTTCTATAATATTTACATCATTTTTCAACTTATCCTGAAGCTTACCTGTCCAACGGATTTCACTGGAAAATCTACCTTTTGTATATGGATTATATCCCCACGTATTGGAATCTCCAAAGCATAATATATTCTTCATAACAATACCACCTTTTATTTCCTAGTTATTCAATAGGTTTTCTATTGGTAGTATACACAATAAACATCATATAGGGAAATATATATATTTTATGCTTGGTTATAAATTCTGTTTATATTTACCGTTTAAGCTTTATTCTACATAGTATCCATTCTGATTTCTTCTATTAAGCTCTGGTTTTTCATTGTGCAAAGTTCCAAATATGTGATTAACATCATAAACAAAAACAGGGCAAGTATTGTTAAAATAATCTCCTTCCAAGGGATAAAATACATAACAGGAAACATTTCTCCAAGAACAATAGCAATATTTAAGATTTTTGTCATTGTGTCTACCCTGCTGATTCGTACAGAAAATCCCTGTTCTGAATACGAATCCTCTGTATAAACTGGGAAATATTCATCCATTATCTTTTGGGCATAATCCGCATAATCCTGTTCATCATCAGGTAAACAAAACCAGTCAAAATATCTGGCATCTGAATTAGGGACAATAATTCTAACCGGACTTGGAACCATTTCAAAAAATCCCTTTTCAGTCAAATCCTCCTCGTGAAGAATCCCTCCAATATCTATCTTGCTTTTCTTTGCCTCCGAATCAATAACTGAAATTTCAGTCACATTTTCTTTGAAGGGCTTTACATACTTTTCTATCCCGTTATCGTTGTATTTATAACTATTAATTAATAGATTACTGCCATAGTCTGCTCCCGCTCTGTCGCAAAGCTTCTTGTATAGTTTTTCATCTACAGATACAATTGACAACTCCGTTTCATTGTTCTCATCATAAAGATTTGGTGCCTTTTTCATTTCGGCAGTAATATCCTCTTTATTCAAAATAGCATTATATTTACAAGAGTCGCTTCCTATACCATATAGACCATTTCCCCCATATTGAAATTGTAAAGGTTGCACCTTGTCCATTACCCCCTAAATCAACATCAATGTCTCCGTTCTGACCTTTTATAATAGAAAGTGCAAGCGGCATTCCTATTCCAAAACCATTTTCATTGGTAGAATGTTCAAATCTTTTGAACAAAGCCGCGTAACTATCACGGTCTAATCCTTTTCCACTGTCCTTTACTGCTATCCAGTAATATAAAGGATTCTCACCACTATTGACGATTATCTTTCCCTCACTTGGCGAGTCCTCGATTGCATTTTTTACTATATTGGTAATTGCTTCTACCGTCCATCTCTTATCACACTCTACTATACAGTCATCCTGCAGTTCTATGTACTGATTATTTATATCAAGCAAAATATTAACAGATGGCTTTACAGACTCTAGTAATTCTGAAACCTTAACTTCTTTCTTTGAAAAAGTAATAGCATTTGCATCAATTTTTGCCATAATTAATAGTGCACCTACAATCCATTCCATTTTGCTTAAAGAAAATTTGATATTATGAATAAACTCCCCTTGTTTTTGGAAATCTGCATCTTCCAACAAATCAGCCATTACCATCATTGATGTAATCGGTGTTTTCAATTGGTGAGAGATGTCCGCCATATAATCTGCAAGAATATCTCTTTGTCTTTCTGTATTTTTAATCTGTTCATTTTTCTTATTTACAAGAGAATATATATCGTTTTTTAGCACACTAAATGCGCCCTCTTTGTTGTCTCTGATATCATCATCTTCAGTAACAGAACCATTTACATACTCAGACAATTTTTCTATTTCTTTTTTCCTAATCCACACGATAACCAATCCCCCTGACCGTCTCTATGTTTATCGCGTCCCCTAATTTTTGACGTAAGCGCTTCACGTAAACTGTAAGAGTGTTATCTTCTACAAAATTGCCGTCTATATCCCATATTTTATCTAAAATCTGTGTTCTTTGTAGTAAAACGCCTTTATTGTTTGCAAATATAAGTAAAAGTCTATATTCCAACGCTGTAAGTTCAACAATCTCACCATCTGCATATACTTTTCCATCTCAAGTGCATATTTTAATCCCGAAGCAATTATTTCATCATCTTCAACTACTAAAATTCTAATCATTTTCACCACCAAACTTCATCATTATCTCCTTAATGTTAGATAACGTCCGATATTATTGTCAAGTTCAAGTACTCCCCTGCAATTCTCCATATATTGCCTGCCCTATAGGAGTCGCACACATACCGATGTACATAACGCAGGATATTACCTTTCCAATCAAATTTCCCAGTATAATCATCTGTAAATATAACATTATCTGTATAGAAAACACCGTTTGATAGCATAAAATGTTGACTCATACAAAGATTATCTCATATCGAGTCACTTTTACCTCAAAAAAGGGCGACTCTCATTACAACAAATTCAAATAGAGTCACTTCTCCATAAATTCCGATTTTACGCATTGAAATACATGTCATAAACGATATAACCATGTATTCTAGTAAGCGTTCTTGAAATATCTCCTGACGCATCATGCATAGCTTACCTCACAAAAACTTCACGAAGGCTTAATATTTCCTAAAAAATGCACCAATGACTAAACAGAGAAAAACTGTATCTATCACTGGTGCATCAAAAACACAAAATTTTTAAATACTTTGGGCTAGCTCCAATATTTTTTCTTCTATTTTTCTAATAATAAATATGAATTCCTCATCCGATTTTCCAGTTGGGTCTTCAAGCCCCCAGTTATCATCGAAAGTTCTGCCAATATACGGACAGCCGACATTACATCCCATGGAAATCGCTACATCTACATCCGGGATTTCTGAAATAAGTTTACTGTGTTGTCCATTTGCTTCCATATCAATACCGTAGATTTCTTTCATCAATCTGACTTCTACATGAATTGTGAACACAAATAAATGCGACTTTTTTCTTTTCCATTGCTTAAATCATCCCTTCACTTTATCTGCACATTACTTACATCTTATACGAGAAGAAACTGTATCACATTAAAGAAATATCCAACAATAATGATTCCCACAGTACAAACTGCAATGAAGATACCAAGCAGTTTTGGCTTAATTGCTTTCTTTAACATTATCATAGACGGAAGACTCAATGTTGTAACTGCCATCATAAATGAAAGAACAACTCCAAGCTTTGCTCCCTTTGTAAGCAAAGCTTCGGCAATAGGAATACAGCCAAAAATATCAGCATACATTGGCACACCCGCAATTGTAGCCAAGATAACTCCAAGTGGATTACCATTACCAAGGAATCTAACAATCATATCTTCCGGAATCCAGTTATGAATAACGGCTCCAATACCCACACCTATTAGTATATACGGAAATACCTTTTTAAAGGTTTCTGCGACTTTTTCTGTCGAATACTTAATTCTATCTTTTACAGTTAATTCTTCCTGTGGAATATCTATATTTTTTGCATTTCGAATAAAATCTTCTACCTGATTTTCAAGATGAAGTTTTTCAATAAGTGTTCCACCTAATACTGCAATTACAAGACCAAGTACCACATATACAATTGCAACCTTGGCTCCAAAGATACTCATAAGAAGAATAAGTGACCCTAGGTCAACCATCGGCGATGAGATTAAAAAGGAAAAGGTAACTCCTATCGGAAGTCCTGCACTTGTAAATCCCATAAAAAGGGGGATTGATGAACATGAACAAAACGGTGTCACTGTTCCAAGCAGCGCGGCCAGAATATTCGCTACAATTCCATGAAATCTTCCCAGAATCTTCTTTGTTCTCTCTGGGGGAAAGAAGCTTTGGATATAGCTTATGATAAATATTAGTGCACACAGTAACACTACTATTTTTATAACATCATATATAAAGAACTGGATAGAACCACCCACTCTTCCAGCAATGTCCAAGCCTAGTGCGCTTAATAAATTGCCTATCAAATCCTTAAGCCATTTCATGCCAAGAAGTTGCTCCTGAATAAATGTCCACATACGAAAACCTCCATCCCACATAGATATTTATCTATGTATTTATTAATAATAAACTGGCACATGTCGTGCCAGTTATATATTTATTTGTTTATATGTTTATTTCAAAAAACTCTCAATTTCACTACTATCAAGAACTTTTCCCATTGAGACAACTTTTTCATCTACAACAAGAGCGGGCATACTCATAATTCCATAGCTCCCAATCACAGCAAAATCTGTAATGTATTCTACATCTGCATCTACACCAGCATTTGCTACCGCTTCCTTTGTGTTTGCAAGAAGTGTCTCACATTTACTGCATCCACCACCTAATACTTTTACATTCATTCCAGAAACCATCCTTTCTCAATCATCCTTACAATTTTCTTCGTTTCTTGTCTTACAACAGACTTTTGAATCATTTCCCTCCAGAGCGTTCATATAACAAGTAATAGAGGCGATATAATCCTTATATTCTTTAAACTTTTCACAGTTAATGGAATAATGCTGCCACTTTCCATCTTTATAAGAACTTACCAGATTGCAATCTGAAAGAACCTTCATGTGGTGTGACAGCGTGGGCTGTGTAACCTGTAATTCTTCCAAAAGGTGGCATCCACACTTTTCTCCCTGCGTAAGCATTTCAATAATTCGAAGTCTATTTGTATCTGACATCGCTTTACAGATTGTTGCAACTTCTTCTCTTGTCATATAAATCTCCTTACATAGATTATCATCTATATGAATACTAACATACACATAGATGCGTGTCAATGTGTATTTTTTTCAACAATCCATCTTCCGCAGACATCATGGTCATCAAAATTCACAAATATTTTCATAATCAAATTGACTCTAATATTAAATAAACCAGGAAGAGTCACCTGAAGAATGTACACTTGTTGACCCCCACTACAAATTCTTCATATAAAGTCAATTTAATAGCATAAAATGTTGACTCATACAAGAATATTCTCATATTGAGTCAACAATAGCTAGTATCAATGGAAGTATAAATAATCCAGCCACTAAATGCAAACTATAAAATGTGTGCGAAAAGCAGTAACGAATATCAAAATTATGCCACATTTTTATTTTATGGAAGTAAATTAATTTGCGTATTATGATCCCAAACTTCCTTTGTAAGTCTTGTAAAATGCTCAGTTCGATTATCCCCCATCAATACACATGGTTTGTTTTCCTCTGTATGATGATAGACAAAACCGCATTTTTCCTGACATCTTTTTGATTTTTCATTTCCCTCATAATATCCACACCACATAGCCTTACAACCAAGGTCTAAAAAAACATGCTCCTGGATTTTTCTTACAGCTTCTGGAATTAATCCCTTTCCCCAGAATGGAACACCAATCCAATAACCAACCTCAATCTCATCATCCTCCACTTTAGTATGTGATTGTTCTGGCTTAATAAGACCTATGCTTCCTATTGCGCGGTTATCTTCCTTAAGGCATACTGCATATGTTTCATCAGCAGATAATACGTTTTTTATTATTTCTCTACTGTTCTCTACACTTGTATGAACGGGCCATCCAGCTATTGGTCCAACTAACGGATCCTTTGCATATTCATATAAGCTTTCAGCATCGACCTCATTCCATGGACGTAAAATTAATCTTTCTGTTTCAAATGTCATAATAATCACTCCCTTATCAACTGCTTCCTTATATGGTTTATTATGGAATCAAACTCATCTGTGGTGATATTTACAATAAGACTCCACATTCTTACTCCTTGATAAACATATAAAATTATATTTACAATTTCGTTAATATCTACCTTTTTGAATTCACCTCTGGCAATTCCATATTCAATTAATGCTGTCCATTTTTGTCTTCCTATTTTGTGATAATAATTCATCATATCCTTTGATACTGAACATGCATATTCATACATTGCCAGCGAAAGAGAATCCTCAGAATGTGCCATTTCATCCTTCATAAGTGCAAGTGCACGATTTAATATTTCTACAGCAGACATTCCTTCTTCCATTTCCTTGTAAAAAACCATTTCATCTTTTTTATTTAGCTCTACAAGAATTGCTTCAAACAATTCCTTTGTTCCAGAAAAATGGCTGTATAGACCTCCTCTGCTTAAACCTGTAACATCACAAACATCCTTCATTGTAATCTTGTTAAAACCTTCACTTGCAAAAAGACCATATGAAGCCTTTAGTATCATTTCTCTTGTATGTTCTTTCTTACTATTCATAGGGGTACTCCTTTTCGACACCTGTGTCGATTATCATTATAGACACAAGTGTCGATTTTGTCAATAGCAGTTTTACACAACCTTCTTTTTGCTTATACGACTATGCTACAATCTCCCCTAAGGGATGAGTCAATATATATGGGCAAAAAAACGCACCATCATTTCTGATGATACGTCTCTTGGAAATGCTATTTTAGGCAACAAGTTCCAATTTTATGCATTGAAATACATATCATAAACAATATAACCCTGTATACCAGTAAGTGATCCTTCATATGTCTCCTGGCACATCATGCATCGTGGCTCATCCATTGGCCATCCACTTGTTGGAAAAATTTTATAATCTGATGAGGTTTTAAATCCAACTTTATTATAAAAGTTAAAATTTCCTTCAACGGTTATTCCCTTGTAGCCCATTTCTTTTACCTTCTCAATTCCCATTTTAAGCATAGCGCTTCCTATCCCCTGATGAAAATAGTCAGCATGAACTGATACTGGTGCTAACATTACAATTTCAGAGGTCGGATTCTCATCATGTCCGCCTTCTTTTGTAGGCGATAGTGGAAAATGTGAAAACAAAAAATGTCCTACTATCTTGTCATCTAATTCTGCAACAAAGGACAATTCTGGAATATAATATTTTGAGTCTCTAATTTCCTCTACTAATGCAATAATATCGGTTCCATCTGAATAATCTGTTCCCTCTTGAAACGAACGCAAAATTAGGGAAATTATACTCTTATAATCTTTATGTTCTTCTGGTCGAATTATTATTTTTTTATTCATAATACTTATTTTCTCCTTTACATTTCTAGAGTTATGCTATCGTATTCCCTATGGGACGAGCCAAGGGGTTTTGTGATATTTTATATCCACCATTCAGGAGTCAACTCTCCTAAAGTGACGATTCTTTCAGTCTCATAGTCCATTAATATCTCCACATTTTTATATGTATCAGGCATTAATTGAACCATTAACTCTCGGCATGCCCCACATGGTGCTCCATTTTTACCATCTGGCATAATCGCAAGAACCCTGGAAAAAGACTGTTCTCCATTCGTAATCATCTGAAAAATAGCATTTCTTTCCGCGCAAATCCCCAACGTAGAACAGGTATCAATGCATACCCCTGTATAAATTTTGCCAGATTCTGAATATATCGCTGCTGAAACCTCTCCCGCTTCAACATAATCTGATATCTTTCTTCCATTCTGAACTGCCTTTGCAGCTTCATACATTTCTTCCCATATTTTATCCATTTTTCTTCCTCCTACCTTCTACTAAAAATAAGATTTGTTAGCCCACCTATATATGTAATTTGATTTGACGAAACATAGTTAGCAAGCATCCCGGATAGTGCCACATACATACCATATAAAAGAAAGAGAATGATTGCTATAAAAGCATCCAACTTTCCAAAGCTATTTACCAAATTCCTGTATGAGTCCGGCACCTCAAATATTTTCTTCATAAAATTAACAAATACAACATCTCAATTCTTCATTCTTCTCACAAATTAGTTTTACACCTCACAAATATCTATTTCTCCATTTCATAGTTCTTCAAAATCATTTGGGTTTCAGCAATATCCTTTTCAATTAAGGGACGCATACTGTCCTTGTACTTTGATAAATCAGCACTCTGCAGGCACGATAATATTTTCGGAATATACTGGGGCTTTGCCAAGCCTACCTGTGCAAGAGACTTAACACACTGTCTGGCAGTAATCGGCTTTTCATCCGTTACATGTGTAAGAAAATCAGAAATAATTGAATCAAAATGGTTTTCCTCATCCCATTGAGCATTTGCTGCAAGAATATACAACACTCGATTTCTTACTAAAGATTTAGGATGGTCAAGTAACGAGACAAAATCATCAAAATACTCGTACCATTCATCTGTTTCCTGACTTTCAGATTTTATTTTATCGGCAAAAGCACAAGCATATTTATCATCCTTTGCCGTCAACTTTGCTATAATGTTTTCTTTCACCATCAATCACCTCATCATCTTTACTTTGATAATTGCAAAGCATTTCTCAAATCCATCACATATTGTTTCTGTTGCTTTTTTAAATATGCTTTCACGAATGATTTCATAATCAACTTCTTTGCCGTTACATCTTCTGTAAATTCAATTTCAGTCTGCCCATTTCGAATCGAAAAAACGCCCGTCCAATGCCCTCTCATATTACTGTTTTCCATATCAAATTCCCAACGTTCAAACGGCTTCGCAACCGTAATTGTAAATGTGGTAGCGTAGCCATCCTTTGTGTACTCGACAAATTGCTTATCATTTATAACCTCTATTTTACTTAAATCACTACGCCACTCATAATTATCGAGTGCCGTAACAACATTCCATACATCCTTTATTTCACTTTGAAATAAAGCCTTAATTCTAGAGATTGCCATATCTATTTTCTCCTGATTTCTTCTTGTTATGATATATAACTACAAACTGAAAGTTTTCATTTTCTTGCATATCGAGGACCTTCCTCACCAATCTCTCCAGTAGGGAGGAATCCGCACTTTTGAAGCACCCGTATTGATGCAAGATTGTCGGCTTCTGCCTCTGCCTCCACGCAGCATACTTTATGCTGCTGCAACACCCACTCGACAACAGCATTGACCGCATCGGTTGCATAGCCCTGCCCCTGATATTCTTCCGAAATACCATAACCAATCTCCGTTGAACCATTAGGAGAAATGCCCTTAAAACAGCATTCTCCAATGTGGGTCCCATCCTTTCTCTCAATCATCCAAATAGCATAATAGTGCCATTCTTCTGGATGCATAAGGCAACCGTCAAGCATTTCCTGATAGGCAGTTTTCAAAATGTCGTTTGTCTGACTTGATATAAAATCTTCCATTGCTTTTTTTGAAGCTGGGTAGATGTGTAGCCGTTCCGTTTCTATCATATATACCTCCATGAATTCCGATTTCTCAACACCACGACAAATTCAAATTTTTTATTATCTTTGGTCTCATACAATTGACCTGTGGTCAATTCTTATTTCTCTTTACTTTTCCAAGTATACAAACCTTAATTCTTCCGAAATATTTCTTTCAGAAAATACTTTGTATCCCAGTTTCTCATATAATTCTATATTTCTTCTACTTTTTGTACTAGTAAAAAGCTCATACCTATAACCTAAAAACTCCTTTTCTATGCTCAAAAGAAGTTTTGTGCCAATTCCTTTCCCCTGGTTTTGTGGGTGAACCATCAATTTTCCTATGTAAACAGTTCCATCTTCTAAATAGCCTCTAACGGAACCTATTATCTTTCCTTTTTCATCCAGTGCCTTTAAAAAAATACCTTTTTTGTATTCATTATGTACATCTTCTAACGTCTGCTTTAATGGCGGAATATCCATATTATTAAAAAGTTTTGCCTCACTTTGATAGGCAAGATATTGTAAATCAAGGATATCCCTCAAATCCTCTACTTCTGCTTTTTCTATATTCATTTATTTCTACACCCTTCCACTTTTTCAATCTTTTTCTCATTAAAGAATGGTAATGCATTCTAATCACTATATACTTTTAATAAATCATCGCAATCTTCATGCTGAAATAATCTAATGATAAACTTTTCATTTTCAAATACAGGACATGTTTCATAAATATTCATAAGACACCTCAAATTTCAACTAAAAAATATTACTTTCCTTAGTGTAGATTTCAACCCACTACTGAAATGAATCAACCAACAATAGCATGGCTTTCAATCAATGCTCCGGCAAACATCAACATTAACCCAACAATAACCGTGATAATCTCTGATTTTTTCATCTTCAAATCCCTGATTTTTCTTGTTGCTGTAATTTTCCCTTCCGTCATCACCAGATACTTCGTCACAATAGCACCGGAAATCAATAGCTGACCATACATTTCTAGTAATCCTGTATTTGGTTAAATCCTCCCTTTATTCAATATATTTTTTAACGGATTTCACCCAAATTTTCATAATCATTTTGTGCGGATAGAATTTAGAAAAGAACTGCATCCTTCTGACATAACTGCTATACACCGACATATCTTTCCCCTTATGAGCATCCTTTAGCGTTTGCTTTACCACTTCATCCGGTTCTGCCAAATGTGGAAAAGAAACCTTCTTTCCATTTATTTCTGTTTGTAACAGCTCAGTCCTAATCCAGCCTGGACATGCAACAGTTACAATAATCCCTTTATCCTTAAGTTCCATATTCAATGCGCGAGAATACGAATAGCAAAATACCTTACATGCTGCATAAAGATTTATGTAAGCAACTGGTTGAAACGCAGATTGTGAAGCAACATTTATGATATGACATCCTTTTCCCATAAATGGTATACAAGTATTGCACAAAACTGCGACCGACGTATTGTGCGTATTGATATGACTTTGAATTTCCTGATCTGTAAAATCAGTAGAAACCGCCATTCTACCTATTCCTGCATTGTTAACCAGATACTTTACTATGTATTCACCACTACTCAATTCTTCTTTTATACAATTCAAATTACTTATATCTGATAAATCAACTGAAAAAGTTCTAATTTTTTCTCCAAACTCTTCCTTAAGTTTATTTAATTTTTCTACACTTCGGCCTATCGCCCAGACTTCATCAACACTATCAATTAATTGCTTAGTAAATGACTTTCCAAGACCGCCTGTAGCTCCTGTTATTATCGCTATATTCTTCATAATACTTTCCCTTAACAAATCGGATTTTGCTATATTTTTATCTCAGTTGGGAAGACTCCCACTTCTATAATTGGTGAGACGAAACATATTCGTCTTAGTGCAGGGTACAATCCCCCTTACTTAGATAAAACCAATTCATATAAATAGAAATCTATCCATCCGGTATTATCAGCATACCAGTTTTGTATTCCTCGTTTTACAAATCCACATTTTTCATACAATTTATGTGCTGGCTTATTACAGCATAAAGCATATAATCTTATTGCCTTCATCCCCATATTCCTAGCCACTTGAATAATTTCATCCATAATATTTTTTGCCAACCCTTGCCTTTGTATATTTGGATTCACACATAGAATATGAACCACCAAAATCTCATCATCATTAAGATTAGCACTCCAATCAACGGGATGATAATCCTCATTTTGAAATGGTGTTAACGCTACTGCTGCTATTATCTCTCCATCCTTCTCTTCATAATACATGTGTCCGCCATCAATATACCATTTTATCATTTCATCTGTCGGGTGTTGTCCATATTTCCAACAAGC
>JBGVHH010000003.1:0-2339 GCA_045122195.1 Agathobacter sp.
TCATAGGACGCATGCTCCGCAGGTGGTTTCCTTTACAGCTCCTACAGGTGCAGGAAAAACAATTATTATGGCTTCTCTGATAGAAAGTATTTTTTTTGGTGATGAGAAGTTTGAAACAAAGAGGTAGTGGGTAGCCAAGAACTAAAGGGCATAACGACCAAGCCATCTTTTCTGGTGGCTTCAAAAAGTAAATATAGACACAACACTTAATTCATGGATGGAATATTATCGTCTTTGATAACATAACCTCGTTGCTTTAGTAAATTTAGAGCCTGTGAAGTTGTCAGAACTTTTGAATCCATCACAGGACGTTGTTCAAGAAAACCCTCTGGTGTATATGGTTTTAAATCTGAGAGTATGTGCCAGATAGCGGTCAGGAGCATACGACAGATAGCGATGATGGCTTTCTTGTGACCACGGTGCGATTTAATACGTTTATAACGGTTGGTTATCTCAGGATGTTTTTTAGAACGTAATAAACCATTTGCAATTTGTACCAGAACTGGTTTAATATAAGTACCAGCACGGGAAATTCGAGTTGATTTGATTTTTTGGTTGCTTTGGTCATTGCGTGGACAACATCCAGCCCATGAAACGAGGTGTTTCGCTGTGGGGAAGACAGACATATCACCACCGATTTCAGAGAGGATTTGGATTGCAGTCATAGGATTTTTATTAAATCCAGGAGCTGTACGGATCAGATCAAGAGCAGCCTGATATTTATCGGAGAGATGAAGAATTTCCTGTTCTATTTCATCAAGATGCTTTTCTAATTCGTCTATGTGATTCAGGCATTGTCTAAGCTTTACAGCCTGTTCCGGAGAGATAACTCCGTCAACAGCAGCCTGAATTTCCTCAACAGGTGTTTTGCAACGACCATCTACAAAAGGTGTGACATCAAATAATTCCCCAGGATGAGCAAGCATATATTCTGTGATAGAACGGGAAGACTTTCCAAACACGTCGCTGAATACATCGTCAAGTTTGAGATTGGATACAGTAAGACAATTTTGAGCACGATTCTTCTCGCCGGTAATCATACAGGTAAGTTTGAAACGGTACCGAACCAGATCTCTAAGGTGGCGGATGTCAGCAGGTGGAATAAAAGAAGGTTTGATCATGTCACACATGAACAGATCACAGATCCACTTGGCGTCCTTACGGTCAGTCTTATTTCCTTTTTGTGGTTTTGTATACTTTGGATGAGCAAGAATAACAGAAATATCTGCTTTTTCAAGGATATTAAATACAGGAATCCAATACTTGCCGGTAGATTCCATGCAGACGTCAGAACACCCGTACTTAGCAAGCCAACAGCACAGTTCCTTAAGCCCTTTGGAGAAAGAGGAGAAACGAGCCTGCTTATAGTCAGTTCTGCCGCATGTATCAGTAATCCCGACACAGGCATAGATCCAGGTTTTGTGGACATCTAACCCACAGCAGTTTTTACGAAAAATTTTAAAAGCCAATAAAATAACCTCCTGAAATTTATAGAATAAGAAAGACAGGGACTGGTCATCCGGCAAAATCGAGTCGACTTTGGAAGAGATAAGTTTACGGGCTACGGTATGCGCCATTCATTGATGCCTTAACGGATGACCGACACATATAATTATGCGAGGTCGCCGCTATACAGCCCCGCCACTCACCTCCACGTGTTCTGTAGTGTGTCAGTCTTATAAGAATAATATATCAGAAGGAAAATAGTTTAGAAAAGCGAAAGTTAGCCAACAAGTTTCATGACACATTGGTGCCTTTCGCAGAAAGGCGGATTATAACTATGAAAAATATATTATGCTTTGGTGATTCGAATACATGGGGATATAATCCCGTAACAAAAGAAAGATATTCAAAAGAAATCAGATGGACAGGAAAACTCCAGAAAAGTCTCGGAAGAGGAAATGTCAGAATTATAGAAGAGGGATTATGCGGAAGAACAACTATTTATGAGGATGCGACCAGACCTGGAAGAAAAGGGATTGACTCTATTTCAGACATATTTGAAAGAAACAGTTCAATTGATGGAGTCGTTCTTATGCTTGGAACAAATGATTGTAAGACACACAACAACACTTCCGCAGAGGAAATAGCGGGAGGCATTGATAAATGTCTGGATATCATACTCAAGTATGTTTCGGCAGAGAATGTGTTGCTTATATCACCTATATATCTGGGTGAAAATGTCTGGAAAGCTGAATATGACCCTGAGTTTGACAGGAACTCAGTTAATATTTCAAAAGAACTAAAGGAAGAGTATTTAAAGGTTGCAAAGAGAAGAAATGTGCGTTTTCTTGCAGCATCTGACTACGTAATTCCAAGTAAAGAAGATCAGGAACATC
>JBGVHH010000004.1:0-2157 GCA_045122195.1 Agathobacter sp.
GAAGTGAATGAGTGCTTCAATATCAAAACCAATTCTTAATTTTGTTTCAACTCCAATTGGTAATAAAGTTCGCATGAGATCGTTTGCTTTTTCTCCAGTGATCCCTTGCTTGATCATCTCCTCTCGAATCATACTATACCAAGATTGAATATTTTGCTCGTAAGCTTGATACATGATGCGTAACTCTGGGTCGTTCGCTACTCGTGGTGGCATGTAACAATCGAAGTCATCCATATCAACATATCGCTGACTTTGGCAATTCTTGAAAACTCCTTGTTCATGTCTCATAATTTGATCGGCTGTAAATCGTGGGCAGGTAATTTCAAATTTAAAGAAGTCACCTCGACTTCCACTTAAGTGTCCGGATTTTAAACAATTCTCACCGACACGTTCGGCAAAACGTTCATCCGTATCGTAGCAAATACAGGCGATATATCCATGATTCCGAATGAAGTGTTTAACCTCATCCGGATTCAATAATGATACCTTAATATCTTTTAATTCATACATCTCTAAACTCCTCCTTATAAAAATAAAAGAAGAGCCTTTGTTAGGCTCTAGTAAACCAGCGTTTAACTTTTAATTTGTCTTTCGCTATTTCTACTCGTTCCATATCCAGCTCTTCTATACGTTTTAATTTTCTAGGAATTCTATCAAATTTGTTAATAGGTGCGTTATGATCTAATCGTTCAATGGATTCCCATAATTCCTTTTGTTCGAATAGCACTCTACGTTCTTCTCGATTTAAGCTATTCATAGCTATATCAGAAACGGTTTTTAAATGTATAATCACACCGCCTGTTATAATAATCCCAGCCCCAATAAGAAGTTCTCTTTTATGCTCTTTAACAAAAGATTTAATTTTTCCATCTTGATTATTCATATTATTACCTCCCTAAAATTTGGTATTACTCATAAGAGAGTATGCTATGATTGTCGATTCGTTTTCTATCATAAGGGCTACTCGGGGTACCGTTTTACCGGCGGTCGTACGAAACTCCCTTATGCCTAAATCGTCGTAACTACATACCAACCACACCTGATATGTAATCTATCATTTTATACTCTCTCATAATAGGATTTGTTTATTTCGCGTATTTAATTTTTCTCTCCTTTTTCTTCAGGCTTCGCACAGACGAACCCCATGAATGGTTTTTCATAAGAGGCGTCTCGTTCTTCAATCAGAATCTCGCAGGCCTGTTTATAAGCTAAGCAAAAATATCCAGCGACTAAACTACCACCTATCCCTAACACAGAGGTTCCTAATAAGATTTTTTCTTTTGTTGTCATCTTAAATATCCCCCTCTTCTCGATTTAAGCTTTTGTCGTATTCGAATCCTTTGGGATAACGTGCTTTTAGTTTTTGAATGTTTTGAGTCATCACTTCCTCTAACGTCCATCCCATAGCGGTACAGTACTCGGCAATAAACCAAAGCAAATCACCGAGTTCTTTTTTCGCATGTTCTTCATCGAAAAGATGACCCTGAT
This sequence comes from Agathobacter sp., assembly GCA_045122195.1. Taxonomy (GTDB): domain Bacteria; phylum Bacillota; class Clostridia; order Lachnospirales; family Lachnospiraceae; genus Roseburia. The sequence goes on from JBGVHH010000004.1 coordinate 1,489, forward strand.
AGACTTTTTGGTAGAGACTATGGATCTCTCCAACTTCTCCCGCCATCCCAAATAAGGCGTGTTCCTCAATGACTTGATTGTTTAAATCGTGATTAATCGTACGTGCTGCTAATTGTTGGTATTCATTCGCTCTCATTATAATTCCTCCTCTGTAACATCTTTAATCACATAAAGGGCTTGTGCCGTTGTAAATTTGTCTTTTCGTTTGAATAAGTTGGTTAGTTCGAATTCAACTTTTTCTAAAGCTGATTTTAAACTTATATCGTTTGGGTTTTTTAATAAAGCTTCACTTAAATATTTTTTTCTATCTACACGATGATTAATTTTATTATTAACTGTTCCGATGGCTTCTTCAAAAACCCCTTCACTTGCGGCTTCCATTAAAGTAACGACTTCTCGGTCTAATGTTTGAGTAACCATATTTAGATATTCATTTTGAGCAACAACTCCCATTAATTGTTGATTTGTTTTAATATATTTAATGCCAAAATATCCAGCAACTCCAACTGCTGCTACACTCACACCAATAGAAACTCCTAACATCACTTTTTCACGTTTAGTCATTTTTTCCATAATAAACCCTCCTTAAATTTTAAAAGAAAAAGAGAAGATGCACACCGACACCCGACTCAACCTCCTATTTCACCGTGGTCCATTCCACACAAAGTG
>JBGVHH010000005.1:0-4211 GCA_045122195.1 Agathobacter sp.
TAGATCCTGGAATGCATCGACTCGCCAAAGAAGAAGATTCCGGGATCTCTTTCTTTTTATTCTCTGGTGACAGTATATCGGTTAATTCCGTGACAGGCAATCAAATCCGTTGAAAGTCAGGCTGAGAGGGGCGCAACACTATTACATCATCAGTCATTCGTTCGTTTTCAGTAAATCCAAGTGCTTTATCCAACAAATAGCACATTTGCTGCTTTCCTTCAGGTGTACGATTTCTCTTATGCGCAAAAAGTGTTTTTGAAAAAGTTACTTTTCCTAAAGAGGTCAACAAATCCTTTTGGTCATGGTCCTCAACGTACCAATTCTTCTTCCTTTTAGGACTACTGCAAATCATTTTATCCATCTCTTCAAGGGTTTCTTCAATAACTTTAATGCCAAGATTATTGACCGTTTCCTGAATTCCTTCAATATAATCTGTGAATCCTAATGGATTTTTATAAAGATTTTCCTCCAATTCCATAAATCTTTGGATGCAAACTTCTCCAAAATACTGTATAATTGTGCTCATAAAAAGAACATCCTCCTTTGTTTGTATTTTTTCGTCAACAAATACTTTATCACAAACTTGGATGTTCTTTTTATATTCTATTTAATTTTCCGACCAAAATTTTACGCTACCTGAGATCTACTTCAATTTGTAATACTTATTTTAGAATATACGTACATCCGGCAAATTCAACTTCTATTTCATCTGCATAATCCGGATCTAAGTCAAAGAAAACATACCCTTTTGTTTTTTTGCCAGGTGAAATATATCCACTCGATAAATAATCTTTTCCATATGTTTCAAATGGATATGTTCTATCAACAATGTATCCATCTGCATACATATCAAAGTCACTTGCACCAACCCACGAATCCTGATTTCCGGTATTTGTAAATTCGACATTAATATATGTTATTTCTTCTCTATCATAATCATATATTGTTCCCCATTCTATAAATTCCATTACTCCTTTTGAGCCATCGTTTCCTTCATATAAAACTGAATCCCCAACTAAAAGTTCATCGTCATATGATATATCATCGTCTATTCCATTTTCAGCATAATCATACGACTCTTCTTTCATACTCTCATTAATAAAATCGCCTATTTCATATACTATTCCACCTATAGTACAAACAGAAACAAATATTGTAATTCCTATAACAACCCAAAAACCGTTGTTTGTTTTGGGGTTTGATTTACTTTTTTGTAATAAATTAGCTCCACATACGCCACAAAAAGAAGCATCACTTTTGTTATCATTACCACACTTTGTGCAATACATACTTTGTCCTCCTTTACATAAAATTAATTCGAAAACTTCATATTATTATCATGTATTTATAATCTTTCTATTAATTCATACCTTTCAATGGTACCGTCATTTTCAATAATTTCAATCCATATATTTCCATCTGAATAATACGGAGAAATAGTCTCATCCGTATCAAAAACAACATACTCACCATCTTTTATTATTAAATAATTATTTTTCCCGCCGGGCTCCTCAATAGTACCTACATAGTCATTTAATATTTCATCTTCTGAGAAATATCTTACATATTTTAGTTTATCGTTCTTTGATTTATAAACCCCTGACACAATGCAAGAATCTGAGTCTTCTATATCATTATTGTTCGCTTCAATATTTACCCTTGTTAATACCACTCCATACTCATTCATAACTTCATTCTCATTTAATACATAAATATATTCTTTTTTACTATTTATATAGACAATAATTGTCTCATCATCCACAACTGTAAAATCATATGTATGATCATCATGTCCGTAATTTTCAACTATAACATCAGGATAAAAACAAATGTATTGTGTATTATTTTCATAGATTAATCCATCCGGATTTGAAAATAGGTATGACAAATTTCCATATTTATCACTTTCAATTTCCTCACTATTTTCAGATTCACTATCTACATCATTATTATTATTTGAACCATTTTTATAGTTAAGTTTTATTAATTTTATTAATTCGCTCAATTTTGCTTTACTTTGACTAATTCCATCAACCCTTAACGAATAGAAAGAATAATAATCTCCATCCTCAACAATCTGAATAGAAGCAGTTCTTTCTTTACCCGACCAATTACAAGACCCTGTAAATTCATATACTTCCTCATCTTCTTTAATATAATCCGCCTCTCCATCTCCATCCTCATCTGAACCATACAGAGTTCCTACATAATAATCCCAGGAAGGCACATCAAAATATTCCTCAAATGCATTTCCCACATTTATATTTCCATCAGTAAATGTAGCTTCACATAATTCTTTTATTTTGTTCTCTTTTACATAACCGTTTACATCAATGTGATAAAAAAACAAAAAAAGAAATATATCTACTATACCAGCAACCAATGATAAAACTGCAAAAACGTAGGTAACATGATATGATTTTTTATTTACCTTTCCTCGAAAATATCTGTTTGAACTTAATGCTTTTACTAACTTAATACAATTTGATTTTCTCCAGGAATCAATAAATACAGACCTATCATTAAATATTATTTCAACTCTATAATTTGGACCAAAACGTAAAGAAGAAAGAATTAAAAATATTATAAATATAATTGAATATATTTTTTCATGAAAAAACGATGTTGGATCATAATAACTTACATAAGCATGTAAAATACAAAATAATATACAAACAGCTCGTAGTAAAAGCGAAAATCTACATCCATAATTTATTTCACAAATATTTTCCAACTTATCTTCAAATTTTATACCCTTTCTTAAAAACCTATACTGTAAAAAATTGATAGTATCTGATTTGATTTTCACATAAGAACGCATTCCGCTTCGTCCTAATAATACAAATACATCACGTATTTTAAATGACTGCTCAATATTATCACAATAATTACTATTATCCGAATTATTTATTCTATTTTCATATTCAATTTGAGAATTTGCCGACTGATGAGTTTTATTATTTGTTCCATTAACAACCTCAAAACTTTTCCCACAATGAATACAAAATTTATTATAATCATCAGCTGGTTTACCACAATAAATACAGTACTTCATATAACCATCTCCTTTTTACATTATCACCCTAAAGTACTATATACATTATAATATCTATAACGATAATATGCAAGCTCTATATAAGTAATATTATCTTTAAATCTTTGATACCCTATCTCTATAAATAGAAAATCTCATATTTAAAAACTCAATTATGGAGAAATAATATGGTTAATACAAAACATGATAAATATGAATACCCTATAGGTGAAAAAATTCGCTTTTTCCGCGAACAAAAGCAACTTACCACCAACAAATTGGCAAATCTGGCTGGAATCAGTCAAAGTTATCTTAGAGATATTGAATTAGGAAATAAAAATCCTACTATTGAGATAATATATCAGATATGTAAAACCTTAGATATTTCATTAAAAGACTTCTTTGACGATGATACTCCCTCATTAATTTCAAACAATCGGCTACTTTCAGAAATAAATCGACTAAATTCACGCCAGAAACAAGCCTTATTAAATTTTTTAGATACAATTGAGTAGGTATAACTCTCTTACCTTTTATTTAATAATATAATTTAAACTAGTTATCATTATTTTTGTCCTACAAATATCAATATCATAAAGTTTATTAAGAAAAGCATCTACTGACGCTGCAGTAGATGCTTATAAATCAAAATAGAAATTGCTAATCCTTAAGTATGAATTTATTTGTGACAATAAAATTATAATATAAAATAAAACGCTGAAAGCCTTTAGTTATAGGCATTTCAGCGTTTTATATAACAGGGGATGAGAGAATCGAACTCCCGCTAAAAGTTTTGGAGACTTCTGTCATACCATTTGACCAATCCCCTATGTTCAAATATTATACTAGATACACAAACGTGACGCAATAGGAATTACGTCTCATTTTTGCATTGTATCTTCAAAACTTCATACAATTCCAAGATTGTTCTTTGTTCTTTTTCTGCTTCGAAAACAAGCTCGTCTTTGTTTTCTCCGCTTTTCAATAGATTAAGCCCTCGACCTATTAGTAACAGTCAGCTCCACATGTTGCCATGCTTCCACCTCTGCCCTATCTACCTTGTAGTCTTCAAGGGGTCTTACTTCCTTATAGGAAGGGATATCTCATCTTGAGGGGGGCTTCACGCTTAGATGCCTTCAGCGTTTATCCCTGCCAGACTTGGCTACTCTGCCATGCC
>JBGVHH010000006.1:0-5229 GCA_045122195.1 Agathobacter sp.
GCTTCTGAACAGACAGGGAGGCCTGTTTATAACCACGTTTTTTTAGTTCAGAAAGCATTTTTTCCATCAGCTTTGTACCAATACCACAATGCCTGTATTCTTTCAGCATTGATATGGCAAAAGAAGGCGTTTCATCATCCACATGACCATAATCATTCATAATGCGGACCCACACCGCACCTACAATCTGACTTTGCACTTCGGCGACAAAGCATATATCATCTTTTTTCGTGCCGAAATCAGAAATGTATATCTGCAATTCCGGATTTTTTATGATGTCCTTCTCAGGTGGTGTTTCTCCTTCGGGAACGAAAATCGCCTCATATAAAAATGTTTCTAAAATATCAGCCTCTTCTTGTCTTAATTCTCTAATTTTATATTCCATAAAATGTAATCTCCGATAATTTCAGAAAATTCCGTCCCCAATGGCTACTCACTGACTATTTGATTCTTTATCAGCTCAAGAACCTTCTGTTCTCTTTTAATCATTATCTCGTCAAAAAAATCATCACTTTTATATTCGGAATTGACTTTAATTGCCTCATCAATATCAACATATCTTAATACGAATTCATCTTCTTTTTCATAATCATCCAGATTCTGCTCTGCAATTTCATTTTCGCACTCACAAAAATAGTAGAAGTTTTCCTGCTCAAAGATTGTGTTTGCTGACATGTTGCTTTTTTGTCTGCGCATAACACTTCCAAATGGCTTTATTGTTTCTGGTTTTACTACTAATCCAACCTCTTCTCTAACTTCTCTTACAAGTGCTGTGATTTTGTCTTCATCATCTTTTATTCCACCGCCTGGGAACTTGTAATAGTTCTCTTTTTTGCTGTATACAAGGGCGATAACGTTTTTATCTAAAATAATTGCTCTGGCTGATGGCCGACTAAAAACTTTGTAATTTAACTCGTAATCTTTTAAATCAATTGAAAAAAGCTGTGGCATGTAGTCATATTTTCCAGAAAACTTTTCCTCAGTGACATTAATATTTTCTTTCAACTCAAGAATATTCTTCTCTATCTGCTTTATTATTTTTATAAATTCCTCATCATTTTTACCAGTTGGATCTTCGAGTCCCCAATTGTCATCAAATGCCCTTCCGATAAAGGGACAACCAACATTACATCCCATCGAAATGGCGATGTCTGGATCAGGAATATCACTAATCAGCTTTGAATACTGTGTTGCTTCCATGTCTATTCCATACAAGTCCTTCATAATTCGAACTGCATCCTGATTTATTTGAGGTTTTGTTTCTGTTCCTGCTGAAAAACTGTCAAATGCATCAGACGCCAAATGCTTTCCAAGTGCTTCAGCAATCTGGCTTCGGCAGGAATTATGCACACAGATAAATGCTATTTTTTTCTTATTCATAGAGTAGCTACCTTTCCTTTTTAATCTTAGCTATGCGTAATATCCAACATATCAAGTAATTTAATAAATGTGTCCTGCCCATCAATAATTAGTATACCCTTTAATAGTGTAAAAGAGCCAGAAAACTCCGTCCTCACTGGCTACTTCAGTGGGAAACAAATGTCAATTTCCATATACCCATTGTCTCCTACATTACGATAAATATCAAGTATTGGACGCTCATCTAATTGGTTCCCGGTTTTTGATAACCAACGACAGAAGATTTCCTGGTATACCATGAACAAAAACTGCGGATATCCTTTGAAATGATATACTGCATATTTGCCGCCCTCGAAGTAATGAGTTAGAATGTCAGGATTCTCTTTCAGTGCCGGGTGGTCTGGTTCAATTGTCTGGCATAGTTCGTACATGCAGTTGTCTTCATCTGTGATGGAAGGATCATCGATTGTACATTCTATGTAGGTTGTATCTTTTGTTGCCAGATGCTCGTATTTTTCTATGAATCTGCACCACTCTTCAGGGAGGTTGTGGTAGTTTCCTTTTTTTCGCTCGTATATTACAAGAAAGCTTTCCAAATTTTCTACTGTTATATGCTTTTCTGATTTTTCTATATCGTCTATTGATATTCCGTTTGCAAACGAACTTTCTTCTACATACTTTTCGCTTTGCTTTCTAAAATAGGCTGGCGAAACATTGAGATGCTTCTTGAAAGCAGTAGCAAAATTAGAGGAAGAATATCCGTATCCTTCCCCTATCTCTGTTATACTTTTTTCTTTTTCAACTTTGAGGCGCCATGCGCTTCGCTCTAATCGTACTCGCTTGATGAACTGATATAACGCCTCGTCGGTGTCTTCCTTAAACATACGAGTGAGGTGATATTTCGAGTACGAGCAGTGGCGCGCTACATCGTCTACCGTTATGTCTTCGTCTATGTGATCAAAAATGTAACTTATTGCTTTATTGATAACAGGTTGCATTAAATTCTCCTCTGTCAATTTGGTTCTTTTGCTTTGTGATAAGTGCTACTGACACAATTGCTGTAAGTGCTTCTGTGCATGGTGTTGCAAGCCAGACTCCTGTCATTCCAAGGATGGCTGGAAGAATGAGTGTGAAAGCCAGAAGCAGAATGATTCCTCTAAGTGATGATATTAACGCTGATGATTTTGCATCTCCGCAGCTGGTAAAATACATTGAGTTAATAACATCATAGCCCATTATGATAAAAGTAATTGCAAACACCTTAAATCCGAAAGCTACCATATCTGCCACCACGTTGCCACATCCAAACATCCCTGCATAAGTCTTTCCAAGCAAAAAGAATATAATTGCAAAAACCGTTCCTGTTCCAAATAATATCTTGTTTGTTATGGTTCTTATTTCTTCTGCAGTCTGTTGTTCTTTGGCTCCCCAGCATATACTTACAAGCGGTGTAATTCCCTGACCAAAACCAATACAAATCATACTATAACCATACACCGCAAACCCAAGTATTGTAAATGCTGCAAGGCCTTCTGTTCCAACATATTTCATCAGTACATAGTTGAATGCAAACATTGATATTGCACTTGCCATTTCACCTATGAATTCAGATGAACCGTTAAAAATTATTTCTTTGTTTATCGCCTTGTCGAATCTAAATCTGCTTAAGCGTATTCCTGATGTTTCTCTTAGGAAATATGAAAACTGAACTGTTGCTACCACAAACTGGACGATGAATGAACCAATCGCACTTCCCTGCACGCCCAAGCCAAGTCTTCCTACAAAAATGTAATCGAGTATTACATTAAGTATACAACTTATTATACTTATAAGCATACAAATTTGTGGCTTTCCGTCTACTCTGATGAACATTCCAAAGATTGTACCCATTACCATAAGAGGGTAAGTAAAGAGCATTATCTTATAGTATTCTCTAAAGTAAACAGCAAGCGTACCATCAGCTCTTAATACCTTAAGTATTGGGGTAAATAGCAGCATGACAACAATTGATGTTATTACACATATTGCAACTGATGTAATTGTAGTCTGTGAGAAAACTTCTGATGCTTTTTTCTTTTCCTTTGCACCAAGAAGTCTTCCACAGATTACGGTTCCTCCGACACCTATGCATAAACCTACACCGAGATAAAAATACAGGATTGGCATACCAAGATTGATAGCTGCCAATGCGTTTTCACCTACATAGTTTCCAGTGAAATATCCATCAGTTATTGTAATTATCGTCTGAAGAAGCATTGCAATAATACTTGGAATTGAAAACTGAAGAATTGTTTTTAATTTGTTCTCTTTGATTTGTTTTACATTCATAATTACATCTCCTTTTCTGATACTAATTATAGAGATGTAATTTTTAATAAACTTCTTAATTCGTGCTATAAACCATTGGGGACAGTGTCACTAACCAGACGTTCAAGCGTCTTCCAACTCTCACATCTTACAAACTGGTCATTTGGAAATTCTACTTCTTTATTCCACGGACGATCAAATACGGCTATTTTACACCCTTGAAAATGCATTACATGCTCAAATGCCGCAGGCGAATCTTCAATTGCAAGATCGAAGCTCATTCCATAGAGTCCTTCTAAAGTCAAATTGTATGTACAATCCTGGTTGAAAGTCTCACGTCCATATTTGTCTACGCAAAACATTGGAACCCTCTCAAGATTATGTTCATCAAGCCATTGTCTGGATGGTTCATAGGAATCAAAGGGTCTTCCTGTAATTATAGAAACCTCATGGCCTTCATCAAGCCATTTGTTAATTGTCTCTGAAGCCCCTTTTGTTTCTTCATAGCTAAGTAAATTTTCTGGCAGATGTCCTGCCTTCATTAATTCATCATACTGTGCATCAGTTAAGTCAAATGTTTTTTGAAGATTGAAAAATTGTACCTGCTGATAAGGCACATCAATATCAAACAGTTCTTTAGCAATCTTAGTAAAATATTTGGCTGTTTCACAGATTACATCATCAAAATCTATATATATCTTCATATCTTCATACCTTCATTCACTTTATTTAGAACTCAGAAAAGTGCGACGAGTCGCACTTTTCCTAACATCTACTTTATTCAGCCCAATTTTCAAGTTTTAATCCTTTAACTCTTTCAAACTCTTTTGTATTATTTGTGACCACTATATAACCTAATGCCTTAGCATGACCTGCAATCATCATATCTAACGGGCCAATTGGTGTACCTGCTTTTTCCAAATCTGCTCGAATTTTTCCATAACTCTCAGCTGCCAACGAATCAAAATTCATAATCTCAATATTTGCCAATAGCAAAGCTAACGCAAGTCTGTTCTTTTCTATTGCTTTGCTTTTCTCTACACCATGTACAAGTTCCGCATAAGTTACAGAAGAAATACATATATCTATCGGATCATGTTCTTGTAAACGTATAAACACTTGCTCAGGTTTATGCTTAATTGCATAAATACATATATTGGTATCTAACATATATCTCATAATGCGTCTCGCTCCTGCTCTAGACTACCATCTCGACCATCTTGCATAAAATCATCTGAAAACATATCTATTGCCTGCATAAACGAATTCCATTTATTTGTTTTTGGCATCAATAAAACAATATCTCCGATTCGATTAACTGCTACTTCATCTGTATTAAATCTACATTCTTTGGGAAGTCTTACCGCTTGACTCCTACCATTTTCAAAAACTTTTGCAGTCATCATAATAATCATCTCCTTCCTTATATTATTAGTATATACCAAAGTATATATCTCAGTCAATAAAATAAGAATTTACCAAAACAACAAACTGGAATTTATTTTTTTATTCTTACTGGAATCCATAGCTCACAAAATAGACCATCTCTTCCTTTTTCAAAAT
>JBGVHH010000007.1:0-2498 GCA_045122195.1 Agathobacter sp.
GATTTGTAGCCGACCATGAGATGGTTGGTGGAATAGACTAAAAATCCGGGGCGATTGCCCCGGAATCAGTGACAAGAAAGTGAATAAGGTTGTGACAGGGAGTGAGAGTAAATCTGTGACAACTCATGGAATTTTTAACAAGAATATGAAAGTGAGTAGTTTAATAAATGGATGATTTTGTAATAAAATATAAAGATCTTCGTGATATCTCACAGGAATTCAAAACTAACCTGAACTGTCTTATATCAGATTTAGAATCCTTGGAAAGTAGTATCAATAATTTCATAGATTTGGATAAAGGGCATTATGATGGAGAGGGAGCAGATGCAGCGAAATCGTATTTTCAAGATGTTCATATTACAATGGTGAATGGATTAAAAAATGCAGCACAAAGCTTGATAGATGAAATGGCTATATATAAAAGTGGTTTTTATGATATAGATCCAGGAACAAATTTTGTAATATCAAAGGAAGTAATCTTGGAATTCCAAGAAAAATTATTGTCATATGCACAGCAAGTGTATACAGATGATGGGAATGAATTGAGTCCGGAAAATACAATAAAGAAAGAGTTAAGTTCTATATCAGATATATATGATGGAAGTTATCCGTCGGAAACTGCGGAAGAAATTATAAGTTGTCATGAAGAATTAAATACAACAATGACAAATTTGATAGAGAAAACAGAAACTTTGGAAGAAAATATTATATTGGGACTAGAAGCAAATACTGACAGTCTGATTTCACAAATAGACGGAATGAATAGTGTGATAGGTGTGGATTGGCAGGGAATGAAGGACTACTCAGCAAACAGTATATTTTCAAACCCTACAATGACGTCATTGTGTACTTATTCAGAACAAGTGGAAAGTATGCATGTGCTAAACGAGGAAATGTTGGATGGAATTTGGGAAAATGAAGCAGAGCTAATTGAAAAAGCTGAAGAACGAGTTGATCAGGGGTACGAAAAAGTATTTACGGGTTGCATTGAAATGGGAAGTGGAGTCATTTCGATATTTGGAACTGGAGGAATTGCAATACCTTTTGGAATAACGGAGGTAGCTATTGGCTATTCGGATTTTACAGAGGGAATAGATGACATATGTTATGGAAGTGAAGGAGATATAACAACCACATCTACAAATTATGCAAAATCTGTTGTATACTATTTCGGAGGAAATGATGAAACATATTATGCTGTAAGGGATGTAGTAATGTTTGCAGGGGCTGCTGCGAATCCGATTGCGGGACAACTACAAGCCGGAACATGCACGATAAAAACAATTGTATCAGCAGTAACTAAAGAAGTAGTATCCACTGGAGCAGGAGAAGTAACTTCACAGATTACATATAATATTACAAAAGATGAAAACTTAAGTATGCTTGCAGGAATGGCTAGTTCCTATGGAACCAGTAAAGGTCTGGGAACGATTGAGTCCAAGTTTACGAAGTCATCTAGTATGACATCAGGCAAGATAAAAGATACTACAAGCGAATTGATTGAAGGCTGTGATGATATAAATAGTACTAAGATACAGTCAGAAGGACCATATGCAAATGTAGAAGCTCAAAAAACAACGCAGGGACCATTGATAGATGATGATGTGATTGGTGGAAATAAGGTTGGCAATGTTGAGGGACCATATAAGACCAGCTATGGGGAGTCAATAGAAAATACAGAGTTTTTTAAAGAAAATGGTGGATTGAATGCTTCAGATTTCAATTCAATTCATTCTAGAAAACACATGTATAATCCGGATACAGTTTCGACTCCTAAAAAAACTCAATATGGAAAAGATGTTGATGTTGGAAAATTGTGTGAAGATACTATTATGAATCCAGATGAAGTAATTCATAATATAGATCAAAATGTAATGATATACAAGAAAGAGTATCCATTCAATATTAGTACGAGTGATACACCAACCGGTATACACAGAGTGTTTATACCATTAAATACACAAGGGAAGAAAACCATTAGAATGAGCCAATTCCCATTAGTTGGAGGTAAATAAAATGAAGTATGCAATTGAAAAAGCTTTGGATAGAATTATTCCTAATGAAATAAAATCAATTATTGAAAACAAAAGTACTGTGAATATATTAATCGATGGTGAAATGGAGAATTTTGTTGTTATTCCGATAGACGAAATGCTAGAAGTATATAATGAACAGGAAAATTTATTTGATTATGATGTCATTCCGTTTGCTATTTTAGATGATGATTATTTATGTTTATATTATCAAAAAAATGGAATTTCAATTATTTATTGGAGTTCAGAAAGAGCATTAGAATCAAGGAAAATGGCTATCTTTCAAATATATTCATCTTATGAAGAGTTTGTAAAAGATTGTACCACAACTAAGCCTCCCCACCAGCAGGCTTAAATCATAGTATTACTACCAGACATTAACAGAACTTCTTAGGTTCATAAGGCTTACCATCCCGTAACACGGCATAGATTACGGTGGTAAGCTTTCTTGCCACGGCTCCTGTG
>JBGVHH010000008.1:0-8519 GCA_045122195.1 Agathobacter sp.
GCGATTAAGAACATATACTTCGTATCCCTTTGCCACATAATATTCTGCTATATATCTACTTACAAATACTGTTCCACCTGTTACAAGTACTTTTTTCATCACTATTTTCCTCTCAAAAAATCAAAAATCCTTTTGTTAAAATCTGCTGCTTCTTCATATGCAGAATGTCCGAGGTCCTCATACATATATATTGGGCAATCGAGTTTTTCTGCGATTTCCTCTGAAGCCTTTCCTGTTACTATCTGATCTTGTTTCCCGCCCATGACAAATACTGGATTTTTAATCTCATGCAATCTCACTCCCTCTCTCGATATTTGGAATGGTGCTAGAATATAAATAGTACAAGTCAAAATGAGAATTCCTTATTACAAATTTTATGGTACTATGTAGGTACCGCACTGAAGGAGGATCTCATTATGGCAAAGCACTATGACAAACAATTCAAACTGGATGCAGTCCAGTATTATCATGATCACAGAGAATTAGGACTGCAGGGTTGTGCTTCAAACTTAGGAATCAGTCAGCAGACATTATCACGCTGGCAGAAAGAACTGCGTGATACAGGTGATATTGAAAGCCGCGGTTCCGGCAACTACTCTTCTGATGAAGCAAAAGAAATCGCACGTTTAAAGCGTGAGTTACGTGATGCGCAGGATGCGCTTGATGTACTAAAAAAAGCCATCAACATTCTGGGAAAATGACGGAAGCCATTTATCTCGAAGTTACTGAGAAGGCAGAAGCAGCCCGTAAGGTCAAACGCCGTGTTTCTGTCTCCGGAATGTTGAAAATACTTGGCGTTTCCCGTTCTGGTTATAATGCATGGCTGAAACATGTTCCTTCAAATGCTGAAAAGCGTCGTGAAACAGTAAAAGCCAAAATCAAGGATATTTACGATGAATCTAAGCAGAATTATGGTGCCCCAAAGATAACACAGGTATTGCGTAAATCAGGGGAAATCATTTCTGAGCGTACCGTTGGTCAATATATGAAACAAATGGGCATCAAAGCTCAATGGGTAAAACCATGGACGATCACCACAAAAGATTCCGACTTCAGCAGCGAACTTCAAAATATCCTTGATGAACAGTTTAATCCGGAACGACCAAATGCCGTTTGGTGTTCTGACATCACATATATCTGGACGATAGACGGATTCGTCTATCTGACCAGCATTATGGACTTATATTCCAGAAAAATCATTGCCTGGACACTTTCAAACACACTGGAGGTATCCTGCGTGATTGAAACAATAAATAAAGCTAAAGCAAGACGAAAAATCGAAGATCCATTGATCCTGCATTCGGATCGTGGCAGCCAGTACGTATCCAATGAATACAAACGTGTTACTGCAAATATGCAGTGCAGTTATTCTAAAAAAGCTTATCCTTGGGATAATGCCTGCATCGAATCGTTCCATTCATTAATCAAACGAGAATGGCTGAACCGTTTTAAAATCCGTGATTTTGCTCATGCGTATCGACTGGTATTCGAATATCTGGAAGCTTTCTATAATACAAAACGCATTCACAGTCACTGTGATTACATGTCACCAAATGACTACGAAGAACTGTATCGTAGAGTGCAGCAGGGCGAATTGCTAATGGCAGGTTAAAATGGGGAAAACCTCATTTTAACTTGTACTAAATCTTGACATAGGACCAACTTATTACGATTCAGAAAATAATACATTTCATACAGTTATTACTTTAAAATACGAACACTAATATTTAAAACAAAACAGGGAACATGTTTTACCATTTACATGTTCCCCTTTATAATATGCTCTTCAATAATTATATTTTTGAAATAATCGTTCTTTAAAATCCTGCAACTTTACGGCAGCGTTGTCTGACATTATAAAAAATTCATTTTCTTCCACATCTTCATAATTTGCAAAAGCACCATCTTCATCTATACTTTCACAAGCAATACTCTGTGTTTTTTCATAGCAAAATATTGGCGCAAGTACAAATTCACTGCCTTGCACGTAAATATTAGATTCATCATAAGTTTCCAATTTATGATCCAGATAAACCAGGTATTCTTTTTCAGGTATCATTTCATTTACAAACTCCATATTAATGGAAGGTTTTCCATTAATTAGACTTTCCTCATCTGCAAAGATTGCTGAACCATCCCGTGCAATTTCAATACAATCGCCTTCTTTCAGATTTTCACCTTTAAAAACATGGTTGACTATAACTTTCTGTGTCACACAGGAAAACCGATATGTAAACTTTTCCTGGCACTGTACCGCTATAATCATAGGACTGGATTCCAAATATTCTTCCATCTCATTCAACTGCCCATCCAAAAATTCATCTGTTATCAGACCAACTACAAAATGTTCCAATGGAATATCTTCACTATTAAAATCTCTGTATGATGCTTTACAGTATACTCCCACAAACAGTGCAGTCAAAAAAAACAACACTGTGATTCCCGAAATATATCTGAATTTCATTCTCCATCCTTCCTTTCCATAATGACTCCGCCTTTTCTTTCTGATACAATACCATCCTTCACTTCAAATATTTGATCGGCAAGTAATTCCATATCATCTTTATTATGGCTGGCAATTAAAATCAACGCACCTCTCTGTTTCTCCTCCAAAATAATCTTTCGAATATTTTCAACGCCCGTTTCGTCCAATGCGTTGGTCGGTTCATCTAGCAGTAAAATTTCAGGTTCTTCCATAATTGCTTGCGCCAGAATGATTCTCTGCTTCATTCCTAGCGAATATTTTCCAAATGATCTTCTATCATCCGGATCAAGTCCCACCTTTTGAATCGCTTCGCGAATATTTTCTACCCCAACCTTCTTATTTAATTTTGCCAAAAGTTTCAGATTTTCCAGACCTGTAAGTTCCGGGTACAGCCCTGCATTTTCAATGACTACTCCCATACTAGGAAGTACATTCATATCTTTGTGCAACTTCTTTCCATCCAGAATGATTTCACCAGAAGAAATACCCATTAAACCAGAAATTGCTCGGAAAAGCATAGTTTTTCCAGAACCATTCTTTCCCACAAACCCATAAATTGTCCCGCTTGTTAAATGAAGATTTACGTCCGACAGTATTTTTTTATTTTGTATGATCCTAGTAACATGCTCTAAAATTAACTCCATTTTAAATTCCTCCTATCTCCTGATTAACATTTAAAAAGTCATGGTAATTTACAATAAAACATCCACTTATCATAACAATAACAATACCTGCAAGATACACAAATACAGACAAATTTAAATCAAATGATATCCCATTCACATTAATCAGGCAATTTAGCCTTTCTATTGAACTTCCATGTACACTAAAAATTAAATGCGCTATAGGATTTAATTTCAACATCCATGTGTATTGTGGCAAAAATTCATCCTGTGTGACAAAATAATTTCCCATAAGACAAAATGCAGCCACCCCAAACAAACTAATTCCTTCTACAATCATAAAACTAACATTACTGGTAAACAGAATAGCTAATATATTAATCAACAACGTTGTAAATAGTAAAAACAAGGAATGTATCAACAAATAATATCCCAATAGCAAAATTGAAACCTGACCAATTTTAACTGGTGTAAATAAGTTTGCAGCCATAAATCCAGAAAAAATCAGCACAAACAGATATACTACTGCAAATAGATACAAAACCAACATTTCTTTTAAAAACCAGACTGTCCGATTACAGCACCTGGAAAAAAAATAGATACTTGCGCAGCAAAAATGACGATATATATATGTTCCATAAATAATCTGAAATAGTAATAATGGAATAAACCAATATGTAATCTCCATAATATATTGAGGATAATAATTTACATTATAAAATCCAAACAGCAGAATAATATCAGAAAGCTCTTTTATAGTTCCATTTTTCGCACAATTGATTACACAAAAAAATCCGGTAAAAAACGCAACCAGTAAAAATTTCGCATAATGTTTCATAACAGATCATCCTTTTTCATTTTGATTCCAGTCAAAACAAGAGAAAAGCAGAAAATAACTATTAAAAATAAACCATACACAGAATAATTTTTATTTTCTAGATTAAAGAATCTTAAAATCTGAAAATAATTCATTGTGTAATCTGTACCAGCTATTTTTTCCATAACAAGTATCAGATAACACAAAATATAAATAGGAAAAAATGTAAATATTTTGTACTTAAAAAAGGGTAGTAAGGTAATTGCAAAATTAAACACCGCTAATACCGCTGCCACCGCTCCAAAAATCAGTGTCTGGACAACAACATACAAAACTCTATTCTCCAGCCACAATTGTGAAAGAAAATACTGATTTTCATTTTTTATGGTTTGGATATATGAAAAATTGGATGGATCTCCCATGGAGTTCAAACTGAAACAAAAACAATTCAATATAATCTCCATAAGAAAAGGAATCGTAAAAATAAGAAATGTTGTCATAAAAACAGCAATAAATTTTCCTATCCAATAATAAGACTTTCCTGTTCTTGATTCAATATATACTTTTATTCTTGTCTCTCGATCTGTTAAATAAGAACAAGCTGTAGGTACAACCACTAATAGTGGAAAAAATTCCATCATGAAATATCCACTGACAGACCAGTCTGATAATGTTATGATTTTTAACGGATCATACATTTGAGAAATATATTGCAAATCATAATTTTGAATAACATTTGAGAAAAAGTTGAACATCACAAAAGTCAGAAGAATTAGATACGTCAATACTGCTGTTTTTTTCCTGAGCATTCCGGATAACTGCATATGAACTGAATGAACTAACATAATATTTCCCTCCATGTTATAAAATCAAATATCGGATTGTACAAGAAAGCCCAAACGCTTAAATTAATTAAGTTGGGCTTTCTAAAAAACTACTTACTATACTGCAAAGCAGCTTATAACATTATTTTCCTGACATATTAATTTCCACCCGCCATCTTTTATTAGCAGCATAAATAGTCATAAAAATATTCTTACGCTATTTTCCATTATATGCATATACAACATATGCATCAAGTGCAGGATCATTTCCTGCAAAACACAAATCAAATTTCTTCTGCGCTAAGTATCCATTATTAATTGTTATGTCATTCCAACTGCCTTCAGTAATTGTATATGTAGAAGAAATAGGTGTACTATTCTTCGTATTGTGATACAATCTTACCTTACATTTCGTATAATTATCAGTTGTATAATTTCCTGTTGGATAAATACTTGTCGCTTTTACACGTGCATAATTATAATTTCCGGTGCGTGTAATACCTGTTTTAGCCTGGGTCATAACAGAACCTTTAACAACTTTTACCGTTCCACTTCCTGAACTTGCAAATGAGTAAACAGAATTCAATGATAACACCATAGCACATAATAAAAATACTGACATTGTTTTTAATATTTTTTCTCTCATAAAGTTCCTTTCCCAACATCACTTTTAAAGTAATATGTTGATTTGATTTTGTTTTTCCTTTCATTTTGTGAGAATCAATGACTATCTTAAATATACTCCGAATATTTTTTTATTCAATATAAGTAGCTCCAAACGACATTTTATTGTCATTTTTGGCTCAAGTTTATTTGCAAAAGATAATTTACTATGGAAGACACTTAATGTAGCCCTCCAGATAGACCTGAAAAAAATTTTAACTTGCATTGCAGTCAAATAACTATTGTATTTTAACTGAATATTGTGCTTAAGATATTAAAATCTAACAACCAATTAAAAACAATAGTTTTCTAATTTATCCATTGGAATCAGTCCTTCCTTTTGTAATATTTTTTGAAATAGGGAACAAAAGCCCCCTATAATACCTTATATTTTCATATAATTTAATTTTGCACTTTAAATTCATAGTCATTATAAGCATGATCTACGCAAAAATCCATGACGTTCCCGGAAAAGTTTTTTTTCCAAAAACGTCATGGATTTTCACCCCAAAGTATACTATTATTTTAAAAAAAGAAAGGATTTTACAATAATGGCTCGGCTAATAAAAAAACTCAAAATATTACTATTTATGATTTGTCTACTAACGTCCATAAATAATATTTCTATTACAATACACAATACTATAATACCCGTTACTTCCCATCTTAAAACGGCAGAAACAGTTATCATTCCTCAAGATAGTGACCGTGGACCAAATGGAACCAATGGCTAAATTTCACTCTATAGACCACCGATTCTATTAAATTTCTGTACAATAAAATTGCTTCCATACTTTTTTTGTATATGCTTTTTTATATGATCCATTAAAAATTTATCATTATTAAGTTCCGCTACAAGATAAGCCTGTATTAATAATTCTTTACAGGCTTCTTCTTCTCCCAAATTTTCTTTTTCATATGCAAGGTCATACAAAAAACCTCCCAAGAGATTTGTATTATCGCCCTCCAAGCTGATTTTGATTGCTTTCTCGATTACGGAAATTGCCACTTTTGTATTGCCTGAATCCCCCAAACATTGTTCCAGATTATCCATCATGAGTGTTTCACTGATTGCTCTTTCATCACTGCTAATTTGAGTTGTCTTAAAATATTTTTCTACCTGTTTTAGCATTTTTACTGCCATTTCCCAATTTTTCTCTTCTAGATACGTACATGCAATATTACAAAAAATAAAAATTTCATGTCTGGAATATATGCCAGGAGCCAGCTTTCCTTCTTCGTAACTGGGAATGGTACATAAAAATGCCTCTACTAATCGCTCTCTTTTTGTTTCTAACCCAATTTTTCCCATATAGTAATCCACGATTGCCCTTGTTTTAGTATAAAATTGTCGATTTACAGAATCTTCAAGATCTATTTTCAACTTTAAATTCTCCAGAATTACATCGACTTCTTCATATTTTCGTCGTGCTAATAAGATATCTATATTCATCGCTTCCATAATTGTTTCTATATCTTTACAATGTATAAAAGGAATGTATTTTTCTCCAGATTTTCCCATTCGGTTCATCAGTGCACGAAAATTTAAGCCACTGGGAGATCTCTTTCCATTTTCGATTCGGGAAAGAGTTTCCGGTGAACAGATTCCATCACATAATTCCATTTGTGTTAAACCAAGACTTTCACGTTGTTTTTTTATTACCTCTCCGATTTGATAAACTCCCATCCTGCTGCTTCCTTATTTAGATTATTTTTTATAGTTTCCGCCATTTCCTGATTTCCCAAAAGACGGTAAATGTACATAGCACGCAGATATACATCTGAACTCGAATCCTTCTCCAGTTTCCCCATTCGATACAATTCTTTCAGACAACATCCCTTCCAATATAAAAGATCCGGCCAGTGGTAGAAACGTCCTTTCTGTGCCAACGCACTCAGTCCATCTTCACACAATTCCAATGCGCGACCTATATTTCCCTTTTCTAACATTTCTGGAATCATTTTACAAATGATTGATGTATACAACCGCTGCATTTGTACGGGAACCTCCGGTTTCCGCTTTAAACAAGTGTATATTTTTTCACGTATACAAAAGGCTTCTTCCTTATCCTCAAAAATCTCAATAGCATCCGCAAGCATGCCGAATAAATCCAATTCCGTTTCTCCAATGATACAATTTTGAAACCACTTTAAATCCCACTCAGGCATTGTCAACGCTATAGCCTTTTTCAACAAATCCATTCCCTGTCTATCCCGTTTTTTTTGAACAAAAAAAAGTCCTCGTATACTATATATGAATTGCTGCTGAAGTGGATCTGCTTCAATCGCATTCTTCCAGGATCGCTCATATCGTTCCAGTGCCGCTAACATTTCTTCATACTCATGTTTTCTTCTCAGCTTTTGAATCCGTATTCGTTCTTCATACTGTTCGAATTCTTCTTTACTTCCGTATAACTCAAATTTATCCAGGTCATACCCCAATCTTCCCAGCAACATAATAGAAAAAAATAAATTCATTTCCCGCTCACCATTCTCAATTCGGCTTAAAGTAGCCGGTGAACAAAGCCCATAACTTAACTGGGTGCCGGAAATCTTTTGCTCCTCACGACTTTTTTTAATCAAAGTCCCAATAGACCATTCTCTTTCTTCAAACATATTCCCGGTTTTATGATTCCTTTCATCATACTTATCCAAGAGCCAATTTGTCGCTTTCATCTGCATGCAAATTCCTGTTACTTCCATGCAAAAAACGCTCTTTTTCATCTCCCGTATATTCTTAATTTATTCAAGACAGTTCAGCAAAGCTGAACTATTACATTTATTTTACCATCAATTAGCGGTTGGACAAAATTTTTCTATAATACAAAAAATTTTACCCAACCGCTAACTTTTTCATAAAATCACTATACTATTTAACTAATTCGCTACACTATTTTTCCTTTTTAAACAGTTTCTGGAAACAGCTTGCTGCTACCAGAACGCCAAGTACCATCAGAAGAACTGCAATAATCAGCTGTAAACCATCCACCAGGAAAGTGGCATTTCCAGCTGCTACATTACCTGCCAGTGCAATGATTTTCTGTACCAGAGCGGTAAATGTAACTGCCAGCATTGTAAACATGGGGATGTACAGTGTCCAGCCGGTA
>JBGVHH010000009.1:0-13068 GCA_045122195.1 Agathobacter sp.
GCATGATATGTAACCTCCATAGGTATTGAAGGAATCCATTTCCCTACGTTTTCCATAGTGAAATGCTCCATTATTTTTGGTTACTATCATTATTTCAGTTATTAGGTGGTACTTCTAGACACCTTATTATTTAGCGCTTACTAATAAACAGTTTCTAAGTGTTTGTCTATTACATCAAATGATGCCGGTCCGATTTCAAGAATAGTTCTGTGGAAATCAACATCTGAATAATCATTTCCAAGAGCATCTTCCTGAGAATCCTTTAATTCCTCAAACTGTAAGTATCCAACATAGTAATTGAGATAATTGCCAGGATCAGAAAGAAGAAGAGTTTCAAGCTCGTTTATTGTTTCATCATCAGTAATACCATATGGAGCCCAGAATTCTTTTAGTTGGTCATGAGTCCATCCGTAGTAGTTAAGACCAATATCGCATGTGGCATAGAGACTGATATTATAATCAGCGTTAATCTGTAAAAATGAGGAAATATCCTCATCCAAACCAGCATAGCTATATGAAATCATCTCAATATATGTAGCCCATCCCTCTGTATAACCATTGCAGGAAATAAGAGAACGAATAGGAGTAAGTCCATAATTATAAGACATAACAGTCTGATAAAGGTGTCCTGGATATCCTTCATGGGCAAGTGTAGTAAAAAGCTGTATACCTTCCATGGAACTTGAAGGGTTAATGTAAATCTTATTGTGCTCATAGTTGTCAATAGGAGCAGTAAGGTAAAAAGCAGGTGCGAGAGAATCCTGAAGAGAATCATCTACATAAGAGACAGTGTAATCAGTATTTTCTATTTTAGGAAAATCCTCAAGTATAGAATCCTGAAGTGACTCAAGCATTTCTTCTTCGTTGTCGTAATCTAATGTGCAGTTTTCACAGTCATCAAAAATATTATTATTTTTTTGATAAATCAATGCCATCTGAAGCTCTAAATCAGTACGATGTTCTTCGATGTCTTTATACATTTCATCAATAGAATCAGAGCAGCCAGTAGCATCCTGAACCTTTAATTCATAGTAATCAGCACCATCTGGAAAATAGTAAAGACCTAAATCATTCTTTCCAGTTCCAAGAAGACCTGTTAAATCATCAATCATATCCTGATATGCAGGAAAAACATAATCATTAACATAAGTAGAGTTTAAGTTTTTGTAATAATTTATCTCTGCATCGGTGATGCCGGGAACATTAGATATCTTGTTGTCGAAAGTAGTAATAAGAATGTTCTCCTCAGGGTTTGCTATGAAACTCTGGCAACTTTCAATAACCTGATTACAAAGTAAGTCTGACATAAAAAGACCTGCTTCAGACTTTTCATGTTCAAATACCATGATTTCACCATAAAATCTAGGAATATCCTTTAAAAGAGCAAGATAATCATCAACATCCTGAACAGAATTAAAGTCATATTCAGCCAACAAAACAGGAAGCTGTGATTGATATCCATTGTTGGGAGAGAGATATTCCTCATACAAAGAATATTTATCAAGTTCAAGGTTGTTACTTAAATATTCCTCAAGAACATCATAGTCAATCTGCTGCTTTGCTGAAAGTGAATCATAATCAAATTCATGTAATTCTTCAAGAGATTCTTCGATTTCATCAGAATACTCATTACGCGATTCCTTTGAAAAATCGCCAAGGGTAACTTCATAATCATCAATTCCAAAATCGGAAGGATTATGAAGTGTGTAATGTAAATTGATAGTGTTCTCAACAACACTTTCTTCAAATGAATCATTCAAGTAATCATCAAACTCTTGATTATTTACATTTGAAGCTGACTGATTATTTGGTTTATTTCCAGTACCATTAAAAGCATTGGAAAATGGTTTACATCCGGTAAATAGTAATGAACCACAAAGTAAAAGTGGAACAATATATTTTATTCTTTTTTTCATATAGATACTCCTGTATTGCTTTGTTATTAACTAAATGCTAATAACAATATATCAAAGAGGATATGCAATGTCAACTTTTTTATAAAAATATGTGAGAAGTTGACATTTAGAACTCTGAAACCTATAATTCAAACAAATGTAAAAAAATGAAAAATAAATATGGGGAAAAAGAAAGTGCAAGGAAAAAATAAATCAATACTAAAGAGAAGACCAAGTGAGGTTCAGTATATTGCAGGAGGATTTTTTATTATAATTCTTGTAGGAGCAATATTATTAACATTTCCGTTTGCATCAAGAAGCGGAGAATGGACAAATTTTCTTGATTCATTGTTTACAGCCACAAGTGCAACCTGTGTGACTGGACTTGTGGTAGTGGATACTTTTCAAAATTGGACAATATTTGGACAATTGATAATTCTGACTTTGATTCAGATAGGCGGAATGGGATTCATTACAATAGGAGTTGCATTCTCAATGCTTTTGCATAAACGAATCGGACTTAGACAAAGAGATTTGATGAAGGAAAGTGTAAATGCATTAGAACTAGGCGGAATAGTCAGATTGTCAAAGAAAATAATCTTTGGAACTTTCATAATTGAAGGTATAGGAGCAATCGTATTATCAATTAGATTTATTCCGGAATTTGGAATATTAAAAGGAATATATTATTCAATATTCCATTCTATTTCAGCATTCTGTAATGCGGGATTTGATTTGATGGGATCAAGTGAAGCATATACTTCTTTTACAAAATATGTAGGAGATCCGCTGGTAAATATAACCTTAGTATTGTTAATTGTCATAGGTGGACTTGGATTTGTGGTATGGAATGACTTGATGAACAAGAAATTAAACTGGAAAAGATATTCCCTTCACACCAAGCTGGTATTGACGATGACAGTCTTTTTAATAGTAGTGGGAGCTTTTTTCCTATATGTATTTGAAATTAATAATACGATAGAGGATTATGATGGACCAACAAAAGTATTTGCATCGGTGTTTGGTTCAGTAACAGCAAGAACAGCAGGATTTAATACTGTAGATACAGGAGCGCTTACATCAGCAGGAAAATTTATAACGGTAATTCTGATGTTTATTGGAGGAAGTCCTGGTTCAACAGCGGGTGGAATAAAGACAACAACAATAGCAATAATTATACTGTATATTATCTCAAACCTACGAGGTGACAATGGTTGCAACGTATATGGAAGAAAAATTGGTGATGAGATAATTAAAAAGGCATGTATTGTATTTTGTATCAACCTGATGCTTGGACTTATCGCAATTTTAGTGATAATTGCGACAAATCCAATCGGTTTTGAGGATGTAGTATTTGAAGTGTACTCAGCAATCAGTACAGTTGGAATGACGACGGGAATAACGAGAGATTTGAATACCGTAGGTAGAATAGTAATTATAATAATGATGTATTGTGGTCGAGTTGGAAGTATGACATTTGTATTATCGTTTATGCATAGAACAACAACTGTACCAGTACGATTACCAGAAGAAAAAGTAATTATCGGATAGGAGAAATATAGTAAAATGAAATCAATACTTATAATTGGAATGGGTAAATTTGGACATCACTTATGTGAAGATTTATTGAAAAATGGAAACGATATAATGGTAATGGATGTAAATGAGGACAAAGTAAAAGACCTCATTTATGACGTTACAAAGGTTCAAATTGGAGATTGTACAGATCCACAAGTAATAAGAAGCCTGGGTATCAATAACTTTGATGTAGTATTTGTATGTATCGGAACCAACTTCCAGAGCTCACTTGAGGTGACAAGCCTTGTAAAAGAAATGGGAGCAAAATACGTAGTAAGTAAAGCAAACAGAGATGTTCATGCGAAATTCCTCCTTAGAAATGGAGCAGATGAAGTAATTTATCCGGACAGGGATATGGCAGACAGAGTAGCCAAGAGATTTTCCGCAAATCATGTATTTGAATATATTCCACTCAATGAGGATTGCTCAATTTATGAGATTCATCCATTGGACAAATGGGTTGGAAAATCAATTCAGGAAAGTAATGTAAGACAAATGTATAACGTTAATATTATCTCGCTTAAATCAGAAGACAGCACAAGCATTTTTCCTTCAGCAGATTATGAGATAAAAGAAAATGATATACTTACTGTAATTGGAAAAAATGAAGATATTGAGAAGCTTATCAAGAAACTATAAGAGTTAGCTTAAAAATGGGGTGGTAAAATGGGAAATGGTGTAAATCAGAGTAATGTAAATGATTTAAATATTGAGAAATTTCTAGAATGGGTAAAGGAATCCGACAACATCATATTTTTTGGAGGAGCAGGTGTTTCCACAGAAAGTGGAATTCCAGATTTTCGAAGTGTAGATGGCTTATATAATCAAAAATACGATTATCCACCGGAGACAATACTTAGTCATTCATTTTACAGAAGTCATCCAGAAGAGTTTTACAAATTCTACAGGGACAAAATGATTTGTACAGATGCAAAGCCAAATATCACACATTACAAGCTGGCTGAGCTTGAAAAAGCAGGAAAGCTAAAAGGTGTCGTGACGCAGAACATAGATGGTCTGCATCAGATGGCGGGAAGTAAAAATGTGATGGAGCTTCACGGAAGTGTACTGAGAAATTACTGCGAGCGATGTCTACAGTTTGTGAGCGTGGAGGAAATCCAAAACTCCACAGGAGTGCCAAAGTGTCCAAAATGTGGCGGGCCGGTAAAACCTGATGTGGTCTTATATGAAGAGGGACTAAATCAGAAAACAATAGAGGATGCAGTATTTTACATAAGCAATGCAGATGTTCTCATAGTTGGGGGAACCTCTCTAGCAGTTTATCCGGCAGCAGGGCTGATTGATTATTACAGAGGCAACAAGCTGGTTCTGATAAATAAATCAACAACACCGATGGATAAAAAGGCAGATTTACTAATACAGGCAGGCCTTGGAAGTGTATTTGAGAAGATAGAGATATGATTATAAAAAGATTTTAGAAGAATTAGAGGATTGGTTAAAGGACAGGAATGAATAAATACGAAGTAGGCGATGTAGTAAAATTAAAAAAGCAGCATCCTTGTGGCAGTAATCAGTGGGAGATTCTTCGTGTGGGAGCAGACTTTAGATTGAAGTGCATGGGGTGTGGGCATCAGATAATGATAGCAAGAAAATTGGTTGAGAAAAATGACAGAGGTTTGACAAAAAAAGCTGACTTACAAAATAATTAAGGTAAACTTTCCACATATGGTTGTATTGTGGAACAGGGTAGTATAGGAAAGCTAAAACGCGCTACGCTTGAACGAGGCTTTCCTGGACAATTATAAGCTGATAATCAGCATATAACTTGTACACGACTCGTCAAAAATAGAGAAAATTGGAGGGGCCAGATGCCTTCCTGTATCACCCTGAAAACCAAAATACAAGTGGAAAGTTCGATGAAATAAAATTTTGTACAAGAAATTTCAAAAAACTATTGCGGAAAAGGTGAAATCATGGTATCATCTGTTTTCGTGGTATATTAAAATTCCTTGTTCAGGGGCAAGCCCTTGAGCCAGAGACCAAAAGGAGGTAAATTCGCATGAACAAATATGAGTTAGCATTCGTTGTTAGTGCAAAGATCGAAGATGATGCGAGAACAGCCGTTGTAGAGAAGGCAAAAGAGTACATCAAACGTGCCGGCGGTAATGTAACAGAAGTTGAGGAGTGCGGTAAGAAAAAATTAGCTTACGAAATTCAGCACATGACAGAAGGCTTCTATTACTTCATTCAGTTCGAAGCAGATGGAACAGCACCAGCAGCAATCGAGCAGGATGTTCGTATTATGGACAATGTTCTTCG
This sequence comes from Agathobacter sp., assembly GCA_045122195.1. Classification (GTDB taxonomy): domain Bacteria; phylum Bacillota; class Clostridia; order Lachnospirales; family Lachnospiraceae; genus Roseburia. Next base: position 5,754 of record JBGVHH010000009.1, read on the forward strand.
TTTCTTATGCGTTAGAAAAGACGAGGCGTAATATAAGAAAATAGGAGATCGTATTATGAATAAAGTAATTCTTATGGGTCGTTTAACAAGAGACGCTGAAATCCGTTATTCACAGGGGGAGAGCTCAATGGCAATCGGAAGATTTTCCCTTGCAGTAGATCGTCGTTTCAAAAAAGATGGTGATGAGCAGACAGCGGATTTTATTAACTGCGTAGCTTTTGGAAAGACAGCAGAGTTTTTGGAGAGATTTGGCCGTAAGGGAACAAAATTTGTTGTTGAGGGTCGAATCCAGACTGGAAGTTATACAAATAAAGACGGACAGAAAGTATATACAACTGACGTCGTAGTAGAGCAGGTTGAGTTTGCAGAGTCTAAGGCTAATGCCGCAGGCAATGACGGAGGATTTGTTCCTTCAGACAGACCAACACCTAGCCAGGCAGCAGGTGATGGCTTCATGAATATTCCAGACGGAATTGATGAAGAGTTACCATTTAACTAAGATATGCCGGAAGGCAAATATTTAAGGAGGTAATATCATGGCTTACAATAAATCAGCTGAAGGTTCTTCAATGAAGAGAAGACCAATGCGCAGAAGAAAAAAAGTTTGTGTATTCTGCGGAAAAGATAATGTCATTGATTACAAAGATACAAACAAGTTAAAGAGATACATCTCAGAGAGAGGAAAGATTCTTCCTCGTCGTATTACAGGAAACTGTGCAAAGCATCAGAGAGCTCTTACAGTAGCAATCAAACGTGCTCGTCACTTAGCTCTTATGCCATACGTACAGGATTAATTTGAACTTGACACCTTTTAGGGTTTTTCCTAAAAGGTGTTTTTTACTATATTGGATTGACTCTTTATTAAAATGAGGTAAGAAATGTTATTAATTGGAGAAAGGATTCAGGAATACCGCAAAGCATGCGGATTTAATCAGGAAGAATTTGCTGAAAAGATAGGTGTCAGCAGACAGGCTGTATCAAAGTGGGAAAGAGATAAGGCTTGTCCGGACTTGGACAGACTGGTATGTATTTGTGAGATATTAAACGTCAGTATTGATGAGCTGATTTATGGAAAAAAGAAAATAGAAGAAAATAATCACAGCGTAAACAACATACTTCATATGAAAAATATAAGAGGAAAACATAGCAAGGCCAGGTTAAAAATGATTTTTTATATGCTGGCATTTTGTTGTGTATTCAGCATAGTTGTTCTGTCTGTGTTAATGATAAAAAATGAGTGGATTTCACATAAAGAAAATTATGAGGCAGTAAGAGTAGAAAAAGTATATCAGCAGTATACGAAGGCTGATTTAAGCTATTATGATGAAGATGGACGCCAGGTTATGAGTACTGTATGGCTTGATGAAAAAGGAATAAGAGATGGAGATATGATTGAGTGCTATACGGGGGCAGGAAAAAATAGTGTATATGTCAATTACAGTCTGACAACGATTATAGCTACTGCTGCCATATCAATATTTTTTATTGTACTTCTGGTACTTACTGGTCTCGAGTTGAGAAGAATGAAAAAAGAGGATAAGCTTCAGATACTCAATCTAAATAATACAGAAGGATAACAAGAGATGAAAAAAATAAAGAAAATCGTATCAATGATTATAATCTTCTGTGTTTTGTCGGCAGCTTTTATGTGCGCAATGATTTTTATGGGAGTAGTGAACTTACCACAAGAGGAAAATCAAAGTACTGTAGAAAAAAGTGAAGAGACAGAAGAATGGGAAATAGTATTTGAGGGATTTGAATTCAGAGTCAAACAAAAGGGGCTGGCATTGATACATGAAAGTGGATGCTTAAATATTAGAAGTCGCGATGAATATTTGGTTCAGATTGATGTTGTAGATAAGGATATAGATGAATTCTGGGATAATCGTGATACTAAAGTGAAAGATTTAGAAGAGGCAGGTTACGAAGTAATTCTTGAACCTCGAAAAATCACGGTAGATGGAACTGAATATGTGGAATATAGAATAACCTGTGAAAATGAACGTGGCGTAGAGGTTGATAAAACATATTATGAAATTCTGCTAAAAGGCGTTGGAAAGGGAAAAAGAATTTTAGGAATTGCAAAGTTTGATGCCATTGAAATGGATAGCCTCGATGAGGAGCAGAGGAATGAATATTATGATATTGCTATTACAGAAGTAACTGGTATAGTAAGTAAGGCAAAAGCGACCGATAAAAAGGATGACGAGTTAGGTACAGGATGGGAAAAAAGAGAACCTATAGAACCTTTAAAGACAGACACAATATCAAAGGACACCACATCGGTTTCCTATGATTTGCCAGAAGGATATAATCTCTGTGTAGTAAATGAATTCGGAAAAGATTATTACAGTGAAGAAGAGAAGACAGATGTAGCAATAGCGGTTCAAAAATATACATCGTTGACAGCAAAAGATATGGCTGACAGTAAAAGTCTTGCCGGAATATCAAAGGTTCTTTCCGAAGGCGAGTATGATGTAAATGGTCAGAAATATTATTACTATACATATTCTGTAAAGAGAATAGAAAAAGACTGTGATCGATATGCATATTTTTTTGTTGCATATACAGATTTAGATAGTGGTGACATATACATGGTAGCGTCATTTTCGGAGGAAAATGAAAAAGTACTGAATAAAGAATACTTCGATACATTTTTAGATATTGAGGAGACGGAAATCCCGGAAACCGCGGAAAACTAGGCTTTGCAACCATTGGTATACATAGTTGCAACTGATTTTTGCTTGATTAATTCATATAGTTTTACAATAATGGTCAATGGATTTAAAAGAACATCAATTGTAGACAGAGAATAAAAGCAAATTCAGGAGGAAAGATTGAAAATGAAAAAACTAATAGTATTAGGACTTGTAACTATTATGATGGGATGTTCCATTATAGGATGTGGAAAAAAAGAGGAAGAAAAAGTTAAGTTGTATGAGTCAAGTGACATTGAGGACTCAGAATCAGAAGACGAAAGTGAAGAGTTAGAAGACAGTGAAGTGTCAACAGAATTTGAGCTTCCATGTCAGGAAGACTTTAAACCGGTAGATGGACTTAGCACAAACTATGCAGATCTTGAGAACAGATCATTTTCATATAATGGAAAAATATATACACTGGGAAAAACTACATTAAAAGAAATGATTGATGATGGAGTAGCATTTGATGAAGATGATTTAAAGAGAAAAGATGACGACATAGATAAAAATATGGAAACTGATTCATACCATACAAGTGTAAATGAATATGTGAATTTTTCATGTGACTTTATAAACATAACAGATGGCGCACAGAAAGAGCAGGATTGTGTTTTATCGACAGTAAGATATTATCCCTATAGCACACCATTGCCAACTTATGATGCAGAATATAACAAAGAAATAAGTGATAATATTTTGAAAGGTTCAGAAAAATTATGTTTTTCGTTCCCACTAACATTGACAAGGGATCAGCTTTTAGAAAACAATAGTCAGTATACAGAGACATATGTTGATAATAACCAAATAGAGTATTTTGTGTCTTCTGAGGTATATTATGGTTCAAGTGGGTATAGTTTTTCTTTTGAACCTCAAACAGGATTTTTAAAAGATGTATATATTTCATGGTTACCTTAATATTGAGTATACATATATATGAAAAGAAACAGCGTGGTTTCAAAGGAAAGATTGAGATTCTCGATGTAGAATAAAAGAGAGGAAAGAGAAGTTATGGAACAAACAATTATGTTATTAATAATGTGTGCGATAATCGCAGTAGTTGGATGTGTAGCAGTTTTTATTCATGTGCAGCTCCACGAGAGAGCTGTTGCAAAAGTAAAACAGACTATGTCTCCGGAAAAAATTGCAGAGATAGACAAAGCAGAGTTTGAGCGATTAGAGGAAAACAGTTTATTTTTACGTAGCAAGAGCTATATATATGAGATTTGTGAAGAGGAAAATAGATTTGAAGTAAAGGTTATTTTCCATCATTTACCATGCGATCATGCTAAGTCATATTATTCACTTGATTCTGTATTTATGAGAAAAGAAGATTTAGAAAAAGCAAATCTAAAAGTAGGAGATATTGTAACTACTATTCATAATGATGATTATACAATGCCATATAAATTAAAAGAGATTGAATTGGTTGAAAAATGAGGAGATTAGAAAGTTATGATGATAATGTATGGCACAAAGGCATTTACAAAATTTAGGGGATTTTTTGGAAATCCGCAATTATGTCAGTGCTGCCAGCAAGAATATAGTCCGAGCATAGTTAGATATATTAGGTGGTTTCATATAGCAGAAGTTCCTATTTTTCCATATAAAATAATTTTTGTAAAGCAATGTCCAATTTGTGCAAATGGCGAAAAAATACAGATTAAATATGCAAGACAAATAATAAAGTCAGGAATGAAAAACGAAAATCAAAATATCAGCGTATATGGAAAACATATTCTTATGAATAAGCCTAAAGGAATATTTAAAGTTGATACAAGCTATGAATTATGGGCAAGAGATGAGAATACAAAGAAGGAAACATGTATTTGCGCAAACGTAACTAAGGACATGTTTAGAGAAGAAAGAAAAATACGTGGCTTAAAAAGAAAGATAAAAATTATTGAAGTATAGTATTGAAAAGAGATAAGTTGTATGGAAATAATAATTTGGATTATAGCAATCACATTTGTATTATCAATAATAGTAGGTGTTTCATTTATTATAGCTTTTACATTAAGATATCTTTTGACAAGTAGAGAAAGAAAAATAAAGCGAACAATGACTCCTGATAAAATTGCTGAAATTGATAACGCAGAGTTTGAGAGAGTAGCTGAAAATACACTATTTCTAAGATCGAAGAGTTATATTTATAAGATAATAGAAGAAGAAAACAGAGTTAGAATAAAGCTTATGTTCCATCATATCCGTGTGGAAAAATGTAGATTATGTTATTCTTACGATGAAGTATATATGCCAAAGGAAGTTTTTAAAAATGCTAATTTAAAAGTTGGAGATATAGTTACAACTATACATAATGGAAACTATCAAAGTGAATATAGGATAAAAGAGATTGAGTTAGGGAAAAATATTTTTGATACAACTGAAAGCTGTGATGTCTTGGAGAGTACACGGCAAAAAATTGAAGTTGATGGAGGATTAGAGTATGTATAAAAAGGATTTACATACATCAAGTGGAATGTGGGGACTATGGAATTATAATACATATAAACACATTGATGACTATGATAAATGGGAACCGTTATTTTGTGAAGATGAGGATATAATCAAGCAGATTGAAAGCCATAATTTTGTTCCAGTTTATATATTTGAAGATGGATGTCGATCATTTACAATCAGAGTAGATGAAGAATTATCGGAAAGAGAAAAACGTTATGTATGTGTACAGTCGGAAGAGTATTTACTGAAATCGACGGGGAAGATTGTTGTATCTGGAATTGATGAGATTAATAAAGAAATCTCACCGAATAACGTGATAGAATTGGATATGCAGGAAGGGTATTACAGCGTAAAAATATTTCTTCTTGCCTGGGATGAAGAACCAGGTGCATATATAGAAAATGGTGAAATTAATCCAGATGCTTTATCTGATTTTGTGGTCGTAGTTAAGTCCAATGCCGATTTGAAGGGCGAGTATAGAACAAAAATAAATACTTTCTCTGAAGACGACTAAGCACTTGAAACTTCCAGTTTTACGCAGCACATTGGTGACTTATACCATAAAATTGGAATTTATATAATTTTTCAATGTAGGTGATGTATAAACACTATAACAAATGAAATGAGAGATCGGCTGCAATTATTCCTATGAGAGAATGATTGTAGCCGATTTTTATCTCTAGTTGGAGAAGACTTCCACTTATTTAAGTGGGGAGTAGCAGTTTATGGTGTCTGTGGATATTAGATGGCTTTGCATAGGAAGTCCACTACAGGATGCAGATGGAAAGATACTTGAAGTAGAGCAGATATACAAAGAATATCTGGAAGAAGACGAAGAAGTAACAGTATACAACTTCCAGGTAGAGGACTGGCATACATATCATGTGGGTGAGATGGAAGTGCTGGTGCATAACCGATAATGCAGGAGAGGGATATACAAATGTGCCAGTTCCAATTGATGTTTTAAGAATATTTGGAATAAACCCAAAAGGATGGTGATAGAGTGGTAATAGGTAGTCCGTATAACTTTTTTGTAATTTGTCAAATAATTAATGAGTGGAATAATGACAATACATTTAACAATGGAGTATTGCTATTTGCAATTGATGGAGAGCTATTTCCTAAAGAAATAATAAATATGAGTTTAAATACAGAAATATCAAGGTTAATAGATAAAATGCACAATGTTAAGGAAAATACTATATTATTTGATGGAGAAAAAGATACTGTTATAAAAGAGATGTATAAAACAACATTTCCAGATGATATAAATAGTGATAATGATTATAGCTATTTAATGACACCATTTGGAATGCAAGATAATGATTATTTTATTTTTGCTGTTAGAAAAGAAAACAAAATAAGATTGTTAGCTACAAAATTAGAATATGATTTAGAAGAATCAACACATACATTTAATGAAATGCATGTAAAAGAAACATATATTACAGTTGAAGAAATGGAATATGTTGCAAACGAATTGGATAGAATTGTCTCGGGCACCTCCTAGTCATATGTAATCAAGGACGCAAATTTGAAGGAGTGAAGGGAATTTTTGCAAAATGAAATATCTAGCAGAAAAATTGATGGATCACTATAAATATTATTTAGGGGATTATATTGGGGCAGATTTATATAGCGATGAAATACATGAAATACAACTTTTAGGTTTTGATGGGGCAATAGAAAATTGTTTATTGTTTGCGACTTTTGGACTTTCAAAATATTCGGAAGATATTAACAATTGCTGTGAAATTATTATGGCAGTAGATCGTGATTATGATCAATGTGCAGAATTATTGATGAATTCCGTTTTTTATGTAGTATCTAATGAAATGAATTTTGGAAGAGGAATATTGGTTGATGGAATTGAAATTGATCGTATTTCAATTATATAGATATAAGGTTTTAGCCATTAGGGACGGAGTTTTCTGGCTTTTTTAGTGCCACAAATTGCTTTTATTGATGGGGATGATAGAATGGTATCACAAGTTAATATAGTTCTAAAATGCAGGAGTCTGTGCTATACTAAAAACAATAGATTGTTTGATAGATTTTGCAATAAGGAAAGGCAGTAGAATAAATGTTATATCCAATAAGCGTACAGACATTTGATAAAATAAGAGAAAGAGACTATATATATGTAGATAAAACAG
>JBGVHH010000010.1:0-19924 GCA_045122195.1 Agathobacter sp.
GCCATTGATTGAGCGTCCATCATATTCAGCAAGGTTTTTAAGTTTCTTATGTGTATCGGAATCGATGCGCAATCCCAAGTGTTTATCTTTTTCCATAAGGTATGTCCTTTCTACTTGATTAAAGTACAAAACAAGTTCAAATATAAGTACATTTTAAGTACGAACGATGTTATAATGTCGAAAATGGACTTAAAATAAGTACACAATATTTTGAAAAGATAAACGGAAGTTGGGGTGAATGTATGAATGAAGAAAAGAAAATCAAATACTATCATATAAGAGCGAATGTATTTTGGTCCGTCTTAGTAGTAATTGGAATCTTGTTTGTTGGATCAATCTTTTTTACTGTAAATATTATGGCCAGAAATAATAATGATGATACGAATCAATATGTTGAGACAACACATATGGAATATGGTCATATAGATTCAAAATTAGAAAATAAAGATGAATGTTATCTTTGTGGTAATGCTGCAGAAAGTCTTATGGGGTATTATCGAAAATTCGATACAGTAGGAATCATTGGATTAAATGAATGGTATGTATTGGATTTACGATTAAAGGAATATGATTCAGAGGGCAATCCGACAGAAGATTCATCCGGAACATCAACATCTTTCGGAAATACATCCGGAATGAATTACTATGTTAATGCAGTTCCATCAAGGGGAATGTCTAACGTAACATTAGAATCAAGTAATGATACATTTGATAAATCAGTGATTGAAAATAATTTATGTCAGGATTGTTTAGACAAGGTAACCGATTCTTTGGAAGGATATTTCGAAGAAGGAAAAGAAGAATACCTGCCATTTTGTTTGGTAGATTTCGAAACATTAGATATTTATCCTGTTCAAAAGATGAATAGAGCATATTCAGTTAGAGACTATTGGGTAGAATTGGATTATAATGATTCAGAAATAGAATTAGATGTGTATTATCTTCCAGGGAATGTATAAAAGATTAGATGATTAACAATAGAAGACTGGCAATGCTTTTTTTTGTGCACCGCCAGTCCCGATTGTTAATCATTTTTTAGTTTTTAATGAGAAGGAAAATCTTCTGGATCAGAATAACGGTGAGAATCTACAGCATATCCGTTATTGTACATAACAGTAATATATTTTGTTTCATCTTCTAAAATTAATGTGATATAGCAAAATTCATCTTCAAACTTATCAGTTATATCCCATTTCTGATTTTTGTAAAAAATCCATACTTTTCCATCTTTATCATATATAACATCCGGATAATTGTTTATGTCATCTAAAAACTCTTCCATTGTTAAAGGTCTTTCTACACCATCCTCATTGATTACAAATCCACCGCCACTTTGATGAATTAAATTACCATTTTCATCTGTATAATCAAGTAAATATGATCCATTATCTACGGTGAGTGTCGCATTTGTCAAATCACCATGTAACCAGATTTGAACTGTTCTCTGGATACCGAGAAAATCTTTTGCATATGCAACGCCTCCTATACTCATCACTAGAACTAATGCTAAAACTGCAACAGCAATTCTTGGCATACTTTTTCTTTTTATAGGAATAACTTTCTCTTCTTCTGCCATTTTTAAAACCTCCGCTAATGTATCAGGAGAAGCATGCAATTTTTCAAATGTTTTTTGGAAATTTTCCTTATCTATCATCGCTCTATTCTCCCTTCAAATATTCTTTTAACTTAGCCTTGGCACGAAAAAGTCTGGTACTTATCGTTTTTTCAGAAATTCCGAGAAATGATGATATTTCCTTTGTGGAATAACCTTCATAATAGAACAACATTAATGGGACTCGATATTTCTTGTCTAATTTCATAACCGCAAAAAATAAATCTAAATGAGTTTCATCTTCAAATCCGATGGTTTCTGCGTAATTACTAATATCTTCCATATTGCTCCATGGTGTTCTAAATAGCATCTTGCATTGATTAACAGTGACTTTAATTAACCAGTTTTTTATATGAGAATCTGATTCAAATTCCTTATTTGTTTTGTATAGTTGAATTAATACGTCTTGTGTTACATCATTGGCATCATCAGAATTCTTAGTCCAGCTATATGCCACACGATAAATCATATCCATGTACTTTTCTACAAGGCTTTCAAATTGTTCTTTTAACATATATGTTCTCTCCTTAAGGCCTTACATTAATAATATGCATGGACTAGTTAATTTCTTTCATAGGAAATAAAATTAAAAAAAAAAGATGATTACTAAAGTAATTTCCATTTTGATTATTTTCACATGTAATCAGATTTGATTCTACCATAATATGAGTCTATAATCATTATAACTGCTCTGGATTCTGAGAATAAAGAAAGACTATCCTGATTTTGGATAGCCTTTGAAGTTAATTATTGAGTTTTTAATTCTATTAAATAAATTAGAACTTTTCTTTGTTATGCATTCGTCATTTTCTGTCGTTCTTGAGCCTCAAGAATTTTCATTCTTAAAGTTTCATCAAGGTCTGCGCATATAATTTCAATTCCAAATTCACGAATACTTTCTGCTAATACAGATTTTCCTTGTAATTGTTGATATTCTATATCATCACAAACAACAATTATCTTCCGGAATTGTTTTCCAGATTTCTTCTCCAGTAAAAGCATTTTAAGAATATCATTTGAAATCTTATTGTATTGAGCTTTTTTGGATTTTCCTATATGAGCAAATATTTCACCAACAATGCCAGCTTCCCAAGAATAGAAATCTGGTTGAATATATGTATATGAATTGTTCGCCATATAAAGTTTCTTGTTTTTTTCAAATTTTGTATCTAATATCTTTTCGACTTCCTGAAAAATGATATCTTCAGCAAGCATTTGTACATGAGAAGAAGATTTATGTAATTCTGTCATTTGTATCACATCTTTCTTGTTTTATTTCGCCAAGAAATTACTCTGTAATTCCATCGGCATATGATATGCCTGTCCACGTTGAATCAGACTGTATAATTTAAAGCTCATAAGTTCTGGACTGCTGTAGAGACTACTGCAGAATCCAAAGTAGTCCAGATCCTCATTCTTAGACATCTTATCTATTTCATCATCTTCTAATAGAAGGTCAGCAGCAAAGAGATTTGCCTGGTATTCTGTGTTGTCTTTCATGTTATATAGATATTCATCTTTCATAGGTGCAAGCTTAAGCTGAGCACGATGAAGAACTACATGTCCTAACTCATGTGCTGCAACGATTCTCTTTTCTTCTTCTGAAAGAAAACTGCTAATCATAACGTATATGGTCTGACAGCTCATAAAACAATATCCCTTTAATTTTTCATATCTGTCAGTTTCACCGACAACAACATTGAGACCTTCCAATATCTGAAATGGATCTCTGGTTTTGAATCTTTTAGCCAGTTTCTCCACTTCTTTATAAATATAAGCATTTCTCAAAATAAATCACCCCAAATAATAGTCATCATTAATCAGATAGTTTCCGACAAGTATACTCTACTATATTCGGTGTGCCAAAAAACGGACACCTAGTCGTTTTTTCTATATTTTTTCGGTGTAAATTTCTTTGCACGTTCTTTGGAATCCAGATAAAGCATTTGAATTTCATCCATAAAAGCAGTTTTGTCTTCGTCTGAAAGTTCGCCACCGGCAAACATGGCTGCAGCCTGTTCAAGAATTAATTGAGCCTGTTTTGCGCCTCTAGATCCATATTGTTCTGCAGCTTCTGTGATAAAAGATTCTCCTTCTGTTGTAAGATAAGATACATCACATCCTAAAACATCAGATAATCTCTGATAGAAATCGTGTTGCTTTGGATAACGACCTTCTATTTCCCATCCGCGAACAGTTCGAAGAGATACACCGATTGCATCAGCCAGTTGGGTTTGACTCATGTTTTTTGCTTTTCTTAAATTTTGTACTTTTTCACCAAATGTCATAACAATACCTCATTTCTAAGCTGTGTACTGGTTTTTATTAAATGAAATAGGAAACCAGTTGCCTATAATTACAAGTTGCCTCTTGACAATAGGCAACTGATTGCCTATAATGTGAATCACAACAGATAGGCAATCACTTGCCTATAATATAAACTTAATTTCCTATAATGTCAATAATTTTGTATTATAATTGCCTATTCATAAGAGATTTTAAATTGTTTAAGTAATGTTTTAATTTCTATAGAGGCAAGATAGGAAAGATATATTATGTAAGAGGGAAAAGAATGGAACAGAAAAAATCTTTTATTTGCATTGATCTGAAATCATTCTATGCCTCAGTGGAGTGTGTGGAGAGAGGATTGGATCCTTTTAAGACGAATCTGGTTGTTGCTGATCCATCAAGATCAAAGTCAACAATATGTCTTGCTATCACTCCTGCAATGAAAAGCCAGGGAGTAAAGAATAGATGCCGTATCCATGAAATTCCAAAAGGGCTAGAGTATATTACGGCTATGCCACGAATGCAATTATACATTGATTACTCTGCACGAATATACAGTATCTATTTGAGATACGTTTCTAAGGAAGATATTCATGTATATAGTATTGATGAATGTTTTATGGATGTGACCAATTATCTTAGTCTGTATCATATGACGGAAAAAGAAATGGCAGTTGAGTTGATGAGAGCTGTTATGGAAGAAACCGGTATTACAGCTACAGCAGGAATAGGAACGAATCTTTATCTGGCGAAGATAGCAATGGATATTGTTGCGAAACATGTAGATGACCATATTGGTATTTTGGATGAAATTTCTTTTAGAAAGAAGCTTTGGACACATCAGCCATTAAGTGATTTTTGGAGAATTGGTTCAAGAACAGAAAAAAAGCTTGCCGGATATGGAATTCATACAATGGGAGATATTGCAAGAGCATCTATTACATCAGAAGACTGGCTCTATAAAATGTTTGGGATTGACGCAGAATTGTTGATTGACCATGCATGGGGATTAGAGTCTTGCAGGATGAGTGATATCAAAAGCTATCATACAGAGGAACGCAGTTTATCGAATGGACAAGTTCTCATGAGAAATTATTCTTATGAGGAAGCCGTAGTTGTTGTAAGAGAAATGACGGATATATTAGTGCTTGATCTGGCAGACAAAGGACTTGTTACAGATTCTGTAACACTTTGGATTGCATATGACCACAAGTTAGAAAGACCGTCATCTCATGGTACTGTTAAGTTTGATTATCTAACAAACAGTTCCAGAAGTATTATGGATGGAGTGGAAAACTTATACAGACAGATTGTAGACAGATATACAGGAATCCGAAGGATTGAAATCTGTGCCAATCGAGTGAAAGTAGAAAGTTATCTACAATATAATTTATTCATGGATATGGAAGTTGTTGAAAAAGAGAAAAATCTGCAAAAAGCGGTACTAAGTGTTCAGAAGCGTTATGGAAAAAATGCAATCATGAGAGGAGCAAATCTATTGGATTGTTCTACTTATCGGGAAAGAAATGGCCAGATTGGAGGGCACCGCGCATAGGGGGGTGTGAAGGAATGATAGCAAATGCATATGCAGATATGATTTATATGCAAAGACCGATATCCAGAAGAATTAGGATGGATATTGGGCATAGAGCAAAACAATTTGCACCTTTTGCAGCACTCAAAGGTTTTGAGGAATGTGTGCGGAAAAAAGAGATTATTTATGAAAAAAGAAAGATTCTGTCTGATGAGCAAATGAGTGAAATAGATCAGAAGCTTAGGTTACTTACTTATGGAATGAGAATTCAGGTAACTTTTTTTAAAGAGAGTCAAGAATTTCCAGGAAAAGGTCAGTATCAGACAGTAGACGGGAATGTTGATTTTTTTAATCCTTCTGTTTATTTAAGAATAGGAGATACAGAAATTAGCATTATGGATATCTCAGATATCAATGGGGATATCTATCAAAACTTAGAAGAACCATGTTAATAAAAATAGCGGAACTTTTCATGAAACCTCTGGCGAGTGGGAGTCAGTAGGAAATGAAGAAGGAAGCTTCAGGTTGACAAAGCGAATCTGAATCATAGAAATCGTGATTGTCCGTGTTGCTTTGACACTAACGGAATGGACAATTGTGATGCTCAGTAGGCGGATTTTGTTTCCCTTGGATCCGTTGAGTAATAAATGAATTAATATATTATTGCTTAAAGGAGGAAGCCTAATGGGATCAGGAAATATTAAATGGCATGTACATTGCTCTGTTTGTGGAGCATTTTTAGAGAAAAGCGCACAGAGCGATTCAGAAGTGGATTGTAAGAAGTGTCGCAGTACATTAGAAGTATTAGTAAAAGATGATATTGTATCTGTTCGACCTTTGATTGTTCGAGATGAACAGTTAAAAGAACGAATGAAGGTATATTCTAGGAAGCTTATGAATACTTCCAAAGATAAATAGTAATTGAATATGAATGAGATATCTGGATGAGTAGTGAATTTGGCAGGAACCATCAAGACTGCACCAGATATCAAGAGTTTGTCAAGGAGCTGAACCTGACTGGAATCACTAAGAGCCCGGCAAAACATTTGTTGTTAACAGCAGAGTCCGATATGGATTTTGTTTATTAACGCATTTGTTTTGTCGGTTTTTTTATTTTGTAAATTTTAGTTTACAGGTTGTATAAGATATTCCTTCTTCCCTAAGTAGTAGAAGGAAATAAATTGGAGTCGCAGGACCCCGTTAAAAAAAACGGGTTGGTCCTGGGACTATTTTTGCTGTCGATTTTTGAGTTCATCAGAACCACCCGTAGCCGGATAGGCAGAAAGGTGGTCAATCATGATGACATTAAAAGAATTAAAAGCAGTAGTAAAAGTAGCAGATGAAAGAAAACCAGCTCCAAAGCATAAAGAGCTCTTAGAAATGGGAGTTAATGTTGTTGTAAAAGAAGTGATTTCTGATGGAGTAGAAATTACAGTGTTTGAAAATGGATACGTTCTTTTTACGGATGGAAAAAGAAAAACAGTATTTAAATTACACGAATGTGAAGGTGTAGATTATGAGTCTGTAAAAGATAAGAGCGTTATATTTCAATCAACATTCTTTGAAAATGAAAACTGGTACGTGCTTCTTTTACTTGTTGGGATGGAACGTCTGGAAAAAAATTTGGAGAAACAGTTAGCAGATCACAAAGTATATTCATCTGATTCGATTGGATTAGCTGATTTTTACGTTACAAATGAACCGGATGCCTTACACAAGATTATAGAGCAGGAAACAATAGAAGAAATTAGGACAGTATTAACTGAAAAACAGATGTATGCAATGACTGCATATTATTGTGAAGGCATTTCACAAATAGAGATTTCAAAGAATCTTGGAATCAGTCAACAGGCAGCAAGCAAGTTGATCAAACGCAGTATTCAGGAGATTCGTGAAGTGATGCATATAGAAGAGACAACCATTAAAAGAACTAGAAATAAAAAATAATTGAAAAAGTTTTGAAAAGTGGTTGTATAAGCGGGCCTCAAAAGAAGGAAAGGTGAAGGGGTTAAAAAATCCCTTACCGAACCTTGAAAAATGAATAGCCTGCCCAGAATGATACCTGGCTTGAATATGCATTATGCGTGTCCTGTCAGAGCAAACGATTCGGAAACATAGGAAACCGGAATAGGAACGGGTCTGGGAAAGAGAACAGGAAAGCGCTCAAATAATAATCGAATAAATTTGTCTGAATCCATATTGGAGGATGACAGTAGAAATCATGTGGCGGTGTTTGTGAATCAGATACCGCCATATATTTGTGCTGTTATCTCAGAGTAGATTCTGACTGTCCCAAACAGTACAAGACTTAGCAGAGGAGGTGGACGCTAAAAGGTATTAAAAATCTAGACAAAGGAAATAAACAAATTTACAGAGTGCAAAAAGAAAGGAAGAGAACATGACATTAAGAAGAAAAACAATGCAAATGTTATCAGGTTTCCTGACAGCAGTTACGCTTGTTACTACAGCATTATCTCCAGTGGTAACATATGCAGCTGAACTAGGAAGTACTGATACAACGATTCCTCATTATAAGGAAATCAAAGATTTATTGGATGCAGATGAAGTTGTTGTGGCAAGAGATATCGAGCTTGCTGTGGGTACTAGCTTTGATGTGAAAGCTGATTTTTCTGGTATTGAAATTCCGGATGAAAGTAAAGTTAAAGTGAAATTTGTGGAAGCAATGAATGATGACGGACAGGATTTTAGTACTGACCATGAAGATTCCTATAACGCAGTATATTACGTGGAACCTCTGACAACAGACCATCCAACTTACCAGATTAACAGAACAATCGTGGTAAAAGACATTGCTGTTGAAGCAGAAAACACAGTGAATTCTGATAGTTCTTCTGATCATGATTCGGGTTCCGGTGAAACAGAGGAGGAATCAGAAGAATCAGAGTCGGAGACAGAAGCAGTAATTTCAATGACAGAAGAAGTTATCACTGAAACTGAAGAAACAGAAAGTCAGGAAACAGAAAATATTGAAACAGAAGTTGCACCTGCAGATGAAATCGAAGAAGATGTTGTACTTGGTGAAGTTGAAATTGCAGAAACAATAAGCAATGAAATGCCAGTGATGTTTACAACAAGAGCAAGTGATAATACTGTTACTGTTAAAAATGGAGACTGGTATTATTATGCAGATTATGGTCTTGGTTCATATTTAACATCTCCATTCTATGTAACATGGGGAAGTTTAAAAGCAACAGCTTACTGCGTACAGCCTTCAAAACCAGGCCCACCTGATGGAACTTATACGATCACAAAATTATCTGATAGTAAGACATTAGCAAAGGTTTGTTACTACGGAACAAAGGCAAGTGATGAAAATGGTTTCTTTGATGAAAAACATCCAGATTTTTCAACAGGAAAAAGATTTGTCATCACTCATATTGCTGCAGCTTATGCAAACGGATCTTCCGATTGGGATAAGGGAACAAATAGCACAGGCCGTGAATTAGCAATGGAACTTTATAATTATTGTGTGAACATGCCGGAAATTCCAGATCCAAACATGAGCTTTTCAGATGATAATGTAAAAGCATATGTGGAAGGAAATGTTCAGAGAACAAAGACAATCACATTTAAAGCTGATGAATTACAGACAATTACATTTAAGCTTCCAGATGGTGTGAAACTAGTGAATGTAACTACTGGAAAAACAAGTAAAGCTGGTGCTGACGTAGAAATCTGTGGTGGAACGCAGTTCTATTTAACAGCTCCTCTTACTCAGGCAGAAGATGTGAGTGCAAATTTTGACACATCCATGAGAGGAAGTATTGATAAAGAATATACAGCTTATAAGATTAGTACTGGCTCTTCCACACAGGATCTTGCTCTTGTATTTGGAGAAGGTGTTGGAAGTGAAAAGTATGTAGATTTCAAAGTAACTTGGACAAAGGAGTGTTCTGTATCTATCGTAAAGAGAGATGCTGAAACATCTAATGCACTTGCAGGTGCTGTATATGGTATTTATAGTGATTCAGCTTGTACAAAGCTTATCAAAGAAATGCCTGCAACAGATGAAAAGGGTGCATCTAAAGTGACATTTGATAAGACAAGGGAGGTTGTATATCTTAAAGAGATTTCTGCTCCAACAGGGTATCTGATTGATACAAAAGCTCACAATGTAACACTTAAAATTGGAAGTACAACTTCTAAAAATGTAACAGATAAAGCAGTAAAGGCAATGATTACACTTTCAAAGCAGGATGCAGAAACAGGCAAAGAAGCCCAGGGTGATGCTTCTCTTGAAGGAGCAGTTTATGGTCTTTACGCGAGAGAAAATATTGTTCATCCAGATGGAACAACAGGAGTTGTTTATAAAAAGAATGAACAGGTCGCAACACTTACCATTGATAAAGAAGGACAGGCATCTGTTTCTGGATTATATCTTGGTAAATATTATGTGAAAGAACTTACTCCACCTACAGGCTACTTAATCGACACAAAAGAACATGAAATTGATTGTTCTTATGAAGGAGATAAGGTGGCAGTAGTTGAAAGAACAGCTCTTTCAAAAGAAACAGTAATGAAGCAGCCATTTGAAATCATCAAAGCAGCCAATAACGGAAAAACTGATGCTGATTTATTAAAAGGTGTAGGTTTTTCAGCGTGGCTTGTAAGTGATTTAAAAGTAATGACTGATGGAAGTTATGATTTCAGTTCTGCAGAACCAGTTGTAATTACTGCAGATGGAAAAACAGAAATGTTTACAGATGAAAAAGGCTATGCTTGCTCAATTGCACTCCCATACGGAACTTATGTGGTGAAGGAAACTACACCAAAGCATAATTATGAGCCAGTAGATGATTTTATTGTAACTGTAAATGAAAACAATCCAAACAAACCACAGGTTTGGAGAGTACTCTTGGATAAAGAGTTCGAAGCAAAATTAAAAATTGTGAAAAAAGACTCTGAAACAAAACAGAGTGTATTAGTTGCAAATACAGAGTTTAAAGTGTTTGACTTAGATCGAAATAAGTATGTAGAACAGGTGACAACATATCCTGTTACAAAGGTGCATAAATCTTATTTCACAGATGCAAATGGATATTTAATCCTTCCAAACAATTTAAAAGTTGGAAATTACCGCATCGAAGAAGTAACCGCACCGGATGGGTACACATTATCCACAAATTATGTAACAGTGGCTGTTGATACTAACACAGCATATCTTATGGATGCTACAAGTGGTGATGCAGTTATTGAAGTAGAATATGAAAATGAATCTGTTAAAGGAGAACTTACAATCTACAAGCAGGGCGAAATGCTTACATCGTATGATAAAGATTTCCATTATGAACTTTTCGGATTATCAGGAGTTACATTTAATGTGTATGCTGCCGAAGATATTTTCACAGCAGACCGTCAGGGAACACTGATTTATGGAAAGGATGCTCTCGTAGCGACTGTAGTAACAGATAAAGACGGATATGCAAAAGTGTCAGAATTACCACTTGGCAAATATTATGTCAAAGAAGTTTCTGCTCCAAATGGATTCGTATTAAATGAATCAGCAGAAAAAGCAGTATTTGTATATGCGGATCAGAATACACCTGTCGTATTTGATGAAGTTTCATTTACAAATGAACGTCAGAAAGTTGAAATTACTGTTGAAAAACAGGATGTAGAAACAGGAAGTGTATTAGCTGATGCAGTGTTTGGAATTTACAATGCAACTGATATTGTAAATAAAGATGGTAAAGTCATTGTAGCTGCAGATACACTTTTACAGGAAATGACAACCGGAGTGGAAGGTATTGCAACATGTACTTTAAATCTTCCATTTGGAACTTACTATGTGAAAGAATTACAGGCCCCTGCAGGATTTGTATCCTCTGATGAAGTGCTCACATTTGATGCGTCTTATCAGGGAGAAAAAGTAAAAGTTGTTGAGTTAAAATCTGTGAAGAAAAATGAACCAACAACTGTGGAAATCACAAAATCTGATATTACAACAGGAGTGGAACTTGACGGTGCATATCTCCAGGTAATTGATAAAGAGGGTAATGTGATTGATAGTTGGACATCTTCAAAAGATGAACCACACGTAATCAAACGTCTTGTAGTAGGCGAAACTTATACTCTTCGTGAAGAATTTGCTCCTTATGGCTATCTGGTAGCAAACGATATCACATTCACAATTGAAGATACTGCAGAAATCCAGAAAGTAGAGATGAAAGATGAAGTGCCAGTTGCAGAACTTATCATCAATAAAGAAGGTGAATTCCTTCATGATGTAACATTGGCAGACCTTGCAAAAGGTATGGTAGAACACATCTTCAATTATATTACTGGAAATCTTAAAGAGGTAACTTTTGAAGTCTATGCTGCAGAAGATATCAAAGCTGCAGATGGTGTCAGCGAAGATTATTTCAAAGCGGATGAGCTTGTAGCAACAATTACTACAGATGAAAACGGTATTGCTAAAGCGGAAAATCTTCCGGTAGGTAAATACTATGTGAAAGAAGTTGCAACAGCACATGGATATGTGTTAGATGGTGAGATTCGATATGTAGATTTAAGCTATGTGGATCAGAATACACCAATTGTAACTTACAACGATAACTGGCAGAATCATCGTCAGAGAATTGAACTTACTGTAGTTAAAAAAGAAGCAGGTACAGAACGTGTACTTGAGGGTGCAGTATTTGGTCTTTTTGCAAAAGAAGATATTGTTTCTGATACAACAGGAGAAGTACTCATTGAAAAAGACGAAATCATTGAACTTAAGACAACAAATGCAGACGGCAAGATCACATTTGTAGCTGACCTTCCAATCGATGCTACTTATTATGTGGAAGAGCTTTATGCTCCAGATGGATTTGTGTCAGATGGAGAAGTTCAGGAGTTTGTTTTTGAGTATGCCGGTGATGATGTCAAAGTAGTGACTATGGAACTTGTTTTTGAAAATGAACCAACAACTGTTGAAATTACAAAAACAGATCTTACAGGTGGAAAAGAAATTCCTGGATGTGAATTAAAACTTCTCGATGAAGAAGGAAACGTAGTTGAGGAATGGACATCTACAGAAGAGGCACATATGATTAAAGAACTTGTAGTTGGTAAGAAATATACTCTTGTAGAAACAAAACCAGCAGATGGTTATGTGACTGCAGAAAGTATTGAGTTCGTAGTTGAAAATACCGCAGAAGTTCAGAAACATCAGATGATGGATGATGTGACAAAAGTGCAGATTTCAAAACAGGATATTGCAGGTAAAGAGCTTCCAGGTGCAAAACTTACAATCCTTGATGAAAAAGGAAATGTAGTGGAAAGTTGGACATCAACAAATGAGCCACATTATATTGAAATGCTTCCAATTGGAAAATACATCCTCCATGAAGAAGTAGCTCCAGATGGATATCTTGTAGCAAATGATGTGGAATTTGAAGTGAAAGATACTGGTGAAGTTCAGCATGTAGTTATGGTGGACGAGGCAGAACCAACAGTTCCATCTGAAACACCAAAAACAGGTGATGAAAGAATGGTAGAGATTTGGTTACTCTTACTTGGTGCTGGTATTGTGGGAGTTGCTATTAGTTATGGCATTCATAGAAAACGAAAATAGTAGCAAAGGAAACTAAATAATGACGAAGAATGAAAATGAGCGTTCATGGATTTGAAATCTGTGGACGCTTTTTCATTCAGAAAGAGAGGAACGATGAGCAGAAAAGAAACAATCTTGCCGGCAGCATCGATAGATGGAAGAAAGTATCTAGGTGATAAACCTAGAACTTGTGACTATTGCTATTGGTGGCAGCCTGGGAAGAAGACGTGTATTTTGCCGAAGTGCTATTATCTGATTCCAGAGAAGGTACCAGATCCAAAGGCATACTTAGAGGGTGATTGTAAAACTTGCCCTTATGGAAAGCACAATCCTTGCATTGGTTATTGCATTGCAAAGCTTTTGAAAGATAGCAGAGAGAGAAAGAAGGTGGATAGATGCAGGAAGAAGTAAATAATAAAACCATTGCACTATGCGTGCAGGGTGCAAGAATTACAGCTTCTGGATTAAAAGTTGCTATAAGAAAATTTCTGCAGGAAGTTGATAAGAAAAGTCAGGTAAAACAGGCAGAAAAAGTAGGTCAGGCAAAAGAGAAAGGAGCTGCCAAGGAAAAGCAACGACAAGAAAAGAAGATTCCGCATGGCAAACAGTCAATTAAGGATTTGAACAAGCAGGGAGTTCAGCTTACGAATATTGAAATCACCGAGAATAATATCAAATCTTTTGATCGTGTAGCTAGAAAGTATGGCATTGATTATAGCTTAAAAAGATCTACAACAGACAATATTCGAAAATATTATGTCTTTTTCAAAGCAAAGGATGTAGATGTTATGACTGCAGCTTTTAAAGAATATGCAGGAATCGAATTAAAAAAGAAGGAGAAGCCATCCGTAAGAAAAAAGCTTGATAAGGCCGTTCAGAAGACAAAAGCAAAACAGAGACAGCGAGTGAAATCACGAAAGAAAGTGAGGTCACAGGTACGATGAGTAAAGGAAAGCCTAAAGTAAGAAGTCCGGGAAAACTGGAACAAATTATTCGAAGAAAGCTGTCTGATGTAAGTTTAAAGAAGCTTGTAGCAATGAATATTCCGTATATCGTTATCTTTTACCTGGCAGATAAATGTGCCTGGTTATACAGACATTGCGTAGGTGGAAACACTTTTGACAGAGTAAGCGTTTGGCTGATGAATATTCATTTAGCTTTTAAATCAATCTGGCCAAGTATCTATCTTACAGATATGGCTGTTGGCTTGATTGCAGCGTTAGGTATTAAAGGAATTCTTTATGTAAGAAAAAAGAACGCAAAGAAATTCCGACAGGGAGAGGAATACGGTTCTGCTAGATGGGGAAATGAGAAAGATATTGCTCCATTTATAGATCCAGTATTTGAAAACAATGTACTTTTGACACAGACGGAACGACTGACCATGAACAGCAGACCAAGTCAGCCGAAATATGCGAGGAATAAGAATGTAATCATTATCGGAGGTTCCGGTTCTGGTAAAACAAGATTCTATGTAAAACCTAATCTGATGCAAATGCCAGAGAATGTTTCCTATGTAGTCACAGATCCGAAAGGAACTATCATCATTGAATGCGGAAAGATGTTATCCGAAGCAGGATACAGAATTAAGGTATTAAATACCATTAATTTCAATAAGTCCATGCATTACAATCCGTTTTATTACATTCGAAGTGAGAAGGATATTCTGAAACTGGTTAATACCATTATTGCAAATACCAAAGGTGAGGGCGAAAAAGCAACCGAAGATTTCTGGGTGAGTGCGACACGTTCGCAGGCGGTAAAAAGTCTGCGCACAGTGTTGGTTTATTAAATAATAACCAGTCTGTGAACTGGTAATCTGATAGGTGGAATGATGGGGTAACGCCCTGAAACGTCTATCCTTGACGGACTTGCGTCAGCTGTAATGGTTGGGGTGAGAAGCTCCGTGACAACGACCGAGAGTAGTCGTAGGAATCTGCCAAAAGATTCTCGAAAACGCCCCAGAGGTGGGGTGCGCTACCTATAGGTCTAGGATCTATAAAATATCTATGATTAGAATGTTTACTTTGGCGAGTAAACTGACGAAAACTGCGAATGTACGGTTCTAAAAGAAGACCATATAGAAATGTATGGGTGCGTTAAAGCGCAGTCAGTGTGGTTTAGTAGAAATTTACCCTACGAACGACCATGTTGTGTTACAGGCACATCCAAGCTGACAGGACTATAGCAGAGATCTAAGGATATATGTACAGATAGGATTATCGGAACGTGGAAAGGCATCAGATTCCATTATGGGATAGCCTGACGAAGAAAATAAGCAGGTGAACTGGTGCTGAAAAGCCGTGATCGAACTTATGATGAGTTCTGCGAAAAAGAGGAACTCGGAGGAATGGTCACAAGTCGGTTGAAATAAACAGACATTATTCAGTCTTATGATAAGGATTACGAGTAAGACCAAAAGGGTCACTTTCGAGAGGAGGTGATGCCTTATGCCAAAGAAAAGTAAAACATTATGTGTAGATGACCTGCGTCATGCGGAGTACTACGGAATGCAAGGTACTTTTGATGAACTATATCAAAAAAGTCAGAACGGTGAAGTATTTGAGAATCTTATGGATTTGATACTGAGCAGGGATAACATTTTACTTGCGTACCGAAACATCAAAGCGAACAAAGGTAGCTACACGGCAGGAACAGACAAAAAGAACATCACAGATATTGGGAGTCAAACTCCTGATGATGTGGTAAAAAGAGTGAGATTTATTGTTACGGGAAGCGAACACGGCTACAGACCAAAGCCTGTAAGACGGAAAGATATCTCGAAACCAAACGGAAAAACACGTCCGCTGGGAATCCCATGCATATGGGATAGGTTGATACAGCAATGTATCAAGCAGATCATGGAACCAATCTGCGAAGCAAAGTTCAGCAATAATAGTTATGGATTTCGTCCGAATAGATCCGTTGAACATGCCATTAACAGAACCTACACCATGCTTCAAATGATGAACCTTCATTATGTTATTGAGTTTGATATTAAAGGATTTTTTGATAACGTAAATCATAGCAAGTTAATCAGACAGATATGGTCGCTGGGTATCCATGATAAAACGCTGATTTTTATTATCAAGCGAATACTAACAGCTCCAATTAAAATGCCCGATAATACAACGGTACTGCCCAACAAGGGTACACCACAGGGAGGAATTATCTCACCACTACTGGCAAACATCGTTCTAAATGAATTGGATTGGTGGATAGCTAGTCAATGGGAGGAAAATCCGATTGCTATAAGCAGAGGGAGAGAAAGAATAATCGGAAAAACTAAGGTTTTTGATAAAAGCCATGGTTATAGGATTATGAAAAACACAGAAATGAAAGAAATGCATATCATTCGGTATGCGGATGATTTTAGGATTTTCTGTAGAACGAAAGAGGACGCAGTCAGGACAAAAGAAGCGGTTACGGCGTGGATTGAAGAGAGGTTGAAATTAGAGGTGTCCCCTGAGAAAACAAGGATTGTGAACACCAGAAAACGGTGGTCAGAGTTTCTTGGATTCAAAATAAGGGTAAGGTTGAAGCATCATAAATATGTGGTGCAGTCGGCAATCTGTGACAAAAAGGTTGAAATTGAAAGAGCAAAGCTAGTGGAACAAGCGAAAAACATCGCAAAACCCCGAGAGAAAAAAAGTTGTTTATCAGAAATTCAGCTATATAACTCTATGGTGTTAGGCATACAGAATTACTATCAGCTTGCCACCTGTATCAGTATTGATTGCAGAGAATTCCATAGGCGAGTAATGACAGTTTTGACGAACAGGTTAAATACAGAAACAGGAAGTATGCTAAAACGTGAGGGTGGAACTATCACCCAAGCAGAAAAGGAAAGATTCGGACAGTCAAAAATGATTCGATATGTTTCAGGAATTGACCAGATGATCTATCCGATTGCATTCATCAAAAATAAAATACCGATGGCGAAGCGATCAATCGTTTGTAGTTATACAAAAGAAGGTCGTGCTCCGATTCATACAGAACTTAACCTTAATCAGTATGTTCTGAAAGGACTGAGAGAAAAAATATCCGTTGGTCATAGCACAGAATACCATGACAGTAAAATATCTTTATTTTCTGCTCAAAAGGGAAAATGTGCAATCAGTGGAGAAGAATTCGCAGATGCGGAACATGTAGCTGTATGGCTCAAAGTACCAAGAGCACTTGGTGGATTTGAAAGATATAAAAACATGGTTCTGATTCACAAAAAATATCTGATTCTGTTACAAGAACTGCCCCAAGCAGTAATAAAAGACCTGATAAAAACACTCAATATCACAAAAAAGATGCTCGTGAAAATCAATAGTCTGCGAGAGCAGGCGAACCTGTCAGCAATAATATAAAACTTAAATTTGGTGACTGATTAAATGTCTCGTGAAGACAATCGATGGAGCGCCGGATGCGGTGAAAGTCGCATGTCCGGTGTGAAGTGGGGGAAAAGGTGGAGATAATATCAAAACCTTACCTATCACTATAAGCAGAAAGGCTTCTTTATACGGCACTCATTGGTTATATCTGGTATGAAGCTCCGATAGAGGAGCAGAACTTTGCAACTCTTCTGGAATTTATCAATGCCAGTGAGACAAGAGAGGATGATGAAGAATTTAAAAATGCTGTAGATGAAATCTTTGAAGAATTGGAAGCTGATAATCCAGAACATTTTGCGGTAAGGCAGTATCGAAAATACAAGCTTGCTGCAGGGAAAACAGCGAAATCCATTTTGATTTCATGTGGAGCACGACTTGCACCATTTGATATTGCAGAACTTCGTGAACTTACGAGTTACGATGAGATGGAACTAGATATGATGGGCGATCAGAAAACAGCAATGTTTGTAATCATCTCAGATACAGATGATACATTCAACTTTATTGTGGCGATTATGTACAGTCAGCTTTTCAATCTATTATGTGACAGAGCTGATGATTATCATGGTGGACGATTACCATATCACGTCAGATTATTGCTAGATGAGTTCAGTAATATCGGGCAGATACCAAAATTTGATAAGTTGATTGCAACCATACGAAGCCGAGAAATCTCAGCTTCTATTATTTTGCAGTCACAGTCCCAGCTAAAGACAATATATAAAGATGCAGCCGAAACAATTATCGGGAACTGCGACACAATGTTATTCCTGGGTGGTAAGGAAAGTTCAACTTTAAAAGAAATTTCTGAGACTTTAGGAAAAGAAACCATTGATCTTTATAACACTTCTGATACCAGAGGAAGTAACCGTTCTTATGGATTGAATTATCAAAAAACTGGTAAAGAGTTGATGAGCAGAGATGAACTGGCAGTTATGGACGGTAATAAATGTATCTTACAGCTTAGAGGTGTACGTCCATTTTTAAGTGATAAGTTTGATATCACAAAGCATCCGAGGTACAAAGAACTTTCGGATTACGATGATAGAAATGAATTCGATATTGAAAAGTATCTGGAACACAAATACACAGTTCCAGAGAATGCAAAGATTGATATGTACGATATCGAAGTAACAGAAGAAGAGATAGCAGCTTTTGAAGCTGAGGAAGGAGAAGAGTATGTGGATTGAAGCAATACGTAGAAGAACAAGAAGTGAATCACTTTTTATCTTTAATTTTACATCAGTGGAGGAAGATTTTATCCCTTATGTAGAACATCTGGAGGCGGTTGCAAGCTGTGTTCAGAATGAACGAGCGAAAGAACGTTATCTCGAACTGGTCAGTAGAATCCGTTCAAGATGTGATAGCCAGTATGCGAAAAATGGCGTGGTTATGTCCAGTTGTCTCTTTGATGATGAGATGGCGGAACTGGCAACACACATGTCGTTTTTACTTTTAAGTATCGAAACAAACAAAGAATAATAGTTAGGAGAATAAAAATGTTTATTGATAAAATTGAAGAAAATGCAAGAAAAGAACCAATGTTTCTTTTGGGTTTTGAAAAAGGGTATGATGAATTCTTTCCTTTTGTTCATCAATTAGAGGAAATAGCGATTCAAATAGAGAATCCATTTGAACGAATGAGATTTATGCACATGATACGTGATATGGAAATACTATGTAGTCGTGAAAAGGGAGATGGCGAAACTACTATGATAATTACAACTTTGCCTCCTGAAGATATGAATAAAATACTAACAACAACTTTTGAATTTTTCAGAAATAAGACAAATAAAAGAGTGTAAACATTCCGGTCCTAGTGGATCGGCTTTTTTATTTTCAGGAGGTGTCCATGAAAGTACGAATTAGATCACCCGGCGTAAGAACCGGAGAACAGGTATTACGAAGGAAAGGAGGTAGAGCATATGGCATTTTTTCAGAGTGCAATCACTATTTTACAGACACTTGTTGTAGCAATTGGTGCAGGTCTTGGTGTCTGGGGAGCAATTAACCTTATGGAAGGTTACGGTAATGATAACCCTGGTGCAAAATCTCAGGGTATCAAACAGTTAATGAGTGGTGGCGGTGTCATCCTCATCGGTACTCAGTTGATTCCACTTCTTAGTGGTTTGTTTTAGTAAGGAAGGAGAAGTAATCCATGTTTGATCAGATTTTTGACGCGATTGAAGTGTGGATGCGAGATCTTCTGACAGGGATGATTAATTCCAACCTGCAGGAAATGTTCACGGATGTTAATCAGAAAACAGGTGAAATTGCAGCGCAGGTTGGACAGACTCCCCAGGGGTGGAACGGTAGTATTTTTAGTATGATTCAAGGATTATCGAATTCGGTAATCCTTCCAATTGCAGGAATCATAATCACGTTTGTTCTTTGCTATGAGTTGATTAGTATGCTCACAGAGAAGAATAATATGCACGACATAGATACTTGGATGTTCTTCAAGTATTTTGTGAAAATGTGGGTTGCTGTATATCTGGTAAGTCACACATTTACGATAACAATGGCTGTTTTTGATGTGGGCCAGCATG
>JBGVHH010000011.1:0-18656 GCA_045122195.1 Agathobacter sp.
ATCAAACAGGCAGTTGACTTCTTAGTAAGCGACGAGATGATGAAGGTTGGTTCAAAAGAGAACCTTGAGAGACTTTACAATGAGCTTCTCAACAAGGATTGGTTTATGACATTCCCAGATTTCAAAGATTATGTTGAGACAAAGGAAAAAGCATACGCTGATTACGAGAACAAGAAAGAATGGGCTAAGAAGAGCTTAGTAAATATCTCTAAAGCTGGATTCTTCTCATCAGATAGAACAATTGAGCAGTACAACAACGAAGTATGGCATCTTGAGGCTTAATTGAAAATCAGGTAGATATTACAAAACCTTTTAGAATATGTGTTATTTGATAATCCCCAGGCAGTAAAACTGTCTGGGGAATTTGTGTTTTTATGAGTTTTATTTTATAATAATATTTTATGAGTGATGCAATAATAAAAGCATTAAATATATAAGGCATGGTATTAAAATGAAGAGAAAATTTTTGACAATATTTATCACTACATTATTAACGACTTCCATTTTATCAGGATGTTCAGACGACAAAGATACAGATAAGGAAGCATATAGACAATATGGGATTAACTGTATTGAAAACGGAGACTATGAGAATGCGGTAGATGCTTTTCAGAAGGCTTTAGATCAGTCTATAGGAAGTGTAGGAGAAGAAGAACTTGATATCTGTTTCTATAAGGCAAAAGCCCAGTATTTGTCAGGGGATGTGGATGCTGCAATAGAGACGTATACAGCAATCATTGAATACAATGATGATGCACAGGCGTATTTTCTCAGAGGTGCTATATACTTTGCACAGGACAATAAAGAAAAGGGCATGAAGGATTTTGAAACTGCCATAGAGGAAGATGAAGATAATTATGATATATACATAGGTATCTATGAGACTTTAGTAAAATATGATATGTCAGAGGATGCATATGGATATCTTGAAAAAGCTCTCGAAATAGAGGGCGATGATGCCGTTGATTATATGAATAAAGGCCGTATTAATGCTATGATGGGTGATTATGAAACTTCCGTGAAGAATCTTCAAAAGGCAGTTGAAGGGAATGAAGTAAAGGCAAATTATTATCTAGGACAGACTTATTCAATGATGGGAGATAAGGATAGTGCAAAGGCTGCATATCAGGCATACATTGATAGTGGAGAAGTTGATTCTTATGCATTAAATTCAATGGGGCAGGCTCAAATGGATGATGCAGAATATGATACAGCAGTTACTTATTTTTTAGCAGCTCTTGAATTGGATGAAGTTCCCAACAGACAGACTGTAATGAAAAACCTGATTATTGCATATGAATATTCCGGAGACTTTGAAAACGCAAAAATTACTATGAATGAGTATCTTGAAGATTATCCAGATGATGAAGATGCTATTAGAGAGAGTGAATTTTTAGAGACCAGATAATTGGAGTAGAATAGATGGCAGATACTATTAAAATCGAAGAAATAGAAGAAAAAGTAATCCTAGTGGGAGTAAGCGAACAGGATGGAGACGATGCTGAGGATTCTCTGGAGGAACTTGCAGAACTTGTAAAGACTGCAGGGGCAACAGTTGTTGGAACGCTTATTCAAAAAAGAGAAAAAATACATCCGGGTACCTATGTTGGAACAGGAAAGGTAAATGAGATTGCGGAATTGGTTGCTAGTACCGGTGCGACGGGAATCGTTTGTGATGATGAACTTACTCCTGCTCAGTTAAAAAATCTTGAGATGTACATCGATACGAAAATCATGGATAGAACGCTTATTATTCTCGATATTTTTGCTGCAAGGGCAACTACCAGCGAAGGAAAAATCCAGGTAGAGCTTGCACAGCTTAAATACAGATTAAGCAGACTTGCAGGACTTGGAAGATCAATGTCACGACTAGGTGGTGGAATTGGAACGAGAGGTCCGGGAGAGAAAAAGCTTGAAATAGACAGACGTCTCATAAATGACAGAATTGCACAGCTTCGTCGTGAACTTAAAGAGGTTCAAAAGCACAGAGAAATTACAAGAGCAAAACGAGAGAAAAATCAAATTCCTGTAGTTGCAATTGTAGGCTATACGAATGCGGGAAAATCAACTTTACTAAATCACATGACAGATGCAAAGGTTTTAGAGGAGGACAAGTTGTTTGCCACTCTTGACCCTACTACGAGAATACTGGAGCTTGAGGCAAAGCAGCAAGTACTTCTTACTGATACGGTTGGATTTATCAGAAAACTACCACATCATCTTATTGAAGCGTTTAGAAGTACTTTAGAGGAAGCAAAGTACGCAGATATTATTTTTCATGTAGTTGATGCGTCGAATCCTCAGCGAGAAAAACAGATGCATATCACATATCAGACTCTTGATGATCTAGGGGTAAAGGACAAGACCTTTGTAACCTTATTCAACAAACAGGATGCAAGGGATGAGTCTGATAATGAACCATTAAAGGATTTTAGAGCGGACTATGCTCTTGGCATATCTGCAAAGGAAAATCAGGGATTAGAGGAACTAAAGTCTTTGCTTGAGGAGATTTTAAGGGAAGACAAAATTTATATCGAAAGAGTAATCCCATACGATAAAGCAGGAGTTATTTCTTTAATTAGAAAGCAGGGAGAACTGGTATCAGAAGAGTATGTTTCTGATGGGATTGAGATAAAAGCATATGTTCCGATGGAAGTGTATGGGAAATTAGATAGGAGCTTATAGTGAAAAATGGCAGGAAAAAAGCGAAATATTCGTTGGGATAAGCTTGATAATACTGCGAATCTTTTTCCAAGTATTGCTGGCGAAAGTATGACAAATGTATATAGAATTTCTGTTACATTAAATGAGATGATTGATCAAAAGATGTTGCAGAAAGCACTTGATATTGTGCTTCCAAAGTTTGATGTATTTAATGTCAGGCTTAGAACAGGAGTGTTTTGGCACTACTTTGAGGAAAATGGGAAAAAAGCACCAAAGGTTCATGAGGAAAATACTTTTCCATGCAGGTATATTAGGCCCAACAAAAACAGAAGCTACTTATTCAGAGTGACATATTTTGAAAAAAGGATTAACCTTGAAGTCTTTCATGTGCTTACAGATGGAATGGGGGGAATCAATTTTTTGCGAGAACTGACATATCAGTATATCAGACTTGTGCATCCTGAATTGTCAGATAGTGCCGGGGATACCCTTTCAATTGAAACTTCGCTTAATAATGAAGACAGCTTTATCAAAAATTACAAATCTAAAAAAGCAAGTGGATTCAACAAGAAAAAAGCATTTTTGCTGAAGATGGATAAGCTGCCCTCAGGAGAATTTGGGGTTATTCATGGTCTTATGCCTGTTTCCCAGCTAAAGGAAATCAGTCATAAATACAATACTTCAATCAATAATTATCTGATAGCGTGCTATATCTGGAGTGTTTACTGTGAATGTTTTCACGGTATGCCAGGAGATTTACCTATCAGGGTGGCTGTACCAGTGAACCTGAGACCGTATTTTGATTCTCTTACGACGAAGAATTTTTTTGTTATGATATCGGCTGAGTTTATGCCAACGAAGGAATCATATACTTTTGAGGAAGTTGTGGATATAGTAAAAGAATCTATTCAGTCACAACTTTCAAAAGAAAAATTAGAGGATTTGTTTTCTTATAGCGTGTCAAATGAGAAAAATATTTGGATGAGGCCGGTTCCACTTTTTATAAAGAAATGGGCGATGAGGGCAGTTTATACCCAATCTGCATTGGCGAATACTATTACTATTACCAACATTGGAAATATTCATGTGGAAGAAAAATATGAACCATTTATCAATATGTTTCATGCCTTTATTCCAATGTCGAAGGGGCAGCCTATGAAGGGAACAATCTGCTCGTATAAAGATACCCTGGTTTTTTCTTTTACATCGGTATTGTCAGATGCAATGATTCAGAGAGCTTTTTTCAGAAAACTGGCAAAAGATGGAGTCGATGTGACAATAGAGACAAACGGTGAATATTATGAATAAATGTATAAAATGCAATGTTTATGTGGCGGACATCACAGATAGATGTCCTCTTTGCAAACAGGTAATTGCACAGGAAAGTGATGAACAATTTAATATGTATCCATCGGTAATGCAGACCACTAGAAAGTTTCGATTAATGGAAAATATCGTTCTATTTATTTCAATTGTGGTTGCTACTTTTCTTATAGCGATTGACTTTACCATAAGTAAATCGGTTAACTGGAGCATAATTGCAACCCTTGGATTAATTTATGTAAATGTGACTATAAGGGTTGCCATAATCGGTAGAAGTGGTTATATGTACAAGACGTTTAGTATGGGGGTGCTTACGGTAGCAAGTCTGATATGGATAGATTATTTGCTTGGAAACAGGGGCTGGGCCGTGTCTGCTGTTTTTCCAGCGGCAATAATTGTCATGGATTTGGCAGTACTTATTTTAATGATGACGAATCATAGAAACTGGCAGAGTTATATTATGGTTCAGATAATTCTTATCCTGATAAGTTGTTTTGGAATGATTTTGTATGCAGTAGGGTATATTAAATTTCCACAAGTTATTATTTCAGCTCTTGTTGCTTCGATATTTTTATTTTTGGGAACGCTTATTATCGGTGATGAGAGAGCAAGAACAGAACTTAAACGGAGATTCCATATATGATCAGTTTTGAGTGGAGAGACAATTCTGCGAATTTAAAAAATAAAGAAATCAGCAGATATCAGCCCAAACCGGATGAGGCAAAAGATTCTTCCGGGGTTAGTCTTCAGGGCAGAATAGCGCAAGGTCTGATAAAGGCAGTAACAAATGATTTTGTCATGGGCAAAAAAATAAAATCAGGAGAACTCAGAAAAAGGCTTGTAGAACCACAATGGAAGGTTCCTAATTGCTTTGAAGTATACGATATTCACATGCCTAATTTTGATATGAAACTGCTTTCATCAAGAGAAAATAAAAATACAGATAGAGTAATTCTACAGCTACATGGTGGGGGATACATAGGAGCGGTAAGAAATGCGTATTATGTTTTTGCAGGGCTGTATAACGAAGTGAGCAATGGATGCAGTGTGCTGACTCCGAATTACAGAGTGGCTCCTGAAAATCCTTATCCGGCAGCCCTCGAGGATGCTTTGGAAAGTTATAAGTGGCTTCTTAATCAGGGCTGGTTTGGTTCACAGATTATTCTTGCAGGAGACTCTGCAGGTGGAGGACTAGCAATGTGTCTGGTTCATTATTTAAAGAATAATAATCTTCCAATGCCTGCCGGAATAGTTGCTATGTCGCCATGGACAGATTTAACAGCAAGCGGTGAATCTTATACTACGAATTATACGAATGATATTTTGTTTGGAAATACAAGAGAAAGTATGATTTATGTCAACGATTATGCTACGGGGCAGGATAAAATGAATCCATATATTTCACCACTATTCGGAGATTTCAGGGATTTTCCACCTATGCTTATTCAGGCTGGCTCCGAGGAAATGTTGCTTTCCGATTCTGTTGATGTTGCGGCAAAGGCCAGAAGTCAGGGAGTAAAAGTCAGACTTTCTGTGTATGAGGGGATGTTTCATGTTTTTCAGATGGGCTGTCTTGTAATGCCGGAATCGAAAAAAGCATGGGCAGAGATAAAGAAATTTTTACAGGTAATAAAGGAGGATGAGTAATATGGCAACACCACATAATGAAGCTAAAAAAGGGGATATTGCAAAAACTGTTTTAATGCCAGGGGACCCACTTAGAGCAAAATTTATCGCAGACACATTTCTTACGGATGTGGTGCAGGTAAACGGTGTGAGGGGAATGTATGGTTTTACTGGTAAATATAACGGAAAAGAAATCTCTGTAATGGGCAGTGGAATGGGAATGCCAAGTATTGGTATTTATTCCTATGAGCTTTTTACACAGTATGATGTGGACAGAATTATCAGAATTGGAAGTGCTGGAAGCTATAGTAAGGAATTGCAGATATATGACGTAGTATTAGTTACTGGTGCAGTTAGTGAATCAACTTATGCAAGGGTTCAGTCTGGCTTTGATAAGGATGAAACCCTTCCAAGCTCTGAATTAAATGGCAGATTAAGAGAAGCTGCCGAGAAGCTTAACATCAAACTGCAGGAGGGGAAGACTCATTCAAGTGATGTCTTTTACAGAGAAGATGATGGGCAAAGACCAACATACTGGGAGAAGCTTCGTGATGAGAGAGGCTGCCTATGTGTAGAAATGGAAAGCTTTGCACTTTTCCATAATGCTAATGTAACGGGAAAAGAGGCTGCATGTCTTCTTACTATTTCAGACAGCTTTGTGGATTCAAAGGAGACTACACCGGAAGAGAGGCAGACTTGTTTTACCAATATGATGAAAATCGCCCTTGAGATGGCGTAGTATAAAAAAGCTTTCGCTTTATTATTTTCGGTTAAGGTCTTAGGGTGTGAAAAAATTATCAGAATTTATATATAATATATGTATATTAATGTTTATAAAGAGAGAAAGGAAGAAAAATGGATTCACAAAATAACAAAATCAATATTGATGAATCTTCTTTAGAGGATTACTCAGAAGATATAGTTTCTGCATCTGATAAATTACAGATAAAGGAACTAATCGGCATAGATAATGACACTAACATTTCTGCAAGAGATAATCTTATATCGGTATATGAAGAGAGTCAGCAACTATCCGGTAATATTAAAACAAGTTCCAGTTTTTTTGCGACAAATATCGTAGATTTTGCTCAAATAATGGAAGAAATTGATAACGACGCTGCTAATTCCACAAATTCTGAAGGTTGAAGGACGAAATATAAATTTACAAAAATTAGAAGAAAAACTTAGAAATTTACAAAAGCAGAAGATGAGTTTTCTAGAAAGCTATAATAGCGCAGAGAGATATATGAATTCTGTAAAAGAGGATATTTGGAATTCAAAAGAACAAACTGAGCGCATGCTTAACAGTGAAAATATGCGCTATCCACGAATTGAAGAAAGATATCAGGATAGGAAGAAGCTACTTAATAATTTATTAGAAGAACATGAAGAGGTGTTTTCTCGAATGAAAGAAGATAGAGAGAAAAAAGAGATAGAATTCAATGAGAAAATCTCAAAATGTAATCGAGAAATAGAAGCTTACAAGCGAAAAGAAGAAAACAAAGATAAGGATATCTCTGCCAATTTGACTAAAGCAGAATGTTTATATAGAATTTTTACAACATTGGAAGAGAGAATTAATGGAAGTACTGTATCTATTACTCAAAACGAGAAAGATTATGAAGTCCATATTACTACAACAACGTATACACCTAGCTATTCGGGGGGAGCTGCATATACATTAGTCACTTCTGGCCTCAATAGTGCAATTGAGCAAGAAGATAATAAAGCATTAGTAAACATGGTAGCAAATGATTTGGAATATACTATGATATTAGATGCTCTGGCAATAAATGCTAATATAATTACTACTGATGATACTAGTGGTGGAATCAAACTGGATAATGCTCACTATCAGAATGAAAAGCTTGTGATTTATGTTGGTGCATATAATGACTGTCATGATGAAAAGATTTCTGTAGAAGAACTTAAAGATGCTGTTGCAAATGACGAAAAGTTAGCTTATGACTATGTTGATTGGTTCAATAATGGTGGTAAACTCTCTAATATTGACAGTTATAGAACTAGTTTAGAAAAAAATATGCTGAGTTAATATCCAATGGATTAGAAACACAGATTGTATTTGGAGAACTTAATTATGAGCAATTATCCGAAGTGATATATGCATACGAGCATGAGGATTACGAAATTGATAAATCAAAATGGAGTAAATAGAATGAAAAAGAAACTTAAAGTCACAATCTTTCTTTCATTTGCGTTACTTTCAATATCCTTATATTTGGGATATATTCAACGGCAGAAGGCTGAGGAAAGAGCAAATCAAATATCAGAAGAGTATTATATGTTTTGGTATGCTGTTCCGAATACTGAAACTGCACGATATGAATATGCTGACTACAGCGTTGTTCGGGAGGATAAACTTTATCTTCAAATGATGGCATACAATCATTGCATGAATAAGGAATTAACGCTTGATGATTTCAAAGAATTTCTTTCGGAAGAAAAAAATAAAGATGGAACATTGCGAATCGAAAGCGGTTATGAAAATATATCTGATTATGTTGACTGGTTTCGTGGTGGTGGGGAAAAAGCTGAACTTGATATATATGAAATTAATCTAAGTAAAATATATTATGAGTTTAGAGAAAATAATGATGAACAATTACCAGAATTTTATCTTTTGAACAGAGAGCAGCTAACTGAAGTTATGAAAAAGCTAGATGATTCAAGCTATGAAATAGATGTTAGCAAATGGGGAATTTATGACTAATGAGTTAATAAATGCCAAAATATAGAAATTGGAGTATTTGTATGAAAAGTAAAAAAGGAATATTTATTTTTATTTTTAGTATTATATTAATTGTATTGTTCGTGTTCTTTTTTGTGAGAAAGTCAGTTTTTAGAGCATACTATATACAGAGCGAAATGAAGGAGATATATGGTATTGACATTAAGGATGTGTCATATGAGAAGGTGAATGGTGGAAAATTAGATAGTGATTTAAAAAGTAGTTATAAGTTTGATAGTGACGAAAAGTACTATTATTTTACCGCAACCAGTGCATATGATATCAGGATAAAAGGGGTTGTGGACAGGCAAAATACACTGCTTTGTACCAATTATGGAATGTATCAATATCGAGAAGAATTAGCACAGGAAGTTTATGATAAAGCGTCTCAGGTTTTATCTGATGATGAGTTTGCTGTTTTTACAAAATATGAATATGAATATTTAGTTCCGTACGCTGATTCATATGAAGAATACAAGTTAAATATCGAAAATGATTATCGATTTACTACATATCTTTTGATTTCAGATTTTGTGCAGGATGAGGAAATTGAAAGTATAATAGATAGTATTTATGAGGATAATTATCCTATTAAAATTAAGATTTTCAAAGAAGAAGAACAATATTTAGCTCCTTTTGTTAATTTGAAAATAGGTTCATATGAGAAAGATGAGAAAACTATTAGGGAGCAACTGGGGATATATGTATGGGAAAGTGTAGTCTTAGAATCGTCTTCATCTAAGAATACAGAAATAGATTTTGATATTCAGAAGTAAATTGTGTAGAAATAGTGTCTGAAAAATACACTAAAATTTCAGACTTCTTTTTGTGAGAAATATATAAAGGTGCCGAAAAATCAAGGGTTTCGGCACCTTTTTTATTAAGCCAAAAAACTACCAAATCTAGATTTAACTCATTGACAAAACCACAATATCTTGTATAATCATTTTAGACATTAACAAAATGATTATATAGGAAACCGATGTAGTAATATTAGGAGGATTATTTACCATATGAAAATCATTAAGAGAAGTGGTAGTGAAGCTATGTATGATAGTAATAAAATTATTGCAGCTATCAAAAAGGCAAATGAATCAGTCATCGATTACGAGAAACTTAGCGAGGATCAGATAGAGGAAATTGCGGCAAATGTAGAAACAGCCTGTGAGAATATGAAGAGATCACCAAGTGTGGAAGAGATTCAGGATATGGTAGAGAACCAGCTTATGAATCAGAGAGCTTTCACAGTGGCACGTAACTATATTACATATCGTTATAAGAGAGCCCTTGTTCGTAAATCAAACTCTACAGACCAGCAGATTTTAAGTCTCTTAGAGTGCAATAATGAAGAAGTAAAGCAGGAAAATTCCAACAAGAATCCTACTGTAAATAGCGTTCAGCGTGATTACATGGCTGGAGAGGTCAGCAAGGACATCACAAAGAGATTTCTTCTTCCTGAGGATATTGTTGAGGCTCATGAGAAAGGTCTTATTCATTTCCATGATGCAGATTATTTTGCACAGCATATGCACAACTGTTGTTTAGTAAACTTAGAGGATATGCTTCAGAATGGAACAGTCATTAGTGAGACAATGATTGATCCACCAAAGAGTTTTTCTACTGCATGCAATATTGCAACACAGGCCATTGCCCAGATTGCAAGTTCTCAGTACGGCGGACAGAGTATTTCACTTGCTCACCTTGCACCATTTGTACAGGTTAGCCGTGAAAAATTCAGAAAACAGGTTAGAAGAGAGTTCGAAGAAATTGGACTTGAGCTTAATGAAGAAAAAATCAATCAGGTTGCTGAACTTAGAGTAAAAGAAGAAATTAACCGTGGTGTTCAGATGATTCAGTATCAGGTCATCACACTTATGACTACTAATGGACAGGCTCCATTTATTACTGTATTTATGTATCTTAATGAAGTTACAGATCCACAGACAAAGGCTGATTTAGCTGCAATCATAGAGGAGATGCTTCATCAGAGAATACACGGTGTTAAAAATGAAAAGGGTGTTTATATTACACCTGCCTTCCCTAAGCTTATCTATGTATTAGAGGATGACAATATCCGTGAGGATTCAAAATACTGGTATCTTACAGAGCTTGCTGCACAGTGTTCTGCTAAGAGACTTGTTCCTGATTATATCTCAGAGAAG
Source organism: Agathobacter sp. (assembly GCA_045122195.1). GTDB lineage: Bacteria > Bacillota > Clostridia > Lachnospirales > Lachnospiraceae > Roseburia. Next base: position 10,525 of record JBGVHH010000011.1, read on the forward strand.
GTTATGAAGGAGCTTAAAGACGGGGATGTCTACACATGTATGGGATGCAGATCGTTCCTCACAGTAGATAGATGTTCAAAGAGCGTTGGAAATGTGGCAAATGCTCTTAATTATGATCCTACCAAGAAAAAATATTACGGACGTTTTAACCAGGGGGTTGTAACACTTAATCTGGTAGATGTGGCATGTTCGGCTGGTAAGGATGAAGAAAAGTTCTGGGAGATTCTCGACGAGAGACTTGAGCTTTGTTATAGAGCTCTTATGTGCAGACACAAGAGACTCCTTGGAACGTCTTCAGATGTTGCTCCTATTTTGTGGCAGAATGGAGCACTTGCAAGACTTAAAAAGGGTGAGAAGATTGATAAACTTTTATTTGATGGTTATTCAACTATTTCACTTGGATATGCAGGTCTTTGTGAATGTGTAAGAGCAATGAAGGGTGTATCTCATACAGAACCTGAAGTTGGAACTCCATTTGCTCTTAAGGTAATGCAGAAGTTAAATGATGCATGTAATGAGTGGAAAGCGCAGACAAATATTGACTTTAGTATTTATGGAACACCACTTGAGTCAACAACATACAAATTTGCAAAATGCTTACAGAAACGTTTTGGAATCATCGAAGGTGTTACAGATAAGAACTACATCACAAACAGCTACCATGTACATGTAACAGAAGATATTAACGCTTTTGACAAACTCAAATTCGAGTCGCAGTTCCAGAAGCTTTCTCCAGGTGGAGCCATCAGCTATGTTGAGGTTCCAAAAATGCAGGACAATATCCCGGCAGTTCTTTCAGTAATGCAGTATATTTATGACAATATCATGTATGCTGAGCTTAATACAAAGAGTGACTATTGTCAGGAATGTGGATATGATGGGGAAATCAAAATCGTAGATGAAGAAGGTTCAGGAAAACTTATCTGGGAGTGTCCAAACTGTGGTAACAGAAATCAGGATAAGATGAGTGTTGCACGTCGTACTTGCGGATATATTGGAACTCAGTTCTGGAATCAGGGAAGAACACAGGAGATTAAAGAGCGTGTACTACATCTCTAAATTCCAATTGTAAAAATAGTATAATTTTTTAAAGATTTTTTTAAAGAAGTCGTGGATTTTCACGACTTCTTTTTTTGCAAAATATGTGATATTATATCTGTGTTAGACGAGACTAACTTGAGGTAGAAGGAGGAAACATGACACTTAAAGATATAGAAATAGGAGAGAGTGCTGTTATCAGTCAGGTTGGTGGAAATGGCGCACTTAGGCAGCATTTTCTGGATATGGGAGTTATACCCGGGGCGGAAGTTACAGTAGTAAAATTTGCTCCCATGGGTGATCCAATGGAGCTACAAATTCATGGATATGAGCTTACATTAAGACTGGATGATGCGGCAAAAATAGAAGTAGAGCCAATTAATCGCAGAAGTAAAAGCCACGATAGAATTGAAAGAATATCAAAACTGGAACATCCGGGACTTGGAGAGGAAGGAAAATACCATGTAAAGGACCATGGAAATCCTCTTCCGGAGGGAACATTACTTACATATGCTTTAGTTGGAAACCAAAACTGTGGAAAAACCACACTCTTTAATCAGCTAACAGGTTCTAATCAGCATGTGGGCAATTTTCCAGGAGTAACGGTAGATAGAAAAGACGGACCGATAAAAGGAAAACCTAATACGTTGGTGACAGATTTGCCAGGAATCTATTCAATGTCGCCATACAGTAAAGAAGAAATTGTATCTAGAAATTTTGTATTAGATGAGCATCCGAAGGCAATAATAAACATTGTTGATGCGACCAATATTGAGAGAAATCTGTACCTGACAATGCAGCTTCTTGAGATGAATATTCCTGTAGTAGTTGCCCTTAATATGATGGATGAGATGACTGGGAATCATGGAGCTGTTGATGTAAATACTATGGAAAAAATGTTGGGAACTCCTGTTGTTCCTATCTCAGCAGCAAAAAATGAAGGTGTAGATGAGCTTATTAAGCATGCTATGCATATTGCAAAGCATCAGGAATGTCCGGCTGTGCAGGATTTTTGTGATAAGGATGATCATGGTGGTGCTGTTCATAGATGCATTCATGCTGTGGTTCACTTAATTGAAGACCATGCGGACAGGGCAAAAATTCCGCCACTATTTGCGGCTGTTAAAGCAATTGAAGGCGATGAGCTTATCATAGAAAAGCTTATGCTTGATAAAAATGAAAAAGAAATGCTTGAGCATATTGTTTTGCAGATGGAGTCAGAGCGAGGACTTGATAGAAGTGCAGCGATTGCTGATATGCGTTTTGAATTTATTGAAAAGCTATGTGAGAAGACTGTCACCAAGCCAAAGGAAAGCAAGGAGAGAATACGCAGTGAGAAAATAGATAGAGTACTCACAGGAAAATATACTGCTATTCCATGTTTTATTGGAATTATGGCTTTGGTATTCTATCTAACTTTTAACCTAATTGGTGCATTTTTCCAGGGGATGTTGGAAAACGGAATAGAAATGTTGATGAATTCAGTTGATGAAGTAATGATGTCGGCACAGGTAAATCCTGTGATACATGGTCTGGTTATTGATGGAATTTTTACCGGTGTGGGAAGCGTTTTAAGTTTTCTTCCAATAATTGTAATACTATTCCTGTTCCTTTCTCTTATGGAGGACAGTGGATACATTGCAAGAGTTGCCTTTGTAATGGACAAAATGCTTAGAAAGATAGGTCTTTCAGGAAGAAGTATTGTGCCAATGCTCATCGGTTTTGGGTGTACAGTACCTGCAGTGATGTCGACTCGTACACTTCCAAGTGAAAGAGACAGAAAGATGACAATTTTGCTTACTCCATTTATGAGTTGTACTGCAAAGATGCCGATATATGCTTTTTTTGTAAATGCATTTTTCCCTAAAAAAGGAGCATTTATAATGACTGGTTTATATGTGCTTGGAATTTTGGTTGCTATACTTGTAGCGTTCCTATTCAAGAGTACTTTATTCAAGGGCAAGGCGGTTCCTTTTGTTATGGAGCTTCCAAACTACAGACTTCCAGCTGTCAAAAATGTATTGCAGCTCCTGTGGGAGAAAGCCAAAGACTTTTTACAGAAGGCCTTTTCAGTAATTCTTGTCGCAACAATTGTGGTTTGGTTCCTTCAGAGCTTCAATATGAATTTCCAGATGGTTTCTGATTCTTCTGACAGTATTCTTGCGAATCTTGCAGGCGTTATTGCACCAATATTTGCACCGCTTGGAATGAATGATTGGAGAATCTGCGTGTCACTTATCAGTGGAGTGATGGCAAAAGAAAGCGTAGTTTCTACAATGGAGATTTTATTTGGAGGAAATGTTGGGGCAGCTATTACGCATTTGACAGCGGTTTCAATGCTGGTATTTAGTCTGCTTTATACGCCTTGCGTGGCAGCAGTTGCTTCAGTAAAACGTGAGCTGGGAACAAAATGGGCGATTGCTCTTGTATTTTGGCAGTGCTTTATAGCGTGGCTCGTTGCATATATTGTCAGAATAATATGTATGCTGGTAGGCGTGGCATAGTCTGTATGAGCAATTTAGTATATAGGAACAGTTTAGTCTATAGGAACAGTTTGGTGTATAGGAGTATTTTGGATGAACATTTGGGATTTTGGTATAATAATTGTTATAATAGTAATATTGGTTATTGCTTTTATATTGAAAAAGAAAAATAATAATTCCTGCTGTAGTTCATGCAGTGGTTGTAGTATGAAAGGAAGCTGCAGCAGTAATAAAAAGTAAGGTGAATAAGATGCAAGGAATTGAATATGACGTAGTGGATTTACTTAAAGATAAAAATTATCATATTTCGTTTGCAGAATCCTGCACTGGCGGGCTTGCGGCTGCAAGGTTGATTAATGTACCCAATGTATCCCATGTGCTGGATGCTTCTGTCGTGACATATGCCAATGAGGCAAAGATAAAATACTTGGGAGTAAATCAGGAGTCTATAAATGAGTTTGGAGTGGTAAGTGAACTGGTTGCAAAGGAAATGGCTCTAGGTGTTGCAGAAAAAAATAACGCCGAGGTTGGGGTTGGAATTACTGGAATTGCGGGACCCACAGGAGCTGTACCGGGAAAACCTGTAGGGACTGTTTGCTTTGGATTTACCATTGAGGGAGAAGTTTATACTTACACTATGCATTTTGGAAATCCAGGCAGAAATGAAGTAAGACGAATGAGTGTGGATTTTGTTTACGAGAAATTAAAAGAACTTTTGCAAAAATAGAATAGAAAATTTGTGTTAAACAGATAAATAGTTTATAATCATATGTATCAAAAGTATCAGAAAATGAATGGTGATTAAATGAGAACGTATGAGAAAAGTGCAATTCTAGAAATTGTAAAATGTTCAAAAGATTTGGACTACAATGACAAAAATCAAGTGAAGGCGGCTTTGACTAAGGGAAACCAGAATGAAGTGTTGGTGAAGACGATTTTTGGTGGACGATTTTTGAAACGCTTGAGTGCGATGGTAGATTCACAGGAGTATGAGCATAAGTGTGTACTATGCGAACGCCCTGAGAATGGAATTGTATGTCCAACCTGTATGGAACAGCTGATGCCTGCTGTGGTGGCTTTGTCAGACAAAGATTTGGAAGAGGTTTCGCATAAAGCTTCAAAAAGTGTTTCGGAAGGCACTTCAAAAGAGAAAGAGGTGTCTGGTGATGTTTTTTCTGATAAGGACAAATCTATATCTGAATTGGGGTATAGTGCAAAAAATAAGCAGGAGCAAGTGGTGGCAGATTCAGAGTGGCTGATGGATGAGTTGGTCAGGAACATGGATTCGTCAATGGACAGACTTGCAAATCAGAAATCTGTTCAGAAAATTAATCGAATAATGTACTTTTTGTTATTTATGGGGATATTCGATACTATTGGAATTATTCTAATTATATTAATGTTAAAGGGAGTAATTGTTTAACATGGGAGATAAAAAAGGTGTAATTGGCGGATTCGTATCTGTCAATAATTCAGAGGGACAAATTAATAATTGTTATTGCGCAACAAGGTTTTCAGGTGCAGGATTTGTGGCTGGGGGCTTTGTTGGCAAAAATGACGGTCGGATTTCAACAAGCTATTGTGAGGCTATGTCTAGAAATACAGATGGCAATTTTGCCGCAGATAAAAATTCTGGTCAGACAAAATGCAATTTTATCAGCGATAAGACACCGAAGAAAAAAGCTTGGGATGATGACTGTTTTTTTGCGTCTTCAGATGTTTCCCAAAAGTCTGCCATGGAAAAGGGCTTTGATACAGAAAAAATATGGAAAGTAAGTAATAAGCTTCCACATCTTTCTTTTATTGATGAAAACTGGATTTATGATGTAAATTCAAAAAAGAAAAAGCTTATCAGGATAAAAAATGCAGATGAACTTTTCCAGTTTGCGAAAATGATAAATTCGGGAGACAGGCGTGCAAATGATGTCTATGCCAGACTCTAAAATGACATTGACTTAGGGGGAAAAGAATGGACTCCAATTGGATATAAAAGGGTATATGCATTTTCAGGGATTTTTGATGGAAATGGATATACTGTAAAAAACTTTGTGATTTCCAATGAAGACATTATCCAGAAGGGGTTTTTTGGTTTCTTAAAAGGTGAGGTCTACAACCTTAGCGTTGACTGTCAGATTAAAGGTAGTGGAAAAATCGGTACGCTAGTGGCTTGCAATGAAGGAAAAATCGCCTGTTGTGGTGCTACATTCTACATAAAGCTTAAAAATAGAGACAGTGATATTCAGGTTGGTGGACTTGTGTGTATCAATGAGGGAATTATTGAGAGAAGCTATGCAGCTGGAAAATACGCTTTTGGTGGTTTTTGGATTTTCCCGGTAGCGATTACTGCTTCAGCAGCGGTTCTTGCTTTTAGCTTATGGGTTGTCAATCCGTTTTCGACCAGGGGACAGGATGCACTTTACAGTCCAATAGAGGAAGATCCTGAGCAGGTGGAGACGGATATTACTTATGAATCTACGGAGTCAGCGGAGCATACGTTGTCGTTTCAATTTAAGGAACATATGATTGTCAGCCGTGCGACCGGGGAATGTGAGATTAATTTTGTAAACCCTGCAAGTGATGATTATAATATAGTTGTAGAACTACAGATTTCTGATGAGGATGCAATCAGGATGATGGGGGGAACAGGACGCCCTGAGGAACTTCAGACAGCCTTTGAAAATGCGGATGATTATGACCCGCAAAAAGGAAGAGTTACAATTGCCTGTTCAGGTGCGGTGAAACCTGGATATGCACTTGAAAATTTAAATTTAACAAATTATTCCAAGATTAATCTTGAAGCAGGAGATGTACAAGGATATGTAGTTTTGGTTCCTTTTGATCCTGTTACGAATGAAAGGGGATTGGTTGAGACAGAAATGCCGGTGACAATTTCTTTACATTAAACCGGAGGATGTTGAGCGATAATATTTTATGAAAAAGTTATAACGGAGAGTTAGATAAATGAAGAAAGATAGTCGACTATCGGCAAGGCAGAAGATAAGGGCTTCTACAGGGCGAAATGTATTTTACATAAAGCTTATGTCGATTCTCTTAGTGATTATTATAGCGATAGTAATGATTTTTATAGGTATTAATAGGGAAAATCATCAATATACACCACCTGAGATGGACGAGACTGCAATAAAAGGTGAACCGTATGTTGAGGCGTCATATTTGTATGAAGAGTGTCCAACAAAGTTTGATTATGAATACAGTGTAGCAGCAAACTTATATATGCAAGAAGATAAGAGTTTAAATGTGTTTTTTACTAATCCGACAGAAAATACAGAATATCTGATGTGTGAGATAATTGATGAAGAATCAGGTGATGTTCTGTATAAAAGTGGAGTAATTAAGCCGGGATACTATGTTGAGAAGCTTCAACCATTAGATGAGGATATGGAGAACAAAGCTAGAAGTGTCATTATGAAAGTGTATTCTTTTAAAGCCAGGAACTGGCAGAGTTGTGGAACTACAGAAATGAAGCTTATGCTCCAAGCCTGGTAAAATATTGTGGCGTTCTTGTTTTTTGTTATAGTAAAATCGAACTATAAAGTTGACAAAACATATATTCGGTGGTACTATTATCCTATATCACAAGGAAGTGTACATTTTTTACAAGGAGGGAAAGGATGAAGAAGAAGATTTTATCATTTGTGATGGCAACAACTCTTGCAATAACAATGTGTGTGATTCCTACAACGGCAAAGGCTGAGACCTTGGGTGGCACAGCTGATTCTGGAAATGAAGACACAGTTATAGAGGGATCATCTGGCAATTCAACGGAAATTGGTACATCAGATATTGATGTTGAGTCTAAGGAAACTGGAAATGCCCACGAGATAGTATATAGTGTAACTGTTACATGGGGAGCTATGCAGTTTGAGTATTATTATGGTCCAACATGGGATCCGGGAAGTCATAGTTATAAAGGTGCAAATAGTGAAGGTTGGAAAGATTCATATGTAGATGGCACAAATAATATGATTTACGTTAAGAATGATTCAAACTGGCCTGTAGATGTTGAAGTAACATTTCAATTAGAACTTGGCAGATTTAACTCAAATTCTGGATTGAATTCATCAGTAAAAGGAAGATTTTCCGATGACAATGATGTTTTAATAAATAATTTAGGTGCCTCAACAGCAAATTCATGTGGTTCTGATAGACTTGATTTTCAACTAAGTTCTTCTGATACAACGAAAAAGTATTATAATGTAAGTCCAGATCCATTAGATGGAGTTGCAACAAATAAAACAATTTATTTTACTTTATGGGGAACTCCTGATAAGGCTAAGGCTAAGTCGGATTTTACGAAAGCTGGAACAATAAATGTGAAGGTTTCACCATATATGCCGTAATATAATATGAAAGTTACAACTGCCGTTGGTTTTCCAATGGCAGTTTTTCTTTACTACAAATTCAATAGTTTGCTAATTCAAAAGAGATCACAAAAAATATTTTGTTAGTAAGATAGTGTCAAATGACCTATGAAAAACTGAGTTGAAGAAAAAAGGCTCAGATGAACCTTGAAAACTGTAGATATTTTAGGTTGTGGCAGTTTTCCGCCACCCTTGACAGCACGAAAAAGAACTGCTGTAGGTTAATCAC
>JBGVHH010000012.1:0-7467 GCA_045122195.1 Agathobacter sp.
GGCATGGCAGAGTAGCCAAGTCTGGCAGGGATAAACGCTGAAGGCATCTAAGCGTGAAGCCCCCCTCAAGATGAGATATCCCTTCCTATAAGGAAGTAAGACCCCTTGAAGACTACAAGGTAGATAGGGCAGAGGTGGAAGTATGGTAACATGTGGAGCTGACTGTTACTAATAGGTCGAGGGCTTAATCTTTGTGATACATCTTTGATGTATCGCGCGAAGCAAACTTAGCGAGATGAAGCGTAGCGAAATCGAGCTTGTTTTCGAAGCGGAAAAGAACAAAGAATATTCTTGGAATTGTATGAAGTTTTGAAGGTGCAAACCTTTAAATAATCCTCAATAGCTCAGTCGGTAGAGCATTCGGCTGTTAACCGAAGTGTCGTAGGTTCGAGTCCTACTTGGGGAGTTATATTTGGCTCCATGGTCAAGCGGTTAAGACATCGCCCTTTCACGGCGGTAACACGGGTTCGATTCCCGTTGGAGTCATTTCAGACATTTTGTTTGAAGAATGAGATAAGGTTTTGCCAGCCAAGCTGGTCCCCTTATTTAATATGCCGATGTGGCTCAATTGGCAGAGCAGCTGATTTGTAATCAGCAGGTTATCGGTTCGAGTCCGATCATCGGCTTATTTTATATGGACCATTAGCTCAGTTGGTCAGAGCAACCGGCTCATAACCGGTCGGTCCTGGGTTCGAGTCCCCGATGGTCCATTTTTAATTTAATAAGGCCTCATGGCTCAGTTGGTTAGAGCGCCGCCCTGTCACGGCGGAGGTCGGGGGTTCGAGTCCCCCTGGGGTCGTTACGAGTATTATGATATGATTTATCATATGTATAGAACTGATTAAAGTTTTTTATCCCTGCAATTGCAGTACTCGTTTGATATATGGGATCTTAGCTCAGCTGGGAGAGCATCTGCCTTACAAGCAGGGGGTCACAGGTTCGAGCCCTGTAGGTCCCATTTTTCAGTTTAACAATAGTTATTCTGAGGTTTGCCTCAGTGGCGGAACTGGCAGACGCGCAGGACTTAAAATCCTGTTGTAGTGATACAGTACCGGTTCGATTCCGGTCTGAGGCATTCAATGTTTTCATTGAAAAAATTAATATGTGTGTGTAGCTCAGCTGGATAGAGCACTTGGCTACGGACCAAGGTGTCGGGAGTTCGAATCTTCTCACGCACGTTTTAAACAAGAAAGACAGGATATTGATCCTGTCTTTTTTGGGTACCTTTTGAATAAATATTTACTTTGGAAAATAGTACTAATGTGTTATACTTATGCTATATATGAGATTAATAATAGAACAATGTTATTCTTGTAGATAGTATTGGGAGGTAATATGACAATTAAAGAATGCTATGAACAATTTGGTGGCGATTATGATGACGTGTTTACAAGATTACAGTCTGAAGCGTTAATCGAAAGATTTATGTATAAATTTTTGGATGACAAATCAATGGAAAGTTTGAAATCTGCAGTTTTGGATAAGCAGATTGAGGATGCTTTTAAGGCTGCTCATACATTAAAAGGTGTTGCAGGGAATTTGTCGTATACAAATCTTCAAAAAGCAGTGTCAGCATTAACTGAGCAACTTAGACCATGTAATGACTATGCTGATGAGACACTTTTTGCTGAAGTTGTTAAGCAATATGATTTGGTTATAAAGACAATTGGAGAGTATTTTAATAGTAAATAGGAGGGGTATGATGAAAGTTTTGATTGTTGATGATAGTACGTTTTCAGCCGAACTTATTAAATCTATAATTGAAAAAGAGAATGTAGAATATTTACATGCATATAGTGGAAATGATGCTGTTACAATGTTTGAAAAATCTGAAGTAGGGGAAATAGACATAATACTTATGGATATTGTAATGGAAGACGGTTATGGAAATGAAGCTGCCGATAAAATTCGTCAGCTTGATAGAGCGGATGCTTCTACTGTAAAAATATACGCAACTACTGCATTTAAGGCGTTTGATTTTCGTGATAAGGGGCATTCTTTTAATGGGGCACTCTTTAAACCGTTTGAGAGAGATGCATTAAATGAATTGATAAAATAATTATGAGTGTTAGAAGGAGAAGAGGGAAAATGAATAACAGGCAAGAACCGATTTATGATGCTAAGAAACTTGGAACGGTCAAAATGTTGATATTGGGGATTCAACATATGTTTGCTATGTTTGGGGCAACTATTCTTGTACCAATGACTGTAGCTGGCTTTTTTCTTAATAATTGTGGAGAAGCACCAACAACAGGATTAACCGTGTCAGTTACATTGTTTGCAGCTGGTATGGGTACGCTTATATTTCACGTTTGTTCAAAGCTGGAAGTTCCCGCTTTTTTGGGGTCATCTTTTGCATTTATGGGCGGATTTGAAACGATTTCTAATTTAAATCAAGGAATCTATAAAAATATGTCGGTAAATGATAGGGCCGCTTATGCATGCGGTGGAATAGTTATTGCTGGATGCATGTATTTAATTGTTGCAATAATTATCAAATTTGTCGGTGTAAATCGAGTGATGAGATTTCTTCCTCCAGTTGTTACTGGACCGATTATTATTTGTATAGGATTATCTCTTAGTGGTAGTGCTATTGGAAATGCTGAGAAGAATTGGGGGCTTGCATTACTTGCTCTGTCAGTTATTATTATTTTCAATATCTGGGGAAAAGGAATGTTCAAAATCATTCCAATATTAATGGGAGTAGTAATTGCTTATCTGGTTGCGCTAGCGTTTCATTTTGCTGGATTTACAAATCCAAATGGAACACCAATTTTTGATTTCAGAGCAATTAAAGATGCCAGTGTTGTAGGTATACCTAGTTTTTCTATTTGCAAGTTTGATATTACTTCAATTCTTGTAATGGCGCCGATTGCATTAGCTTCAATTATGGAACATGTAGGTGATATGTCAGCAATTTCTGCTTCTGTTAATAAAAACTATATTCAGAAACCTGGATTGCATAGAACACTTATGGGAGATGGACTTGCAACAGCTTTTGCAGGAATAATTGGCGGACCTGCAAATACAACTTATGGTGAGAATACCGGTGTTTTGGAATTGTCAAGAGTATATGATCCTATAGTTATAAGAATTGCTGCAGTGTTTGCAATTATACTCTCTTTTATTCCAAAAGTATCAGCTCTAATATCTTCCATGCCAGTGGCAATTATTGGTGGAGTTTCCTTTATGTTGTATGGAATGATTTCGGCAATTGGTGTTAGAAACATGGTTGAGAATAAAGTTGATTTGACTAAATCGAGAAATTTAATTATTGCCGGTGTGGTTTTTGTATGTGGTTTAGGTTTTTCAGATGGGCTAACATTTAATATATGTGATACATCTATTACACTTACAGCCCTTGCTATTGCTGCAATTGCGGGAATTGTTTTAAATGCAATTTTACCTGGTAATGATTATGAATTTGGAAAAAATCCACAGGGGGATCAGTCTCGTGGTGTTTATATAAAAAATTCAGATAATAAATGATAAATTTAATGATTAATTTAAGGGTCTCACAAAGTGAGACTCTTTTTTGTGATAAAAAGTGATAGAGTTTCCTATTTTGGATTGTTTTACATATCAGGTTTTGCTAGAATGTAAATTGTGTTAGATGTATAAAAAGGGATGAAATAATGGCTGAAAAAATTTTTAATGGTAAAAGATATATAGAAGCAGAAATAGAATCACAGTTGGCATTAGAAGCAGTGGGAATACATACATTTAGATATTTTCCGCAAGATAAATGTGTTATGCTATCGAATCTAATAGTTAATAAATTTGGAGGAGAATCCTTTATTGAAAATATAAGGGATAACTGTTATATAAAAAAGGTTGCAGAAAAAGATATAGATAAAGTTGTTGATTTATTCAATCGAATTGATGATGGTGAGCAAAAAGTATCTTTGAAAGTGTCTGCAAGTGAGGCAGGTCGTGCTTTAGAAATAACAATATCAACTTTAGAGTGGGATGACAATGGCAGACCTCTTACTGCAATAGGGATAGTTGAAAATCTTGATGAAGATCTTCGTAAGCAGGAAATTATCAGAGCATTAAGTAATAATTTTAATAGTATCTATTATGTTGATATTGATAAGGACAAGGTTATTACATACCGTGTCAACTCAGCAGTGAAGAAAATGTTTGGTAAAATGCTTGACGAGGAACCAAGCTATGAGAAGATGATGGAAGCATATATAAAGAGGGCTGTAGTTAAAGAAGATCAGGATACTATGCTTTATGAAACTTCATTGGAGAATCTTGAAAAGCAATTTAAGCGTAAAGATACGTATCAGCACGATTATAGAGCGTATAGAGATTACAAAGTTATGTTCTATAGGGCAAAGTTTGTAAATGTATCCCAGGATGGAGGCTTCCATCGAATGGTTGTTGGCTTTTCTGATGTAAGTTCTGAAAAAGAGCGTGAATTGGAGCGAATGGCTTATGTTGATTCTGTAACAGGCGGAGATAATTATACGCGATTTAGAAAGCTGCTAAGGGATAGGGTAGCGAATGGTTTTCTTATCTCAATGGATATACATTCATTTAAAATAATCAATTCTATTTGCGGGGTGTCAAAAGGTGATGAGACCTTAAAGGGGATATGGAAAGTTATTGAAAAATCTCTTGAGATAAATGATATAGCTGCGCATATTAATGCAGATAGATTTGTCATCTTTAGTGATGGTCCGGATGAAAGGAAAGTTAGAAGAAAAATTAATACCATTCGAGAACTGTTGAATGTGTTAAGTGAAGAAATGAATATTCCAAAGCTTAATCCATATTTTGGAATTACTACATGGAATCCGTTTAAAAAAGTAGAAGAAGCTTACAATGAAGCCAATTTTGCAAAAAATAAAGTTAAAGACCGAAAAGATATTGACAATCAGTTTTATTGTGAATCGGATACTCTTCAGATATTGAAGGATAAGGAAATGGAAGATTCTTTCATGTATGATTTAAGCAGTGGAAGATTCAATGTATGGTATCAGCCTAAATATGACCCCAATACCAATGAAATTGTGGGCGCTGAAGGACTTGTCAGATGGTGTAAAAGGGATGGAAGTGTTATTTCACCAGGAGTTTTCATTCCATTGTTTGAACGAGATGGATTAATAAAAATCTTGGATGAATATGTTTTTCGTACAGTATGCGAACAGCAGGTCATGTGGAAAAAAGAGGGGAAGAAAATAGTTCCTATTTCAATAAATCTTTCGAGAGCTAGCTTGTATTTTGAGTCAGTTGTAAATCAGTATAACTCGATTGCAAGAGAAATTGGTGTTTCAACAAAATATGTACCAATCGAAATAACAGAGAGTGCAGCGATTGATAATGAGAATATAAAAACTCTCACAGATGAATTTCATAATAATGGATTTCCTTTGTTGGTGGATGATTTTGGAGCAGGATATTCTTCTCTTGCTACGTTAAATATGAATTGTTTTGATGACTTAAAAATTGACAAAAGTCTGATTGACTATATAGGTGATTTTAGCGGAGAAAAATTGTTGGAGCATACAATCTCTCTAGCAAAAGAATTGGGATTGAGAGTGACTGCTGAAGGTGTTGAGACTGAAAAGCAGGTGGATTTTTTGAAAAAATTAAACTGTGACAGTATACAAGGCTTCTTTTATTCGCGTCCGTTATCTAAAGAAGACTTTGAAGTATTATTATGATTGTAATTATTTATTGTGCAAAACGATAATAATGGGAATTTTTGATGGGAGTTGTCAGGTTGATGGACACTCCCATCAAAACGTCATAGACATGAAGAACATTTTGTTTTTATATGAGTATACTAATAAAAAAAGTCTATGAAATTTGAAATTGTATATGCTGAAGAACTTGATGCGAAAATTGAAGGTGAATCAGCGCTTTTGATAGATATTCGAACATCCGAGGAATATGCTAGAGACCATTGGAATAAGGCCATAAGTATGCCTATTGATGAAGTTGAGGATTACCAGCCAATTATTCCTAAAGAGAAACTTTGTATATTTTATTGTACTCATGGTGGAAGTAGCATGAAACTTGCAAGATATTTGGGGAACAGAGGATTTCGTACAGCAACTGTTATAGGTGGATATGCGGCAATGAGAGGATATATAAAAAAAAATGATAAAAGTATTTAAAAATCAAGGGGAGTATGCCACAATATAACAGTAAATATAACAGATAAAAAGGAAGAATATGAATACATTTGAATTAGTTGTTCCATGTCATTTTGGCTTGGAAAGTGTGATGAAAAGAGAAATATATGACCTCGGATATGAAATTTTAAAAGTAGAAGATGGAAGAGTTACTTTCGAGGGAGATGCTGAAGCAATCTGTAGGGCTAACATTTTTTTGAGAGGAGCAGAACGTGTCTTGCTCCAGGTGGGAAGATTTAAGGCTACTACTTATGATGAGCTTTTTGAGGGAATAAAAGCTCTTCCTTGGGAAGATTATATTCCTGAAAATGGAAAATTCTGGGTGAAAAAAGCTTCTTCAATAAAGAGTAAGCTTTTTTCACCATCAGATATTCAGTCTATTGTAAAGAAGGCAATGGTTGAGCGAATGAAACGTTCGTATCATATTGACTGGTTTCCAGAGGATGGTGCAGAGTATCCACTTAGGGTTTTTCTTCATAAAGATGAAGTGATGGTTACACTTGATACATCGGGAGATTCCCTTCATAAGAGAGGTTACAGACTTGCAACAAGTAAGGCTCCAATTACTGAAACCCTTGCGGCTTCTTTAATTATGCTTACTCCGTGGCATGCAGATAGAATTCTTGTAGATCCATTCTGTGGAAGTGGGACATTTCCGATTGAGGCAGCCATGATGGCAGCAAATATTGCACCGGGAATGAACAGGGAATTTACTGCTGAAAAATGGACAAACATTATTCCTAAGAAGCTTTGGTATGATACTGTATCTGAAGCACAGGAAATGGTTAATAAAGATGTGTCGGTTGATATTCAAGGATATGATATTGACCCTGAGGTGGTAGCAGCTGCGAGAGAAAATGCTAAAAGAGCAGGGGTCGATCATCTTATTCATTTTCAGCAGAGAGCTGTTTGTGACTTGTCACATCCAAAAAAATATGGGTTTATTATATCGAATCCGCCATATGGAGAGAGACTTGAGGAGAAGGAGACGCTTCCTGGTTTATATACACAAATAGGAGAGGCTTTTTCAAACCTTGATTCATGGTCTATGTATCTGATTACAAGTTACGAGGATACACAGAGATATATCGGGCGAAAAGCTGATAAAAACAGAAAGATTTATAATGGAATGATAAAGACCTATTTTTATCAGTTTATGGGACCAAAGCCACCAAAAAGGATAGTGTCAAATGACCTATGAAAAACTGAGTTGAAGAAAAAAGGCTCAGATGAACCTTGAAAACTGTAGATATTTTAGGTTGTGGCAGTTTTCCGCCACCCTTGACAGCACGAAAAAGAACTGCTGTAGGTTAATCAC
>JBGVHH010000013.1:0-39384 GCA_045122195.1 Agathobacter sp.
CTTAATTCAGATATTTCTGAATTTACTGTTTTAAAGGTCTTCGATTAAATCGAAGCGTTCGTCAAATCTATTTTAGATTTGCTTGATTGATTCTCAAAATCTTTCAAGGTTTTTCACTGTTTAATTTTCAATGTTCGGTTCGTTGTCTGAATTATATATTCATCAGCGACAACTTCTATATCTTATCAGACGTCTTAGCATCTGTCAAGAACTTTTTTATTTTTTTGAAATATAGCGGAGAAGGAGGGATTTGAACCCTCGCGCCAGTTTCCCGACCTATACCCTTAGCAGGGGCACCTCTTCGGCCACTTGAGTACTTCTCCAAAGTTATTTCAAATATTAAATTATCACTTTCGTGACGCAAAAGTTATTCTACTAAAATATTACCCATTTGTCAACTTATTTTTTTAGCTTTTTTTATATTCTTTAATGGATGTTTCATATAGATTATTTCCTTCTCTATCTACTACAACTATTACTGGAAAATCCTCTACATATATTTTCCTTATTGCCTCCGCACCTAGATCATCATAGCACACTACTTCCGACTTTTTTATACATTTTGAAAGGAGTGCTCCTGCTCCTCCTACTGCTGCAAAATATACTGCTTTGTTTCTTATTATTGCATCTATTACTTCTTTGGATCTTTTTCCCTTTCCAATCATCGCCTTTTCACCTAAATCTAAAAGTGTTGGAGCATACTTATCCATTCTTGTGGCAGTTGTTGGTCCTGCAGATCCAATTGGTCTTCCTTCTCTAGCTGGAGATGGTCCCATATAATAAATTGTTGAATCTTTTATATCTATTGGTAATGATTCATTATTATCTAATGCTTCTATCATTCTTTTGTGTGCAGCATCTCTTGCAACATATATTGTTCCTGTAATATATACATAATCTCCACTATGTAAATCTTTTGTTGTTTCTTCTGTTATTGGAGTTGTTATTTTTTTATCCATTTTTTTCTCCTGTACTATATATTATTATATTTCTCTTACAATGTGCCTATTTACATGACAACAAATATTAATTGATACCGGTAATCCTGCAATATGTGTTGGATATGTATTTATGTTTACTGCAAGTGCTGTAGTACTTCCACCAAGTCCGCCTGGTCCTATCCCTAAATTATTTATTTTTTCAAGCATCTCTTTTTCTAATTCAGCAACATATTCTATATCTGAATGTTTTCCTACTTCTCTTGTAAGTGCCTGTTTTGCCATTACTGCACTTTTTTCAAATGTTCCTCCAACACCTACTCCAACTACCATTGGTGGACATGCATTTGGTCCTGCATCTTCTACTGCCGTTAGAATTGCTTTTTTTACACCTTCTATTCCATCTGCTGGTTTTAGCATGAATACTCTACTCATGTTTTCACTTCCGAAACCTTTTGGGGCAAATGTTATTTTTACTTTATCTCCTTTTACTATTGAATAATGTATAACTGCTGGAGTATTATCTTTTGTATTTTCTCTGATTATTGGGTCCTTTACTACAGATTTTCTTAAAAATCCATCCACATATCCCTGTCTTACACCTTCGTTTATTGCATCCTCAAGTAAGTCTCCTGTAAAATGTACATCCTGACCTACTTCTACAAAAAATACCGCCATCCCTGTATCCTGACATATTGGAATCATTTCTTCGCCAGCAATTTTAAGATTCTCTTGAAGCTGATTTAAAATTTTTTGACCTAATGGTGATTCTTCTTCCTTTGTTACTTTTTTCAACATCTCATCCATATCTTTTGATAAGAAATGGTTTGCTGATATACACATCTCTTTTACATTTTCTGTTATTAGTTTTGTATTTATTTCTCTTATCATCTTTTCTCCTTACTTTCTGGAAATTTTTCATTCTTTGAAAGTTTGTTGTTATATTCTTTGAAAAAAGCAGGGTAATTTTACCCTGCTTTAAATCCTATGATTCCTCTGTTTCTTTTTCTGTTTCTTCTTTTTCTTCTTCTGGTGGCATTAGTGATTTATCTTCAACTACTTTAGCTATACTTGCTACGCTTACACCATCCTGAAGGTTAATTAGTTTAACTCCTGTAGTTACTCTTCCTAAAAGAGTTGTATCGCTTACCTGAATTCTAATTATAATTCCTTCAGTTGTAATAAGCATTATTTCATCATCTTTTCCAACTGATTTTACTCCAACCAGATTTCCTGATTTTTCTGTTATCTTATAGCATTTTACACCCTTTCCTCCTCGGTTTTGAGTGCTGAACTCATCTATAAGAGTACATTTTCCTAATCCTTTTGAAGAAACTATCATAACAGATTCTCCCATTGATGCTGTCTGCATTGCAATAACAACATCGTTTGGAGCAAGGTTCATTCCTATTACACCCATTGTTGTTCTTCCTGTAGAACGTACATCTGTTTCTTTAAATCTAATACACTGTCCAAATTTTGTAAACAGGAATATATCTTCTGAATTATCTGTTACTTTTACTTCAATTAATTTATCATCTTCTCTTAAATTAATTGCTGCAAGTCCATTTTTTCGGATATTTTCATAATCTTTTATTGGTGTTTTCTTTACAATTCCGTTTCTTGTTGCCATGAAAAGATATTTATCATCTTCATATTCCTTTATTGGAATCATAGCTGTTATCTTTTCTTCTGGCTGAAGAGGTATTAAATTGATTATTGCTGTTCCTCTTGAGGTTCTGCTTGCTTCCGGAATCTCGTATGCTTTAATTCTGTATACTCTTCCTGTATTGGTAAAGAACATAAGGTAATGATGAGATGTTGTCATCATCATTTCGACAATATAGTCATCTTCTATTGTCTCCATTCCTTTTATTCCTTTTCCACCACGATGCTGAGCTTTGAAATTGTCCGTGCTCATTCTCTTGATATATCCGACTTTTGTCATTGTGATTACAGTATTTGTCTCTGGAATAAGATCCTCCATTGACATATCATACTCATCAAAACCAATCTGAGTTTTTCTTTCATCACCAAATTTGTTGGCAATAGCAAGAATTTCTTCTCTGATTACTCCAAGAAGTTTTTTCTCATCTGCTAAAATTGATTTTAATTCTGCAATTTGAGCCATCAACTCTTTGTATTCTGCTTCTAATTTTTCTCTTTCCAATCCTGTAAGAGCTTTTAGACGCATGTCTACAATTGCCTGTGACTGCTCATCAGATAAGCCAAATCTTTCCATTAATCTGTTTTTTGCTTCTGCTGTTGTTCGGCTTGATCTGATAATTGAGATTACTTCATCAATGTTGTCCTGTGCAATTATTAATCCCTGTACAATATGAGCTCTTGCCTCTGCTTTATCAAGGTCATACTGAGTTCTTCTTGTAACTACATCTTTTTGATGGAGCAAGTAATAATTCAACAACTCGTACAGATTTAATACTTTTGGCTCCCCATTTACCAATGCAAGATTTATAACTCCAAATGTATCCTGTAACTGCGTATGTTTGTATAAAAGATTTAATACCACACTTGGATTTACATCTCTTCTGAGTTCGATTACAATTCTCATTCCCTCTCGGCTTGTCTCATCACGAAGGTCTGTAATTCCATCAATTTTTTTATCCTTGTGCAGTTCAGCAATTTTTTCTATTAATCTTGCTTTATTAACAAGATATGGTAATTCTGTTACAACAATTCTATTCTTTCCATTATCCATTGGCTCTATATCTGTAACAGCGCGTACTCTGATTTTTCCACGGCCTGTTCTATAAGCCTCATTTATTCCTGATGTTCCGAGGATAATTCCTCCTGTTGGGAAATCTGGTCCTTTTACTATTTCAAGTAACTCTTCTATTGTTGTTTCTTTTTCTTCTATGTCGTTGTCGATTAATTTTACTACAGCATTAATAACCTCAGTTAAATTGTGAGGTGGAATATTTGTTGCCATTCCTACAGCAATTCCTGTTGTTCCGTTTACTAACAGATTTGGATATCTTGATGGAAGTACTTTCGGCTCCTGCTCTGTCTCATCGAAGTTTGGTGCAAAATCAACTGTGTTTTTGTTGATATCTTCTATCATCTGAAGAGAGATTTTGGATAATCTTGCCTCAGTGTATCGCATAGCAGCTGCACCGTCTCCATCCACAGAACCGAAGTTTCCATGTCCGTCAACAAGTGTATATCTCATTGACCATTCCTGAGCCATGTTGACAAGTGCTCCGTAAATCGAGCTGTCTCCATGTGGATGGTATTTACCCATTGTATCACCGACGATACGCGCACATTTTCTATGTGGCTTGTCTGGTGTATTTCCAAGTTCAACCATTGAGTACAATACTCTTCTTTGAACTGGCTTTAATCCATCTCTTACATCTGGCAATGCTCTACTCGCAATAACGCTCATAGCATAGTCAATATAGGAGGTTTCCATTGTTTTTTTCAGATCAACCTGTTGTATTTGATCAAATATCTTGTCATCCACTTAAACTTTGTTCCTCCTTAACTAAATATCAAGATTCTGAACATATTTAGCATTTGCTTCAATAAATTCTTTTCTTGGTTCTACTTTATCACCCATCAGGGTTGTAAATGTTACATCTAATTCTGATGAATTCTCTTCATCAATCATGACCTGTTTCAGGATTCTCTTTTCAGGATCCATTGTTGTATCCCAAAGCTGCTCTGCATCCATCTCTCCAAGTCCTTTGTATCGCTGTATTTTATTATTTGAGTCACGTCCTATTTCTGTCAAAATATTATTTAACTCGATATCATCATACGCGTACCATACTTTTTTATTTTTCTCCACCTTGTAAAGTGGTGGTGTTGCAAGATATACATGTCCCTGCTTGATTAATTCAGGCATGAATCTGTATAAAAATGTCAACATAAGTGTTGCAATATGTGCACCATCAACGTCGGCATCAGTCATGATAATAATCTTGTCATATCTCAATTTTTCTATATCAAAATCATCATGTATTCCTGTTCCAAATGCTGTTATCATCGATCTGATTTCAGCATTATCATAAATTCTGTCTAATCTTGCTTTTTCTACGTTTAAAATTTTTCCACGAAGTGGAAGAATAGCCTGTGTTGCTCTGCTTCTGGCTGTCTTTGCAGATCCTCCCGCAGAGTCTCCCTCTACTATGAAAATCTCACAGTTCTTTGGATCTTTGTCTGAGCAGTCTGCAAGTTTTCCAGGAAGTGATCCACCTTCCAAAGATGTTTTTCTTCTGGTGAGATCTCTTGCTTTTCTGGCTGCTTCTCTTGCTCTTTGTGCCAAAAGTGATTTTTCACATATATTTTTTGCCACATCAGGATTCTGCTCAAGGAAGTATGTAAGCTTCTCAGATACAACTGAATCAACAGCTCCTCTTGCTTCACTATTTCCAAGCTTCTGTTTGGTCTGTCCTTCAAACTGAGGCTCTTCAATTTTTATGCTGATTATTGCTGTTAATCCTTCTCTTATATCATCTCCAGTCAATGCTGGGTCTGAATCCTTAAGAATTTTATTTTCTCTTGCATAAGAATTGAATGTCTTTGTGAGAGCATTTCTAAATCCTGCAAGGTGTGTTCCACCTTCAGGTGTAATAACGTTATTTACAAAACTGTAAGTTGAATCATTGAATGAGTCATTGTGCTGAAGAGCTACTTCTACGTATACACCATTCTGTGTGCCTTCGCAGTAAATTACATCTTTGTAAAGGGCTTCTCTACCTCTGTTTAGATACTCAACAAACTGTTTTATTCCACCTTCATACATAAACTCATGATTATGCTTACTGTTTTCACGTACATCTTTAAGCACAATTCTAAGGCCCTTTGTTAAAAACGCAGTTTCTCTTAGTCTCTGCTTTAATATTTCATAATCATAAATTGTTTCTTCAAATATTTCTGCATCAGGTAAAAAATGTACTTTTGTTCCGTGTAATTCTGTATCACATTCTCCTACAACTGTTACAGTACCTTCTGCTTTTCCACGTTTATAACTCTGTCTATAAATTTTACCCTCATTATAAACTTCTACTGTCAGCCAAGTGGATAACGCATTTACTACTGAGGCTCCTACTCCGTGAAGTCCTCCAGATACTTTGTATCCTCCACCACCGAATTTTCCTCCAGCGTGAAGTACCGTAAATACAACCTCTAATGCTGACTTTCCAGCTTTGCTGTTTGTTCCTACCGGAATACCTCTACCATCATCAAGTACAGTAATAGAATTATCTTCTTCAATTGTAACCTCTATATTTTTACAATATCCTGCCAAAGCTTCATCTACTGCATTATCAACAATTTCGTATACTAAATGATGTAATCCTCTTGAAGATGTACTTCCAATATACATTCCAGGTCTTTTACGTACAGCCTCTAATCCTTCCAAAATCTGGATTTGGTCTGCTCCGTATTCTTGATTGTTCTGTTGTAATTCTTCACTCATGAAAGAACCTCCTAATGTCTTAGACACTCTATATGTCTTCTATAGATTTCTTTTCAAATACGTTACCTTGAACTACTTGATATATTTTATCTATTTGAAATCTATTTTTTACAAATTCTTCTAAACCAGTACAAGTAATAATGGTTTGAATATCATTTATACTATTTAACAAATAATTTTGTCTGTTACTATCTAATTCTGACAGTACATCATCCAATAATAGAACAGGTGTACTATTAATTGACTTTTTAACTAAATCTATCTCTGAAAGCTTTAGAGATAAAGCTGATGTTCTTTGTTGCCCCTGCGAACCATATTTTCTAATATCAATTCCATCTATGGAAAAAAGCATATCATCTCTATGTGGTCCTACTGTTGTTTGACATAATTTAAGGTCTTTATTTCTCGCTTTTATTAATTCATCTTCAAAAAAGATATCATCAATACTTGGTTCATACTTTAAAACAAGATTTTCTTTTCCACCTGATATATTAAAATGTATCTCAGAAATTATTTCATTTAGTTCACAAATAAACTGTCTTCTCTTTTTTATGATGCTTTTGCCGTATTCCAACAGCTGCATATCCCACACAGGAAGTGTATCTCTCAAATCAGGTTTATAATTAATATCTTTTAAAAGTTTATTTCTTTGAACTAAAATCTTGTTGTATATTGTTAAATCAGATAAATAAATCTTGTCTAACTGACACAATTCTAAATCAATAAATCTTCTTCTTTCAGCCGGACCATTCTTGATGATATTTAAGTCTTCCGGAGAAAAAAATACAATGTTTAATATTCCAAAAAGTTCACTTGCTTTTTTAATTGGCAGTTTATTTATAGCAACTCCCTTTGCTCCTCTATTACGAAGATGCATATCTATTTGGTAATCTTTACCATTTTTTTCAACAATAGTTCTGATGTGAGATTCATCCCCATCAAATCTAATCATCTCTTTATCTTTACTGCCCTTATGTGATTTTGTGGTTCCACATAAATAAACTGCTTCAAGTATATTTGTCTTTCCCTGAGCATTGTCACCATACAAAATGTTGGTACCCTTATCCAACTCTAAATTAAGCTGTTCATAATTTCTAAAATTACTCAGTTCTATAGATTTAATAATCATTTCTTAACCTTAACTGTTTCTCCGTTAAATGAAAAAACATCGCCATCTCTAAGTTTTTTCCCTCTTTGAAGTTCTGTTTCCCCATTTACTTCTACCAGGCCATCTAAAATTACCATCTTTGCATCAACGCCGGAACTAACTAATCCAGCCTTTTTTAATGCTTGACCTAATTTAATGTATTCTTCGTCTTCTCTAATTGAAATTTCTATCATAATTTCTCCTAATTTGATGCAGAGTTGAAGTTTACAGGAAGAATCAGATAAATGAATTTTTCATCATCATCTTTTATAAAGCAAGGAGCTTTTGGATTAACCATGTAAAGGTTTACTTCCTCTTCATCAATTACTCTAAGTGCATCTATAAAGAATTTTGGATTAAATCCAATCATTATATCTTTTCCATCTTTTTTTATATCAATATCTTCATTCATTGAACCAATAAATGAGTTGATTTTTAGTTCCATATTATCATCTGTAATGTTCATGATAATTGGTTTCTTATCTCCCTCTTTTACTAAGAGAGTAGAACGATCTATACATTCAAGTAATTCTTTTTTATTGATTCTAACTTTTGTCTCATAATTAGATGCCAACATCTGATCTACTTTAAAATATTCACCTTCAATAAGTCTTGAAACAACTGTTGTTGTATCAAAATCAAATACAATATGGTTGTTTGTAATATAAATAACAACATCTTCATCTGCTGAACCAGGAATAATTTTACTAATCTCCTGAAGAGTTTTTCCCGGAACAACCACTTTTTTATTACCATAGTTGTTTTTCATCTCTATATTTCTAATGGCGATTCTATGTCCATCAAGTGATATAACTTTTAATTTGTTGTCATTTATCTCAAATAACTCACCTGTCATGAGTTTATTGTTGTCGTTATCTGCAATAGAAAAAATTGTCTGTCTGATAACTTCTTTAAGAGTAAACTGTGATAAAACAATTGATTCATTTTTTTCAACATAAGGAATGTACGAAAAATCATCACCTGATTTACCAATAATATTGAATTTGGCTTTTTCACATTTAATAACTGTTTTAAATGAACTGTCTGTTTCGATAGTTACATCATTATCTGGAAGCTTTCTTACTATTTCAGAAAAAACCTTAGCATCTAATGCTATAACTCCTCTTTCAATAATCTCTCCTTCGATTTTTGTTTCAATACCTAACTCCATATCGTTAGCCATTAATTTTATTTCATTAGCAGAAGCATCAATTAAAATACATTCAAGTATAGCCATTGTTGTTCTTGTTGGAACTGCTTTAGAAACAATATTAACTCCTCTAAGTAAATTTGCTTTTGAACAAATAAGTTTCATTTGATAAAACTCCTTCCTGCGTGCATATGTATATATATAAAAGATATTAATAATATTCTTCTTAGGGGGTGTTTAAAAGTTTAAAACTCTTTTTTTATTGATAAAACCAATGCTTACAGGATTTGATAACTTTCTTAAATAGGCGTTGATTGTAAATTGATAAAAAAGGATAACTTTTTATACACCTTGTATTAACAGTTGATAAACGTTAATAAGTGGATACTATATATAGTGTTTATTTAAAACCCTATTATAATAGGAAGAAACTAGTTCGGATTAATCTTTTTCTTGATAGTTTCTATAATTGTTTTTGTTGCTTCGCTCTCTTCATATTCCTTGGTAACCTTCTTGATTCCGTGGATAATTGTTGAATGATCACGACCACCTAATAGTTGTCCAATAACATCAAGTGAATCTGATGTCATATTTTTACATAAATACATAGCTATTTGTCTTGGTTTAGCAATATCATTACTTCTGTTTTTAGAAATCATCTGGTCAACAGAAATGTGGAAATGTTCTGATACTACTTCAATTATGAGCTGTGCAGTTATTTCTCTTGGTTTATCAGGTGTAATTATATTTGCTAATTCTCTTTCTGCAATTTCCATTGTAATATATGTATGCTCAAGATTATGAAAAGCAAATAATTTATTTAACGCTCCTTCAAGTTCTCGAATATTGGAACTGATGTTTGTAGCAATATAGTTTAGAATCTCATCGTCTATGTCAAATTTGTCTGTTTCAGCTTTTTTACGAAGAATAGCCATTCTTGTTTCGTAATCTGGAACACCAATATCTGCCATAAGTCCCCATTCAAAACGAGATCTGATTCTCTCTTCTAATGTCTCCATTTCTTTTGGAGGTTTATCTGATGTTAAGATAATTTGTTTTCCTTGTGTCTGAAGAGTGTTGAAAGTGTGGAAAAATTCTTCCTGTGTACTTTCTTTTCCTATAATGAATTGGATATCATCAATCATGAGTACATCAACAGTTCTGTATTTATCTCTAAATTTAGTCATTGCTGTTGCATTACCATTTCGGATTGACTCGATTACTTCGTTGGTAAATTCTTCAGAAGTTACATATAAAACTTTTGTATTTGGTTTTTGATCAATAATGAAATGACCTATTGAATGCATTAAATGTGTTTTGCCAAGTCCAGGACCACCGTAAATATAAAGTGGATTGTATGATTCTCCTGGCGATTCAGCTACCGCGAGAGCAGCAGACTGGGCAAATCTGTTATTGCTTCCCACGACAAAGGTGTCAAATGTATAGTTGGGATTAAGGTTTGAATGATCACCTTTTGTAGGTTTTAATGCTTCAGTTGTTTTTGTGTTTTTAAAGTTTAATGACTGAGCTTGATCTGGAAGAATGAATTCAATATCGTATTCGATTCCAGTTGTTTCAGTGATAGCAACTTTAAGAGGTAAGTAATACTTCTTATTTATATAGCTTAGACCCATCTGTTCTGATGGTACAAGAATATATAGCGTATTATCCTCAATGGCAAAAATCTCTAATGGTTTAATCCATGTATTAAAGGATACTTCTGTTAATCCATGTTCCTCTTTTACCATTTTTAATATATCATCCCATTGTTCTATTACTTTATCCATTAAGGTTCTCCATATCTAATATATAAAATAGGATACTTATCCACAATCCTACCTATATATAGTACACTATTTCACCCTTTTAAGCAACGTAAATCACTGTTTAAAACTCTAAAAAGTTATCTACCCTATTTTTACTAGCCTTAGAGGTGTTTTGAACAGTTTTAAACGATATATTTACATTGTTATCCACAGGTTATCAACAATTTGGGGATAATTATTTATTTTACATTTTATTTTTTGTCTTGACAGACATGCTTTTTTTGTTATAATTGTACTGATGTTTTTTAACGTAAAGGAGGTGGATATATATGAAGATGACATTCCAACCTAAAAAGAGACAGAGATCAAAAGTTCATGGTTTCAGAAAAAGAATGAGTACAGCTGGCGGAAGAAAAGTTTTAGCAGCTAGAAGATTAAAAGGAAGAAAAAAATTATCAGCATAGGCCACAATTTTTGTGGTCTTTTCTTCTTTTTTTGATTGTTTTTTAGAAGGAAAGTTTAAATGAAATTTTCAGATTCATTAAAGAAAAACAGTGACTTCCAAAACGTCTATAATAAAGGAAAATCCTTTGCAAACAAGTATTTGGTAATGTATGTTTTGGAAAATGGTTCAGCCAATAATCGTATTGGCATTTCGGTAAGTAAAAAAGTTGGAAATAGTGTTATAAGACATCACATCACTCGCCTTATAAGGGAGAGTTATAGACTACATGAAGACATGTTTAATAGTGGTTTAGACATTGTAGTCATCGCAAGAGTAAGTGCAAAGAATGTTGGATACCGAGAAATTGAAAGTGCACTTTTACATCTTGGAGGTCTTCAAAAGATTTTAAGTAACTAATTTTTGAAAAAAGAGATGGAATCGTTTTGAAGAAAGTCTTAATATTTTTAATTAAATTTTATAGAAAGTATTTATCTCCAATGAAATCTACAAAATGTCCGTATTGTCCGACATGTTCTACTTATGGTCTTGAGGCTGTGGAAAAGTATGGTGCCTTAAAGGGTGGAGCGTTGACAACGTGGAGAATATTGAGATGTAATCCTTTTTCGAAGGGTGGATATGATCCGGTTCCATAATGGAGGTTTTTATGTCGGGAATAATATTAACCGCATATGACGGGGCTATACTCGGACCTATCGCTAAATTTCTTGGTATTATTATGAATTATATTTATAATGGTATTTCATATATTACTGGCGGAAGAGTAGAGAGTGTAGTTCTTAGTATTATAATTATCACTATATTAATTTATACTTGTATGCTGCCACTTACATTCAAGCAGCAGAAATTTTCTAAGTTATCTCAGAAAATGCAGCCTGAACTTCAAGCTATTCAAGCAAAATATAAAAATAAAAAAGATCAGGCTTCTATGATGGCTATGCAGCAGGAAACTCAGCTGATATATGAAAAATACGGAGTTTCTCCAATGGGTACATGTTTACCTTTATTGATTCAGTTCCCTATTTTGCTTGCATTATATAGAGTTTTTTATAATATTCCTGCTTATTTAGGAAGTGTTAAAGAATCTTTTTCTGGATTAACAGATGCCATTATGGCGACTGATAATTATCAGGTTACTTTACAGAAATTGATGGAGAAATTTAATTTTGTAACTTCAAGTGGTATTTCTGCTGATAATATTCTTGATAAATTTGAAAAAGCAAGTAATTCGGAAGTAAGTAATTATATTGTTGATATTTTGTACAAGCTTCCTTCAAAAGGATGGGATGCTATTGCAGGAAATGGATATTTTCCAGATCTTTCATCTGCAGTAGAAACAACTCATGGTCATATTGAGAAATTTAATTATTTTCTTGGTCTTAATATTTCTGATACACCATGGAGTATTATTATGAACAATTACAAAACTTCTATTGTAATTGCTCTTATTGCATTAGCTATTCCTGTTTTTTCATATCTTACACAGGTTGCTAATATTAAGCTTATGCCACAGAGTACAAATGGAAATGATCAGGTGGCTAATCAAATGAAGACAATGAATACTATTATGCCATTGTTTTCATTAGTTTTCTGTTTTACAGTTCCAGTTGGTCTTGGTATTTATTGGATTTTTAGTGCTCTCGTAAGGGTAGTACAGCAGTTCTTTATTAATAGACATTTTAAAGATCTTGATTTAGATGATATAATAAAGAAAAATCAGGAAGTCGCTAAGAAAAAGCGTGAAAAAAGAGGAATGTCTGAAAATGCTATTAGAGATGCTGCAAATATTAAGACAAAAACTCTTGATAACAAGGCAAATGTATCTGTTTCATCAGATAAAGAAGCTGATTTAGAAAAAGCAAGATCTATTAAAGCAAATGCAAAACCTGGTAGTCTTGCCGCAAAAGCAAATATGGTAAAAGAGTTTAATGAACGTAATTCTCGTAAATAGGAGGATAAGAAGTGGAATATATTGAAGTATCTGCAAAAACAGTTGAAGATGCTTTAACAGAGGCATCTGTAAAACTTGGAACAACTAGTGATAAACTTGAGTACGAGGTTGTTGAAAAAGGAAGTTCTGGTTTTTTAGGAATTGGAAGCAAAAATGCTGTAATTAAAGTAAAAGTAGTTGTTTCTGTTGAGGATAGTGTTAGAGAATTTTTAAATAAAATATTTAATGCTATGGATTTAGAAGTTGAGATTGACATCAAAATTAATGAAGAAGTTAGAAATGTTGATGTTGAACTTAAGGGTGCTGATATGGGTATCCTTATTGGAAAGAGGGGACAAACTCTTGATTCACTTCAGTATCTTACAAATCTTGCTATTAATAAACATTCAGATAATTATTATAAAGTTAAGATTGATACAGAAGATTACAGAAAGAGAAGAAAAGACACTCTTGAGAATTTAGCAAAAAATATTGCTTACAAGGTTAAAAGAACAAAAAGACCTGTTACTCTTGAGCCAATGAATCCTTTCGAAAGAAGAGTTATTCACTCTGCTTTGCAGAATGATAGATTTGTTACAACACACAGTGAAGGTGAAGAACCATATAGACATGTAGTTGTTACACTAAAGAGATAATAATTAAAAGGGTATCTATTATAGATACCCTTTTTTAATAATAGGGTTATAATGTTTTTGTTTGATTATTGAAAGTTTATGGAGGATTTAAATGTATAAAGATACAATAGCTGCTATAGCAACAGCAATGTCGCCTTCTGGTATTGGAATTATTAGAATTAGTGGTGAGGAATCCCTTGATATTATAGATAAAATTTTTGTTTCGAAAAATAAGGATAAGAAAATAAGTAGCTGTAAGAGCCATACTATTCATTATGGTTTTATTTATGACGGCGATGAAAAAATAGATGAGGTTATGGTCCTTTTGATGAAAGCACCAAATACCTATACAAGAGAAGATACCATCGAGATTGATTGTCATGGTGGTGTTTTTGTAATGAAAAAAATTCTTGAGACAGTTATTAAGTATGGAGCTCGTCCAGCTGATCCAGGAGAGTTTACAAAGCGAGCTTTTTTAAATGGAAGAATTGATTTATCTCAAGCTGAATCAGTTATAGATGTAATTAATTCAAAGAATTCTTTTGCGTTAAAAAGTTCACTAAGTCAGCTTAATGGTTCAATATGTAATAGTATTAAAAGTATTAGAGAAGAGTTGATACATGAGATTGCTTTTATTGAATCGGCACTTGATGACCCTGAACACATTTCTTTAGATGGTTATCCACAAAAGTTACATGGTATTGTGGATAATAATATTAATTGTATAGAAAAATTGTTGAGTTCATCTGATAATGGTCGAATTTTAAAAGAAGGTATAAACACAGTTATTCTAGGTAAACCTAATGCTGGAAAATCTTCTTTACTTAATGCATTGGTTGGTACTGATCGTGCAATTGTTACTGATATTGCAGGTACAACAAGGGATGTACTTGAGGAACAGATTAATTTAAATGGTATAACATTAAATCTTGTTGATACTGCCGGAATTAGAGACACTGATGATATTGTGGAAAAAATAGGTGTTAAAAAAGCTTTAGATGAAGCTTCATCTGCTGATTTAATTATCTATGTAATTGATTCATCTACTCCATTAGATGAAAGTGATTTTGAAATAATTAACCTTTTACATGATAAAAATGCAATTATACTCTTGAATAAATCTGATTTATCAACTATTGTTGATGAGTATGAAGTTAAAAAGCATATTGATAAATTGGTTTTGTCAATTTCTGCAAAAGATAATTCTGGTATCTCTGATTTAGAAAAAGCAATTGGAGAAATGTTTTTTTCTGGTGAAGTTACATTTAATGATGAGATATATATTACAAATATCAGACATAAAAATTTGTTAAATGAAGCTTTAAATAGTTTAAAACTTGTTGTAAATAGTATATTATCAGATATGCCAGAGGATTTTTATTCTATTGATTTGATGAATGCATATGAAAGTCTTGGACTAATTATTGGTGAGTCAGTAGAAGATGATTTGGTTACAGAAATCTTTAGTAAATTTTGTATGGGAAAGTAGGCAGTTATGAGTTCTAATTTTGTAGAAGAAAATTATGATGTTGTTGTTGTAGGTGCAGGTCATGCCGGATGTGAGGCTGCGCTTGCATGTGCTCGATTAGGTTTACAGACAATTGTTTTTACTGTAAGTGTTGATAGTATTGCACTTATGCCATGTAATCCAAATATTGGTGGAAGTTCCAAGGGACATTTAGTTAGAGAAATAGATGCTCTTGGAGGAGAGATGGGTAAAAATATTGATAAGACATTTATCCAGTCAAAAATGCTTAATAAATCAAAAGGACCTGCTGTACATTCTCTCCGCGCACAAGCAGACAAAGCGGAATATAGTGCTGAAATGAGAAAAACACTCCAAAATACTGCTAATTTAACAGTCAGACAGGGAGAAGTATCAGAAATTATTACTGATGATGATAATAATATAACTGGATGTAAAACTACTTCTGGTGCAACTTATCATTGTAAAGCTATTGTTCTTTGTACTGGTACATATTTGAGAGCTCGTTGTCTTACTGGAGAGATGATTACTCATACTGGTCCAAATGGACTTTTGGCTGCTAATCATTTAACTGATTCTCTTATTGAACATGGTATTGAGATGAACAGATTTAAAACAGGAACTCCTGCTCGTGTTGATAAAAATAGTATTGATTTCTCAAAAATGGAAGAGCAGTTTGGTGATGAGAGAGTAGTGCCTTTTTCATTTACAACAAATCCGGAAGATGTTCAAATTGATCAGGTTTCATGTTGGCTTACATATACTAATAATAAGACTCATGAGATTATTAGAAATAATTTGGATAGGTCTCCAATTTATGCTGGAATCATTGAAGGGACTGGACCACGCTATTGTCCTTCAATAGAAGATAAGGTTGTAAAGTTTGCTGATAAAGAAAGACATCAGATTTTTATTGAACCTGAAGGATTAAATACTACAGAAATGTATGTTGGTGGTATGTCATCATCAATGCCTGAGGATGTTCAGTATCAGATGTACAGAACATTACCCGGTCTTGAGAATGTTAAAATTGTAAGAAATGCATATGCAATTGAATATGATTGTATCAATGCAAACCAGCTTTATGCTTCACTTGAATTTAAAAAGATTCATGGTCTTTTTAGTGGTGGACAATTTAATGGAAGTTCAGGTTATGAAGAGGCTGCTTGTCAGGGATTAATTGCAGGAATTAATGCTGCAATGAAAATTCTTGGAAAGAAACCATTGATTCTTGATCGTTCAGAAGCATATATTGGTGTTTTGATAGATGATCTTGTTACAAAAGAAAATAGAGAACCTTACCGAATGATGACTTCAAGAGCGGAATATCGTCTCCTTTTACGTCAGGATAATGCAGATCTTCGACTTACAAAGAAGGGATATGGGGTTGGTCTTATTTCTCAGGATAGATATGATTATGTTTGCAAGAAGGAAGAACTTATTGCAAAAGAAATCGAAAGAGTATCAAATGTAAATATTGGTGCTAATAAAGAAGTTCAGGATTTACTTACTTCTTATAATAGTATTCCACTCAATAATGGAATAACTCTTGCTGAATTAATCAGAAGACCTGAACTTGATTATGATAAACTTGCTCCAATTGATAAGGAAAGACCAGAGCTTCCTTTTGATGTTAGGGAACAGGTTAGTATTCTTATTAAGTATGAAGGTTACATCACAAGACAGATTAAACAGGTTTCACATTTTAAAAAGCTTGAGAAAAAATTGCTTCCTGTTGATTTTGATTATCAGACTATTTCTGGACTTAGAATTGAAGCTTGGCAGAAGTTAAATGCATTTCAACCATTAAATATTGGTCAGGCTTCTAGAATATCTGGAGTATCTCCAGCTGATATATCTGTTTTACTGGTTTATTTAGAACAACTTAAATACTTAAATCCAGATTTATTTTTACAGTTAAACCCTGAAAATAACGATATTGAGGAGTAATGTATGAAGTATGATTTTTCACATTTTTTAGATTCACTTAAAGAAATTGGAATTGAACTTACTAGCAAACAGTTAAATTCTTTTGAAATCTATTATGAAATGTTGATAGAAAAGAATAAAGTAATGAATCTTACAGCTATTACTGAGTTTGATGACGTAATTGATAAGCACTTTTTAGATAGTGTATATTTATTCCGCTCTATAGATTTAAAAGCTGATTTATCTATTATTGATATTGGAACTGGTGCAGGTTTTCCTGGTATTCCATTGAAAATTGTTTTTCCTAATCTTAAGATAACTCTTTTAGATTCTTTAAATAAAAGGGTTAATTTTTTGAATGAAGTTATTAGTAGACTTGAACTTGATGATATAGTTGCTATACATGGTAGAGCAGAAGATATTGCCAGAGAAAAAAAATATAGAGCTTCTTTTGATATTTCTTTATCAAGAGCAGTTGCAAATCTTTCTACTTTATCAGAGTATTGTTTACCTTTTGTTAAGATTGGAGGTTCTTTTATTTCTTATAAGTCAGTTAAGTCTGAGGAAGAAGTTAATGCTGCGAAATCTGCGATTCATCTTCTTGGTGGTAAGCTTAATAGAGTTGATGAATATACTTTTGCTGATAACACACGAACCTTTGTTATTATTGATAAAGTTATGAATACAAGTAATACTTATCCTAGAAAAGCTGGTTTACCTTCAAAGAAGCCTTTGTAGTTTTTGGTATAAATAATTGATTATATATTTGTATAAAAAATCCGCTCTATAAAAAATAGAGCGGATTTTAATATATTTCTATAATTATTAGTTTATTTATCAAGTATTTTGTTAATAATTGAAAGTATTTTCTCAGGTACTTCCAGTTGTGGATATAATGCTGCATTTGATATATGTGTAATTTCAAAATTGTCATTGCTATTATGGTATTGATTTATTACTTCGAGATTATTGAATAAATCAGTTGAACCAATAATATAAATTGTTTTATTTATATTATTTAATGCATGGCTTAAATTTATATTTATATATTTTGTAAGAATACTAGCATACAAATATTTTCCTGCGCTTCCATTTAAGTGAGCTGATTCATAATATATATCTTCAGTTTTTGTTGAAATCAGTTGAGATTTAGAATAGTATTTTTTTCTAAAGATATAATCAATTTTTAAAGGACTCATAAGTTTATTGTAAATAAATGTTCCAATAATTGGTAAGCTAATAATAGCATTTTTCAAATCTGATTTATTATCTGGAATAGTCTCTAATTCTCTCAATGATGCCGGATTAATTAAGATTATTTTATCAAATAGCTCTTTATCTAAATTATTTGCCATTATAACTGATGGTGCCGATAAATTTGTAGCTACAATATTTGTTTTTTCCTTGATTACATCCTTTACAAAAGAGCTAATCATCTGAACATATAGATAATTTGTATATTTAATTGCTGGTTTATCTGAACGGCCGCATCCTAATAAATCAATGGAATATACAGTATAGTGTTTAGCCAATTTTTTATTTATTTTGGCCCATTCTTCAGATGATGATCTAGAGTCGGTATCGTGTATCAATAATATAGGTTTTCCTTCTCCAATTTTTGTATAGAAAATGTTACCTTCTTTCCAACTATAAAAATCTCCATCATCTGTTTTAAGAAGATTTTTTCTTGATGCATTTGTATCTACAAATTTATTGTAAGCATACATTCCTGCAATTGCTGCAGCTGTAAGAGTAATAAGTCTTTTAGTGCTTTTTTTCATATGAACCCTCCTTGTATGTTATAGAATTATTATAGTCATTTATTTGAATTTATACAATTTATTTTTATTTTATAGTTTATTTTGAATTTTCGCTTTATTTTGTAAATGAAATAATATATAATAAATTAGTACTTTTGTAATATAATATAAAACATTTGTTCGATTAGGTAAAATTATGGTAAGAGAATATTTAGAAAAAACAAGAGATGAGTTTTTAGTTACTAAATCATCTTTAATTGAAAAACTCACTTCAGCAGAAAATCATTTTAAAGAGAATTTTAAAATAATTGAGATGTTAGAAGATACCAATGATACTAGTTATGAAGCATTTACTCCTCGTGAAGTTAATACTTATAATAGGAAAAAAATTGCTGAGCTAAATGAGGAACAGAAATTAATTGAGGCCCAGATAAAAATATTACACAAACAGATTTCAGATATTGATTGTGATATAGCTGAAATTTCAAGTGTTTTAAAAGTTTGTAGAAATGATGCTGATTCTGTAGAAATTGATAAAGTTATTAATAATTCAAAAGATGAATTATTTAATAGAGTTTTACTTCAAACTGTTGAGGGGGAACGACAAAGAATTGCAAGGGATTTACATGATACAACAGTTCAAAGTCTTACATCTCTTTTACATAAAACAGAATTATGTATTAAGCTATTAGATATGGATCCAATAAGATGTAGATTGGAATTATCATCTCAGGGTAAAATATTGAAGGATATTATTAATGAACTTCGTAATATGATTTATAATCTTAGACCAATGTCTTTTGATGATATTGGTTTTGATGTTACAGTTGAAAGAGCATTAGATAAGATTAAACAAAATAATAATATTAGATGTAATTTTAAAATTGTAGGTGAACCATATAGTGTAGATAGTCTAATTTCACTTACACTATTAAGAGTAATTCAGGAATCGGGAAGTAATTCAATTAAGCATGGGCATGCAAAACTGATTGATGTTGTACTTTCATATGAAGAAAATCAACTAGTACTTACTATAGAAGATGATGGTGATGGTTTTGATGTTTCATCTATTCCTGAAACTACAAGAAGTGACAATTCTGGATTTGGCTTATCTATGATGAAAGAAAGAATTTTTCTTTTATCTGGTAACATAGAAATTAAATCTAAACCTGGTGAAGGTTGTACTATTAAGGTTAGTGTGCCGATTAAAAAGGAGGATAAATAATGGCAGTTAAAATTATGATTGTGGATGATCATTCAATGATCAGAGAAGGACTTAAAAATTTGCTTGAATTAGATGGTGATGTTGAGGTAATTGCAGAAGCAGAAAATGGTGAGGACTGTTTAGAAAAATTACAAACCGTAAAACCAGATGTTCTTTTATTGGATATTAATATGCCAAAGATGAATGGACTTGAAGTTCTTCAAAAGTTAAAGGATAAGAAGTCAAAAATCAAAGTACTTGTTCTTACTGTTCATAACGAGACAGAATATTTAATGAAAGCAGTTGGAATTGGTATTAGTGGATATGTACTTAAAGATTCTGAATCTTCAGAATTAAAGAAAGCGATTTTTGCAATACATAATGGTGAAAATTATATTCAACCTAGTCTTATTCCAGCATTGAATTCTAAAATGATTGAAAAGAGTGAAGATGAAATGAAAATTGATTCACTTACTAGAAGAGAATTGCAGGTTCTAAAAGAAATGGCAGTAGGAAAGTTTAATAGAGATATTGCTAAAGAAATGGAAATTAGTGAAAGAACAGTTAAAAATCATATATCAAGTATCTTTAAAAAGCTTGATGTTACTGATCGTACACAGGCTGCTGTATTTGCTATCAGAAATAATATTATTCAGATTCATTAATTTGATTAAATTTAAGGGAATGTTTCACGTGAAACATTCCTTTTTTTTGAAAAAATTTTATTCTAAAAGCACAATATTTAGTTTTATATTTTTAAAAGTAACTCTATATTTTGTAAATGTATATGTAATGTTTCACGTGAAACATTTTTGTGTGTAGAAAATAAAAATAAATAGTGATATAATAGTTAAGCATAAATTTTTAGATAAAACTCCAAAAAAGGAAGGGATAGAGATGAGCAGAACAATAGCAATAGCAAACCAAAAAGGTGGAGTAGGAAAGACAACAACATCAATAAATTTAGCATCTTGCTTAGCGGAGCAGGGTAAGAAAATATTGGCAATTGATCTTGATCCACAGGGAAATATGACAAGTGGATTAGGCGTAGACAAAGATGAAGTAAAATATACAGTTTATGATTTAATGTTAGATGAATGTTCAATCGGAGAGAGTATTCAGAAAACAGTAGTTGATAATTTATCAGTAATTGCTTCCAATGTAAACTTAGCAGGTGCTGAGATTGAATTATTAGGAATTAATGAAAAAGAATATATTCTGAAGACTGCAGTTGATTATATAAAGGATGATTATGATTTTATTATTATTGATTGTCCACCATCATTAAATATGTTAACAGTAAATGCAATGACAACAGCAGATACAGTTTTAGTCCCAATACAGTGTGAGTATTATGCACTTGAAGGATTAAGTCAGTTAATCCATACTATTGATTTAGTTCAGGAAAGATTAAATCCAAATCTTAAAATTGAAGGTGTAGTATTTACTATGTATGATGTAAGAACAAATCTTTCAAATCAAGTTGTTGAGACAGTAAAGGAAAACCTTGATACAAAAATATACAATACAATGATACCAAGAAATATTCGATTAGCTGAGGCACCATCATATGGTATACCAATTAATATGTATGACTCAAAATCAGCTGGTGCAGAAAGTTATAGGAATTTGGCAAAAGAAATAATTGAAAGGAAGGATTTATAGGATGGCGGCAAAGAAAGGATTGGGAAAAGGACTTGATTCTTTAATTACAGATAAAGTTGCAAAACCAGCAAAGCAAAAATCAGATCATACATCAGATGCTTTATTGATGGATATAAAGAAAGTTGAACCAAATAGAGATCAGCCTAGAAAGAAATTCGATGAAGATGCATTATTAGAATTATCAGAATCGATAAAACAGTTTGGTGTACTTCAACCATTAATTTGTCAAGAGAAGGATGATTACTATCAGATAATTGCTGGTGAAAGAAGATGGAGAGCAGCAAAGCTTGCAGGATTAAAAGAAGTACCTGTAATTGTAAAAAAATTATCCGATCAGGAAATAATGGAAATCTCATTAATTGAGAACATCCAACGAGAAAACTTGAACCCAATTGAAGAGGCATTAGCATATAAGAAATTGCTTGAAGAATTTGAGTTAAAGCAAGATGAAGTTGCAGAAAGAGTATCAAAGAGTAGAACTGCTGTAACAAATTCCATGAGACTTTTGAAATTGAATGATAAAGTTCAGCAAATGGTAATAGATGAGATGCTTACAACTGGACATGCTCGAGCTTTACTTGGAATAACAGATCCTGAAAAACAATATTCAGTTGCACAACAGATCTTCGATGAGAAGTTGAGTGTACGAGATACAGAAAAGCTTGTGAAATCACTTCAAAACGAAAAGAAAAAGAGTAAAGAAGGAAAAGTAAAAATTGATCCTAAATTAGAGGCTATTTATAAAGACCTGGAAGAACAGTTGAAAAAGATAATGGGAACAAAAGTTCTGATTAACAGTAAAAATGAAAAATCGGGTAAAGTAGAGATTGAATATTATTCACAGGATGAGTTAGACAGAATAATTGATTTATTTAAGACAATTCAATAAAAATAGGAAAAAGAGACTATTTAAAAATTGTGTAAAATAGCCGACAATATAGATAGGAGAAAAAAATGATTTCAGAGTACTTAGGATTTGATTCAGACTATATTATTATTGGTTTGGTAGCAATATCATTATTGTTGTTTATTATACTGATAGTTAATATTGTTCAGATAAAAAAATTAAAAAAAAGATATGAAGCTTTTATGAGCGGAAAAACTGCAAAATCATTAGAGGATACTTTATTGAAAAGACTAGATCAGGTTGATGAGTTAATTGCAGCTAATTCTGCAAATGAAAATAGTATTAACACTTTATTTGACAAGATGAAGGGTACTTTCCAAAAAGTAGGTTTGGTAAAATACGATGCATTTCATGAGATGGGTGGAAAGCTCAGCTTTTCGCTTGCTTTACTTAACGAGGATGAAGATGGATTTGTTTTAAATGCCGTTCATAGCAGAGAAGGATGTTATACATATATTAAGGAAATAATTGGTGGGAATTCCATTATTGTTTTAGCAGATGAAGAGCAGGAAGCACTAGATATGGCCAAGGAGGCAAAGAAACCTGCAAAATAGAATTAATGGGGTGTTTAGTCTATGAGGATTAAGGCTGTTAATGTACTAACGGGAGGCGAGGTTTTAGCTGAGCCTGTTATGACAAAAGAAAAAGAAATTTTGATTCCTAAAGGGACTGAATTAAAGAAAGAGTATATACCTTTAATTCAGTCGCTTGAAATTGATGCGCTTATGGTGGAAGATCCATATGAAACGTATGAGAAGCCGAATACTATAATTAGACCTACTAGACTTGATAAGTATGTGGAGAGAGTACGTAAATTAATGGAAGGTCACATATATCATGGTGGTGGAAGGTCTCTAAAAGAATTCGAAATAATAGCCAATGATATAGTAAAAGATATAGACAAAATGCCATTAGATAGTGTTATAGACTTGAAAGAGCGAAATTCAAATTTATATGACCACACTGTGATGGTAACTTTATTATCAGTAATGGTTGCAAAGAAGTTAAAGCTTGACCAAAAAAAGAAGTATAATATTGCAGTTGGTTGTTTACTGCATGATATTGGAATTAGATATATTACAATTCCTTATGAAAATAGAAATTTTGATTTAGCTGAAGCAGCTGAATTATTTGAATTTAAAAAGCATACCATATTAGGGTATTCAGCTTTGGAAGAGGAAAATTGGATACCACCTATATCAATGAAAATGGTGTTATCGCATCATGAGAATATGAGTGGTAACGGATTTCCAATGAAACAAAAAAATAAAGAAATTGAGTGTAAAATTATTCAGGCATGTGATGCATTTGATTGTTACATATCTGGAATGGAATGCAAGAGAATAACAGTGCAGGAAGCATTAGAAAAAATGGTTGAAAATATTGATGTATTGTATGATAAAAAAATAGTGGATAATATTATTACATCAGTTGCGAAATATCCGGTTGGAACAACGGTAAAGACTAATGCAGAAGATGAGGGCGTTGTAATTTCACAGACAATAGACCCTGAAAATCCAATTATTATGATATTAAATGCACAAGATAATGGATCAACAACCAAGATAAATAAATTAAATCTCATGTTAGAGAAAAATATTTCAATTCTTCAGGTTGTTTAGTGGATATAGATTTTACCTCATTAGGAGATATATTAGATGCACAAATTCCTTAGAGCAATAGGGTTTTCAGATATTCGAAAAAAAGATTTAGAAATAATAATAAATGAAATAATTAGAAAACCTGAAATTATAAAAGTAACAAAAGATTCTGAGGGAAATGAATTCGCAGAATTGTCAAAAGCTGTTTCACAAAACATGGGTATAACTGTTAGAGGTGTTTACAACGAAGATGACAGTTTTGAGATGGAATACTATTTTCCATATTTTTATGGAACACAGGAAACAACTGAAGAGTATATAGATATAGAGAAACATTCTGACAAAGAATCATATGCTGGTGTATGCGATGATCCGAATCTTGGAGTTACACTTATTTTTTATATACAGAATGTATGTGATTATCTTTCTGAAAGAATTCTTGGCAATACGTATAATAGAATAAATGGTGCAATTCTTTCTGGTCTTTCTACAGAAGGAATGATATTATTACCAATTGAAGAGAAAAAAGAAAAAACAAAAAATATAAACGGAAAAGATCGAAGTCAGTTAGTTTCAAAGGCACGAGAAGGAAATGAAGAAGCAATCGAAAGTCTGACAATGGATGATATTGATACTTATTCTGTAATATCAAGAAGAGTAGTAAAAGAAGATATATATTCAATAGTAAGTTCAACATTTATGCCATATGGAATTGAAAGTGATCAATATAGTATTTTAGGTAAAATTATTGACTTTACAAAATGTGAAAATAGTGATACAAATGATATTGTGTTATGTATTAAAGTAGAATGCAATAATTTAGTTTTTGATATTTGCATAAATGAGAAGGACTTAACAGGTGAGCCAGCAGTAGGAAGACGTTTTAAAGGGAACGTGTGGATGCAGGGTAGTGTTTGCTTAAGTTAGAATTATGTTCCTTTAGTTAAATGGATATAACAATAGCCTCCTAAGCTGTAGTTGAGGGTTCGATTCCCCCAAGGAACATTGAGAAAGTGGAAGTGTGAAATGCACTTCCTTTTTTATTAAACAAAATTAATAATAGTCGACAAAAATATAGTAAAAGTAGTATAATAGTCCTATATAGGGAAAAAGGACTATCTAAGGGGGTTCGATCTATGCAAAATAGAAATGATAAAAAGATAAAGATACAGATTGTATTTTCAATACTTCTATTTCTAATTCTTGTAATTGCTGAATTTTATACTATTATAAATTTTCCAAAAGAATTTGTTGTAATAGCTATTGGAGCAATTTTAATTCTAATAAGCACATATTGTATAATTAATGGTGTATTTTCATTGATTGATTCTATAGCAATTCAAAGAAATGAAAAATTGGAATCAGTAATAAAATCGGAAAAAGCAACATATTTACTATTGAAAAAGAATTTTGATCAGATAGATGAAAAGATTGATATTTTGCAAGAAACTTCAAAGATTCCAACTTCTGAAATTGTAAGTACTCAAAAGGGTGTCGCAAAAGTAATTATTAACAGAAGTAGAGAAAATGCTGAAGCTATAATGAATTCAAATGATCAGTTATTAGAAAGATTAGATGAGTTCGAAGAAAAAATGAATACAAATAATGGTAGTCTGTTAGATGGACAAAAGATTTTGATGACTGAAAACCTTGAAGGTGTATTAAACAAGCAACAAGAAATTTTGAATAGTTTAAAAGATATGGAATTGAGAATTAATCAATCCATTATAAAAACGCAGGAATCAATTGCAACACAACCAATTCAGGTTACAGCAAATGTTGCAATCCCTTCTGGAGCAGTTCCAGTATCTCAAGTGGTATCACAACCAGTTGAAGAATTAACATCAGTAGTAAAAGAACAACCAGTAATAGAACAAGAGCCAGTAGTAGAGCCAGAGCCAGTAGTAGAGCCAGAGCCAGCAGTAGAGCCAGAGCCAGCAGTAGAGCCAGTAGTAGAGCCAGTAGTAGAGTCAGAGCCAGCAGTAGAGTCAGAGCCGGTAATAGAGCCGGAGCCAGTAGCTGAGCCGGAGCCAGTGGTAGAGCCAGAGCAGGTAGTAGAATCGAAACCAGAACCAGTGGCAATAGAAGTACCAGAACCTGAAATGTCAGACCCAAATAAAAAAATGACACCGGATGAAATAGCAGCAATGTTTGCAAGTATGTCAGCTGGTGCTAGTGAGGAAGAATCAGAAACATTACAAGAATCTTCGTCAATAATGGAATCAGAGCCAGTGGTTGAGCCAGAGCCAGCACCTGCAGTAGCTCCGGCGCCTGATATGTCAGATCCAAATAGAAAAATGACACCAGATGAAATAGCAGCATTAATTGCAAGTATGTAAAAAATAACCTCAGATTAAAAATTAATCTGAGGTTATTTTTATATCATTATATCAATAATAACTAAACAAGTTTGACAATTGATTTTATAATACTAACGACTGTTTCCATTGACTCAACACAAATATGTTCAAATGGACCATGAAAACCATATCCACCAGTTCCAAGATTAGGACAAGGTAGACCCATAAATGAAAGTCTTGCTCCGTCAGTACCGCCTCGTACAGGATTTGAAACAGGAGTTAATCCATTTTCTGAAATGGCTTTTTTTGCTAATTCAATAATAAATATATTATCTTCAATTACAGAAATCATATTCTCATAAGAATAATTAATATCCAAAGAAACAGTACCCGAACCATATTTTTGATTCATTGATACTTCAATAGTACGAAGTAAATTGAGTTTTGATTCGAATAAATCTTTGTTATGATCTCTTACAATATATTCTAGTGTAGCGTGTGATACATTACCTGAAAAATTTGTTAAGTGAAAAAATCCTTCGTGTCCTTCAGTTTTTGATGGTACCTCATCTACAGGAAGCATATTAGCTATCTCACAACCAACAAGACTGGCATTTATCATAATATCCTTTGCTTCACCAGGATGAACATTGATGCCGTTAATGTTAAAAACTGCAGATGCTGCGTTGAAATTTTCATATGCGACTTCACCTTCATAATCTCCATCAACTGTAAAGGCAAAATCAGCTTTGAAATAATCTAAATCAAATAAATCAGCACCACGCCCAATTTCCTCATCTGGTGTAAAAGCTATCCAGATATCACCGTGAGGAATATTTTCAGAAATAATCTGTTCTAATGCAGTAATAATTTCAGAGATACCAGCCTTATCATCAGCACCTAAAAGAGTTGTACCATCAGTAGTAATTAGTGTTTTTCTTTGAAAACGTGATAATGAAGGAAAGTCTTCTACCTTCAACAATGAATGTGAACCTTTTAATGGAATGTCATTTCCATTGTAATCAGTGATTATTTGAGGCCTAATATTAAGTCCGGAGTAATCAGGTGAAGTATCCATATGTGAAATAAAACCTACCGATTTCTTTGATTCCATACCTGATGTGGCAGGCAAAAGGCCATAAACATAACAATTTTCTGTAAGAATAACTTTTTGTAATCCAAGATTATTTAATTCAGACTCCAAAATTTTAGCAAGAACAAACTGATTGTTCGTACTAGGAGAAGATGAGCTGTTCTCATCTGAAGTAGTACAGATAGAAATATATTTTAAAAATCTCTCTTCAACTTTCATAATAATCTCCGTATAAAAAATATGTAAAAACTATAATAAAAAACTATTGATTTTATAATAATTATATTATATAATATTTTTTGCATTAAGCAAGAAATTAATATTGCATGCGCCTCTAGCTCATTTGGTAGAGCACCTGACTCTTAATCAGGGTGTGCAGGGTTCGAGCCCCTGGAGGCGCACTAAAAGTATCAGTTCCGTGAACATATGAGTCACAGGGTTGGTGCTTTTTTTCATACGTTAGAACGAGAGTTTTTTATAAGTCAAGATTGAATTTGACAGAAAATGAGTATATACTAGTACTAGGAAAAAAGTCATAGATTTATATGGGGAAAACGTATGAGTAACGTTCAAGATAAATACAATCTCCAGCAGCTTGCGGAAAAGGCAATGCTTGAGGGAGAGAATGCAATCGTACAACATGATTTTTCAAATGCGGCAAAGTATATAAAAGAATCTTTGAGATTGTTAAAAGAAGCTAATTGCATTGAAAAATATGTTGAAAATCTGAATATTTTAGGGTTAGTGTATGCAATGGAAAAAGATGAAAGCGCAGCTTTTGATTGTTATCTGGAAAGTTTGGCAACAGCAGAAGTGTTGAGATCAAAAGATTTAAAAGCATTGTCATACAGCAATATTGGTTCATGCTATCAGAGGATGGGTAAACATGAAGAAGCAATGAAGTATTTCCGTGATGCTAGAAAAGAATACAAGGGTACTCTTGGAAAAGGTAGTGAGAATTATGAGATGTGGAATACATTAAATTTCTTAAATCACGCTGCTTCAAGCGTGGAAAATAGTAAAATTCTTGATAAGAGTGTGGTTTTTGTATAAAGCAAAATAATAAATGCGAAATCTATTATTATAAGTAATAGATTTCGCATTTTTTTAATATATATAATTTAGCGGGAAGCAATTAATTTACAAATAGGATTTCCCAGACTTGAGAATTTTTGTTCATA
This sequence comes from Agathobacter sp., assembly GCA_045122195.1. GTDB lineage: Bacteria > Bacillota > Clostridia > Lachnospirales > Lachnospiraceae > Roseburia. The sequence goes on from JBGVHH010000013.1 coordinate 28,599, forward strand.
CTCAGTCATAATGTTTCCCTGATTCATTGATTCATCATTATGTAAGTCACGAGTATAGGCATCTAAATGCCATAGTGGATGATTTTCGATTTCTTCAAGTGAAAAAGTAAATAAATCCTGATTGTCAGTTTTAAATTCTATGCGACCTTCAGCATGAAGAATTTCATTATATCTGTCAAGGAAAACACTAGATGTAAGTCTTCTCTTGGCGTGTCTGTCCTTTGGCCAAGGATCGGAGAAGTTTAAATATATTCTATCAATTTCATTTTTATCAAAAATCTCTGGAAGAGTAGCGGCATCAATACATAAAAAGCGAACATTTGGAAGAGGATTTTCTTCAATTTTCTGAACAGCTCTAAGTAAGACACTGGTATATCTTTCGATTCCAATATAATTAATATCAGGATTAAGGGCTGCTAAATCCATGAGAAAACGACCTTTTCCCATTCCTACTTCAATGTGGATAGGATTTGAATTCTCAAAAACAGCATGCCACTGTCCTTTAAGCTTTTCTGGTTCTTGTATACAATATGTGCTATTTGAGATAACTTCATCAGCACCAGGTATATTTCTTAATCTCATATTTTTATACACATCAGACATGGTGATTGATAGATTTGCGTGTCTGTTCACAAATCCATTTATAAGCTACAAAAATGATTGTATAATAATTTCGTGCGATGAGCAAGGAAAATTGCCTTGATAAGACTCATTTCAAGATTTATACTAGAATAGAAAATCAAATAGGAGATTTTAAATGAAGAATAAAATGATTAGAAAAATTGGGGTGATGGCAATAGCTGCAACTACTTTTATATCAGCTATTAATCTAAAACCACAAACAATTTTTGCAGAAGATGAGTATTGGCCAACAGGACCAGATATAAACTCCCCATGTGCAGTAGTAATGGAAGTAAATACAGGGGCTGTTCTATATGAGAAAAACAGTCACGAACAGCATTATCCTGCAAGTATTACGAAAATTCTGACAACATATTTGGCAATAGAAAATTCAGAAATGGATGAGATTGTTACGTTTTCTGCGGATGCAGTATATAAAAATGAAGGAGATTCATCCCATATTTCCAGAGATTTAGACGAGCAGATGACAATGGAGCAGACACTTTATGGTGTAATGCTTGAATCTGCAAATGAATGTGCATATGCAGTAGCAGAACATGTAGGTCAGAAAAATGGCGGCGATTATCAGACTTTTATTGATATGATGAATGAAAAAGCCGAAGAGTTAGGGTGTAAAGATACACATTTTAATAATTCCAATGGTCTACCGGATGAAAATCATTATACAAGTGCTTATGATATGGGATTGATAAGCTGCGAAGCATACAAAAATGATAAATTTAGGAAAATTACAGGAACAAAGAATTATTCTATACCACCTACGAATAAGCACGCAGATCCAACACCGTTGAATAATCATCACAAGATATTACATCCATATCAGAATGGTAATTATGTTAATCCATATTGTACTGGAGGGAAGACAGGATTTACCAAAGTAGCAAATAGTACACTTGTGACATATGCTGAAAAAGATGGTTTGACGTTGTGTGTAGTAATAATGAATGCAAATTCACCAGATCATTTTAATGACACAAATACATTGATAGAGTATTGTTTTAGTAATTTTCAGGCATTAAATATTTCGGAAAATGAAGGAAAAGAAGGTACTTCAGGAGAAAAAGATTTAGGGCTGTTAAATAATAATGAGTCCTTTGTAAATATATCTGGTGAATATATTGTATTGCCAAACAATGCGAAGTTTAGTGATGCAAAACATGAGATAGACAACAAGGATGATAACTCAGAAGCGACAATAAAATATACTTATGCCGGCCATGATGTTGGAAAAGTAAAACTGGTGGCTTCAAAAGTAAAAGTGGAAGATAGTTTGTTTGATGGCAAAAACAAAGTAAGTGACAAAGATGTCATAAAAGTTAAACCGGCATTTGTAATTATCATAGTTATAGCGATAATAGCACTCTTGCTTTTGATATATTTTGGCAAGAAGTTCACAGAGAACTATTATGTATTCAGACACAATAGAGAAGTAAGAAGAGAACAAAGAGATAGATTTCGAGTAAGAAAGCAAAAGAGAAGACGAAGAAGAAAAAATGACTTATCATTTAAATAAAATGTCGTAAAAATGTATTAAAAGACAATAATAGCGACAATAATTATAAAACCGACAGTATTTTCCAAGAAAATATTGTCGGTTTTTTGTATATAGACATATTAAAAAAGTGGTTAAATTATCAGACTATTCAACAAAATGTTTAGTTGGTTAGTACTATTTGTATAAAAAAGCAGTCCATTAAAGGTTTCAACGATGGTAATATACTTTCCCTCAAAGGTTTCTGATTTCGAAATCAAATCTAGAACATAGGACTTTAGATTGGCAGCAATTGATAAAAATACTGTTTCACAATTATCCATAGGAACAACTTTTGCATCAGCAAGTGAAAGCGCTGATGAAATAGTGTTCTCCTGATCAAGTTGGGAAACTGTTTTATTAACAATGAAGTAGCCCTTTTCATCCTTTGGCATATTCAATGCTTTAACAGCACGCTGAACCTGTTTTGTTAAAGCATCAGATGCAATATATAGAGATTCAAAATAACTCATAAAATCAGCTGCAGTCTTAAAATGCTTGTTGGTTCCATTTTCTAAAACTTCCGTCATTAGAATTCGTTTTATTGCTGTCTCACATGTTTGTCTTGAGGGATTTTTTCTTCCTGAAGATGTATGACTCATGATTTCTCCTTTTGTATTAAATCAAAAATATATAAAAAGACAAAAAATAATGTCCATATGTATAATATACGACAGAAAGAAAGACAATACAAGCTAAAAAGGACAAATTATAAGACAAAAATTTTAAATTGACGATATGAATATATAAGGGTAAAATTAAAGAAATACCACTATAACAAAGATGGAGCGGAAAAAATATAAATGAAAACAGAAGAAATACAGAGCCTTATTGAAAAGGTAATGGAAGAAAACAATGGCATTGTAAAAAAGGAAGAGCTTTCTAAACTTGGAATTGATTACAGAAGAATAACATCTCTTGTTGAAGAAGGAAAACTTACAAGAATAAAAAACGGATATTACACTGACAGGATGGACAGGTTTTCAGAAGAAGAATTGGTATCTGCTCTTTTTCCAGATGCAAAGCTATGTATGGAAAGTGCATTGTATGCGTATGGCTATTTAAAAGATAAACCATTTGGATGGCGACTTGCCATAGATAAGAATACATCCAAATCAAGATTTAAAATGGATTATCCAAAGATCATTCCATTTTATACTGAACCAGAAGTATTGGAGCTAGGTGCAGCAACAATTCAAATAGGAAACAGCGAATTTGGTATTTATGATAAAGAAAGAATGATTTGTGATTGTCTGAAATATGAATCAAAAATGGATAGGCAGGATTTTAAAGCAGCAATTCAGGCATATATTGCAGATGAGGAAAAGGACATTTCTCTTTTACTTGATTATGCAAAAGCCAGAAAAGTGGTAAAAAAAGTACAGAGTATGATTGGAGTATGGCTATAGTGAGAACCGATTTGTATAAGCTAAGTCAGGAGATGAACACAAATTTTCCGGATTTACTTTGGCAATATGTGGCAGAGGACTTATTCTGGAGACTTGAGAAAACAGGGTTAATTGAGAACTACTGGCTAAAGAATCAGGATTATCTGGAGAAAAAGAAAATTGTTCTATTTCAGACAACAGACAAAAAAAATAGTCTGGAAAAGCTTCAGAAAATACTTGAGGAAGAAAGCGATATAGAGTGGAGTGGAAGCTTTGAGGAAGAAAAGTGGAGTCTGAGTGCAAAGTATAGTAATTGCAATCATAATCAGATTAGCCCTGAGATAATTGAGATACCATTTCAAATTGAAATACATCGATTAATAGATGAAGGATTAGTCAGCCCAACAAGGGTTGAAATAGAATTCATAAATAGAAAACACAAGAAAATCGTAATGAATTCATATTCGATAGAAACTATTTTAGGCGAGCACATTTTTGAGATAATACGAAAGCTTGAATTGATAAACGATATGAAGTCATATGAAGTAGTTTTTTCTATATTAGACAGTAATTCAATAAGTGGACGGCGCATTATAGAAATCTTGGAAGTTTTTTCTAAAAAGGAGCCTAAGGTAATTTCGAAGAGAAGATTAGAGCAAATTGAAGAATATAAGACATATTCATATATGAAAAAAAGATGGAATCAACATGCAAAAAGAAGGCAAATACAATGTTCCTGGGAAGAGGTTGTTGATAAAATACTTAGTTTTATAAAACCATTGTGGACAGCAATGTGTAATAATGAAATATTTTTTGATGACTGGATGCCAGAGCTTGGAAGATTTTTAGGATAGAAAAGAGAAAAAGAATTAGGAAAATATAATGGAAAGACAATTGATTGAAAATTCCAAATCGAATATATATCCGTTTCATATGCCAGGGCATAAGAGAAGGAGTATGGGAGAAATAAATCCATACGATATAGACATCACGGAGATAGAAGGCTATGATAATTTGCATGATGCAAAAGGTATAATAAAAGAAGCACAGGATATGGCGGCACAATTGTATGGTGCCGATAAATCATATTTTTTGATAAATGGAAGTACATGTGGAATTTTATCATCCATAAGTGCAGCTACAAAGCCGGGTGATAAGATAATAGTGGCAAGAAATTGTCATAAAGCGGTATATCATGCTATTTTTCTAAGACAGCTTAAGCCAGTGTATGTTCATCCTGAAGTATGTGAAGCAGGAATTCAGGGAATGATTGCTCCTGAAAAAATAAAAAAAGTATTGGAGAAAAATCCTGATGCAAAGGCAGTAATCATCACCTCACCTACATATGATGGAGTGGTGTCAGATGTTAGCAAAATAGCAGAACTTGCGCATGACAGAAAAATACCACTCATTGTTGACGAGGCACATGGTGCACATTTTGGATTTCACAAGAATTATCCGGAAAATGCAACAAAGCTTGGTGCAGATGCAATAATATTAAGCTTGCACAAAACACTTCCGGCATTTACACAGACAGCGTTACTTAATATATGTGGCAATTTGATATCAAAAGCAAAAGTAGAAATGTTTCTTGGAATATTTGAGACAAGTTCTCCTTCATATATATTTATGACAGGAATTGAAAGATGCCTTAAGTATGTTGAGAAGTATGGCGAGCAAGGATTGCAGGAATTGTGTGAAAATCTTAATGAATTTTACAGAGAATGTGAGAAATTAAAGCATTTAAAGGTGCTTAGAAAATCAGATTTTAATACTGGAAGTAATAAAAAAGAAGCATATGATTTTGATGAATCAAAAATCATAATTTTAACCAAAAATTCAGGAATGTCAGGTCAGCAGTTGCTTGAAATACTATTAAACGAATATGAGATTCAGCTTGAAATGGCGGCAGGAAATTATGCCCTGGCGCTATGTAGTCTGATGGATACAAAGGAAGGATTTAAGAGACTTTCGAACGCGCTAGTTGAAATTGATTTAAAATGTAAAGCAAATATTAATAATGAAGAAAAAATGCTGGATATAAGTATTTATCAGAATCTTTTAGCTGAAAAGCCGATACATGAAGCACTTGAATCAGAAACAGAAGCGATTCCTCTAGAAGAAGCAACAGGAAAAATAAGTGGGGCTTTCGTAAATCTTTATCCACCAGGTATACCACTTCTTGTTCCAGGAGAAGAAATAAATCAAAAGCTAATAGATGACATAAAGCGTGCAAAGTCGCTTAACATGGACGTTTGCGGTTTGACAGAGAACAATATGATTATTATACTTAAAGGACAACAATAATGGGAAAAATATTTTGTGTAATGGGAAAAAGCGCATCTGGAAAAGATACAGTTTTTAACCGTTTGTTTGATGTAGAAAATCTGAATGTAAAAAGAATAATTCCATATACTACACGACCTATCAGAGAAGGTGAAGTAGATGGAAAAGATTACATTTTTTGTAACGAGGAAAAAGTAGAAAAGTTATCGCAGGAAAACAGGATAATTGAGCTAAGAGCTTACGATACAGTGTATGGAGTATGGAAATATTTTACGGTTGATGATGGACAGATAGAGTTAGACAATAACAGCTATCTGCTTATTGGAACATTAAAGACATACACAGAGATTAGAAATTATTTTGGAAGTAACAGAGTAATTCCGATATATATAGAAGTAGAAGATGGCGACAGATTAATGCGTGCCATTCAGCGAGAAAAAACACAGAACACTCCGAAGTACGAAGAGATGTGTAGAAGGTTTTTAGCAGACGCAAAGGATTTCTCAGAGGAAAACCTGAAAAATGCAGGTGTTGAGAGAAGATTTATAAATGAAAATCTCGAAAACACAATAGAAGAAATTGCGAATTACATTAGAAAAGAAATCGATTCATCTCAGTTGGGAAGACTCCCACTTCTATAAGTGGTGAGTAGAGACAAACAAGAGAAGGAGGACCACATGGCTGTAAGAGTAAATGAAGTAACACAGATAAATCAAATACCAGAAACTCAAAATACAAACGTTGGAGATGGCTCCTTCAAGTTTACTTTATCAAGTGCAATTACAGATGCAGATCTTCAGGCTAAGGTTGATGCATTGATGGAGGATATCACAGCACAGGGAAACAGAATTGCTCAGCATATGGACATTCGCGACATGAAGAGGTATAGAGGTCTTGTAAAAGAATTTTTGAACGAAGTAGTGTATCGTTCACACAAGTTTTCGCGAGAGAATTTCCTGGATAGAAAGGGAAGACACAGAGTATACGGAATAATCAAATTAATAGATAAAAATCTGGACGAACTGGCCACAGAATTAGTATCAGATGAGAAGGAACATTTATCAATTCTTAGCAAAATAGGGGAAATACAAGGTTTACTTCTGGATATATTTACCTGATATATTTTTGAAAGAAACCGGAAAGGAAAAACTATGGCAGGATTTAATGAAATAGTAGGACATGAGCAGATAGTAGAGCATTTAAAAAATGCCATATCGATGGGAAAGGTATCACACGCATATATCATAAACGGACCAGAAGCATCAGGAAAAATGATGATAGCGGAAGCATTTGCAAAGGAATTGCAATGCGAAGAAGGAAACAGCTGTGGGGAGTGTAAGTCATGCAGACAGACAGATGATCATAACCAGCCGGATATCATTTATGTAACACATGACAAGCCAAACATCATCTCAGTAGATGATATCAGAACACAGATAAATAATGATATTGCTATAAAACCATATAGTAGCAAATATAAAATTTACATAGTAGATGAAGCGCAGAAGATGAATCAGCAGGCGCAGAACGCAATTTTAAAAACGATTGAGGAACCGCCGGAGTATGCAGTAATTTTACTGCTTACAACTAATGCAGACAGCTTTCTGCAGACAATAAGATCAAGATGTATTACACTCGATCTAAAATCTGTTAAGGATGAGGTAATAAAAAAATACCTGATGACAGAGAAGAAAATTCCTGATTACCAGGCAGACATATGTGCAGCGTTTGCACAGGGAGTTGTAGGAAAGGCCATTGCACTGGCATCTTCAGAGGATTTTAATGAGATGAAAAGTTCGGCACTTTCACTTATTAAACGTCTTGATGACATAGACACATATGAGCTGGGTGCAGCAGTAAAGCAAATTTCTGATTATAAGCTCATGGTGCAGGATTATTTTGATTTAATGATGATATGGTATAGAGATGTGCTATATCTAAAAGCATCTAATGATGTAAACGGCCTTATATTTAAAGATGAGGTTTATGACATAAAAAAACAGGCAGCAATGCACGCATATCAAGGAATAGAAGCCATATTAGAGGGCTTGGAAAAGGCTAAAATCAGATTGAATGCAAATGTTAATTTTGACTTAGTAATAGAATTGCTGCTTATGACCATAAAGGAGAATTAGTAATGGTAAAGATAGTTGGAATAAGATTTAGGACTGCAGGAAAGATATACTATTTTGACCCGGTAGATTTTGATTTGGAAGTACCAATGCATGTAATAGTAGAAACTGCAAGAGGTGTTGAGATGGGAACAGTACTCATCCCACCAAAGGAGGTGGAGGATGACAAGGTAGTTCAACCACTTAAACCAGTCATAAGAATAGCAACAGAAGAAGACGAAGAGATAAGTCAGAAGAATAAAGAAAAAGAAAAAGAAGCTTTCAAGATTTGTAAGGAAAAAATAATAAAGCATGGACTTGAGATGAAGCTTGTGGATGCAGAGTATACATTTGATGGAAACAAGCTATTGTTCTATTTTACAGCAGATGGAAGAATCGATTTCAGAGAATTGGTAAAAGACCTGGCAGCAGTATTTAGAACAAGAATAGAGTTGCGTCAGATTGGTGTAAGAGATGAGACAAAAATGATGGGCGGAATCGGCATCTGTGGTCGAGAACTATGCTGTAAATCATATCTGTCAGATTTTGTACCGGTTTCAATCAAGATGGCAAAAGAGCAGAATCTTTCATTAAATCCAACAAAAATATCCGGAGTCTGTGGAAGACTTATGTGCTGTCTCAAAAATGAACAGGAGACATATGAATATCTAAACGGAAGACTTCCATCAGTAGGAGATATGGTAAACACACCAGACGGACACGTTGGTGAGGTAAAGACAGTAAGTGTACTCAGACAGCTTGTAAAAGTAGTAATTGATAACGGAGATGAAAAAGAACTTCGAGAATATCATGTGGATGACCTTAAGTTCAAGACCGGCAGCAGGAAAAAGGATGTTAAGCTCACAGAGGAAGAGTTAAGGGAGCTTCAGGCACTTGAAGACGAGGATATTGAAGAAATAGAGAAAAAAGAAGAAAAACCTCGTAGACAAAATCGAAGAAATAATAACAACGGAAACAACAATAATAACAACCGTAACAGAAACAATAGAAATAAAAACAGGGGAAAAAATAATGATTCGCAGTAATGAGCGACTCGATGACCTTCACAGGAATGGATATCACATTATACAGGACCCGCAAAGATTTTGTTTTGGAATAGATGCAGTATTGTTATCAGATTATGCAAAAGTAAAACCAAAGGAAAAAGCATTAGATCTAGGAACTGGAAATGGAATTATTCCGATTTTACTGGAGGCAAAAACAAAGGGAGAGCACTTTTATGGATTGGAGATTCAAAAGGAAAGTGCAGACCTGGCAAGGCGAAGTGTAGCCTATAATCATCAGGAGGAAAAAGTAACCATAGTTGATGGTGACATATGCAAGGCATCGGAGATTTTTGGTTTTGAATCACTTGATGTAATAACTACAAATCCACCTTATATGATAAGCGAGCATGGTGTGATAAACGAAGAAGACTGCAAAACAATAGCCAGACACGAGATAAAATGTACGCTAGATGATATTCTTCGTGAAAGCAAGAAAATGCTAAAAAACGGTGGGAGATTTTACATGGTTCACAGGCCCTTTAGACTAGCAGAGATAATGTCAAAAATGGTAGAGTATAAAATCGAGCCAAAAAGAATGCGTTTTGTACATCCCTATGTGGATAAAGAACCCAATATGGTTCTTATAGAGGGGATAAAAAGTGCAAAAAGCCGTGTAGTAATAGAAAAACCGCTTATTGTATACAAAGAACCAAACGTCTATACAGACGAGATATACGAAATATATGGATATGAAAGAGGTAACTAATGACAGGAACCTTATATTTATGTGCAACTCCAATAGGAAATCTTGAAGATATCACTTTTAGAGTGCTTAGAACTTTAAAAGAGGTAGATTTAATTGCTGCAGAAGACACTAGAAATTCAATAAAGCTTTTAAATCATTTTGAAATCAAGACACCAATGACGAGTTATCATGAATTTAATAAGATAGAAAAAGCATATCAGCTTGTTGCAAAGCTAAAAGAAGGAAAAAATATAGCGCTGATAACAGATGCAGGAACTCCGGGAATTTCAGACCCAGGTGAGGATATTGTAAGAATCTGCTATGAGGAAGGAGTACCTGTAACTTCTCTTCCAGGGGCAGCAGCCTGTATCACAGCACTTACAATGTCAGGAAAACCAACAAGAAGATTTGCATTTGAAGCATTTTTACCAAGAGATAAAAAAGAAAGAGCGCAGATAATAGAAGAACTCAAGAACGAAACCAGAACAATAATTATCTACGAGGCTCCGCACAGACTGGTAAAGACAATTACTGAATTAATGGAAGCACTTGGAGACAGAGAGCTTACAGTGTGCAGAGAGCTTACAAAAAAGCATGAAGATAAAATGCCAACAACTTTTTCTTCATTGTTGGACTATTCAAAAGAGCATGAACCAAGAGGTGAATATGTTCTGATTATTCGAGGCAAAGACAAAGAGGAGATAATAAAAGAACAGCAGCAAAGCTGGGAGGCAATGCCGCTGTTGGAACATATGGAATTTTATGAATCTCAGGGTATAGATCACAAGGAGGCAATGAAAAAAGTAGCCAAGGATCGTGGTGTCAGCAAACGTGATATATATCAGCAGTTACTTGAACTTGATAATAAATAAGAAAACTTCCCACCATGATGTGGGAAGTTTTTGATTATATAGAAAAAGTGATTATTTGTAATAAACGTAAGCGCTAAATAATCCCCCGTAGGGATATTAGAAATGGCATCCCTAAGGATGCCAGACATTTGGAGCATTTCACTCCACATTATTTTCACATTGTTTTCGAGCAGCTTCGCTCCATGGAGCTAACTGTTCAAGTTC
>JBGVHH010000014.1:0-2770 GCA_045122195.1 Agathobacter sp.
AAGTCAGAATATTCCCTTCAAAGCTCAGGGGCACATGATTACGGAACCTTTGCACACATATACCAGAGATCTATTGGCTAAAGGAACCTACACCAACAAACAGGTGGCAGAAATCACCGGTCTCGGTGAAAACGTGGTAAAGGACATTGATAAGAAAAGGCTTCAGGAGCTTTATACAACCGACGGAGGAACAAAACTCATAAAGCCTGAAAAGCAGGCAAGATTTCTGGGTATAGACGAGATCAAACTGCATAACGGGCATCGCTATGCCACTCATATAATCGACCTTGAAACAGGGCATATTCTGTGGATTCAGAACGGTAAAAAGAAGCAGGTAGTTTATGACTTCATCGACCATGTTGGAATGGACTGGATGGATGGTATAGAGGCAATTGCCTGCGACATGAATTCTGATTTTGAAGAAGCCTTTGAGGAAAAGTGCCCTTGGATTCAGGTGGTTTTTGACTATTTCCATATCGTTAAAAACTTTAATGATAAAGTGGTAAGTGAGGTTCGTAAAGATGAACAGAGACGTCTGTACGAAGAAGGAAATATCGAAGCAGCGAAAGCCCTAAAGAAAACCAGATACATACTAACCTCCAATCGTTCAACTCTGCAGAAGAAGGACAAAGATGCCGATGAGGATAGAATAATTCATAAAGGCAGTTCCCTGTTTAAGACTGAGGATATTAAACGCCAAAGAGGATACGAAGCTAAATATAACGAACTGCTTAAACAGAATGAACTGTTATTCACTCTTGATCTGGTAAAAGAGAAGGTATTACAGGCTTATAAGATGACTGATGAAAACAAAAATGGCTATAGAAATCGGCAACATAATGGAAATCTGTCAGGCGACAAACAATGAGCATTTCATCTGGTTCAGTCAACTTCTTAATAATCATTTTGAGGGAATCATTGCTCATGCCACCTATAAAATATCCTCTGGTAAAATTGAAGGAATCAACCAAAAGATCAAGACCATAAGACGACATGGTTACGGTTATCCGGATGACGAATACTTCTTCCTGAAAGTCATAGATGCGAGTAGGAAGATGTACATCAGGAATCAGCGATCACATAAAATTAATGATTGAGCCATTATTTTGAAGTAATCTTACTAATTCTCTTACGTAATTATGATGCAACCCCCATTTATTTGCTGTCGATGACGAACCAATCTTAAAGTAATCTTCAATAACTAATAACTTTTGTTCATAAGTTAATTTCATAATAAAACCCCGTTATCAATCAAGTGATCAATAACGGGGTTCATACTATATACGGGATATTCCGTACTTTTCAGATTAAAGGCTCGGAACACAATTCTTCTGAGCTTTTTCTTTTTGAAGCCGCAGAAATCCCTGACCATAAGCAGGCAAAGGGATTTCATTTATTGTGAATTCAGTCTTCTTTTGAAACACAAAACATGCTTATACTCTATATAGGAGGATTGTCGTTTTTACTGAACCTTTTAACCCATGTTCAAAAAACAGACACATCCTTCTTTACAAGTATGATTCAGTAATAGTAGTATTGAAACCGAGGAATGCAGCATCGGTAATGTTGCGGATTTATCATAGGGATATGTGATTCCACAGATTAAGAGTGGAGAGATTTGTTATGAAAAGATACAATGTTGACGCTTATTCAGGTATGAAGGCTAATGGTTTTACCTTAATAGAATTAGTGATCGTTATAGTTATTTTAGGCATACTTTCAGCCGCGGCCGTTCCAAAATTCATGAATATGCAGGGGGATGCCAGAGCATCAACGCTGATAGCAATAAAAGGTGCCGTGAAATCGGCAAACTCCATGATTTACGCAAAGTCACTTACAAACAACATCAACAACAGTTACTCTGAAAAAATCGATCAAAACAAGACTTGGCAGGAAGACTGCAGTACCGGCAGTTGCGTTAATATTGGAAATATCTGGGTCTATACAAAATTCGGATATGTTGATCGTAATTCTGTGGCTTATCTTCTGGATACGGATATCAGTGGCAATCAAGATACCAAGGTTGTCACGAACAAAAAAAACAATGAGAATATAACCGTTCCGGCGCGAAATACCACACAGGGAGGCTCAAACTACAATTGCCCTACAGGTAATAATTCGGTACTGTGCAAGGATCATGATTTCTGTCAGTGCAGAGTCAACAAATATGCCGCATTGGAAAACAGAGATACCCAGTTCATTGTACCGAAGGGATTCGATTATAACATTAACAAACATCCTAATGGCGGGTGCTATTTCGGCTACACGACTTCCGATGTAGTCAACAACTCAGTAAAACCTCCTGTGTACACACTCAAGACCGGAGGATGCTAAAACATATCAGTCGATAGAATAAAATTGCATTTCCACTTCTCGGCTACAGGTTTATTACTGTAGCCGTTTTTACATATATACCTGGATAAGATTCTGATGGTATTCCTCTCAGTTATGTGCGATCCGTCCAATCCTAATCCGTCCAAAATGATATAATCCGATTATCTGCATATGCCAGAATAATATTTTTTATATTTAGGGGCAATCACTTTTTTTATGTGATTGCAAAAAATAAAAATTATTTATGCATTGAATAAAAAAGGATCTTCCTTTATGTTTGAGTTGCATCCTGCAAGATGTAGCATCTCAACCAAAATGAAGATCCATGCCATGAATTATATAAACAATACAACTACCTTTCAAGAAGCTCTTACTTCTTCTGCAAAGTATCTTATGTACCCCTCAAATCTTTCTGGTTTTCACAATACCGAAACAA
>JBGVHH010000015.1:0-3792 GCA_045122195.1 Agathobacter sp.
ATGAACTTGAACAGTTAGCTCCATGGAGCGAAGCTGCTCGAAAACAATGTGAAAATAATGTGGAGTGAAATGCTCCAAATGTCTGGCATCCTTAGGGATGCCATTTCTAATATCCCTACGGGGGATTATTTAGCGCTTACATTCCAGCAATCCTGTTTTATCTATATATATTTCACTTTTTTTATCTTTTGTGAAGCTTTCATTATTTGGATTAAAATAAGTACCCATACAGATTCCTTTCTATTAATAAAACAAATTATGTTTTACATACCACCTTTATTATAGCACATGAACAATAAAATCTGGTACTCCAAACTCTCTTCTAGTGAAATAATTGATCAGGATTAATGGACTAAAGAGTGAAGTTGTTGGTACAATAAAGACTCTTTATAACTCAAACCTTGTTGAAATGGTGGAATCATATAATGGACATTCATACTTACTCATTATATCGATTATTTTATTCATTTCATCAAATGTAACGTTGTAACAATCAAATCTAACAAATTGTTCTGTCATAAATATTTCTATCATTTGCTCACCAATTTGTAAATTATATTTATTTTTCCAATTCCATCCGCTATAAACTGTATTTATCTCATCATATATCTCATCAACTGGCAATGAATCAACTGATTTTAACAAATTACCTTCGGAAAGTTTAGCATATACTTCTGCATCATCCGCAACCACATTCTTCTTATATTTCCAAAAACTCAAATCTCGTGCCATTATTTTATAATCTCCTAATTATTCACATTCTTCCTTTTGGTAGCTACACTTACCATAAATTCTGCATTATATACATTCCAACATCTGGATGGTCATCTTCAACTTCAACCACATAATCAATTAAGTATTTTTCTAAGTCGTCTGTATGAGGCATCCGAAAAAGATGTTCTAACGCTGGAATCATATATTCGTACATCTGATAGTTATGCAAAATATAATCAATAACTTCACATACAATAGCAAAAGGAGAAAAACAAAGAAGCTCCGGCTAATACTTTCAATTTATTAGATAAAATTTTATTTTTTTCAATTTTAATATGCAAACCCATTATTCTGAAAGATAGTTCATTCATAGTTCCAATTACCATCACTAATACACATAGGACAAATACAATCCATATCATTTTTTGATGTATAGAATGAGACTTCTTACCATATATTAGTCATTTTTCCGCAACAATCACATCTTTGTGAATCCCCTTCTATACCATTCTTAGTTAAATTAACTGGTTATCCTGTTTTAACAATATTTTCAATTTCCGTAAATTTGTTTCTCAAATCTGATACTGGTTTAATCTGTATCACGCAATCATATCCCTATCAAAATTATGCTGTAAATAAACATTCTAAATTTTATGTCTCCAAAATATACCTTGAAAATGATTTACAATCAAAAGAACATGTCATCCCCAAAATTGGAAGTTACCTACCTTTTGCAGGTAAATATTTATAAATCAATTGTTATTTCACGCATAACTAGTACTTCCATCAGAGTAAAGATATGAATTCAATCATCTTTATATTTATTGTTAAAAATGCTTAAACTCAAACCCGTCTTCTGGCTCGCCAATTTCATAACCAAGCACATCGGTTAATTTCAATTTTAATAAAGAATACCATTCTTCCCAAATATCATTAGGCATAGTTCCAGCAATCTGTATTCCACTTGGTTATACTGATGCCCAGATATCTATATCATTTCCCTCCCAGTGCGGTCCATTTTCATTTCCGCTCCAATATGGCATTGAAGCATATACCTCACCTATTTTTTCCCAGATATCATCTGGTGCACTATAATGTATATTTAAATTTATATCATGTTCCATATATCTTTCCTCACAGCAAAACAAGGTATTTATGTTCCATTACTGCTTGGCTTGGTAAAAAATATTTCAGGCTGTAAACTTTCTCTCTTTTGTGGATTTTCCCCATAAATTTTACGGCCTAATGCCCGCTTGCTTATTTCAGGCAGTAAACGCCAGTCTTTGAAACATCAAATAATTCTCCCCCACCAAATTCAATCTGAGCAATGTCACTAGTAGTATCCTACCATCTCCAATATCCAACATCAGAAATTGCTGTTGATAAAATATCCATCGTCTCTTTTTTCATTTTACCCTCCCATCGAGCATTAATTAGGGACTTAATATTATTTCATAATATTTATTATTTTTCGAGTATCCGACACTAATTGTTTAATGCTATCTTTTGTATTTTGCCTTAATCTCCTGAAAGTATAGCCCTACAAACCAGAATATAAATGATACGAAATATATCACTCCTTGGAAAGATTTAGGAACCATTTCTCCTGCAGATTCAGGTAACAGCGCCACTGCAATAAATACTAAAAAAACAGAAACGAGATTTATACTATTTGATAATTTATTATAAATAGTTCGTTCTATTTCTTCACAAGAAAAACATCTCAAAAATAATATAGCAAAAATAATTATTGCAATAAGCATTATCCAATCTTTATGATGTTCAACCAACAAATATGCTGTTAACATTCCCGATATTACAAGTGCTATTATCCCTATAATAAGTTTTTCTTTTGCACTCAATTCTTTTTTCATAAACCGATTCTCCTAACCTTAAATATTTCGTAACTATTCAGTATCTGCATAGTTAACTAAGAAACTACAATTTTGACAAATTCTTATTCTTTTTCATAATCGTTTTTTGAATATTCCGCAATGTTGTTTTTACTTCTTTTTCCACCTTGCACGTCTCCCTTTAAGCGTGTAGAAAACTGGAATTCTATAAGTATTATTACAAATACTCATCAATGAATTGACTTTCCAAAAACTCTTTTACTTTTTCAATATTTTCCAACTCTACAAATCTAAGAAATTTATCTTCTTTATGACTATATGTCAAATGATATATACGGTAAGTGTCTTTCTGATTGTCCACCAAAAACAGAACATCATCCGCTGAATAGCTCCGAGCCACGGCAGTTATATCCTTTTGAAATATTGGATCATTATCACCAACTTCTTTTTTTAATTCTTCCGCAAAATAACTTGCTCTATGAGAAATTATTCCCCAGTTGAATTCGTCACCATATTTATCATCAAAATAGTAAAACATTTCTTCAATAGTCATGATGTTTTTCCTTCCTTATCACGGAAATATGTTTTTCCCTGCAAAATCTGAATTTAGCTCCTGACAAATTAGATTTTGCTTATTTTATTGTTTCGCCGTAAGGACACTCTCCATCTAATTTTGGATAACAATCTTCTGAGAAATTTCCATTATCCCAATGTGTCTATTATTTTAATTTACCACAAACCACATGCGTTACATCTATTTTTTTCATAACTTATATGAAATCTGAGTGTCTCCTAAAGAAGCTTCTCCAGCCAATGTCATCAACAAGGAATAACAATTCTCATTAAACACTTGATTAATAAGTTCATGTAGGTTATCTCTTGTTTCACCATTTTCAATAATATCATTTATTAAGTTGCCAATAAGTGTTTCGTGGTGCTTTGAAAAATATAATTCCAAAGAAACATCTTTTTCCGCCCTAAATTATAATACATGTAAATCTTCAATGGTAACTTTACCATTATGCAGCAATTCAACCTGCAGTGTTAAATCACTTAATTCATTATCCAAAAATACATCAATATCAACGTAAGCGCTAAATAATCCCCCGTAGGGATATTAGAAATGGCATCCCTAAGGATGCCAGACATTTGGAGCATTTCACTCCACATTATTTTCACATTGTTTTCGAGCAGCTTCGCTCCATGGAGCTAACTGTTCAAGTTC
>JBGVHH010000016.1:0-105647 GCA_045122195.1 Agathobacter sp.
AACAGATGATAACGTGACGGATATTGCAATGCAATCGGGATTTTACAATGTTAGTTATTTTATTCGTTCTTTTAAGAAAGCTTATGGAATAGCTCCACTTCATTATAGAAAAAGTATGAGGTAAAAGAAAATGAAGATACTGTCAATCACGTTTAAATTTTGTACATTTTTCACGCCGAAAAAATGTACAGATATTACTGATGTTTTTTTGCGAGTAAATCACCTCTTTCCTTTAGGCGATAACTTTCACCAACTATCTTTACAACCTTAGAATGATGAAGAATTCTATCAAGTATTGCAGCCGATATCGTATTATCCTGAAATATATCCTGCCATTCTCCAAAGTTCTTATTTGTTGTAAATATCGTTGAATGTTTTTCGTATCTTTTTGCTATCAGTTGAAAAAACAGATTCGCACCTTCCAAACTTGTCGGAAGATAGCCTATTTCATCAATGATTAAAACCTTATATTTTGCGTATTGCTTTAATCTTTCATCCAGCCTATTTTCATGGTTTGCCTTCAAAAGATTTTGAATAAGCTGATGACAACTTATAAAGTATGTTGAATATTTGTTTTCAATAGCACTTATTCCTAATGCTATGGCAAGGTGTGTTTTCCCAACACCCGGAGTTCCAAGGAAGATGATGTTTTCGTTATTTCCTATAAATCTTAATGTTCTAAGGTCATCTATCATATCTGTATCAAGATTCGGCTGAAAATCAAAATCGTATAATTCAAAAGTCTTTCTTGCCGGGAAACCGGCCATTTTTATCTGATTTTCTACGGATCTGTTTACTTTAGCCTTAGCCTCTCTTTCAAATATGAGATCAAGAAACTCCGTAATAGATATCTTGTTATCAATGGCATTCCCCAGGTATTCATCAATATTTTCATGTGTATTTCTTAACCCCAGAATAGCGAGATTCTGTTTTATTCTTACCATTACATTTTCAGTCATAGTTATATACCTCCAGATTTACATTGCTTAGTTTTTCGTCATAATTAGCATCATCAAATATTGAATTATGATCTCTGTCATGCTGTGAGTGAGATATCGAATCGTAATGATATTTGCTAATTACTGCCATATTTTTTCCTTTGGCTATCGGATGAGTGGCTATTTTTTCGCCATCACAGTAAACTTGAAGAAGATTATCGAATCCAGCTACTATAACATGGCGATATATGTATTTGGGTGGAACGGAGTATTTGTTACCTTTATATGAGAACAGACAGTCTTTTTCGACTTTCCTTATCGTGTTAATATCAATAAAATATGGTCTTGTAACCTTTGTTAAATGCTCCTCTAGTAATCGTATTTTAGGTATTTCATTTGTTGTGGAATGAACCTTATTATTTACTTTTTCACACCATGCATATGCCTGTCTATTTAAATCCTCCAGGTTTTTGTATTTTATTCCGACCATAAAATTCTCGCGGACATATCTTACTGTGCGTTCAATTTTTCCTTTTGTCTGTCCTCTGTATGGTCTGCATAAAACAGGTTTGAAATTGAAGAAACCTGCAAAGTCTTCAAATGTTTTGTTCAATGTTGAATCTTTCTGCTTCAGCAGTCTTTTAACAACGACCTGTTTCATGTTGTCATAAAGTATTTCTTCTGGATACCCTCCAAAGTAATCAAAAGCATTAAGGTGACATCTGATAAGAGTCTGTGTACTCATGTCAGTTACGAATTCGATATATCTCATTCGGGAGTATCCAAGAATCATGAGAAAACAATACAGTTTCTTTTCATCACCATTTGCATCTGTAACTGTGTAGTTTTCAAAGAATCCCCAGTCTACCTGACCTTGTAATCCTGGCATTGTTTCAAATCGTACAGTGGCCTGATGATTATAGTTATGTTTGGTCTTTTTACCATACTCTTGAATGGTTGTATAACCGATTTTTGTATGAAAGTGTTCTTCTACAAGTTCATGTATCCTGACCGCTGAATAAGGTGCATCTGCAAGCAGTTCATCAATATATGATGAATAAGCATCTATTTTTCGTTTCCTTGGATTAGTGTACTTGTAATCGGGTTTAACATTGCTTTCGCAGTACTTCTTTGCGGTACGGCGATCGATGTTATATTTCCTGCCTATTTCGGAATAACTCATTCCTTTTTTTCTGTCGTTTCTTATACTCAACCATTTATCTCCAATCATTCTTATTCCTCCATCAAACTGATATTAGTTTATTGGAGGTTGATTGTACATTTTTTGAGCGTGATTTTTGTACATTTTATCACCGTGATTAACAGTATTCCAAAGCCAAATGATTACATCAAAGCAAAACAAAAAAACGGCAAGCCATTATATGCCGAGGAAATCTATAACAATACCTGGGGATGGCTTATTGAATGCAAGTGTGACTACTTATTCGTACCTGCAATTGTGGAGGAATATGCGATGAGTTTTGCACGTTGGATTCAGTGTGAAGAGGCAATTTCGGAGTATGGTTTTTTGGCAAAACACCCTACAACAGGACAGGCTATCACATCTCCGTATGTCAGTATGAGCCAGAGTTACATGAAACAGGCAACGCAGCAATGGTCTTTGATTTATGAGATTGTAAAGGCCAATTGTACAGTAAATTTTGAAGGAGCAACACCCTACGAGGATGCAATGGAATTGTTGCTCAAGAGTAGAGAAAGGAGATTTTAACTATGGTTACAGAATCAATTTCAAACAACAATTCATCACAGGAGGGAACAGTAATGGGTATTGATGAAATCACAAACAGTGGCAAGGATTATGATACAGAATTTTGGAACAAGGCAATGAGGGGTAAGCCGGCAGACTTTGAGAAACTTAAGGGTGGCAGAACAGCAACAGATATGTTTACTCTTCCTTACGATAGTAATCGTAAGTATATGGCTGAACTTGAAAAAGAGAGTATCTTCCGTCAGTTTGCAACAAGTATCAATGTATCTTCATCCAACAATACCGTGCTTGCGTATGCGTCAGACGATGTGGCCGCGTGTGTGCCGGAAGGAGAATATATCAATGTATCGGATCTGGCAGATGATTTTACAAGAATTAAGACAGAGGCTCATAAGGTGGTGTCACTCGTAAAAGTAGCGAATGCATTTGTTACTGATAATGCGTTTGATATCAAGAAACACCTTCCAAAACGATTTGCAAAGGTCTTTGGCAGAGTAGAAGAAAATCTCTTCATTAATGGAATGGGAGAAGGTCAGCCTGTGGGTATTTTGAATGACACATTGGGTGCTGAGACAGGAGTTACCACAACTGACGTTACTTTCGATGATGTCATTAATCTTTATATGTCAGTAAAGGCAAAACATCGTAAGCATGGAGTATGGCTTATGAATGACGAGACAGCACTTGCAATCCGTAAGCTTAAAGATAAGGACGGCAATTATTTATGGCAGGAGAATATGGATACCATTCTCGGTAAGCCTGTGTACATTTCAGAGTTTATGCCTAGCATTGCAACAGGCAAGAAGGTTATTGCTTTTGGTGATTTTAGTTACTACTGGATTCTCAATCGCAGACCTTTGGCTGTCAGAGCGCTTAAGGAGAAGTTCGAACTTTATGACCAGACGGGCTACCTTGCGATGGAGTATATTGACGGTAAACTTGTGAACAGAGAAGCAATCAAGGTTATGCAGATTTCATAACCAATACAAATATCATTAGTCGGGGCGGAGATATCCGTTCCGGCAGGGAGGTGAGCATAATGCATATGGTTGAAACAGAGAAAAATGATAGTGCGTTGCCTGTTGGTGAGAAGTTTATGCTCACTATCAAAGAGGCAGCACCTTACTACAATATAGGTACAAAAAAGCTGCGTAGGCTTGCAGAGGATAACCTTGGTGTGTTTTCGGTGTATAGCGGAAACAGATACCTAATTGTAAAACCAAAGTTTGAAGAATTCATTCTAAATTCTTCAGAAATATAGTTCCTTTTATCTGCCGAAAGTAGTTGCTATTTCAGGGGTGTAGAGGGAATATACGATGAACCCAATAAACCCTTGAAAACAGCCACTTTTGGCAGAAAGGAATGTGATGTTATGGCAAAGCCAAACTTAGGAGAAAAGGATATCTTGAACCCATCGGAGGCGATTGAATATTTTGTCTTGAGCCGAAGAAAGTTCTATGATTTATTGAAAAATACGGATGGAGAAGATTTCTTAGCATATTACGGAGAACGCAAATTGATTATCCGTGTAGCCTTTGAAAAGTATTTACTGCACCATCCAGAGTTAAGGAGGCAGGTATAATGGCAAAATCAGGAAGGGGACAGACAAGACGCGACTCCAAACGAAGAGTTCTTCGTCCGGGAGAGAGCGTCAGAGCAGATGGAAAATACCAATATAAATATCATATTGATGGCAAGCCACATTTTGTGTACAGTTGGAAGTTAGAGCCAACGGATAAATTGCCAAAGGGCAAAAAGCCGTGCTTGTCACTTCGGGAACTTGAAAAGCAGGTTAATTCTGAAATTGAAACACTCCCAAATATGGCAGATGGTCAAATGACGGTATGTGAACTTGTAGACCGATACCTCAAAACCAAGACGGGAGTAAGGCAAAGCACGAAACAGGGGTATGTCACAGTGCAGAGGGTTCTTGCCAAAGAGCCTTTCGGCAAGAAAACAATCCGAAGTGTGAAAACATCAGATGCAAAGCTGTTCCTTATCAAACTACAACAGGAAGATGGAAAAAGCTACAGCTCTATCCACACCATACGGGGAGTGCTTAGACCTGCCTTTCAGATGGCGGTGGATGACGATATTATTGTAAAGAATCCATTTGGATTTCAGCTTGCCGGAGTTGTGGTAAATGACTCGGTAACAAGAGAGGCAATAAGCAAAGACCAGATGAGAAAGTTCTTAAAGTTTGTGCATGATGATGTGGTATACTGCAAATATTATGAAGTGGTCTACATCCTCTTTCATACAGGAATGCGAATATCTGAATTCTGCGGTCTGACACTGAAAGACATTGATTTGGAAAAGAGAATAGTTAATATCGACCATCAGCTACAAAGAACATCGGATATGAGGTATATCATTGAAACTACAAAAACGGATGCCGGAACGAGGAAACTTCCCATTACAGAGGATGTGGCGCAGATGTTTCAGGCAATCATTGAGGACAGAGTGCCACCCAAGGTTGAGAAGGTTATTGATGGCTATAGTGGATTCCTGTTCTACGATGAAAACGATATGCCACTTGTGGCAATGCATTGGCAGCACCGATTCAATCATATGGTCGGCAGGTACAATGATATTTACCGGGTACAGATGCCGAATATCACTCCTCATGTGTGCCGACACACCTATTGCTCGAATATGGCGAAATCAGGAATGAATCCTAAGACACTGCAGTACCTCATGGGACATTCAGATATTTCAGTCACAATGAATGTGTACACGCATATAGGATTCGATGATGCTGAGGAAGAACTCAAGCGAATGGAAGAGTTCCGGAAGGCACAGGCAGAGATTGAAAAGAAGAATGATGCCAAAGCGGTATCGCAGAAAATGTTTAAAGTGGTGTAGCATTGCTACGCAGCAGAAACGCTCCGGTTATTCTGGGGCGTTTTTTCTATGGAAATATGATGAAGGTGACGATATAATAAAAAGACTGAAAGAGAGAAAGTGGAGAATGACATGAAGATAAAGAAGAGAAATATAGAATTAGCTATAAGTGTAAGTATCATTATGCTTTTGGTATTAGCATATGTTCACTTTGCAGATAAAGAAGAATTGCTTCGTGTAGGAAATAGGATTGAGGAAATACTGCATATTCATACCAACACAAGCGTTGTGAAAATGCAATCTTTTATAGAGGTTGTTACATCCGGCGTATTAGGAAGTGCGCTTGTTGCACTGTTTTTTTATGTTCAAGATTATTATTGTGAACGAGAAAAGGTGTTGCACAATGCAATAGAACATATAAATGAATTTTGTAAGACTTATTCAGAAATTCCATTTTGTAGATACTTTGAAAATACGGATTATGCTAAATTGGCAAGAGCTTATTATATAGAATATTATGATAATGAATTCCAGCTAGAAGTGAAAAAAACAGCGTATGATTATTTGAAAACAATTCCAAAGGCTGCTAGAAGGGTTTGGAAGGCTGAAATTGATAATAAAAAGTTTGGTGGGAGCTATGAGGCAAAAAGTAAATTAGAGAAGTATTTAACGGAGAAATTCAACGGATTAGAAGCTGAAAGTTGTAAAGAATACATAGAAGATGAATTAAAAACCATTATTAAGGAAATCGATTATAAAATGGAAAAAGCCATAAATGCCTATCAAGGAATTATGGAACTGGATATGTCAGAGTTTGACAGTTTGGCTGACTCTGTAACAACATTTAAGAAATATGGCATTTTCAAGAAGCGTTTTTTGAAAAGACACATGCTTGATATAGCAATATTTCCACATCTACAGATTTCGATAAAGGATTTGGTAACAGAACAAAAGAGACATGTTAAGGCTCATAAAGGTGTGTATAATAAAGTGTTAGCTGCGTATATGGTTTGGGATGAGTATAAGTGTAACACAGAAAATGTTTTAAAGAGAATTGTGAGAATTTTAAAGCGTACACAAAAATATACATACTCTCAGTTTTCTATGCACAATTATTCTGAACTAAAAAAAAATAATAAGAAAGAGTTATTGGTAATGCTTATGATTTTACAGAAAGCATTTTTGGGTATGGATACAGCACAAATTTTGCCAGAGTACGAGCCAATTTTGTTTTCTTATAATAAAGTTGTATATAACATTACAAATTTATCGAGAATATTATTATATGAATTAACGGAACGATATGAATATAGAGATATACGTACTTTCGCGATGGTGAAAGATGCCTATGAAAAAAATCAACATATATGGAGTAATTCATATTCAGGTGAAGATTTAAATAGTGATTTTTTTCGAATATAGGAGGCGGGTATGCGAAAATCATACATAGATGAAGAATGTATCTTGGGATGCTTGGAAAGAGTGGTTGAAGAATATATAGAACAGGAAGATTATAAGTATAATTTTGATTTTGAGTTTTCAAATAATCATGATGTTGAAACTTCAATTTTATCTAAAATGATTTTTATGAGATTGCTAGAAATAGATAAAAGTAAAGTAAACAGCATTTTTTTACCTACAATTAGGATTGGTGAAACAAAAGTGTCTTTTGATATAATGAATAATCCTAAGGCTTCAAAACGTGATTTTTATAGACTAGGAAGCATCGCAAAGAGAGTGGATGCTAGTAATCTTTTTAAATGGGAAGAACTTAAATACACGATTGGGAATTTTGCACCGATACCCAATGCTCATAGTAAAGGTTTACGACATCTTCAATTTGTCCATAATAATAAAAATGAGAGATGGGATTTCTTATTAAGTTATTGTAAAGAACACTGGGATGATTACTCTTGTGATTTATATCCAACTTTTAGAGACTATATAATAAAAACGGCACAGCATTTGTATATTAAAGATGTATTGGAAGATTTTAAGTCAAATCTTAGGGGGCGGCAAATAGAGGATGTTAATGCAAATGAATTTGAAAAATGGGTTGAAAATTGGGAGAATATATTAAGAGATAAAAGTAAAACGTGTGAAGTGATTAGTTATGGAGAAAAGACTACAAATATAGACAATATTGAAGAAATCATCGAACTAATATGTTTGTTGACTAAAACAAGGGGAAGAATGATAATTTCATTGTTAAAGCAGAAAAATCCTTAGTAGTAAGAAGTTCCCTTTTACTACTATTTCTACTACTAATAGGTAGTCACAACTTGCAAAATTATGCTATAATTTGCCTATCTAACAACCAAACAACAATTTAACCATAATCCCAGAAATATCCGCAAATCAGGGCATTTCCGGGCAAAACAAGGAGATTGATAACTATGATTAAAGTGCTTTTCATCTGCCACGGCAACATCTGCCCATTTCCCCCACACAAAACCCAAAAACTTAAAGGAGAACACATATGTCATCCACAAATCTAGATAACCAACAACAAGAACTAACCCAAATTCACACCCAAACCCTCCTAGCTTTTGAAACGGCAGAACTGGATTCTGCAACGCGTGCGGAATACAAGCGACAGATTGCCCAATATGAGAGCATGTATCAGTCTCTTGAGCAGATGAAATCCCTTTCAAAAGAGGAGAAGACAATTTCATCCCTTGTAGAAAAACAATCTGACCTGTTGCAGCAACGAATAGCATTTGAAACATATTGTTTGGGACTTTGGAAAACGAGATAAAAGGAGAATGTGAAATGATACGAGTAGCTTTTTGCTGTCATGGAAATATTTGTAGGTCAACACTTGCTGAGAGTGTTTTCACATATTTGGTCAATGAGATAGGCGTAGACGATAAATTTGAAATTGACAGTTTTGCGACTAGCAGGGAGGAAATCGGAAATCCGCCACATCGTGGAACTGTAAATGTTTTAAAACAAAATGGAATTCCACTAGTTCCTCATAGGGCAAAGCAGATAACGTTTGAGGATTACGAGAACTTTGATTATGTAATAGGAATGGATCAGTGGAATATAAAAAATCTAAATAGAATGTTAAATAATGATCCGGATAGGAAAATATACAAAATGTTATCCTTTGCAGATTATGACAGGGATCACAAGCTAAAAACAGCAAGAGATGTAGCGGACCCATGGTACACAGGAGACTTTGACACCACATTTAAGGATGTAATGAGTGGATGCAAGGGACTGCTATCATACATTAGAGAGCACCACGATATTTAAGCCACAACAAAGGAGTAAGAGATGCAATTACAGGACGGAAGACCGGCAGATACAGCCGGCAGACTTGAAAAAGAGATACGAACCTATGATTTTTTGGACAAGCTTGGGGTAAAATACCAGCGGATAGATCACGAGGCAGCTTTTACCATGGAGGTTTGTGAGGAGATAGACAAGACTCTTGGCGCAACCATCTGTAAAAATCTGTTTTTATGTAACAGGCAAAAAACTGCATACTATTTGCTTATGATACCAGGGGATAAAACCTTCAAGACAAAGGAACTTTCGCATCAGATTGGTAGTGCAAGATTATCCTTCGCAAGCGCAGAAGATATGGTAAAATATCTTGATATTGAACCAGGTTCAGTTAGCGTTATGGGACTAATGAATGACCATGACAATGCGGTAAGGCTTTTGGTGGATGAGGATGTGCTAAAAGGAGAATGGGTGGGATGCCATCCTTGTGTGAACACATCAAGTTTAAGGCTGAAGACGAAGGACGTTTTTGGACCAGTAATAGAGGCAATGCATCATGACATGACAGTCGTGACACTTACCGGAGAAGCTTAAAATGAATTGGGATAGGAGTAAAACATGATTAAAGCAGTAATTTTTGACATGGACGGAACGCTTATCGATACAGAAAAATATTATAGAATTTACTGGCCGAAGGCTCTACGGAATTTTGGATTTGAGATGAGTGATGAGCAGGCACTTTCCATGCGTTCATTAGGAAGACCTTATGCAGCGCAGTATCTCAAGGAGCAGTTTGGAGAAGCAGTAAACTATGAACAGATAGTAAATTATCGAAAAGAGTTAATGGAAGAATGTCTTGCTAAAAATGGAATAGAGTTAAAACCAGGAGCAAAGGAGATATTAAACTTCCTAAAAGAAAAGAATGTAGAAAGGGCAATAGCTACAGCAAACGATACAGAAAGAGCAGAGCGTTATTTGAAGAAAATAGGGCTATTTGAATATTTTGACAAAATCATATGCTCAAATATGGTAGAGCACGGCAAACCGGCACCGGATACATATTCTTATGCCTGTGAGCAGATCGGCCTAAAACCAGAGGAATGTATTGCAGTAGAGGATTCGCCAAATGGAGTACTTAGTGCGTATCGAGCAGGCTGTAAAGTAGTAATGGTTCCAGACCAGACCGAACCAGACGAGGAACTAAAAAAGCTTCTTTATGCCAAAGTATCAGACCTCTCACAAATCAAACTATTGTTTTAGGAGCCGAAAGGCTCCTTATTTTGTTATTGTAAGTCAGGATACTCCCGCAGAGTTATACGCCAAGTGGGGCGGAGAGTAGACGATTTTTAACGTATCGTGTACGAGTTACATGCCGATTATCAGTTAAAGTGTGTCCGAGAAATCCTCGTTCAAGCGTAGCGCGTTTTGGATTTCTCGTGACATAATAAACGTAACTGATAATGGCATTTACTCGTACTAGATAAAGGAAACATGAGTATACTCTCCGCCCCACTTGGCGTATAACTCTGCGGGAGTGTCCGTCGCATTATAAAAACTAAATAACCCCAACAAATAGTGTTGAGAAAACAAAAGTATTTTGATAAAATAGCCCCATGAGTATTTTAAATGTAGAAAAATTAAGTCATGGCTTTGGGGACAGAGCTATTTTTGAAGATGTGTCATTTAGATTATTAAAAGGGGAACACATCGGATTAATAGGTGCCAACGGTGAAGGAAAATCCACATTTATGAATATCATCACAGGAAAGCTCATGCCGGATGAAGGCAAGATTGAATGGGCGAAAAATGTGAGAGTGGGATATCTTGACCAGCATACAGCACTTGAAAAAGGAATGACAATCGAGTCTGTTCTAAAATCAGCATTTGATTTTCTTTTTGATATGGAAAAGCAAATGAATGAAATATACGAGAAGTTAGGAGAGGCTTCTCCAGAGGAAATGGATGAGATGATGGCGGAGGCCGGTACATATCAGGATTTTCTGACCATGCATGATTTTTATATGATAGATTCAAAAGTGGAAGAGGTTGCAAGGGCTCTTGGACTTAGTGACTTAGGGCTTGATAAAGACGTAACTGACTTAAGTGGAGGCCAAAGAACCAAGGTGCTTCTTGCTAAGCTTCTCCTAGAAAAGCCAGACATCTTACTTTTGGACGAGCCTACAAACTATCTTGATGTGGAGCATATCGAGTGGCTTAAGAGATATCTCAATGATTATGAGAATGCGTTTATTCTAATATCGCATGATGTACCATTTTTAAATAGCGTGGTAAATCTCATTTATCATATGGACAACAGACAGTTGAACAGATATGTCGGTGATTATGATAAATTCATGGAAGTCTATGAGATGAAAAAAGCTCAGCTTGAGGCTGCATACAATAAACAGCAGCAGGAGATAAAGGACCTAAAGGATTTTGTTGCCAGAAATAAAGCAAGAGTTGCTACCCGAAATATGGCTATGTCTCGTCAGAAAAAATTAGACAAGATGGATGTTATTGAACTTGACAGGGAAAAACCAAAACCAGAATTTAACTTCAGGGAAGCAAGAACTCCAGGCAGATATATTTTCCAGACAAAGGACTTGGTTATCGGATATGACGAGGCATTGTCGTCACCGCTTAATCTTGAGATGGAAAGAGGTCAGAAAATAGTTATCACTGGTTCCAACGGAATTGGAAAGACCACTTTGCTTAAGAGCATTTTAGGTCTCATAAAGCCGCTTAGTGGTCAGGTGGAGCTTGGAGATTATCTTGAGATTGGGTATTTTGAGCAGGAGATGGACCAGTCAGTATCTACCACATGTATTGAAGAAATCTGGTCAGAATTTCCATCGTTTTCACAGTATGAGGTCAGGAGTGCATTGGCAAAATGTGGACTTATGACAAAACATATAGAAAGCTTAGTCAGAGTTCTAAGTGGAGGAGAGCAGGCAAAAGTCAGACTTTGTAAGCTTATAAATAGAGAGACAAATATTTTGCTTTTGGATGAGCCTACAAACCATCTGGATGTGGATGCAAAAGACGAGTTAAAACGCGCGCTTTGTGAATACAAGGGAAGCATACTTATGGTATGTCATGAACCGGAGTTTTATGAAGGCCTTGCAACGGACATATGGGATGCATCAGCCTGGACAACAAGACTTTAATTTTTAGCAGAAAACATAATAAAAAGGGGAAAAACTATGAAATACAAGACATTTGATGAATTCGAGAATTTTAATTTTGCAGATACACATATAAATGATGTTGAGGCAAGTTTATCAACTTTTAAACTTGGACTTGATAACGTAATTATCCGTTCGGAGAATTCTAAAAATAAAGATATAAGGGATATGAGAACCAATGGTCTTATTTTTTCTCTGAAAAATGCGTCAATTGTTGATTTTGTAAGAGAAGGTTTCAAGACATACGATGCAGATGGAAACTATCTTTCAGATACAGAAGATGAAAAAGTTGAAGAGGAGGAATACAAGGACGTATTTGACCAGTTCATAGATGCAAGTGTTTATCTTATTGATAAAAATGACGACACTTACAACTTTATTATTGATGCAAATGATGAGAGAACTTATGTCATCACAGTTACAGCGGAAAGTGATGTGTGTGAGTGGGATAAATTCATGAACATAGAAATGTAATTAGTGTAGAAGAGCAATGATGGATAGAGTGATTTTTCATATTGATGTAAATAGTGCATTTCTGTCCTGGGAGGCAGTTGATAGATTAGAGAATGGCGCAGATGTTGATCTGCGCCTTATTCCGTCTGCGGTGGGCGGAGATATAGAGACCAGACATGGTGTTATTTTGGCAAAATCAGTTCCAGCAAAAAAGTATAAAATCACAACAGGAGAGCCGGTGGTAAATGCGCTTAGAAAATATCCGGAGCTTGTTCTTGTAAAACCGCGACATGAAATTTACAGGGAAAAATCCAAAGCGTTTATGGAAATACTAAGACAGTACTCAGATGTTATTGAACAGTATTCAATTGACGAGGCTTTTGTGGATATGACAGGAACCAGACTACTTTTTGGAGAACCACAGGAAGCTGCAGATAGAATCAGGAACCAGATAAGGGATGAACTGGGATTTACAGTAAATGTTGGAATTTCTTCGAATAAGCTTCTTGCAAAAATGGCAAGCGATTTTACAAAACCAGACAAAACCCATACTCTTTTTCCATCAGAGATAAAGACCAAAATGTGGCCACTTCCGGTGGGGGATTTGTTTTTTGCGGGAAAATCCACGGTTAGTAAACTAAGAGGAATGGGAATAAATACAATAGGAGAGCTAGCCAACACCGATAAATCAATAATAGAACAGATATTAAAAAAGCATGGAACAGTTCTATGGGATTTTGCAAACGGAATAGACGATTCGCCGGTAGAAACTGAAAGACCTGACAATAAGGGATATGGTCATTCCACGACGCTCTCTTTCGATGTTACAGAGCCTCAGACTGCAAAAAATGTACTTTTAAAGCTTACAGATAAGGTGTGTCAGAGACTTAGAAAAGACGCAACAAAAGCCGATACGGTAACAGTACAGATTAAGTACAGTGACTTGACAAAAGCATCCCATCAGTGCGGACTTCCCGCAGCAACGAATATTTCCAGCGAGATTTACCGTTACGTTTGCAAATTGTTTGACGAAAAATGGGATGGGACGCCAATTCGTTTGCTTGGCGTATCCACCAAGGTTGCCTCAGAAGACAGTGGTCGTCAGATGAGTCTTTTTGACAATACAGATTATGATAAATTAGAAAAGCTTGATAAGGCGATGGACCATATCAAGGACAAGTTCGGAACAGATGCAATAGTCAGAGCATCTTCGCTTTCGCTGGATGAAGAAGACTAAAAGAGCTGAATAAAAATCATAAGGAGACTGGAAAATGAGCAAATTGTTATTTTTTGATATAGATGGAACACTTGTGGATTTTGGTGCAACAGAAATGATTGCATCTACAATAGAGGCACTAGACAAAGCAAGGGCAAATGGGCACAAGGCATTTTTGTGCACAGGAAGAAGCTACAACCAGATTTATCCATTTCTACTTGATTATGGATTTGATGGAATTGTTGCAGCAGGTGGTGCATATGTTGAATATCAGGGAAAAGTACTGTATCACAGAATGTTCGGTGAAAAGCTGATGGACCTTGTTGTAGAAAAACTTGCCCGCCCGGATACAGCCATGATTTTTCAGTACAAGGATGGCTCTTTTACGAAAGAAAGCTGGGGGCAAAAATTTGTAGATATCTTTAAAAATCAGATGAATATTGATTTGATTCAGGACAATCCTGCTTTTTCAGATATCACATATGAAGAAGATTTGGATACTATGGCAAGAAGACATAGCGACGTGGAAAGTGTAATCTACTGCAACAGTCCCTTCGAGGCAGATGAGATACAGGATATGATAGGCGGCAGCCTTCGGGTGATGCCGGCCAGCTATAAAGTTCCAGACCCATATAGTGGTGAAATAATAATGTCAGACATCAATAAAGCTAAGGGAATAGAAGTGGTAATGCAGGCATTAGGAGTAAAAAAGGAAGACACAATAGGCTTTGGAGATGGAGCAAATGATGTTGAGATGCTAAATTTCGTGGGAGTAGGAGTTGCCATGGGAAATTCCCAGCAGGTAGCAAAGGATGCAGCAGATATGGTGACAGATGATTTGGTCGACGACGGTATTTATAAAGCAATGAGGACACTAAAACTTTTTTAGGGAAAAGCTTGACACAAATGTGTTATTGGTGTATATATAACACATAAACAGTTAAGAACAGGAGGATTGTTATGAGTCAAATTACTTTAAAGACATCAGCTCTTACAAAGAAATATGGCAAAAGAGTTATCATCGACAGTATTGATATGACAATACAAAAAGGTGATATATATGGTCTCATTGGTAGAAATGGGGCAGGTAAAACAACTTTTATGAGAACATGCCTTGGAATGGCAAATGCTACATCCGGGGAAATTTCTTTTTTTGGTGGGGAAAACATTAATAAGGCAAGAAAAAAGGTAGGAGCTCTTATTGAGAATCCGGCGTTCTATGATAATTTTTCAGCTAAGAAAAATCTTGAGTTATTTGCAACAGCATTTGGTGCTGATAAGACTGAGGTTGCTCAAGTGC
The DNA here is from genome assembly GCA_045122195.1 of Agathobacter sp. Taxonomy (GTDB): domain Bacteria; phylum Bacillota; class Clostridia; order Lachnospirales; family Lachnospiraceae; genus Roseburia. The sequence continues at coordinate 14,900 of JBGVHH010000016.1, forward strand.
TTGATTATGTTGAACTTACAGAAGCTGCAAATCGCAAGGTGAAGACATATTCCCTTGGAATGAAGCAGAGACTTGCAATTGCAATCGCACTTTTAGGAAAGCCTGAATTTTTGGTGCTGGATGAGCCAATCAACGGATTAGATCCGGAGGGAATCAAAAATATTCGAGATATGATATTGAAATTAAATCAGGAAAATGGAATTACATTTTTAATCTCGAGTCATCTCTTAGATGAGCTTGGCCGTATTGCTACAAGATATGGAATCATTGAAGGTGGAAAGCTGATAGAGGAATTATCGGCAGAAGAGCTTGAGGAGAAATGCCGTAAGAAAATTATTATTGAAGTTGACAATAAAGAAAAAGCAGTAGATGTAATTAAGAACATTGTTGACGAAGCGGACATCAGAGTAAAAGAAGATAGTATTCAGATTCATGAGAATGTTGAAAAGATTGCAGAGATTAATAAAGCTTTGGTTTCAAATGATATCAATGTTTACATGCTCTATCCGAAAAATCAGAATTTGGAAAATTACTTTATGGAAAGGATAGGTGTTGGAAATGTTTAATTTATTATCTTTTGAACTTAAGAAAGTATTTAGAGGAAAAGCTGTATACATCTGCGCAGGAATTATGTGTGGACTTTCGCTTCTTACAATGTATGCATATTCAATGATGGCAGCACTTAGCCAGGATATGGAAGGTATGGCAAGTTTATATGCCAATATGACTGCAAATGATTATCTCTTGACTGTTTTACCAGAGTGTGCATTTGGAACTATTCTTGCGGTGATTATTCCAATCATGATTTGCACAGATTTAAATAATGGTGCAGCACGAGTTATTTTAGGAAGAGGAAATTCCAGAAATTCTCTTTTTGTGGCAAAGCTTGTTTCAGTTATCTTGGTAACTCTTTTCCTTTCAGTAATATGTCTATTAGCAGGCTTTTTAGGAATGAAAGCTTTTAGCCTGGGCGGAGGACTTACAAAAGCTTGTATTCCAAACATACTAGAACAGATTTTTGCATATATAGCTATCGCAATAATTATGCTTGCTATAGCAAAACTTGTGAAGAGAATGGCTGCTGCAATTGCAATTGGAATTGTGGGACCAATGGTCATTTCAATTATTCTTACTGTAATTAATAATCTTGTTGACAAACCTGATTTTAATGCTGGAAAGTATTTATTCAGTACAATTCCATCAGCATTCGGTGATATGGCAATTGCGGGAAGTGATATGGTTGCCTTGAATATTTGTATTGTAATCTACATAGCGGTATTTGGTTTATTAGCATTTATTTGTACAAGAAAACTGGATGTGTAAAAATAAAAAACTACATAATTAAACTTTCTTATCAACGATACTTTATTATTTTAGGTTTTTGGCTATATCAGTTGCCAATAAAAAAGCGATGTGATATAACATTAACCATTATAAAGCAAATGCATTGAAGGAGACTCTTTTCTTCAGAAACTGACAGGAATACAACGTCACCGACTGAGAGCGTTGTTTAGCGGAGGAGAAAAAGGGAACACTGCCGGAGCAGACCAGTTGAAAGAAAGTAGGCTGGTACGGTTCATCCACGTTAAGGATAAAAGTGGAAGAGTAGGAATAGACTTATTCTTCAAAGCGGGTGGTACCGCGGAAAATATGATTTTTCGCCCCGGGACATTGATTTGTCCCGGGGCTTTTTGGATTCAAAAAATCTTTCCGTCCCGCTCACAAAAAAGAAGGAGTACAAAGAAATGGAATTTTTGACAGGAGTAACAAAAAAAGAAGATCTTGATCTTGCCCAGATTCTTGCAGGAGATTTCGAGGGAAAAGACGTAAAAATCAAAGGAGCAATTCACACCATTCGTGATATGGGTGATGTGGCATTTGTTGTTCTTCGTAGAAGAGACGGATTAGTACAGTGTGTATATGAACCGGATAAGTCACAGTTTGACATCGATGATTTAAAAGAAGCAGATACGGTGGAGGTATGTGGTACATACAAATCAGATGACAGAGCACCAAATGGTTTTGAACTAAGACTTGATACAGTAAAAGTTTTATCTGAGCCGGCAGAACCAATGCCAATTCAGATTAACAAGTGGAAATTAAATACATCACTTGAGACAAAGTTAAATAACAGAGCAGTATCGCTTAGAAACCCAAGAGAGCGAGCAACCTTTAGAATTCAGGAGGGAAACACAAGAGGGTTTAGAGATTTTCTTTATGAAAACGGTTTTACAGAGATTCACACACCAAAGCTTGGAGCAAAATCCGCTGAAGGTGGAGCAAACCTTTTCAAACTCGAGTATTTTCACAGACCAGCTATTTTACAGCAGAGTCCACAGTTTTACAAGCAGATGATGGTTGGGGTATTTGACAGAGTATTCGAGACAGCTCCTGTTTTTAGAGCAGAAAAGCATAATACAAAAAGACATTTGAATGAATATACATCACTTGATTTTGAGATGGGATTCATTGATGGTTTTGAAGATATCATGGCAATGGAAACAGGCTTTTTGCAGTACACTATGAATCTTTTAAAGACTTCATACGCAAAGGAGCTTGAGCTTCTTAAAATCGAACTTCCGAACGTGGACAAAATTCCAAGAGTAAGATTCGATGAAGCAAAGCAAAGAGTTGCTGAAAAATACAACAGACAGTTTAGGAATCCATTCGATTTAGAGCCTGAAGAGGAGCTTTTAATCGGACAGTATTTCAAAGAAGAATATGGTAGTGATTTTGTTTTCGTAACGCATTATCCATCTAAAAAGCGTCCATTTTATGCAATGGATGATCCGGCTGATGAGACATACACATTAAGCTTTGATTTACTTTTCAGAGGTCTTGAGATTACAACTGGTGGACAGCGTATTCATGATTACAACAAGCTCATGGAAAAAATCGAGAAGCGTGGAATGGAAACTGAGGGAATGGAAAGTTACTTACAGGCATTCAAGCACGGAATGCCACCACACGGAGGCTTGGGAATTGGTCTTGAGAGACTTACAATGCAGCTTATCGGAGAAGAAAATGTTCGTGAGGCAACACTTTTCCCAAGAGACTTAAGCAGACTTGAGCCATAATGTTTTTTCATAATATTTTCATAATGTGAATTTACATAGGTGATAATTAGGAGGAAAAAAATGAATCATCTTGGAACAAGAGAGTTGGCAACAGAGCGCCTTACTCTTAGAAGATTTGAAATAGAAGATGCTGAGAATATGTTTTACAACTGGGCAAATGACCCGGAAGTTACAAAATATCTTACATGGCCTACACATGAGAGCGTCGAGGTAACAGAGACGGTTGTAAAAGAATGGGTAGCATCATATGAGAATAAAGAATTTTATCAGTGGGCAATTGAACTAAATGACCTAGAACAGCCTATCGGTTCAATTGGAGCCATAAAAGTAGACGACAAAACAGATACAGTTGAGATTGGATACTGCATCGGAAAAGAGTTCTGGAACAAGGGCTACACAACAGAAGCGCTAAGAGAAATAATCCGATTTTTTATCGTAGAAGTTGGAGCAGGAAGAGTTGCCTCATATCACGATTCCAACAATCCAAATTCCGGAAAAGTTATGGCTTCAGCCGGAATGGAGTATGAAGGAACATTAAGAAAAGCTGACTATAATAACCAGGGAATCTGTGATGCGGTTTACTATTCAAAAATCAGAAGTGCAGCCCTTGATGAGGACGTGGAAGAGGAAGTAGAAGAGCAGATAGCGGTAGCCACAAAGGTTATGGGCGAAGATGGTATCATGAGAAATGTTATCTCAGATGAGACTATGGAATACGTAGGAATTCTTGCTAAACTTGAACTTTCACCAGAAGAGGCCGAGGCTGCGAAAAAAGATATGGCAGACATGCTTGATTACATTGATAAGCTTGAGGAACTTGACACAACAGGAATTGAGCCAATGAGTCATGTTTTCCCTGTAAACAATGTATTTAGAGAAGATGTAGTAACTAATGGTGACGGTAGCGAGGCGACACTTAAAAATGCACCAGTCGTTAAGAGCGGTGGATTTAAGGTACCTATGACTATCGGTGAGTAACGGCAAGGAGGATAAAAAATGTCATTAATGTCTTTAACTGCCGTAGAACTCGGCAAGAAAATAAAAGCAAAAGAGACAACAGCAATCGAGGCAACACAGGCAGCCCTTGATGCAATAAAAGCAAAAGAAACACAGGTAAACGGTTTTGTAACAGTAGATGAAGAAAAAGCTATAGCAAGAGCAAAAGAGGTTCAGGCTTTAATTGATGAAGGAAAGCTTGATGGACCACTTGCCGGAGTACCTGTAGCAATAAAAGACAATATGTGTACAGAGGGAATGAAGACAACATGTTCTTCAAAAATCCTTTACAATTTCGTACCAACATATTCGTCAGAAGCAGTTAAAAAATTAGAGGAAGCTGGAGCAATTGTAATCGGAAAGACTAACATGGATGAGTTTGCCATGGGAAGTACAACAGAGACTTCTGCTTACGGAGAGACAAAAAACCCATGGAATCTTGAGCACGTACCAGGTGGTTCGTCAGGTGGAAGCTGTGCTGTTGTAGCAGCAGAGGAGGTTCCATATGCCTTAGGTTCAGATACAGGTGGATCAATCAGACAGCCTAGTTCATTCTGTGGTGTAACAGGAATTAAACCAACTTATGGAACAGTATCCCGTTATGGTCTTATAGCATATGGTTCATCCCTTGATCAGATTGGACCAATCGCAAAGGATGTAACTGATTGTGCCACAATTCTTGAGACAATCTCATCATATGACGAGAAAGATTCAACATCAGTTAAGCGTGATGATTTAAAATTCACAGATGCATTGGTTGATGATGTAAAAGGAATGAAGATTGGTATTCCAAGAGATTATTTTGGAGAAGGTCTTGACCCGGAAGTAAAAGAAGCAGTTCTTGCAGCCGCAAAAGAGCTTGAAGCAAAAGGTGCAATCGTTGAGGAATTTGACCTTGGACTTGTTGAGTATGCCATCCCTGCATATTATGTAATCGCCTGTGCAGAGGCAAGCTCAAACCTTGCTCGTTTTGATGGTGTAAAATACGGATACAGAACTAAAGAGTATACAGACCTTCACAACATGTACAAGAAATCCCGTTCAGAAGGATTTGGAGCAGAGGTTAAGCGTAGAATCATGCTTGGTTCCTTCGTACTTTCATCAGGATACTACGATGCATATTATTTAAAAGCATTACGTGTAAAAGCACTTATCAAAAAAGCTTTTGACGAAGCCTTTGCAAAATACGACTGTATCCTTGGACCGGCAGCACCAACTACAGCACCAAAGCTTGGAGAAAGCTTAAGTGACCCAATCCAAATGTATCTTGGTGATATCTATACAATTTCTGTAAATCTTGCAGGTCTTCCAGGAATCAGTCTTCCATGTGGAATTGATTCAAAGGGTCTTCCAATAGGATTACAGATTATTGGAGATTGCTTTAAAGAAAAAAACATTATAAGAGCGGCTTATTCTTATGAGCAGACAAGAGAGTATAAGCACAGCCCATTAGCACAGTAGAAAGGAGAAAAAAGATGAAAAACTACGAAACAGTCATCGGTCTTGAGGTCCATGTGGAGCTTGCAACAAAGACAAAGATTTTTTGCTCCTGTTCTACAGCATTCGGAGGAGCAATCAACTCACACACATGTCCTGTATGTACAGGACAGCCAGGTTCACTTCCTGTATTAAACAAGCAGGTTGTTGAGTATGCCGTGGCAGTTGGACTTGCCACAAACTGTACAATTACCCAGTACAGCAAATTTGACAGAAAGAATTATTTTTATCCTGATAACCCACAGAACTATCAGATTTCACAGTTATATCTTCCTATTTGTAGAAATGGCTCTGTTGAGATTGAGACAGATGCAGGAAAGAAAAATATCAGAATCCATGAGATTCATATGGAAGAGGATGCTGGTAAACTAGTTCACGACGAGTGGGAAGATGTATCAATTGTAGATTACAACCGTTCAGGTGTTCCGCTTATTGAGATTGTATCAGAGCCTGATATGAGATCCGCAGAGGAGGTTATTGCATACCTTGAGACATTGAGACAGACAATCCAGTACTTAGGTGCTTCTGACTGTAAATTAAACGAAGGTTCAATGCGTGCGGATGTAAACATTTCAGTTCGCGAGGTTGGCTCTAAGAAGTTTGGAACACGTACAGAGATGAAGAACTTAAACTCTTTTAAAGCTATTGCACATGCCATTGAAGGAGAGAGAGAACGTCAGATTGAGCTTCTTGAGATGGGAAGAAAAGTCGTTCAGGAAACCCGTAGATGGGATGACAACAAAGAAGCATCACATGCAATGCGTTCCAAGGAAGATGCTCAGGATTACCGTTATTTCCCAGAGCCAGACCTTGTACCAATCATTGTGTCAGATGAGTGGATTGCAGAGATTAAGAAAAAACAGCCGGAGCTTCGTCCGCAGAAGCTTGCAAGATACAAAAAGGAATATGATATTCCAGAGTATGATGCAAAAATCCTTACAGAGTCAAAACATATGGCTGATATTTTTGAGGCTACAACAAAGCTTTGTGGCAAGCCAAAGAAGGTATCAAACTGGCTCATGGTTGAGACAATGAGACGTCTGAAAGACAACGATATGGACGCTTCAGATATCAAGTTCTCACCAGTAAACCTGGCAAAACTTATTGACCTTGTAGAAGCAGGAACTATCAACTCAAGTGTTGCAAAAGATGTGTTTGGAAAAATATTTACAGACGATATTGATCCTGAAAAATACGTTGAGGAACATGGTCTTAAGAGCATGAACGACGAAGGAGAACTTCGTGCAACAATTGAGGAAATAATTGCAGCAAACCCACAGGCGGTTGAGGATTACCACAATGGAAAAGAAAAAGCTCTTGGCGCACTCGTAGGACAGACCATGAAAGCAACAAAGGGTAAAGCAAACCCTGGAATCGTAAACAAGCTTTTAAAAGAACTTGTTTAATAATAGCAAATCATATAATAGCAAAGAGGCCATTATCTCATTAGAGGGGTGGTCTTTTTTGGTACATAAAAGCCTCCGGCGGATTGTAGGAATGCGCAGAGGAAGATGTCAGCAAAGCTGACGCGCATTCCGCAGCAAGAACGCTGGAGCGTTCTTGAATAAAAGGGCATAATAATAACAAATTAAGGAGGAAAACAAAAGTTGGTAGATGTTTTTGATGTGGTAGGACCTGTTATGGTAGGCCCTTCAAGCTCACATACAGCAGGAGCGGTACGAATAGGATACATTGCGGGCGTGCTTATGGGTGAGAAAATTAAATCAGCAAAAATTCTTTTATACGGTTCCTTTCTGGCTACAGGAAGCGGACATGGAACCAGGGAAGCTATTGTAGCAGGGCTTCTTGGAATGAAAGCAGATGATATGCGTATTCCAAAGAGTTTTCAAATTGCGAAAGAACAGGGAATAGAGATTGAATTTGGAGAATCAACTTTAAAGGAGGCTCATCCAAATACTGCGCAGCTTATCTTAGTCTCAGTAACCGGAAAGGAACTAGAGGTTGTAGGAGAGTCACTTGGTGGTTCGAGAATAAATATCGCAAGTATTGATGGTATTTCAACAAATTTTTCCGGAGATTATCCAACCCTTATAGTTCACAATATGGATCAGCCAGGGCATGTGGCAGAGGTTACTTCAATGCTGTCACATAAGTCTGTAAATATAGCAACTATGCAGCTTTACAGGGCAAGCCGAGGCGGTAACTCAGTAATGGTTTTAGAATGTGACCAGGAGGTTCCTTCAGAAGGAATAGAGTGGCTAAGGCATGCAGAAGGAGTTAATAAAGTCACATATCTTAGTCTGGAGGAATAACGATGATTATATACAAATCAATAAGTGATTTGCTAAGGCTTAGCAAAGAAGAAAAACTTGAAATATGGGAGCTGATTGTAAAAGCTGAAGCGCAAAGCAAGATGATACCAGAAACAGAAGTATTTGAGAATATGAGAAAAATGTATTCTTTTATGAAACAGGCGGATGATAATTATGATAAAGAGTTGAAATCGCCAAGTGGAATGACCGGTGGTGATGGACAAAGAATGCATTTGTATAATCAAAGTGGAAAAAACAAATGTGGAGATTATATTAGCCTTGCTATGGAAAAGGCTCTTAAAATGGGTGAGTCAAATGCTTGTATGAGAAGAATTGTTGCGGCTCCAACAGCAGGTTCATGTGGAGTAATACCGGCGGTTCTTGTTGCTTATGAAGAGCTATTTCATGTAAATGAAGATGAGATAGTAAAGGCGCTTTTTATTGCAGCCGGAATAGGTGCAGTTATTGCAGAAAATGCCTGTATAGCTGGTGCGGCAGGTGGCTGTCAGGCAGAGATTGGTTCGGCAAGTGCAATGGCAGCAGCGGGAGTTGCATACCTTTGCGGAGCAGACAATGATACCATGATGAATGCAATGGCAATGGCACTTAAAAATATGCTTGGACTGACCTGTGATCCTGTCTGTGGACTTGTAGAGGTTCCGTGTATAAAAAGAAATGTTGCAGGTGCAGTAAATGCCATAACTTCCTCTCAGATGGCGATGGCTGGAATTAAAAGTGTGATACCACCAGATGAGGTGATAGATTCCATGAGACGAATCGGAAACGATATGCCATCCTGCCTGAAAGAAACTGGAGAAGGTGGACTTGCCATCACACCAACTGCGATACAATTCAAGAAGACATTATTAAAATAATTTGATAAAACTTCCCACGTCGCTTGGCAACAAACTCAAATCACAAGTGGGAAGTTTTATATGCAAATCTTTGTCTTGTCGAGGTTGTGCCCAATTACAATCATTACATCCTGCCCTGCTTTTACTGGATGGATTGACAGGTCGTCCTTTGTTGCATTTAGTTCATACCAGCAGTCGTTTTCCAGGAAAAATCCCTTGATTCGAAGGACATTTCCACACAATTTATCAGAAAAAAGTTCATGTACTTTCTCTCGTAGACTTTCCTCGCCCAGACCGTGCTCAAGAAAATACAGTGTCTCATAGCCTGCGTCCATTGCAGATATTTTCTTTACATAGTCACAAATCTGATATCCACAGTTTGCAATTTTATAAAAATCATCCTCGGTAAAATCATTCCAGTTTTTGTTGACAACCAGATTAGAAAGCTCTCTTTTACAATGATTTTCTTCGCTAATCTGTTTTACCAATTCAAGAGTTTGCTGCACTTCATCATCACTTGCTTTGTCAAGCTTACTGAGGACAATGCAACCTGAATTTGAAAGCTCAGAAGAGAGGATAAATTTTTCTTCTACTGATGAAAGGTTTGTCTTTGCATCTAGAACACAGATGACACTTCCAATTTCATACCAGTTATCCAAAGGACTTTCGCGGAGTGTATCAAAGAATTCATCCATGTCAAAAATCCCTGAAGGCTCAATTAACACACGTTTATAGCCACTCATGCCCATTGAGATGAGTTTGGTCTTAAAACGTCTTTTGTGGCAGTCACTGTCACATCCGCCGGCAACCATTTCAAGCTCGCAATTTTCACCTCTTAAATCCTGAAGCAAAAGCATATCAACATTGACTGCACCATAGTCATTTTCCAAAATTCCAACCTTTTGCCCCTGCTCCATAAAATATCTTGCGTATTCTTTAATAAAAGTGGTTTTCCCAGCGCCGAGAAAACCTGTAATTAAATCAACTTTAATCATATATTTTCCTTTTGCTTTAATACTTATTTTGAAACTTTCCACTTGATTATAGCATATAATTTTTTATGAGGAACTAATTCTTGAGTTTAAATCCCTGTTTTAGTATAATTAAATACAAATACGTTAAAAGGGGTAATTGTACCTATGAGCAATGATGAATTTAAAGAAGTAGACCAAGAAGACACTAAGGATGTAAAGGACACAAACGACTACGAGGATATCTGTTATATGTGTCGTAGAACTGAAAGTGTCGCTGGTAAAATGATACATATTCAGCCAAATCTTTGCATATGTAATGACTGTATGCAAAAGACTTTTGACTCAATGAATAGTGGCTTCCCAGGAATGGGAATGAACATGGATTTTTCCAAGATGCCCAATATCAGCATGATAAACCTTTCTGATTTACAGGGGGAGATTCCGGGAAGCCAGAAGATAAAGAAGAAAAAACCAAAAGAGAAAAAAGCTGCACCGGTTTTAGATATTCATTCAATACCTGCACCACACAAGATTAAGGCAAGTCTAGATGATTATGTGGTTGGTCAGGAAAAGGCTAAGAAGGTAATGTCTGTAGCAGTTTACAACCACTATAAGCGTGTGATGTCAAAAGAAGAAGACGGTGTTGAAATTGAGAAATCCAACATGCTTATGCTTGGACCAACAGGTAGTGGAAAGACATATCTTGTAAAGACTTTAGCAAGACTTTTAGATGTACCTCTTGCTATCACTGATGCAACATCGCTTACAGAAGCTGGTTACATCGGTGATGATATTGAAAGTGTTGTAAGTAAGCTTCTTGCAGCTGCAGACAATGATGTTGAAAGAGCAGAGCACGGAATAATTTTTATAGATGAGATTGATAAGCTTGCAAAGAAGAAAAACACTAACCAAAGAGATGTAAGCGGTGAGTCGGTTCAGCAGGGAATGCTTAAGCTGTTAGAGGGAGCTGAGGTTGAAGTTCCGGTTGGAGCAAGTAGTAAAAATGCAATGGTTCCAATGACAACTGTTGATACCAGAAATATTTTATTTATTTGTGGCGGAGCTTTTCCGGATATCGAAGAGATTATAAAAGAGCGTCTCAACAAAGAAGCATCAATAGGATTCAAGGCTGACTTAAAGGACAAATACGACAACGACGAGAATCTTCTTTTACAGGTGACTGTTGAGGATGTGAGAAAATTTGGAATGATACCTGAGTTTTTAGGACGACTTCCTATTCTTTTCTCCCTTGAAGCACTCACAGAGGATATGCTTGTAAAGATTTTAAAAGAGCCAAAGAACGCTATCATTAAGCAGTACAAAAAGCTTTTGCTTATGGATGAAGTGGATTTGAATTTTGATGATGATGCACTTTATGCAATAGCTAAAAAAGCAAAGGAAAAGAAAGTTGGAGCGAGAGCTCTTAGAGCAATTATTGAAGATTTTATGCTTGATATTATGTACGAGATTCCAAAGGATGATAATATCGGAGCAGTTACTATTACAAGGGATTATGTGGAGAACAAAGGTGGTCCTGTTATTCAGATGAGAGGTGCTGCTTTATTGTCGGATAATTCTGGTGAAAACAATTAGTCATAAAGGTAGAGAAAAATATGAAAATTCTTCATTGTGCGGATTTACATCTTGATTCGAAGATGACGTCAAACCTCTCAAAAGAGCAGGCAAAAGACAGAAAAATGGAAATTCTTCGCACCTATTCAAGAATGGTAGAGTACGCAAAATCAAATGAAATAAGAGCCATTATTATTGCTGGAGATATGTTTGATACCAGAAGCGTATCAGCAACTGCAAGAAATATCGTAAGAGATTCTATAGTGAATAATCCGGAAATTGATTTCCTTTACATAAAGGGAAATCATGATTCGGATGGCTTCCTGTCAAAGCTTGATGAGATTCCTGAAAATCTCAAGCTATTTTCGAATGAATGGACAAGTTATTCATATGGAAATATAGTTATTTCCGGAATAGAGATAGACAAAAACAACGAATCAACACTGTACAATTCGCTAGTACTTGACAATCAGAAATACAACATTGTGACTATGCATGGACAGATTGGCGAGATAAAGCTAAATAATCTTGCAAATAAAGGAATTGATTATCTGGCACTTGGTCATGTTCACGAGTATCAAAATGGTGAATTGGATAACAGAGGTGTGTATTGCTACAGTGGCTGTCTTGAAGGCCGTGGCTTTGATGAGTGTGGAGAAAAGGGATTTGTAGTTTTGTCTGTTGATGAAGATACAAGAGAGGGATCGTTTACTTTTGTCCCATTTGCCTACAGGAATCTATACACTACATATGTAGATGTCTCAGGGGCTATGACAACTCAGGATGTTGCGAACAAGATGGAGGAAGAATTGGCCAAGAATCAGTTCTCGTCCAGAAGTCTTGTAAAGTTCGTACTTGTCGGTGAGGTGGATGTTGATTGTGAGGTAAACACAGACTTTTTGCAGGATATGTTTGAATCATATTTTTACTACGAGAAAGTCTATGATGAGACAAAGCTTCTAATGAGTTTTAGTGATTTTGAAAAAGATGTCTCTCTAAAGGGAGAATTTATCAGGATGGTACTATGTTCTGACTTGTCAGAGGAGAAGAAATCAGAGGTTATTCGCTGTGGCATTTCGGCCTTAAGTGGAGAGGAGATTTAAAGTTGAGACTAATTTCTTGTCATATTAACAACTTTGGAAAGTTGTCTAACTTAAACATAAATTTTAACGAGGGTGTCAATATAATCAATCAGCCAAATGGTTGGGGAAAAAGTACACTGGCAGCATTTTTGAAGGCAATGCTTTATGGCTTTGATACCAAAAAGGAACCAGGAGCATTTGAAAAAGAACGAAAATTGTACAAGCCATGGCAAGGTGGTATCTATGGTGGAGATCTTGACTTTGAGGTTGAAGGAAGAAGTTATCGTATAAGCAGAACTTTTGGACTTACAGAGAAACAGGATGAGTTTCATCTGTATAATCTCAAGACAATGGTTGAGTGTGATGATTTTTCTCCGATGCTTGGAGAGGAATTGTTTGACCTTGACAGAAATTCCTTCAAGAGAAGTATTTACATAGCACAGGCAGACTGTGAGGCTGGATCATCTGACAGTATAAATGCAAAACTTGGCAATCTGGCTGCAAACACCAATGATATCAACAATTATGAGACTGCGCTTGCAAAGATTAAGGATACTATGAACAAGCTTTCACCAAATAGAATTACTGGTTCTATTAAAAAGCGTGTGAATACTATTACCGGAATTGAGCAGGATTTGAGAAAATATGAGGCAGCAGATGCTGCTTTAGAAGAGCTGACAGCCAAAATAGAAGAAAAGAAACAGCAGAAGAATGAACTCTCAAATATCAGGACTGAGTATGGAAATGCTCTGCAGATTGCATCTGCCGATAGCAGAAGAAAAGCCCAGAAAGCAAACTATGATGCGATTCTTGCAGACGTGGACGAAAAAGAAAAATCATACAAGGAATACACCCTTTTCTTTAATGGCGAGATTCCTGCAGATGAAGAATTAGATAGAGAAATTGCGAGGGCAAGAGAACTCGACAACTTAAAAGGAGTCAGAAATAATCTTTCTTTTTCAGATGAGGAAAAAGAACAGATTAGTGTACTTGATAAGAAGTTTGAGAATGGTGTTCCTACAGATGAGATGATTGACGATATGCAGAAGAAGGTTGCGAAAGTTTCCTCTGTCAGAAATGAGTATGGAAGAATGGAATTAAAGCTTTCTCAGATGACATCGATTGCAATGCTTACAGATAATGATAGTTCCTTGGAGGATAAGCCGTCGAAAACCAAGATGGTTCCAGTTGGAATTCTTCTTATTCTGTTGGGACTTGCAGCAGGTGCTTGTGCCACTGTATTTAGTCTCAATGAAAAGTATAATGCACTTGAGATTATTCTTCTTGTATTAGGAGGTGTTGGAATTGCTTTTGCACTTGTCGGAATTGGAATTATGGTTGCCGGAATCAAGAAGAACAATCAGCTTGAGCGTGCATATATTAGAAAAGTAGCAGAACTCGAGGAACAGAAGAAAGCAAAAGAAGCTCCTATCAATGAGATGAAAGAACAGCTTGAACTTATTGAGAAGGGGATTGGTGCAGTCGAAGAAGAAGTAAGTAATTACTTCAAACAGTTTGGAGAAGAGGTATCTGTCGATGAATATCAGGAGAAGCTTTTTGGTTTAAAGACACAGCTTCACGAGTATCATAGATTTAAAGATCAATCAGCAAAATTAAAAGAGGCTAATGCTCATTATGAGAAGCTTGAAAAAGAACTTGCTGACTATATTGAGTCTCTTGGCGTTCATTCTGAGAATGATTTTGCAAATGAACTTTCAAATGTAAAAGCTAAGGTTGCAGAGTGCAGATTTGCAGAGAAGAATTACAATGCTGCAGTCGAGAAGAAGAATCTTTTTGAAAAGGAAAATGATATTGACGATATCCTTTTACCGGCAGAGTGTCCATATTCAATCGATGAGCTCAATGACATGATTTCAAAGGTTGAGCAGAGTCTCGAAGAAGTAAGAAATTCTATTGCTGCTTACAACAGACAGCTGGATGATTTGCAGGAACAGCTTGATATGAGAGATGAGAAGGAACAGGAATATAGAAATGCTTTAGCTCTTCAGGAAGAAGAGAAGCACAGGTATGATATTCTCGATTCTACATCAGAGTTTCTCACAAAGGCAAAAGAGCAGTTCACAGCCAGATACATGGCACCAATTGCAGATGGATTTCAGAAGTATTTTGGTATTCTCACAGAAAATGTGGATAGAAACTGGCAAGTGGATGCCAATATTAATCTCAAGATAAAAGAGCAGGGACAGCTTCGAGATGTAAGAACAATGTCCGCTGGTTATCAGGATTTGATTGGTGTATGTATGCGATTTGCATTGGTTGATGCAATGTATCCGCAGGAAAAACCATTTTTGATTCTTGATGATCCGTTTGTCAATCTTGATGATGAGAAGATGGCAAGAGGAAAACAGCTCTTGATTGAGTTAGAAAAAGAGTATCAGGTAATTTATTTTACCTGTCACAACAGCCGTGAATATAAAGAAAAATAGTGAGGTTTTTTGATGGAATTTATTGTATCAAGGGATGAGACCATAGCACCTTTAATACAGCCGGATAAAACTTACAGAATAAACGATAAATACGAGATATGGTATTACGATGATGATAAGCTCCCACCGATTTCAGTGGGAGCTTATTCTTATGCAGCACTACCTAAATGTTTAGAACCAATCGAAAACGGAGAAAATTTTGAAAAGAGTGGCATTACAAGATTACAGAGACAATTTATACCAGGACTATATGGCGAAGGGGTATTGGTTGCCGTGATAGACACTGGAATCAATTATGATCTACCTGTATTTATTAATGAAGATCGTGCTTCAAAGATTCAACGTCTGTGGGATATGGAGAATGATACAACATACTCGAAAGAAGAAATTACAGCATCCCTTGGGGAACAAATGGAAATGCTTGAAAGAGATACAAATGGTCATGGAACTTTTATCAGCTCTGTCATAGTAGAAGCGGCACCTGAGGCTGAGCTTTTAGTTGTAAAGTTAAAGGCTGCAGATAAAAAATTGAGGGATTTTTATTTTATTGAAAAAGAGGATGTATATAGTGATGCGGACATTATGATTGGAATATCAAAGGTGCTTCAATTTGCAAATCAGATAAACAGACCACTTGTGATTTGTATTGCATTAGGCTGCAACAATGGAAGTCATAATGGCAGCGGATATCTGTGTGATTACATTGATTCAATTACTGCTGAAATTGGTAGAGCTGTGGTTGTGGGAACTGGTAATGAGGCTCTTGAAAGACATCATTATTATGGAACCCAAAAAGAACCATATGATAATGTTGAGATATATGTAGAACGTGATATGGTTGGCTTTTATCTGGAAATGTGGGTTCCTGCTCCGGATTTATTTATATTATCAGTTGTTTCCCCCAGTGGAGAATCGAATCCGGCGGGAGTACCTGTAAAAGCAGAAAGTGGCGAGTATAGTTTTTTATTGGAAGGGACCAAGGTTGATATTCAATATAGACTGACTGGTCGAATTTCAAAGGATTTACTTATATTCGTACGATTTACAAACGTGGTAAAGGGAATATGGAATCTGAGGATTTTTCCACAGAAGGTAATAGCAGGTGATTTCCATATATGGCTACCGTGCGAGGATTTACTTCCCAGTAAAGTGGAATTTGTCACTTCGAATCCGGATACAACGCTTACTATGCCGTCTGATGCAAATGCAGTGATTTCTACGGGAGGATACGATGCAAGGAACGATGCAGTTTATCTTGATTCAGGAAGAGGGTATGATTTAAGTGGAAGAGTTAAACCTGATTTTCTGTCACCTGCAGTAGAGGTTTATGGTGTGGATTTGAGAGGCAATACTATTTCAAAAACAGGAAGCAGTTGTGGAGCTGCCATTGCATCAGCTGTTTGTGCTTTGTTTCTTGAATGGGCCATTGTCAGAGAGAATTTTGATGTGGCAAATGGAGTGGATGCAAAGAATACTATTATAAGAGATTGCAGAAGAAAAATAGAGGAAAAATATCCCAATAAAATAGCGGGTTTTGGGTTGCTAAATGGTTTTTTAAATCTGGATGTATAATTTGCTGTTGTATGTTATAATTACAACTAGGAGTTTTTTGCAATTGCAGAAACGGGGGGGACTACTTGCATGTCAATGATTGTAATTGAGCAGAAAAAGAATGAACATTTTGTAAAAAAAGGCGATAAGCTGACTGAGGTTAATATTATTCTTAATGGTAAAGTGAGAATGGTATCAGAAAACGATGAATTCACTCTGGAAAAGGGTGCAGTAATTGGTTTGATGGATTGTTCTACAGGACGACATTCCTGTGATTATGTTGCGCTTGAGGATACTCTTCTCGTGACATATACCTATGAGACTCGAAATGATTTGTATAGTATTTTCGAGGAACAGCCACAGTATATGTATGCATTTTTACATGCGTCACTTGTAAAGACGGAGATGTTGTTCTCCAGATACAGACAATTAGAAGGTCTTTCCCGAGAATTGTATTTATTTGCGATGAAGCAGGTGAGGGAATTATCATATATCTGCAAGAAGAACAATATTGAAGTTGACAATAAAGGACAAATACAAAAAATTGCGGCACTAAAGCTTGAGAATCCTGTATTGCAGTGGCAGATGGATTATTCAAAGGCATTGGCCAATCAATCACCAGAATTGATGAAGCAATTCTTTGCACAACAAAAAGAGCTTGCTGTTGGTGAGATTTTTTCTTCATCTGTTCTTATGAATAAGGCAATAAGCGGAATTGATGACATGAATCAATATATTCAACAGAATACGTCGATTTTTGTTAATGATCAAAAAGAAGATTTGCTATCAATGTGGTTTGAACTTGCAAAAAAACTTGCAATGTTAAAGGTGGATAACGCTGGAGTAGAGGGCTATGTAAAAGAATTACAGAATATAATTTTGGAAAAAGGTCTCTTGACTGAGGAGAAAGTGAAAGAGCGCTTTTCAGAGTTCTGGAAATTTGATTTTGAAGCACTTGAGAATGATGTGGCAGAGATTGAAAAGGTAGAAGCTACCAGTGATGAGGAAGTGGATTATTTTGAAGAGCCTACAGATGTTGAGTATTTTGAATATATTCTTAGCTATGCTGGATATGATGAGCAGCGTAAGGAAGAAATTCGTAATTCCAATATTGATGATGTCTTTTATGAAATATACGAGAGAGCCTTCTTTAATTCAATAAAGGCGGATAAACCATCTAATCTGATTATGCTGTTTTTTATTTTTGGAGTTGTTGATCCGAAGCTTGTTGACGAACAGACTATGGATGATTTGACAACCCTTGTTGCTCATATCAGAGATGATAAAAGTTCTAATGTTTTTACACTGTATCAATGGTTGATTGAGATATACGAGGGGAGAAGAGAGACTTCCAAGAATGAATTTGGTCTGGATTATTTTGCGTCCTTACGAGAACTTAGAAAAGCTAATCGTATTACAGAAGAGGATGAGAGAATATACAAATTAGACCGTGAGCGAATGGTAAAATTTGAGATTGAGAATCTCTTCAAGGTAGGAAATAAGATAACAAGCGGCAGATATACTGAATTTTCGCCGGTTTTAAATAAGACTTATATCACAAGAATTCCTCAACAAATGTGGATTTCACCAGAAAAAATTCAAGCAGCATTTGATAAAATTCTCAAAGTCGATTATAGTTGTTTCTATAGGGAAGTATTGTTCTATGACGAGAAGGTAGAAAATGGAAGATTCTTCATTCAAAAAGAAGTATTGCCTGATATGATTCTTTTTCCAAACGTTGGAAACAATATCATTATGTGGCAGGAAAATGTGGGATCTGACCGAGAGACTCCGGCGAGATTTCTCTCGCCGATTTTATCAGTGATGAATCTGGATGACTCTTTGCTTGAGAATGTGGGCAGGTATAGATGGGAGATGTGTAGAAAGCTTCAGGGTGTTAGATGGAATGACATAAGTGAACACTCTCTCACATCTGAATACTATGATTATATTCAGTATTACAAAAAGAATCGTAATATTTCTGCACCGGTAAAAGAAAAAATTAAAAATGCTATTGCAAGATACAAAGGAAATTGCAGAGAGATATTTACCATTGACTACATCAACTGGGTTAAATACGAGAGTCAGGGGAATTTCCGAGTTAACAAAGTGGTTAGGAACATTTTTTCAAAATATATACCATTTAGATCGGAGATTAGGTATAAATTAATGGAGAATCCACTTTATAGAACTTCGTTTTCAATATTTGAAAATATATCTATAAAGAAAGAAACAAAATTTAAAAATATTCTTAAAAAATATAAGGATTCAGGGGGAGAATTGACAACGGAAATGATGGATACTCTTCATTTTTTCCAAAAATAAACATGAAAGGGATAATACATGGCAGGAAAGAGAGATTACTTACTAAATTACGCACAGGAGAAACAGGATATTTGCATAAAAAACGATACTATTTCAGATAACTTATTTAAAGAGTACGGTGTAAACCGAGGTCTTCGTGATTTGAATGGTAGAGGGGTATTGACAGGTCTTACCAATATCTCGAAGATAATATCTTTTACCAAGGATGAGGATGGAAACAATGTGCCTTGTGATGGACAGCTGTGGTATAGGGGGTATAATGTAAAAAGTCTTACCAGCAAATATATTGCTGAGGGCTTCGGTTTTGAGAAAGTGGCATACCTCCTTTTATTCGGTGAGCTTCCAACAGAAGAGGAACTAGCGGAGTTCTCTGAGGTGTTAGGAAAGAGTAGAACTTTGCCTACAAATTTTACCAGAGACGTTATCATGAAAGCACCATCCAAGGATATCATGAATTCCATGACAAGAAGTATCCTTACGCTTTCTTCGTATGATCCAAAGGTTTCAGATGCTGGAATAGACAATAATATCAGACAGTGTATTTCTCTTATTGCAACATTTCCAATGTTAGCAGTATATGGATATCATGCTTACAATCATTACGAGAATAATTCGAGTATGTATATTCACAGACCGGATTCTAAGCTTTCAACAGCAGAGAATTTCCTTCGAATGCTTAGACCGGATAATAAATATACAGAGCTTGAAGCAAAGGTGCTTGATATGGCACTCATTCTTCATATGGAGCATGGTGGTGGTAATAACTCAACGTTTACTACAAGAGTTGTTACATCCGCAGGAACTGATACTTATTCAGCTGTTGCTGCAGCAATGTCATCGCTTAAGGGACCAAAGCATGGTGGTGCCAATATCAAGGTTATGGAGATGATGAATGACATCAGAAAAAATGTTAAGAATTGGGATGACAAAGAAGAAGTAAGGGCATATCTTTCAAAAATTCTCGATGGAGAGGTATTTGATAGAAAAGGTCTTATTTATGGAATGGGACATGCAGTTTATTCTCTGTCTGATCCTAGAGAACAGATTTTTAAATCATATGTTGAGAAATTATCTGTAGAAAAAGAAAAACAGCAGGAGATGAACCTGTACAATACAATTGAGGAAGTAGCTCCAGAGCTTATTGGACAGAAGAGACATATTTTCAAAGGTGTAAGTCCAAACGTTGATTTCTACAGTGGATTCGTATATGAGATGCTTGGTATTCCAATGGAATTATATACACCACTTTTTGCAATTGCGAGAATTGTTGGATGGAGTGCACACAGACTCGAGGAAATCGTTGGAATGAACAAGATTATACGTCCTGCATATATGAGTGTAATGGAAGAGATTGAGTAGAAATAAATTTTAGAAATAGAGTAGTTTCCAGGAGGATATAATGAGTTTTACAGAGATAAAAGGTGGCGTTTGCTCTGCACAGGGTTTTAGTGCTGCAAGCTGTGAAGCAAACATCAAATACAAAGATAGAACAGATATGGCTATGATTTTTTCAAAGGAGCCATGTGTGAGTGCTGGCACATTTACTACAAATGTGGTAAAAGCTGCCTGTGTAAAATGGGATCAGAAGGTGGTTTCATCAGGTAAGCCAATACACGCAGTGGTTGTAAACTCTGGAATCGCCAATGCATGTACAGGACAGGAAGGCTGGGATGCCTGCGAGAAAACAGCGAAAGCAGTAGAAAAATCATTAGGTGTTCCTTTTGAATCTGTTGCAGTTGCATCTACAGGGGTTATTGGAATGCAGCTTCCTGTTGAAAAGCTTGAGAATGGTGTAGAGAAGATGAGTACAATTCTTGCAGATACAGATGAAGCAGGAACTGATGCATCCAAAGCAATTATGACTACTGATACAGTAAATAAAGAAATAGCTGTTACAATCGAAATCGGTGGAAAAACAGTTACTCTTGGTGGAATGTCAAAGGGCTCAGGAATGATTCATCCAAACATGTGTACAATGCTCGCCTTTTTAACAACTGATGTGAATATTGAAAAGAGCCTCCTTCAGGAAGCTGTGAGCGATGTTGTAGACGATACTTTTAATATGATTACTGTTGATGGTGATACATCAACAAATGATTCATTTCTTGTAATGGCAAATGGTCTTGCAGGAAACGATAAAATTACTGAGAAAAATGATGATTATGACAAATTCAAGGAAGCACTTTTCTTCTGTGCACAGAATCTTGCAAAGAGAATGGCAGCTGATGGCGAAGGTGCAACAAAGTTATTTGAAGCAAAGGTTGTAAATGCTAAATCCAAGGAGGATGCTAGGATTCTTGCTCGCGCAATTGTTGGCTCCAATCTTTCTAAAGCAGCAATTTTTGGATGTGATGCAAACTTCGGACGCTTCCTCTGTGCAATGGGATACTCAGGAGTACAGTTTGACCAGGATGATGTGGAGATGTTCTTTGTAGGTGAATCAGGAAGTGTTGAGGTATTTAAATTCGGTTCACCGGTAGAGTTCGATGAAGATAAAGCAGTTCAGATTATGTCTGAGGAAACTGTAACAGTTTTAGTTGATATGCATGAAGGAGATGCAGAGTCAACAGCATGGGGCTGTGACCTTACATATGATTATGTAAAAATTAATGCAGACTACCGTTCGTAAATGAATAAGTTTCAAAATTAAATAAAAAATCTTTGTTTATTTACTTGACAAGCAAATAATTGAATGATAATCTATCAATAACTTTAAAATATTAAGTGAACGAAGGCGTTCAGATATAGCATTGCTATATTTGGGCGCTTTTTCTTTTTTATTACCGCATGAGGAAGGTGAGAAGTTTATGAAAAATGAATTAGATGCAATAGATCAGAAAATAATTAGTTTGCTTCAGGAAAATGCGAGAATTTCTATCAAAGAAATCGCATCACAAGTATTTTTATCATCTCCGGCTGTGACAGCAAGAATAGAGAGATTAGAGAAGAATGAATACATCATAGGCTACCATGCAGCAGTTGATTCCGTAAGTATGGGCTATAAAATTAAAGCATTTGTTAACCTTGATTTAGAGCCTATCCAGAAAGAGGAATTTTATCCGTTTATTAAATCAATTGATAATGTTATTGAATGTAACTGTATCACAGGTGAATATTCTATGCTTATGGAAGTAGAGTTCAGTGATACTGAGGATTTGGATGATTTTATCAATAAACTTCAGAAGTTTGGAAAGACAAGAACTCAGATTGTATTCTCAACACCGGTTGAACATAGAGGTGTTCCGGTTCGTGCAGGGTTTATCTCATATTAATAATGTGCTATAGTGTTTATTAATACGAATATGGTCTAGGAGGATTATGAGAATGAAACTTGGATTTATCGGATGTGGTAACATGGGAAAAGCTATGATTAGTGGAATCATAGAATCTGGTAAATATGAAAAGAGCAAAATAATTGCTTCGGCAAAGACAAAGGCGTCACGAGACAAAAGCAGTGAAGCCTTTGGAATCACTATGACAGACAATAACAGAGAAGTGGCTGCTTCGTCAGATGTGTTATTTTTGGTGGTAAAGCCACAGTATTATGAAGAAGTTATCTGCGAGATAAAGGATGTTGTCTCTGATAAGCAGATAATTGTGTCAATCGCACCGGGAAAGACCCTTGAGTGGTTTGATGAAGTATTTGGAAAAGCATTAAAGATAGTTCGTACAATGCCAAATACACCGGCTATGGTAGGTGAAGGCATGATGGGAGTATGTCCAAACGATAGAGTGACAGATGAGGACATGGCTGTTATCAAAGATATCTGTGATTGTTTTTCAAAGACAGAGGTGGTTTCAGAGAATTTGATGGATGTAGTAACTGCTGTAAGTGGTAGTTCACCAGCTTATGTATTTTTGTTTATTGAAGCTATGGCTGATGCAGCTGTAGCAGGTGGAATGCCTAGAAAACAAGCTTACACTTTTGCAGCACAGGCTGTACTTGGAAGTGCCAAAATGGTTCTTGAGACAGGAATGCATCCGGGAGAGTTAAAAGACATGGTTTGTTCTCCAGCAGGGACAACAATTCAGGCTGTTCGTGTTTTAGAAGAAAAGGGTCTTAGAAGCTCGGTATTTGAGGCAATGATGAAATGCCTTGATATCTCTCGCAAAATGTAGTAAAATGTCTGCATTGAGTCAAAAGGAGAGATACGATGAGTCAGGAAAAAGTTGATAGATATAAAAAGGAAAAAGCAAACCGTAAGAAAACAAATTTCAAGAGAAAAATCAGAAACAGAGTAGCAAAGTTTTTAGCTGTTGTTATTCTTATCGGGTTAGCTGGATGGGGCGGATATTCAGGATATCAGTATTATGAAGATCACAAGCCAGTTAATAAGTATTATGCTGATTTAAGTGCTGTAAATGATTATATGTCGGATCTTACAGCTGATACAGAACAGTAATTTTTACCTCGCAGTTTTTACTGCGAGGTTTTTGCTTTTTCGATGGATGTGTTTATTGCATCCATTAGAACGATAGATGTATATTGGCAGTTGTCCTGATATGAGACATTGTCAGTAGACTGTGTTTCAATAATCTGAGATACAATGTCATCCATAGCAGGTGTGATCAGTGGATACATGGTTTCTACTGTCTCTGATTTGTTTACTAATGATATGGAGTTGATATTGTTAGAATCTACGCATACGCTTACATCCAGAGATTCGTCACCCAATGATACGCAGGAGGTGTATACTCCAGGAGTGTATTTACCAGTTTCTACAGTTTCTGGTTTGGGAGAATTTTGGTTTGAAAATGTTGTTATCAGAAAGATAGTCAATAATGCTATTATTCCAATAAATATTCCTAGAAGAAGAATATGTTTCATTTTGAGGACTACTATTTTGGTTTTAGCACTCATAACAACCTCCTAAAATAATGTTTGAAGCTAATGATATATTGTATGTGACATGGTAAATAAATATGATATGGTAAAAATGCACAAAAAAATATATGAAAAATTGTAAACTTTGTTAACACTTTTGGTGCACTTCTTGATATTATAATCACTGTAAAAACCCCCCAATACATTATATAAATTTTACTATCCCCATAGTAAAATACCTTCTCCTAAAAGAACAGCAGATCGTATGGCTGTTCTTTTTTTTGCTTTTATAGATATGGTGATTATAAAAAAGGAGCAACAAGCGATGTTATACATAATGCGTCATGGAATGACAAAATGGAATGAAATGAAAAAACTACAGGGAAGAACAGATATTCCTCTAAATGAAAATGGCAGACAGATGGCAAGAGAGGTGCAGCAGGAATGTGCAAAAATAGGATTTGATGTCTGCTATACATCTCCGCTTCTGCGAGCGAAAGAAACTGCTCAAATTGCGTTTGAAGGACTTGATGTGCCTATCATTGAGGATGATCGCCTAAAAGAGATGTGTTTTGGAGTTTATGAAGGTTGTACCAATTATTTTGAAGGGAAGGGTGAGCCAATTAATGTTCTATTTCAAAAGCCAGCTGAATATAAGGTAGTTGAAGGAGGAGAAAGTCTAGAACAGCTTTATGATAGAACAGGTGATTTCCTGAAGAATGTCATAGAACCTGAGCTTGAAGCAGGTAAGAAAGTTCTTATTGTAGGACATGGTGCAATGAACTGTAGCGTAATCAGTCAGATTAGGAATATTCCAGTTGAAAAATTCTGGGAAGTCGGTATTCCAAACTGTAAATTGATAAAGTTAGTATAGCGTGGAATGTGGAATGTGGGGCTGGAATGTGGGAGTATGTCACGGGTTAAAAGATGTAAATTTTGTTGATATAAAATTTTTTGAAAAAAGTTTAAAAAAGTTGTTGACATATGTGGGGTGGTAATGTAATATATGTCTTGTGCTTGAGAGAGCACGGCAAACAACTTAACAAATGCGATAGTGGCGTAGTTGGTAACGCGCGACCTTGCCAAGGTCGAGACCGCGGGTTCGAGCCCCGTCTATCGCTCTAGTAGGGAAATGCTGAATGCCTTGATTTAAAAAGGATTCAGCATTTTTTGTTATGTATGAAAACTCAAAATATGGTTAAAAGTTGGTTAAAAAATTACGTGATTCAAGAGCTTTCTTTGCGACTGCTAAATTTGTACCAGTATAATAGTTTTTCTCTGCCACTTCTGGAGTATTTCCAAATAAAGTGGATGCCATAATTACGTTTCCATTTGTAGCATTTACTACATCCGTAATATTATTTCTACGGAATGAATGTGTTCCCTTTATTACACCTGCTACTTGTGTAATATTTAATTTTTTGCACATCCGACGGTAAAATCCATATACAACATTATTTGTAATAACACCATTTTCTGTATCAGCTGGAAATAAATATTCTGATTCTGGAAAAAACCTGTCATGAATTGTTTTTAATCGGGATAAAAAGTCTTTTAGATTATCCGTAATGGGAAAGTTTCTAACTTTGTAGTTTTTTGTGTGAGAAACAATTTTAAAGTGTTCTTTTTCTTTTCCATTTTTCTTTACTGTAATTTGAGAACGTTTTATCTCAATGTAATCATCGTGAATATCCGCCCATCGTAGTGGGGGAAGTTCTCCTCTACGAGTTCCAGTTAGAATTTGCATTTCTAATGTCCATGCTGGAATATAAGAAGGCTTTTTGTTTTGGTGTTCATGAATATATTCTAACATTTCTGTTATCTCAGCATTTGAGTGAACACGTTCTGTCACAGGAACACTTTCTATAAGTAAATCAGAAAACTTTTTAAAATTAATTCGACTGTAGGTGTTATCCTTAATCCAGTATTGTTCATAAGCTAAATCATATATTGACTTAAGAATTGCTTTCATAGATGCAAACCCTTTTTTTCGAAGGTCATATCTTTGTAAGTTCAATAATATAATATTCTCAAGGTCATCTTTTGAAACAGAATCCAAGTATTTTGATTCAATAAAGGTATCTTTGAAAAATCTTTTATATTCTGACCTGTTTCTTGATATAGTATTTTGAACTGAAACTATTTTCTCTGGATTTTTAACATATTTTAATTTTTCTTCCTGTACAATTAAAAAAATGTCTTTAAATGTTTTTCTTGCTTTTCCTGATATTCCCTTTTCAAACTGGTATACTTTGTTTTCAAGTTCATCTAATGACTTAGCAATAAGTTGTTTGCGACCAGCTTTTTTTGTGGTGTCTTTTACATATATCCTATAAAATCCATCTTTTGAAGGTTTTTTAGGAAAAGAATAAGTTGATAATATTTCCTCTCTTTCTTTCATTGAATAAATTTTTCGTACATCTTCAAAAGTAAGCTTAGCATAGTCAGTAGAGGTTTTCAATTCAATGCTTGATTGGGAGGATGTGAAATCTTCATTTTTCATTTTGGTACACCTGAAAAGGTGTTCCCAGCGTTTACTTTTCCTTATCGTTTACTTTGTGGAAAGGGAGAGCCTTTTTCCTTTCATTTATGATATTTATTGATTTGATGAAATTTCATTAATAATATTTAAAAAGTTTTCTGCACCAGAATTTCTTTTTTTATCAGGTTCATGTAATGGGAATCCAACACGTGCAAAAGTGTATCGTAAATCATCCAGATATATGTGTTCATATATAAGCGCGTTATCTATATTTGAATATATATTATAATGCTGTTTATAGCCTGGATAACGACCTTCCTTGTAGGCACGAATACATACTAAATGTGCCTTGTAATATTTATTAAGTATCTCGGTTATTCGCCAGTATGAATAGGGAAGATAAGAATATACTCTAGTAAATTTTGCATTTTCTCCAAAGTCCAAATCTTCCTCATCTTCATTTTCTATATTATTCATGTTAATTCCTCCTTTTTTAATGATTTTTAATTCTAAAATGGTAAATCCATTTGTTCTGTAGTTGATATTTCATGAAACTGTTCATTGCGATTCATATATTCCTTAACTGAATCATATTTTGTAATTGTCATATCTTCATGATAGACAATCACTTCATGGATTCGTCTCAAGAAAGCATTCCATGATTCAGTACTATCTGCTTGTACTTGTAAATACTGCTTTTCTAATTCCCAATTTGAAATAATGTAAACGGTTTCATAACATGCATATTTATTGGAATATCTTGCTCCTAATTCAATTGGATAAATATCACAGTATTGAAGCATATCTGATATACGAAGTTGAGAACGAAATTCATCAAACGCAAGAACCTGCTGACAACTATACCCATCAAAAGGATGTTCATAATCTGTAACTCTGTAAACATTTGAATCCCCATGTTTGTCTAGTACACCCCTTGTTTTTCCTGTTCCTGTTGCTCCACAAATATATATGACTTTTAAATCTGTTCTTCGGGTATCTTTATATTTTTCTGTTAATAACATAGTTCGAAGCTTGTCTAATTTATCAATTTGTAAGATGTAATCATTATTAATTGCAAGGATTTCCGCATTGCTTAGACCATCCTTTACCATTTGGTACAATTCTTCCATTTCTGGCTTTTTCCCTTTTTGTATGGGTAGTGTACCCCATTCTTCAAATGTTCCATCTACACTTGTTTCTGATTTTTGAGTGTTTTCCCATTTGCCAGATTTTTTGATATATTCAAGATTATTTTCTGCTGAACCATGGGCTACTTCTATATGAGCTATTGGGAACGATTTTTTTATTTTAGACCAGCGGACTCTTGAATTAAAGACAACATATATATGTGTATGGTATGTTCCTTTTTCTCCTATTTCATCAGCCATACAAAAGTATTTTAATGTAGTAAATGCTGATATTAGTTCTTCCTTTATTGCAGAATGGGTATATCCACTATCAATAGGATTATTTATTGTTAGCTGATATGCATTTCTTTGGATGTTAGAAGAAACTTTATTCTCTTTTTCCATTATTATTGATACCTCCTTTGTTTTTCAATTTCAGTATATATTGGTTACACGGAAGATTCATTTGGTAAATGAATCCCCAAAAGGTAGATATACTGTTTATTTTGTTCATTTGGTGCGAACATGTATTCTTGAGTTTAAAAGCCTTTATTTATAAGGAATAGCGAGTAGAATTTTTTTGTTTGTTCCCGAGGGGGTAATACTTACCCCCTCGGGAAGATGTACATTTTGTAATGTTCCGCGCTTTGCCGTTGGCAGTCGCGCTTCACATTGCAAAATGCACATTTATTCACGTAGAATTATATTATTTGCCTAAGTGACTCAATTTCACCAAAACCATTATCATTGGTAGCAAAATAAACTGAAACCATATCAGAACGAATTTTTACTGCGACAAATCTATCAGCTGGTATAGTTATTCCAAGTGAATGAAAATGTTTAGTAAGAGCCTGTTCTGCAATTTGCTTAACATACATAATTAATCTACGATTTGAAGAGTCATATCGTGTTGGAAAATATGCCCGAAATACATATTCCACCACATTTGGTGATGGATGATTTATATGGGAATAAAAAACTGTTTCCCAATACTTTTGAAGTGGTGAGAAGTAGTCATTTACTATATCGTCACGGATGACGTAGCCATTGTAACCGATTAATACATTGTAATTTGCTGGTGTTTGCACAGTTGTTGTTTCCAGTGCTTTATATATAGAACTTAAAAAATCTGTGAGAATTTTTGTCGCCTCTTGTACACTCTTTCTTTCTACCAGCATAATGATAAAAATAGTGATACAAAATATGGTAATCAC
The DNA here is from genome assembly GCA_045122195.1 of Agathobacter sp. Classification (GTDB taxonomy): domain Bacteria; phylum Bacillota; class Clostridia; order Lachnospirales; family Lachnospiraceae; genus Roseburia. Next base: position 43,196 of record JBGVHH010000016.1, read on the forward strand.
TACAACTGCCACAATTAATAAAGAACCAAATAACTGAATAAACATGAATTATTCCCTCCTCTTTAATCATCTGTTTTCACAAAATTGATTGCGTCAGCCTTGAAGCTGTCTGCATATGAATTCATTTTCGAATTCCAATACATTTTGACAGTGGCATTTTCAAATTCAACATAAATTTTTTCACCACGTTCACGTTTTTCTGCCAATAGTTCAGCAGAAATTAGCGGTTTTGTTCCTTCTACCTTAATTTGGTATCTTTCAAAGGACTCCGTATTAACAACTGTATATTTGTAACCTGTGATAGTATCAGTGGGCTTGTTGTTTGAGTCATACAAAAAAATTGCCATGACATACAATAAAATATACACCCTTTCGCCCTCAATAACTTCAATCGGAATATCCCGATTAATTAATTTTGTCTTTTCGTTCATAATGAAAACCTCCTTTATTTGGTTAACTGAATTATAAAAGAGCAGTTTTGCAGCATATTCTAAAATTGGAGTATGTTTTTGTATATATTGCAAAATTGCGTTTTAACGAAATTGTTGGATAACTGCACCTATTACTTCCTGCTGTGTTTTAGGCAAATGTCTAATCATTTTAAATAGATTATAATTTGAGTATCCTCTTCCATATAAAATGTCATCTGCTGAAACATTGAACTTAGTGCAATAATTATCTAAGATTTCAAGTGTAGGAAGTGTTCTGCCAATTTCTATATTAGTTAGAGAAGAATACGATATATTGAATTCCATTGCTAAATTCTTTCGAGAGATTTTATTATTTTCTCTTAAGTCTCGTAAGCGATTGCCTACTTCATATTTGTTATTCATATTATTTTTTTTCAGCGCTGGTTTGTCTCCTCATTAATTTTTTCGAATGGCCTTCCGATAAAAATAAAATACGATTTTTCTTTATGTAATCCTAGACAATCTACCTAGTATGTTGAGGAGGGATGATAAAAAAATTTGAACTACCTTTATAAAAATTTGTGCAATGGACCGAAAAAAGAAAATTATTTTTTGACAATTTACTATTATTCACTTTAAATTGTGTATGTTGTTCTAAAATCTTTACAGAGGATTTGATAACTTTATAAATTTTCATTCAATTCTTTGGTAATATATTCATAGAGAAAGAATTGATTTGAAATTTTTATACTAAATATTAATTTATTGATGGTTTTTTTTGATTTAAATTACATTGAATTACAAAGTGTATAGACGTATAATAAGAATAAATAGGAAATATTTACTAATGTTTTATAGAAGGATAGTGAATTTGTATCAGGAGGAAGGCATATGAAGAGAAAAAATGCTATAGATAATCTTTTTGTTAATAGTTTATTTGTTGTTCTTATATCAACAATTATATTTATTGGTTGTGGAAGCAATACAAATGAAACAGAAACTACTGAGGTAGTTAAGGTAATCGAAGATAGTGAAGTTAAAGATGAAGAAACAACTGAAGCCGATGCCGATAGCATCATATCAGTAGTAGATGACATTGAAAACTCAGCTAGTGAAGTAGCAGATAGCATTAAAACTGCAGAACCTGAAGTAATAGCAGAAAATACAGATACACAAGCTCATGATAACACTCAGGTACAGCAAAATACTCAGGCTACAACTTCTACAGAGCCAGCTAAAACAAATAGCAACTCAGGTTCTTCAAGCAAGGGTAATACATCAAGTAGCAATAAGAGCGGTTCAACAAGCAACAGTGGAAGCGGTTCTTCTACTCCAGCTCACCAGCACAACTGGAAAGCAGTATACAGAACAGTACATCACAATGCGGTTACTCATACAGAGGACCAAGGGCATTATGAGGATAGAGGTACTACCAAGACGGTTCTTAAGTGTAGTTATTGTGGAGCTCAGTTCAACTCTAATGCTGAATTATCAGCTCATCAACGTGTTTCACGAGAAACATATCGTGATAACCCAGATATGTGGCATGGTGGTTTTTCTACTATCAATGTACATGAAACAAATAATGTTTGGGTTTCCAACATAGTAACAGTAACAGATAGCCCAGCTTGGGATGAACAGGTACTTGACCACTATGAATGCTCATGTGGTGCTACTAAATAGTTAATAATAAAAAAGTAATCAAGGGATATTTCAATAAATAAAATTGAAACATCCCTTTTCTTATTGTTGGATTGTCTAATTGATTTACTACCGCCAGTAAATCCCCACTTGCTATGCAAGTGCCTGACGGTAAAGGGATTGACAGGCTAATTTTACTTGCATAAAATCTTTAGTGTACTAAAATTATAAAAAACATAAGGGAGTAGCAAAATGGAAACAAAAAGTTGGTTAATTAATGTAAATGCAACAATTTACAACATTTTTGGTAGTGTAATGGAATTTGGAGAAAAAATACCATGGAGATTAAACAAAAATAAAAAGCCAAATATAGGAGATATAGTTTATTTTTATTTAACTAACTCCGAGGTAAAAGAACCAGATAAAAAAAATGATGGTAAGAAAACAAATAGTGTTGCGCAACCATTATTTGGGAGATTTCTTTTTAAAGGTATAGTTGAAGAGATATGTGAATATGAAGATTATGATGAAAAATATTGGACGAACAAAAAATATAAAGATAATGAAAAAGCTGAAGCGAATGAGTACAATTATGCAAAAATAAAAATTATAGAGTGTTTGTATGATTATAAAATTAAAAAGAACATGGTTAAAGAAGAAAATTTTCCACCATGTACGTTATGCGAGTTGGATAAAGTGATAGCGAGTAAAATCGAAGAAGAGATAGCAAAACAAAAATAATTTGTAGTATATGGTTAGAAGATGGTTAAAATCAGAGAGCGAAGATGTACGAATCTCCTTTCTTTTCTAAGATTAGTACAAATTTATAAAACGGGTTCGAGCCCCGTCTATCGCTCTTTCAACAAAAAAGGATATCCGAATGGATATCCTTTTTTTGTTGCAGGAGCGGCAGAGGAACCACTCACCCGAGGTGCGTGTTCTCGTCTGCGCTGCCGCTCCGGTCGTCGCAGAGCAGAGGTCCCCCGGACCTCTTGCGACCGTCTATCGCTCTTTCAGAAACCTCGTAAAGTCAAGGCTTTGCGGTTTTTTTACTGTCTACAAAAGTGAGTGAAAAATGGCTTTTTTGAGTGATTTTCACTCACTCTTGTTTTATGCATATATCTTGAAACGCCCATCCATTTGTCGCATCATCTATATCATTTTATTGCAGGAGGGATAAACGTTTACTGCTTCAAAACAAATATAGTTGTAAAAGCAGTAAAATTTCGATGTTTTTAAAAATTAAAGATAGATTTAACACGCGAATTACGGCTTTAAATTTAAAACGTAAACATAGGCAGTAAATAAATAAGAGAATTATACTTATCATTGTTCCTTGTTGCCGCTATGCTAATTTTTTTACTGCCTGAAAAAAAGAGAATTGAACTCGAGCAGTAATTTTCCAGTATTTTGTGGGGAAAAACCTTGTTTTAAAATATTTTTTTCATGATTTACTGCTCATTTGTAGAAAACATTTTTGAAGCCGTAAAAATAATAGAAGAATATGATGTGAGGTAAAAAACTGAGATGGATTGAATAGTACTAAAGTCTGTGGTATATTAGTACTATGTGAACTTGGGTTTGTGGATAGAAACATAGAGGGACAAATATGTTAACGATTCAAATCTGTGGAATTATCATATTAGGTATAATAATTTATTTTAGTGCTCATCAGAATAGATTACGGTTGAAAACAAATAATGCCTATTTATCAGCACTCGTCACTACAGCGGTGGTTTTGGTAATAGATGTAATAGGAATTTTATCTATTACAAATATGGATAAGATTCATCCGGTACTATTAAGGTTTATTTGTAAAATATTCCTGGTTGCATTGAATGTCGAAGGTGTTTGCGGAGTAATGTACACCCTGGTGTCTGTATTGAATTACAGACAGATGAAAAAAGTCAATAAATTTATAGTTGCTTATACAGTGATAATATCAACAATAATTTTAATATCACCTATAAAAATCGTATATATTGAATCAGAGAGAATAATTTATACAGTTGGTCTTGCATGTGATATTACATATATTGTTATAGCAGTTACCATAATAACTACGCTCATGGTATGCCTAAAGTATAAAAATACTGTATTAAAAAGCAAATATAAAGCTATTGTGACCTGGGTGTCTGTATGGTTTATTGCTGCGATAATTCAGTTCTTTTTCAAAGAAATACTGGCGGGGAGCTTTGCCTGTGCATTGGGTATAATGGTAATGTATTTTCAGCTGGAAAACCCGGAAAAATTTATAGATGCAGATACAGGTTACTTTAATCAACAGGCATTTACTGCTTATATAAAGCAGATGTACAGTGAAGAAAAGAAGTTCTCCCTGTTACTGATTTGCGATTCTAATGATTATACCAGACTGGAATTAACAACAGAAGAAATGCAGCAGATGAGAGGAAGATACACAAATTATATAAGGCAGTTTTCACGACTTGCCTTTATATATGAGCATGACAAAGTAATTCTGGTTTTTGATGATGCAAAACGATGTAATGATGTATTAAACAAAATTATTGAAGCATGCAAAGAAGAATTTAAAGGTGAAAATGAGTTTATTAAACCGATGTTATATACATTGTACGATTCAGAAATTGTAAATTCTGCTGAGCAATTGTTAACCTTGATTAATTATAGCTTTATGAATTTAAGGCCTATAAAAAATAAAAACAATTATTCAAATATTAGTTCAGATACGTTAAATGATTTGAATAATGATAACAAGGTTGTTGCCATGATTCATAAAGCAATTAAAGAGGATAACATTGTTGTTTTCTATCAGCCAATATATTCAACAAAGGAAAAAAGGGTTACGTCGGCTGAAGCATTGGTGAGAATAAAGGATGATGATGGAAATATTGTACTTCCCGGTGCGTTTATTGATATAGCTGAGAAGACAAATTTGATTTTAAAGATTGGAAAGATCGTATTTAAAAAAGTGTGCGAATTTATTTCAGAGAATGACATGAAGAAATTAGGTCTGGATTACATAGAGATAAATCTTTCTGTTGTTCAATGTGCATATCCGTCGTTGGCGTTAGAGTATATTAAGATAATCAATGAATATGGTATAGATACAAAGTATATCAATCTCGAGATTACTGAGACAGGATCAATAGAATCCAGACAGATATTAGTGGATAATATGAGTAAACTCATGAAGAGCGGAATGTCATTTTCTTTGGATGACTTTGGAACAGGAAATTCTAACCTTAATTACATTATGGAGATGCCGGTAGAAATAGTAAAGTTTGATAAGGATATGACAAATGCATATTTCCAAAATGAAAAATCACGATATATAATGGATGCAGCAATGCATATGATTAAAGGTCTTAAATTAAAAATAGTAGCCGAAGGAATAGAGACAGAACATCAATTCAATACAATGAATGATTTAAGAATAGATTATATTCAGGGTTACTATTTTTCTAAACCGATTCCGGAAGAAGAATTTATATAATTTGTAATGGCTAAGCAGAATGCCCCTACGTAAGTAGGGGTATTAGTTTATGTTAAATAATTTCAAAAATAAATATTATATGGTAAAATAAAGAAAGTTTTACAAGGAGAAAAGATAGAGTTTATGGGATTTATTAATGTTGTTTATGAGAACGAACTTGATTTGGAAGCTCTTCTTAAAATGTGGCCGGATGTGATATGGTCGCCAAAGCAGGAGAAGCTAGTCAATGTGACAAATTATCATTTGAAAAACGCAAGCAGACTAATTGTCGAGCCTCTTCAGATTGTTGTTCAGGTTATGAACAAGAAGGTGGTTGACATAATTACTCAGCCAGGAGCTTATATTTATCATTCAGATATTGCAAAGGTTCCAAATGCGAGTTCTACAGTTAATGTTTTTCAGGAATTTGTGAACAAAAGGGGAGATATTTCACTGAATACGGAGCTTGTTTTCATTCAGTTGGAAAAACCATGCGATTCAGATATGGAGATTAGAGAGATTCTAATGCCACCAGATAATCTTGTGAATATTATATGGTATTGTAGTTGTGGAAACGAAAATGATTCAAATTTTTGTAATCGTTGTGGAAAACCACGTCCGGTTCAGTCCATGGGTAGACCAGTTAGGTGTTTTAACTGTGGTTCAGATTTAACAAAGTGTTCGAATCCTGTGTTCTGTCCAATGTGTGGCACAAAACTAATATAGGTAGCTGTAGGAGAGAAAATGGTATACATATTGTCTGCTTTTATTGGTGAAGTAAAAGAGATTATAGATAGTTATGAACTAAAAAAAATAGAGGGCGCAAAATTTGATGTGTTCGAAGGGGAAGAGCTTACTCTGGTAATTAGTGGTCAGGGTCTTGTAAAAGCAGCGGCGGCTGTTGGATTTCTGGGAGGTTACTATGAATTAACACCTGGGGATATTATTATTAATTTTGGAATTTGTGGAGCGGACTCGTCATCGGATGAGGCAAAAAAAATTGAACGTGGCGATGTGATTTTAGTAAATAAAATAATAGAAAGAGAAACTAAAAAGACATTTTATCCGGATATGCTTATAAATAATGATTTTTTTGAAGGGTGTCTGGTAAGTGCCATGACACCTGTGGCTAAACAGGATTTGATGAAGGTAGATGGAAAACACAATTCTAATACACAAATGTTTTACGACATGGAAGCAGCTGCAATTTATCAGGCGGCTTCGAATTTTATCGGACCTCATCAGATGGCGTTTGTCAAAGTGGTATCTGATTTTGGTGAGAAAATTGGACCACAGGATGTGAGAAATGTTGTATCGGCTGTCTTTTGTAGGGTGAAGAGTTTTATTGACAGATGCATAAGTATTTCAAAAGAAAATAATGTATCAGATATAAAACTCATAAATGAGAAAACATACGAAGTTGTTGAAAAACTTTCTGTGGATATGAAATGTTCAAAAACCATGACAGATATGCTAAGACAGTTGATAAAGTATCAGATTTTAGAGAAAACAGATTACGAAGAAGTTATTAACGAGATGTACAGAGAAGAATTATTGCCATGCAAGAGCAAAAAGGAAGGAAAAGTTTGTCTTGAAAATCTCAAACAGCGATTATTATAATGCGAATTTTTCTCACATATATGTAGAGAAAAAAGTGGCCAATCATAAGAGGACAAAGAAAATACTTGAGAAATTTCCCCAGAGTACGATAGTGATGATTGATCATTACAAGGATGTGTTCAATAGGAAAAAGCAAAGCGGATTTAATCAGTCAAAAGCAAAATCCCTAATTCTTGCATACAACGAAAATGGCAATATTTATGAGGGTGCGCCGGTATGTCAGAGCTTCGGAAACGAGAATTTTTACTATTGTTCATGTATGATGAACTGTATTTTTGATTGTGAATACTGCTATTTGAAGGGCATGTATCCTACAAGTAATATTCTTGTTTTTGTTAATTTGGAGGATACCTTTGCGCAGCTGGAAAAAATGCTGGAGGAAAAAGAGAAGGACAAGTCAGAGCAGAAGTCAGTATATCTATGTGTTTCCTATGATGCAGACCTTGTGGCATGTGAAAGTCTTTTTGGACTGGTAAAGGATTGGATTGATTTTACAAAAATACATGAGAATCTCACGATAGAGATTCGTACCAAAAGTGGAAGGACAGATTTGTGGCAGGAATATGAAAGCTGTGACAGAGTTATTCTTGCTTTTACGATGTCTCCTGAAAAGATAGCGTCGCAATACGAACACTTTGCAGCACCACTCTCAAAAAGAATAGCTGCGGCAAAAGCTGCTATGGAAAATGGATTCAATGTGCGTCTGTGTTTTGACCCGATGATTTATTGCCCAGGTTGGGAAGCGGAATATGACCAGATGATAAATGATATTTTTTCAGAAATAAAGGGAGAAGATTTGTGGGATGTAAGTATTGGAAGCTTTAGAATATCCCAGGATTATCTAAAGAAGATGAGGCGTGACATGCCATTGTCATCGATTGTGAATTTTCCATATGACAATGTAGATGGCTACTATCAGTATCCTGAAAAAATAAGAGTGGATATGGAAAATCATTTGACACAAAAACTGGTAAAGTACATTGATAGTAGTAAGATTTTTTTGTGGAAGTAAGGAATAGAGAAATATGAGTGAAACAAGTAAAGCAATAGTTACAGGGGCTTCTTCGGGAATTGGAAGAGCAATTTGTAAAGAATTGTGTGAACTGGGATATGAAGTATATGGAATCGGACGGGATTTTTCTAGAGAAGAAAATTTACAAGCTGAGCAGAATACAGGCGATACACATAATTTGGCAATAACCCAGATTGAATGTGACATTACAAATACACAGCTTTTGGAGAAAACAATAAAAGATATTAATAAAAACCATGATGTAACACTTCTGGTAAATAATGCTGGAGTTGGTTTTTATGGTTTGCACGAAGAATTAAATACCGTAAAGATTTCAAAAATGGTTAGGACCAATCTTGAGGCGCCCATGATAATAACAAGCCTGCTCCTTAGAGATTTGAAGGCAAACCATGGAACAATAATCAATATTTCTTCTGTTACAGCAGACAAGACAAATCCACATGGATGTGCCTATGGAGCTACAAAAGCAGGACTTGCCAGCTTCTCAAGAAGTCTTTTTGAGGAAGCTCGTAAATACGGTGTGAAGGTAGTAAATATAGAGCCAGACATGACAGCCACCAATCTGTACAGAAATGCTGATTTTAAAGCTTCTGACGATGTGATGGCATCACTATCGCCAGAAGAAGTAGCAGAAGCGGTTTCATATATATTAAAACAAAGAGAGGGCCTTGTTGTCACAGATATAACAATAAGACCCCAGCTGCATCGACTTTCCAAGAAAAACAAGTAATTAGTTCTTAAAAAACCGAGTTTACAATCGCCCTATACTGTTCCAGAGATTGACATTTCTTGATTTTTTTCCAGAGCTTCTCGTCTTCTGGGAAGCTTTGGTATAGGTACATCCAGATTTCTTTCATTCTAAACATAGCATCTTTCTCCCCAGAAAAAATTGCCAGATATCCTTCGAGAATTTCATCGTGCCAAGCCCTGATTCGCTGGCGAAGCTCGTCCTTTGGAATCTCGATGCCCTTTATATCTGCGATTAGCGCTGGATTCATGAAAAGACCGCGACCAATCATGAAATGATCAATAGAAGGAAAACGTTCTTTAATAGTAGTAAAACTTTCTAAGTCGGTTATGTCCCCGTTGTAACAAAGTCTGGTTTGGCTTGTGTCAATTTTTTCTACAGCAACTTCAAAGGCATCAAGGCGTGGCGTGTTTTTATAAAAATCTTTTTGGATTCTCGGATGAATAATGAGGTCCTTGATTGGATATTTTGCGTACACATCAATAAGCTTGGGCCACAGGTTTTCATCCTTGAAACCAATTCTTGTCTTAATCGAAATCGGAAACTCTATTTTTGTAAATACATCATCCAAAAATCTGTCCAGCTTGTCTGCATCAGCTAAAATTCCAGAGCCACGTCCCTTTGAAACGACAGTTCCAGAAGGACAGCCCAGATTGATATTTATCTCGTCATATCCATATGGCAAGAGCTGATTATGAAGGTCAATTATCTCATCAGCAAGAATGGACATAGCCTGTGGAACAAGCTTAATTCCAACATTGTTGTCGGGATTTATATCGGCCTTAATCTTGAAGTTCATCCTTTTAGCAGCCGGAATAAAAGGCGTATAGTATCTGTCAATATAATCAAAATGATGATGAAAGGCATTTCGGATAATGTATCCGGTAAGGCCTTCCATAGGGGCTAGTGAAAAAATCATTTTATTGGCTCCTTATGAAATAACGTTTTTATTTTTCCTGTATAGCTTTTGTGCATTTGTATCTTATAAAATTTCAATGGAAATGTCTAGTGCATCAGTTTATAACATCAGCTTATTAATCAAAACTGGAAAATCTTTGATGTTTGTGCTTGCGCCATAAATTATTTTTGGGTAAAATGGAGAGAATACAGTAGTCCGTTAGAGGGAGGATAAAATGAGCAAAGCAGATGAAATCTTTGTAGCAATGTGTAAAGATATATTGGAGAATGGTACAAGTACAGAAGGTGAACTGGTTCGCCCACATTGGGAGGATGGCACAAGTGCATATACAATAAAGAAATTTGGTGTGGTAAACAGATATGATTTGTCAAAGGAATTTCCTGCAATCACACTTAGAAAGACATATATCAAGAGCGCAACAGATGAGTTGCTTTGGATTTGGCAGAAAAAATCAAACAATATTCATGATTTAAAGAGTACTGTCTGGGATGAGTGGGCTGATGAAGATGGAAGTATTGGAAAAGCCTATGGATACCAGCTTGGTGTGAAGCATCAGTACAAGGAAGGTCTTATGGATCAGGTTGACAGAGTAATTTATGACTTAAAGCATACGCCTTTTTCAAGAAGAATTATGACAAATATTTATGTGCACCAGGATTTACATGAGATGAATCTGTATCCATGCGCATACAGTATGACTTTTAACGTGACACAGAAAAAGGGCGATGACAAGCTCACATTGAATGGTATTTTAAATCAGAGATCGCAGGACGTCCTGGCGGCAAATAACTGGAATGTCTGTCAGTACGCAGTTCTTCTTCATATGCTGGCTCAGGTGTGTGATATGAGAGTTGGAGAGCTTGTGCATGTCATTGCAGATGCTCATATTTATGACAGACACGTTCCTATTGTAAAGGAACTAATTTCAAGAGAGCAGCATCCGGCGCCAAAATTCTGGCTTAATCCGGAGATAAAAGATTTTTATCAGTTCACCACAGATGATATTAAAATCACAGATTATGTAACAGGTGAACAGATTAAAAATATACCAATTGCCATATAGGAGGATTTTTTATGAACTTAATTGCAGCAGTTGATAGTAATTGGGCTATTGGCAAAAACAATCAGTTGTTGGTGAGAATACCAATGGACCAGAAATTTTTCCGTGAGACAACAACAGGAAAAGTCGTCGTCATGGGAAGAAAGACGCTTGAGAGTTTTCCAAACGGATTACCTCTTAAAAACAGAACAAATATTGTGCTTACACACAATAAAAACTATGATGGCAAAGGTGCAATAGTCGTCCATTCCTTAGATGAACTTCATGAGGAATTAAAGAAATATAACAGTGAAGATATTTACGTCATTGGCGGTCAGAAGATATATGAACAGCTTGTAGATGAGTGCGATGTGGCTCATATCACAAAGATTGATTTTGAGTACGACGCAGATGCATATTTTCCAAATCTTGATGAAAAGCCAGAGTGGAAGATTACAGGCGATAGTGAGGAACAGACATATTTTGATTTAGAGTTCTATTTCTACCGCTATGAGAAGATAAAATAGAGAGGTTTATGAGATGGACATCACAGGAAGAAAGTTATTTGTAAAAGCCCTTGAAGAAGAAGGGGTTGATACCATATTTGGATACCCGGGTGGTACCGTTACAGATTTATTTGATGAATTATACAAGACTGACTCTATAAATCTTGTTTTACCAAGACATGAGCAGGGTCTTATACATGAAGCAGAAGGATATGCAAAATCAACCGGTAAGGTTGGTGTATGTCTTGTAACTAGTGGACCGGGAGCCACAAATATTGTTACAGGTTTAGCTGACGCACATTATGACAATGTGCCACTTGTTTGTTTTACAGGACAGGTTCCGCTTAATCTCATTGGAAACGATGCTTTCCAGGAGGTGGATATTGTAGGTATTGCTAGCAGTATCACAAAATACGCAGTCACAGTACGTGATAGAAAAGACCTTGGTAAAAAAATCAAGATGGCTTTTCATATTGCACAGACTGGAAAACCAGGACCGGTTCTTATCGATATTCCAAAGGATATCCAGACTGCGTCTGGTCCGGCAGAGTATCCTAAATCTGTAGAGATGCGTGGATATAAAATTAACGATTCAGTTCATGTTGGTCAGCTAAAAAGAGCATACAAGCTTCTTAAATCAGCAAAGAGACCACTTATTCTTGCAGGTGGAGGAATCAATATTGCAAAGGCGAATAAAGAGCTTTTAGAGTTTGCGACAAAGACAAATGTGCCTGTTGTTACAACAATCATGGGAAAAGGTGCAATGCCTTCAAACCATGAGCTTTATATTGGAAACAGCGGTATGCATGGCAGATATTCAGCTAATAAAGCGGTCAGTGAATGTGATGTTCTTTTTTCTATTGGTACACGTTTTAATGACCGAATCACAGGCGATTTAAATGAATTTGCTCCAAAGGCAAAGATTGTACATATTGATGTAGATACTGCTTCGATTTCAAGAAACGTAGTAGTTGATGTACCTGTGGTTGCAGATGCAAAGCTTTCTCTTGAGAAGCTTATCGAGTGGGCAGAGCCAAAGAAGACAGCTTCATGGATAAAGCAGATTAAAGAGTGGGATGCAGAAAATCCTCTTGAGATGAGACGAGACAGGGGATTATCTCCACAGATGATTATGGAGCATATCAACAAGAACTATCCAAAATCAATCTATGTAACAGACGTAGGACAGCATCAGATGTGGGCTACCCAGTATATAGAGCTTGACGAGGAAAGTAAATTCCTTACATCAGGTGGGCTTGGTACAATGGGATTTGGCCTTCCGGCAGCAATAGGTGCAAAAATTGCAAATCCGGATAAAGACGTTGTATGTATCACAGGTGACGGTGGATTGCAGATGAATATTCAGGAGCTTGCAACTTCTGTGGTTCAGGGCGCTGGAGTTACAATCTGTGTATTAAATAATTACTATCTTGGAATGGTTAGACAGATGCAGCAGCTTTTCTATGGCAAGAGATATTCAGCTACATGTCTCAGAAGAAGAAAAAGCTGTCCGCCAGAATGTAAGGGACCAAACAAGGCATGTCCGCCATATACACCGGATTTTGTAAAGCTTATTGAAAGCTATGGTGGATTTGGAATCAGAGTTGAAAAAGAAGAGGACATTGATGCAGCTTTTGCTGAGGCTAAAAAGCACAAGGGTGTTCCTGTGTTAATCGAATTTATGATCTCAACGGATGAAATAGTTCTTCCAATGGTAAAGAGCGGTAATCCTATGAGTGAGATGATTTTGAAGTAGGAGGGGAAGACATGGCAGAACTAAAAAATCGTTGGATTGCATTATATGTTGAAAATGATGTGGGAGTATTAGCTAAAGTCTCAGGTCTTTTTTCAGGAAAGTCATATAACCTTCAGTCTCTTACAGTGGGAACAACAGAGGATGAGACAGTATCAAGAATGACAATCTGTGTTACATCTGATGACATCACTTTTGAGCAGATTAAAAAGCAGTTAAACAGAATGGTAGAGGTAATCAAAGTAATCGATTTGACAGATGTACCTCTTCACATGAAGGAGATTTTATTTGTAAAAATCGAAAAACTTTCAAGGGAAGATTTTACTGATATATTCCAGACTGCACAAGTATTTAATGTAGATGTAGTAGATAAATCAAAGGACAGTGTGATACTTGAGAGTAAACTTACAGAGCATCGCAACAATGAACTTGTGGCACTTTTAAAATCCCAGTACAAGCATATTTCAGTTGTACGTGGTGGAGCTGTTGCCATAGAGTCAGTAAGTACGGGCTGCAGATAGATTTAATATGAATATAAAGAAAAAGAAGTTAGAGCTGGATACAGTTCTAACTTCTTTTTATGTTCGCTTTGCGTTGCGTGTCGTTACATTAACAGGAAAAATTATCTTGCCATCACATCAATAATCTCACCAATATAGAATGTATGCATGTCGTGGTCCGCATACCATTTTTTCATAATGGATGGATCCAGAAGAAAATCCTCTGACAATGGAATAGCTGCCATTTTTTTGCACATAATTACAAAATTTGCTTCATCGGGATATGGAATTCCATGTCTGAATGCAGGGGTGAGTCCTGCAAGTTCAAATTTGTCAATATTTCTTCCTGAATGGGCACCACAGTAATTGAGGGCTGGTCTATAGTCCTCGTTTAGGAAGGATACTGTAAAAAAGTCTCCTTTATCAATTAGCTCCTTGGTGTACCTTGATTCTCTTATTGCGATAATTACAACGTTTTTTCCCCACATTACACCGGTTTGTCCCCAGGAAATTGTCATGGTATTTGGTTTTTCTTTGTCTCCTGCCGAAACTAAAGCCCATTCTTTGCTGAACTTTGTGAATGGATTAAATTCAACAAGATCTATTGGATAAGGTTGAAATGTATGCATAATAAACCTCCTTTTTTCGATAATGTACTCTCGGAATCTTTTTCAGATGGATTTCTGAGATAGATTTTTATGAAACAATGATATTATCACAGTGCGTACACGGTGTGTACGACGAGAAAATAGAAGCAGTTTCATGAAAATATAGCCAGAAAGGCATCTGTTTAAAAGATATTGAGAGTACATGATGTAATTATTATAACGAATTCATTTTTTTATTACAATGTGCATAATATAAATAAAAGAATTTATAGGATAATATATGAAGGATTTGCATATTTTACAACAGGAATCTGTAGATGAAGGTAAACTGGTAATCCGGGTCAGGCAGAGAAATCTTGGAACACCGGTAAGTGGAGCCACAGTTTCAGTTTCTTTTACAGGTAATCCTGAAAGTGTAATGGAACAGCTTACGACAAATGCATCAGGAAATACAGATACTATTTCGGTTGCAACTCCACCGCTTGAGTACTCAATGCAACCGGGAGAGGCACAACCTTATTCGGAGATTACAATTGTAGTAAAAGCAGAGGGGTATAGGAATTTTACAGTTTCAGGAATTGAGGTTTTGCCAGGGGAGACTTCGATTCAGGAGGTGGACCTTGATTTGTTTGATGATGCCGGAAATCCGGTTGAAGATATCGTCATCCCTGCGCATACATTGTATGGGGAATATCCGCCAAAGATTCCTGAATCTGAGATAAAGACTCCAAGTGAAACTGGTGAAATTGTATTAAGTCGCGTGGTCATTCCTGAGTATATAGTGGTACATGATGGAACTCCTGCGGATAGTACAGCGGCAAATTACTATGTCAGATACAGAGACTATATTAAAAATGTAGCATCCAGTGAGATTTATTCTACATGGCCGGATGCGACGATACGTGCAAATGTACTGGCGATAATGTCCTTTACACTTAACAGGGTATACACGGAGTGGTACCGAGGCAAAGGCTACAATTTTACCATAACTTCATCAACGGCATTCGACCATAAATTTGTTTATGGAAGAAATATTTATAGCAATATCTCAAAAATTGTAAATGAGATGTTTGAAAATTATCTGTCTAGACCGAATGTGACACAGCCTATACTGACACAGTACTGTGATGGACAGAGGGTTAGCTGTCCGAACTGGATGACACAATGGGGATCAAAGAGTCTCGGTGACCAGGGATACAGCGCAATAGAAATTCTCAGATATTATTACGGAAGCAATATGTATATAAACGTTGCGGAGGGAATATCGGGTATACCTGCATCCTGGCCGGGGTACAATCTAACGGTTGGCTCAAGAGGTAACAAAGTATATCAGTTGCAGCAGCAGCTTGCGAGAATTGCAAAAACATACTCTGCAATTCCCTCTGTTTCACCAGACGGGGTGTATGGTGAGAATACAAGGCGGGCAGTCGAGGTATTTCAACGCACATTTGGTCTTCCTGTTACGGGAGTTGTAGATTATAATACTTGGTATGAGATATCTGAGATTTATGTTGCAGTCACAAGAATCGCAGAACTAATGTAATAAATAAAAACTTTTCACACATGGTTGCATGTTAGAAAAAATGGTTCAGTATGAGTGGATATGGGCTTATGTTTTTTGCCCTAAAGTTTCCTGCGTCTAGTACAAGTAAATGCTGTTTTCAGCTATGTTTATTATGCCGCAGGAAAGTCAAAACGCGCTTTGCTTGAACGAGCCTTTCCTGGGCAACCATTAGCTGATAAACAGCATATAACTTGTACACGACTCGTCAAAAAAGGGCAAAAACATAAGCCCATATCCACTCATACTGAACCTCGCATTTCTACATGCAAGTGAAAAGTTTTATAATATTATTATGGACAGAGGAAGAAAATGATAAATTATAAAATTACTGTCGCATATGACGGCACAAAATACAAAGGCTGGCAGGTTCAAAAGGCCACAGATGACACAATTCAGGGAAAGCTTCAACATGTACTTTCCACACTGTGCAATCGCCCGATTGAAGTGATTGGTTCTGGAAGAACTGATGCAGGCGTTCATGCAAGAGGTCAGGTGGCGAACTTTCATTTTCCTGAGCATTTTACAAAAGATGAAATTTTTGAATGGTTGAACAGGCATTTGCCATCAGATATTGCTGTTCTTGAAATCGAAGAATGTGATGAGCGATTTCATAGCAGATACAACGCAAAATCAAAAACCTATGTCTACACTATTCATACTGGCATAGTTCCTGATGTATTCGGAAGAAAATACAAATATAACATAGAAAATGATCTGGATATTGAGGCTATGAGAAAGGCAGCTTCTTATCTGATTGGAGAGCATGATTTTAAATCATTTTGTGGCAATAAGAAAATGAAAAAATCTACAGTTCGCAATATTTTTTCTATTGATATAAAAAAGGACCATGATGCAAATGATATAGTTTTCGTGTTTACAGGAAATGGGTTTTTGCAGAACATGATTCGAATATTAATGGGAACTTTTATTGAGGTAGGGGATGGCAGACGTATGGCAGAACAGATGGCAGAAATTTTAGAGGCTATGGACAGAAATGCAGCAGGATATACGGCGCCGGCCTGTGGGCTTATGTTATTGAAAGTAGAGTACTAGAAAATGCAAAAATGGATGGTAGCAGCAAAAAAAGCTGACTTTAAAAAAATAGGTGAAAAATACAACATAGATCAGGTTACAGCCAGAATTATTAGAAATCGTGATGTGATAGAGGATGAGGATATTAGGCTTTTTCTGGAAGGTGGACTGAAAGACTTAAATGATCCGGCTCTGCTATATGATGCAGATAAACTTGTAAATATTTTGATTAGCAAAATAAATAACAAAGTGCCAATTCGAATAATCGGTGACTACGATATAGATGGAGTAATGTCCACTTATATCCTTATGAGGGGGCTATTGAAGGCTAATGCCAAGGTGAGTTACATGATTCCTGACCGAATTAAGGATGGTTATGGAATAAATATGCATCTGATTGACAAGGCCTATGAGGATGGTATTGATACGATCATAACATGTGACAATGGAATAGCTGCAATCGATGAGATCGCCCATGCGAAAGAGCTTGGGATGACAGTTCTTGTTACTGACCATCATGCTATTCCGTTTGATGAGATTGACGGAGAGAGAATTTATAAAAAAAGTCTGGCGGATGCAATTGTAAATCCGCATCAGATTGATTGCAAGTATCCATACAAAGAGCTTTGCGGAGCAGCAGTTGCATGGAAAGTATTGATTCTTTTATACAGAAAGCTGGGAATAGATGAGGAAGAGGCTTTTGAGTTTATCGAAAATGTAGCCTTTGCTACAGTGGGAGATGTGATGCCTCTTCAGGGAGAAAATCGTATTCTTGTAAAAGAGGGGATTAAAAAAATACATAGAACAAAAAGTATTGGAATGAAAGCTTTGATTCTTCAGTGTGGACTTGTTCCGGAGCAGGTTGACGCATATCATTTTGGATTTGTGTTAGGCCCATGTGTGAATGCAACAGGACGACTTGATACTGCCACGAGAGCTATTAAGCTATTTTTGACAGAGGATGAAAACGAGGCTGCTGTTATAGCTGGCGAGTTGGTGTCGCTGAACAACGAAAGAAAAGAAATGACAACGCAGGGCGTAGAGGAAGCAATAGTGATATATGAGAAAAACGACTATGACAAAGATAGGGTGCTTGTTATTTTTTTGCCAGATGTTCATGAGAGTATTGCCGGTATCATTGCGGGCAGGATTCGTGAAAGATACCATAAACCTACATTTATTCTCACCAGAGCAGAAGAAGGAATAAAGGGTTCCGGGCGTTCTATTGAGGCTTATTCCATGTATGAAGAAATGTGTAAATGTAAGGAGCTTTTGGATAAATTTGGTGGACATCCAATGGCGGCAGGACTTTCGCTGTCAGAGGAAAACATAAATGATTTCAGAAAACGTTTGAATGAATTGACCACATTAACCCAGAAGGATTTGATTGAGAAGGTCAGTATAGATGTCCCAATGCCTGTCTCATATGCTACAATGGAGTTGGTTGAAGAATTAAATGTCTTAGCTCCTTTTGGAAAAGATAATCCAAGGCCTGTTTTTGCAGATAAAAATCTTAGGGTGAAGCGACTTTGGGTGGTTGGAAAGAATCAAAATGTGGTTAGAGTATCTCTGGAAACAGAAAATAATACAGTGGTTTCAGCTATTTATTTTAGGGATGCACAAGGATTTTTGGAATATATTTCAGAGACTTTTGGAGCACAGGAGCTTGAGAGGGCAATGAGTGGAAGAGACAATAATATAGTTCTTGCTATTGTCTATTCTCCGAAGATAAATAATTTTAGAGATTCTCAAAGCCTTCAGTTTGAAATTCAGTATTACAAGTGATAGAATTAAAATAGTCTTTAAATTTGTAAAGTAATTGTAAGGAGAGTAAAATTAGTGTTTGGGAACAGAAATAAAATTAGTTCTGAGGAATTAGCATATATTAGAGAACAGATTAGCAAGGACAAGGCTTTTTTTCGTAAATTGAGTGATGAGAGCGAGAAGATTTCTGCTAATTATGAAGAGATAGCTGAATCAGAGAAGGTTGCAGGAATTTCGACTTTACAGCTGGAACAGAATATTGGAAGCGTTATCGATTTTTCAAGTAATAGTTTGGAGCAGATGGCAAGACTTAATAAGCAACTTGCAGATTGCGCTATCGCTGCAAAGGGAAATCTTGACAGCCTTGATGTTGTTGCAAGAGAGCAGGATAAATTATATGAAGATGCCTGTGCACTTGTGGAGGAGAATAAGCATCTAACATCTCCATCTAAGTATATGGCAGAACTTCCTTCTACATTTAGGATTAGAAATAAAAAGTATCTGGCTATTTCTGAAGAGATGGAGAAGTATAGCAAGAATATGAGTGTGTTAGCCCTCAATGCTGCGATTGAGGCCGGAAGACTGGGGGATGGCGGAAAGCAGTTTGTAAATGCAGCAGAGGATATTAGAATAGCATCAACTCAGTATCTTGATAATATTGAGATGCTTAGAAAAGAAATTGCCGAGTCAGATGAAGAGGTGGCAAGGCTTCAGGAGGAAGTATCACATCTGATTTCTCTGTTGAAGGAGAACAATGTTGCCATCAATAAATTTATGCGACAGTGTGCTACAATCAAGAAAGATTTAGGCAAATGTGGTGAGATTTCAGCAGATACTATTGAGGGATACAGACAGCAGATTATCTCTATAAAAAATACTCAGGAAGATATATTAAAATACGAAGAACGCAATAAACTGGGAATTGAGGATTTGAAATCTGAAATGCAGACTCAGACGTCTGATACGAATGAGATTACTGCAGCTTTAGAGAAAATTTTTGGGGAGTCAAAAGAAAGATTTACAGCTTTATCCGATATGGATGATTTATAGATTGGGAGAAACTATGAGAAAAGAAGAATTTGGTTTTTTGTCAAATGATGGGGTGACAAATATTCACGCAGTTAAATGGATTCCAGATTCAGGGGAATACAAAGCGATTTTTCAGATATCCCATGGGATGGTTGAGTATATAGAAAGATATGAGGATTTTGCCTGTTTCCTGACGGATAATGGATATTTAGTAGTGGGACATGATCATTTGGGTCATGGTCATTCAGTAAGTAGACCAGAGGATTTGGGATATTTTACTGAAAATAATCCCAGTGATGTTCTAATTGAGGATATGAATCAGCTAAGGGAAATTATTCAAAAGGATAATCCGGATAAGCCATATTTTATGTTGGGACATAGTATGGGGTCTTATATGCTTAGAAAGTATCTTGCAAAATATAATCAGAACTTAAGGGGGGCGATTATATGTGGAACGGGCTATGCGTCCGACGCTAAAACAAAATTTGGACTCAGAGTGGCAAAAATACTGTCAAAGATGAAGGGGAGTCATTATAGAAGCAAATTTTATGAAAAACTTACATATGGAAAATCATACAAAACGTTTGATATGACTGGAATAGATCCTTCAAAAAGCCAACTCACAAGAGATATTGAGATTGTGAAAAAGTATAATAGCAATCCGTTGTGTTCGTACATTTTTACAATGAATGGATACAGGGGACTGTTGGAAGCTGTTTATTTTAGCTGTCAGCAGGAAAATGTCAACAAGATTCCAAATAAGTTGCCTATTTTTATCATATCAGGCTCAAATGATCCGGTGGGAGATCTGGGGGCTGGGGTTAAAAAAGTATATGATATGTTTTTTAAATCAGGAAAGGTTGATTTGACATATAAAATATATGAGGATTATCGTCACGAGATTCTTAATGAAATTGGAAAAGAAAAGGTATATGAAGATATTCTGGCATGGACGAATGTGAGAATTGAGACATAAAAAACTTCCACGGGTTATACCTGTGGAAGTCTTTTTTTGTGATTGAAATGTTCTGGAGATTTTTCTGGGAGCTTTGCCCAGTTTTTTACATATACCAGATGATACATTACAAAACCAAGTATAAGTGCAGTTGAAACATCAAACACAGAATGCTGTTTGATAAACATCGTTGACAGAATAATGCTCACGCATAAAATGAGTGATACGAGCTGCACTGTTTTTTTGTTCTGGAGTTCTTTACTGTTTATCACTGCAAAATGAATCGCAAGTGAATTGTACACGTGTATACTTGGAAACAGATTGGTAGGAGTATCTGTAGAGTATAGCCATTCACAAAGTGAAGTACAGAAATTGTGATGACTGAAGTAATATGGGCGCAAATAGTGTCCGTTCGGATAAATTGTTGAGACAACCAAAAAGATTGTCATTCCGGTAAATAATACGCTACAAAGTTTATAAAAATCTGTTTTATTATGTACTGCTGTAAATATTACTCCCCATGCGACATACCCAAACCAAAGGATGTATGGGATGACAAAATATTCACAAAAAGGAATATAATCATCTAATGTGACATGGATTTCATTAAAGTGTGTAGTAATTGTGCTCTCTAAATAATTAAACCAAATCAAATATACAATAAGATACGATAGTATCCATGCATGTTTGTAACGGTTTAATAAATCAAGCAACTTTTTTCTAGTCATTTCCATTTTTATTACCTATTTAAATGTTGCAAAATTTAATCGTTATCGAATGATTATTATAGCACTCAAATAGATTTCAAACAATACTTTTATGACTTATTTTTTATAACATATAATACAAAGATTCCATGGCATAATCGTTATGTATTCGTTAGAATTTACTATCTCAGAGCTGATTACATTGACAGCTTTTTGATTGGTATTTCGTACATCCTGTTTATCGCCTGAATAATTCAGGAAAAATACAATTTCTTCACCAAAATCATTTATGCCTTTTTTTACAACAACAGGATAGTTGGCTTCATATTCATTTGTGTTTATATTAAAAAAGTCCTTGAAAGCTTCTTTTAGAGTTTCTTCTCCAAAAAGTGAGCCGATGTACATTGCTTTTCCTTTTCCATAAGAATTGGTGGTTATGGCTGAATATTCGTTCCAGAAAGGATGCTCGTATTTTGATAGAGGTACGGCAGTGTCGCATTGTACCATTTCCATCCAGTCTCTGGCAGGGGTCGTTACACCGTTGTATGTGACGTTTACATCCACAGGCAGAGTGAACTCGTCATAGTGAATACCAAGACATTTATTTATGATATATGGTTGAATGTCATGTCTTATTTTTAGGTATTCATCAGAAAATGCTGATTTAAATGTGACAACAAGATTTCCGCCGTTTTCTACAAAATCATTTAATCCATTCAATGTATCTTCGCTTGCGCTATATAGTGCTGGGACTAAAATGTTGTCATATTTATCAAATAGTTCAGGCTTTGCTGGGATGATGTCATATTCGATATTTAGCAAATATAAGGTGTCACACAGTAATCGTAGAACGGTATTGTAATTGCTGTCGCTTTCGTTGTTTAGTTTAAATTCATTTAACCCGGTGAGTGATTCATTGTCTGCAATTACGGCGAAATTGTTGTTCTTCTTTAGGTTTACTATTTTGCTTGAAATCTGTTTTAACTCATTTCCGATAACACTACATTCTTTATATATGCGGTTGGGTTTTAAATCATGAGACAAAACACCCTTCCAATAACTTTCTATGGCATTATGGATAGAATGCCAATGCCAGTATTCCACCATATTTGCTCCGTTTGCAATGTGAGAATAAGCCTGGAGTCGCAATTGCCCTGGAAATGGAAGCCATGCATGATTTCCGGCAGCTGCAGTTTCCAGTACAAAATAGTTATCATTTTTTAAGCTTCTTGCTATATTTCCACATACGGTTATTTCACGGCCTGTAAGTGCCGCCTGCGAATGGTGATAAATATCACAGCCTGCAACGGATACTGCTTTTGAAGCATCAAACTGATTAACCTCAGGCTGAAGTCCATATGAAAATTCGTGCCATTCGAAATCAAAATTGTGAGTGATAAATTGTTCAGGACGCTTATGCTCATTAATGATATCTGATTGCCATTTTAGAAAATCTGTTACAAGCTGGCGCTGGAATTTCTTGTATTCAGCATCCAGGCTCATATTGATGGTTCCTCTGATATCAGGAAAATCATCCCAGTTATCAACTCTGTTGCTCCAATAGTCTAATCCAAATTCGTGATTGAAATCATCTATATCAGGAAACATCTTTTTTAAATGCTCCACAAACATTTTTTGCGCAATAGGTGTACATGTATCATATGATTTTGTTTCATTATCTATCTGAAATCCGATTACACAATCATAATCTTTTATTTCTTCCAACAGCTTTTCGATAATTATTTTTGCATGACGAAGATAGTCAGGATTTACAATGTCCATGTTTTGTCGGTGTCCATATAATTGTTGTCCATCGTGGGTTTGCGCAATTATCTCAGGATATTTTTTTGCCATCCATGAAGGAATTGCGTATGTGGGTGTGCCAACAATTACACTGATTCCGTATTTTGTTGCGCAATCAAGCATTCTGTGCAAATGCTTAAAATCAAATACGCCTTCTTCTTTTTCCCATGTGCTCCAGGTAGATTCTGCGATTCGAATCAGGTTCATTCCAGCTTCCTTCATCATGGAAAAATCTGTTTCGATGCGTTCATACGGCATATATTCATCATAGTATGCCGCTCCGTATAGAATATGATTTGTTTTCATTTTTCCTCCCAATAATTTATATAAGCTTTTGGAGTTAGTATAGCATAATCTGTTTTCAGTGTAATATTAATGAATAAAGTTGGGTAAATATGATTATTTAATGAACAAAAGCCAAAAATATTTTTCTGATGCGCGAATGGGACAAATATTATGTTGACAATGTTGCGCAAAAATTGCACAATTAAGAAAACTTCTAATGCGAGTTGAAGGAGAGTTGCAAATATGGGCGAGAAAAATATAACAATTTCAGATGTTGCTGAGGCTTTAGGCGTCTCTAAGACCACTGTAAGCAGAGCGATTTCCGGAAAAGGAAGAATTGGGGAAGAGACAAGGCGAAGAGTTTTAGATTATATCGAGAAAAATGATTATCAACCAAATGTAATTGCCAAAAGTCTTGCGCAATCTAAAACGTTTAACATTTGCGTAGTAATGCCGGGGGATTATGCTTTGGTAGATTTGCCCTTTTTTCAGGAAGCAATAATGGGAATTCAGGAAATTGCTGGAATTATGCAATATGATATTTTACTTTGTATTAATTCGGGCAATGATATTAGTGGATTAAGAAGAATTATACAGAATAGAAAAGTAGATGGGGTTATTCTTCTAAGAACAATGGTAGATGATCCTCAAATATCTTTTTTACAAGAAAAAATGATTCCATTTGTGGCTACAGGAACTACAAAATGCAAAAACGTTAAACAAATTGATCATGATCATAAAAATGCATGTAGAGAACTATCTTCAATTCTATTGATGAGAGGGTTTAATAAAATAGTGCTTCTTGGCGGAGATGAAAATATTGTTGCAAACAAGACAAGAATGTCTGGTGTTTTAGAAGCATATGAGCAATTTGGACAAAAGCTTGAGTCAGAAAATGTATTTATGAATTTGGAAAGTAAGGCTTTGGTGGACAAAGCGATTGAAGATACACTTTCTATGGGGGCAGACTGTATAATTTGCATGGATGATGCGATTTGTGGTCAGGCACTTCGAACACTAAGAGAAAAGAATATCAAGATACCACAGGAAATAAGGATTGCCTCATTTTACAATAGCTCAATTCTAGAAAATAATTTGCCATCAATTACATCACTGTCATTTGACTCGAGAGAACTTGGAATGAAAGCCTGTAAAAATCTGCTGGCGCAGATAGAGGGCGAAGAAACTGAAAATGGAACGCTTCTTTCATACGAAGTGGTATTAAAAGAATCAACAAAATAACAATATAACAAAATAACAATAAACAATATAACTCCTTTATACCTGGCACGAATTTTGTAGGTGGGTATATAGGAGTTTTTTGTTTTCTTAGTTGGAGAAGGCTCTCACTTCTATAACAGTGGTGAGTATAAATCATATTTGTCTCAGTGGGATTACAATCTTGGGTTGAGATAAAAGCCGACTGCGGATTGCAGCAATGTGCAGACGGAAAAACGGTAAAAGGTGAAAACCAGTAAAAGTCACTCCAGAATAGCTGAGAGAACAGAATGGAGTGACTTTTCTGGCGAGAAGAAAAGGAGAAGCAGAGAGAAAACCAGTAAAAGTCACTCCAGAATAGCCGAGAGAACAGAATGGAGTGACTTTTTGCGGGAGAAAAGGATATGAACCACAAGAAAGAGTGTGAAAAGTCACTCTGGAAGAGGAATGAGAGGTAAATGGAGTGATTTTTCCGGAAAGAAAAGATTTTGCATCAGCATAAATAGCTGGAAAAATCAATCCGCAGGATTAAAAATTGTATAATATGAAGAAGAGCGCAAACGATTGCGCAATAAAATTGTTTGTATAGAGTTGATATTGTTAATAATGCCTAAAAAAATTTATAAAAAATATCAAAAATGTACATTGACTTATTTTTGATACCGTTATATACTCAATTCAGAACAAGCGGTTGCGCAAACCGTAAAACACTAAACTAAGCAAAGTAAAAGTAACAACTAACAAATATATTTTATGGAGGAAAACAAAAATGGATAAATTTGTTGTAAACATTATTCATCGTCCAGAAATGGTACCTGAGTATTCAGCAACAGTTACAGGTCAGGGAAAGGAAGAGGATATCGGTGATCAGAAATTAATAACTGAGTCACTTGATATTTTTAAGACTCAGCAGGAAATTGCACACAAGAATGGATTAAAATGTACAATCCAGATGACATATGCTTCTCTCTTCAATGAAGAAGCTATTGAGATTGCGAAACATGACCATGAGGTATATGGTGATGAAATTGCTCTTTCACTTCTTGGATTACCATGCGAGGAATTTCGTGAGAAATATAAGACAAAGGACTTCTGTATTTGGATGTTCTCCATGGAAGATAAGAAAGCAATTGTTAATGACGTATTTGAAAAATTCTATGATGCTTTTGGATTCTATCCAGAGTCAACTGGGTCATATTACATGGATGCAGATTTGACAAATTATATTAAGGAAACATATCCAACTGTAAAATGTGCAGTTGCAACATGCTGGGAGGAAGGACCAAAGGCATATCATACATGTAACAATTCCTGGTATACTTTATTCGATGGAGGCCCATGGGCACCATGGATTCCATCAAAGCAGAACACACATGCACCTGCAGCAAATAAGGATGAGGATAGTGGAATTGTTGCAATCCCACATCTCTCAAGAGATTTGATTGCTTGTTATGATGGAAATGGTTCAAATTTTGGAACACATCCACAGAATGTTCTTCGTGGAATGATTTATGATACCAAGACATGGGAGTATCCATATCTTTATAATTTGATTGATCAGTATAGGGATCTTGAAAAATATAACAATGGTTATGCTTACAACATGATGTTTGTGGGACCAGGATGGATGAACAAAATGGGACGTTGGGAGCAACCATATGAGCTTCTTCTTAAATCATACAATGATGGATGTGCTTATTATGGCAAGCTTAAAAAAGAAGGAAAGCTTGTAGATATGACAATGGCAGAGTTTGCTGATTATTATAGAGAGAAAAAAGGTGTGAATGCTGGAAACTATAATGAACCAGAGTGTGCGCCATGGAGAGATATTTTATATGGTTCAGACAAACAGCTTTTCTGGTACTGTGATCCTTACATGAGAGCATGTGTAAATATGGATCAGGGTGGAGCAATAGTAGACCTTCGTCCTTATGTTGCAAAGCTTGAATGGCCGGTTGGAATTGGAACAAAGCATGTTCAGGACGCATCTTATCCATTCTTGATTCAGGAAAAATACAGAGCTGGTTATTTCACACATTATGCAGGAGCAGGAACAGTAAGATCTGCTAAACTTTCTTGCAATGGAGAAGAAGTAGACCTTTGTCTTTGCCCAACACATAGCCATTTCTCAGAAGAGATAATTGATGGAAAGAAGACAAGAATACTTACACTTGATCCGGTTGAAATTAAATTCAATAAGGTTACAATCAAGCTTCAGACAGTAGAATACTTTGAGGAAGGCTCTTCGAATATCAGAATTGAAAGAAAAATCCTTGAGATGAGTGATCCAACTGCAGAGGTATTCCTTGATGAATATATTACTGCATGCTATGGAACAACAGAATATCCTGAGGATATGACAGGAATTACTCTTTCATGTAATGGAGCAACACCGGGTGAGATTAACTATGAGTATAAATGTCGTGAGATGAAATCGCAGGGCGCAACAGAAGTAAGTGCTGTGATTCCAGCAATCCAGACAAAAGTTTCAATGACACCATCTGATGAAGCGGAAGGATATGTTGAAGAAGGATATGCATTCTCACCAATGTTTAAATTAGGATATAAAAAACAGATATCAGACAAGGAGGTATTTTCAACATGGCTCAACTTGGAAAAGGCAAATTAAATTACAGATGTCCATCATGTTTTATGAGAGATTTGGATATTGACATGTTCTACAATAAAGATACAGGTATTTATAGCTGTATTCGCTGTCAGTTCAGAGGAACCGAGGAACAGGTACTCGAGGGAAATGAGGACGTAAGAAAGAAGTACGGTGCAATGTACAAGAGATTTGACAAGTTTGATTTTGACTAATCAACTAATTAGACTGTTATAGAAATATAGCAGTCTAATTTGCAATTTTTTCGATTATAATAATTATACGGTAACCGCATGTCTTGCAAAAAGGAGTTTTTAATTATGGCAACAAAAGGAAAAGGTACGATTGAATTTAGATTTTATGATGTTCCACAGGGAGAGGCTGCTCTTGTATTGTGTGGAAAATCCTGGATTCGAAGGTATGGAGCAGGGGAAACCAATCTGCATTTCCATAATTTGTGGGAAATAGGAGTATGTCGATATGGAAAAGGGGAACTTCAGTTAAACGACCAGATTAACCATTATAATGATGGTGATATATCGATTATTCCGGAGAATTTTCCACATATAACAAGGAGTGCAGGGGAAAAGGATAATTACTGGGAGTACATTTTTTTTGATTTTCGCTCTTTGATAGAAGAAATGTTTCCAAATAATAAGACATTTCAGATTAATGCAATCAATAGTCTTTCAAAAAAAGCCGTTCTTATGAACTCAGGCAAAAATCCCGTGGTAAGAGACTGTATAGATGCCATTATCAGGGAAGCCCAAATGCACAAGGCATATAACCAGAAGGTGATTTTTTTAATGCTTCAGAACCTTGTAATAGAGCTTTTACGAATGCAATCGTCTCTTCCAGAGGTAAAAGAAAATAAAAGCACCAGTATGTCACAGGTGATAGATGCAATAGAGTATATTGATAAACATTTCGGTGAAGCTATAAAAGCGGCTGATTTAGCTGCAATATGTAGTGTAAGCCAGACTCATTTTCGAAGACAATTTGAGAAGCATATGAATATGCCGCCTATGGAATATTTGAATTTAATTAGAATTCAAAAAGCATGCGAATTTATGAAAAAGACCAACGAATCTATGGACGTGATAGCGCAGAGATGTGGATTCGCGAACTTTACAACCTTTAACAGGAATTTCAAAAGATTTGTTGGTACATCACCATATCAGTGGAAAATAAATCCAGACAGTTATGAACACAAGGTGTTGAATTATAATATATCAGCTTTAAAGGGTTGGAAATAAATGAAAATGTAAACACAAGGGTGGTAAACACAATGGAGAAGTTTGATTTTGAAATAGTAAAAAATCCGGAAATTTTTCAGCAGAACAGATTAGAAGCACATTCAGATCATGTTGTATATGGAAACAAGACAGAATATATGTTAAAGCAGTCGAGTCTTCGAGTTGATATGAATGGAATATGGAAATTTGCGTATGCGAAAAATATGTCACTTGCAATAGAAGGTTTTGAAAAAAATGAGTTTGACTGCAGTACATGGGATGATATTCGAGTTCCTTCTCATATTCAGATGGAAGGTTATGGGGTACCTATTTACACCAATACTACATATCCATGGGAAGCAGATGAATTTATAGAACCTGGGGAGATACCTGAAATATTTAATCCGGTAGCAAGCTATGTGAAATACTTTGAGGTGCCGGAGAATTTTAAAGGAAAAAGAGTATGCATTTCTTTTCAGGGAGTAGAGAGTGGATTTGCACTCTGGCTAAATGGCTGTTATGTAGGCTATAGCGAAAACTCATTTAATCCAGCAGATTTTGATTTGACAGATTATCTTGTTGAAGGGGAGAACAAGCTAGCTGTTCGAGTGTGGAAATGGACTTCCGGAAGCTGGTGTGAGGATCAGGATTTTTATAGATTTTCAGGGATTTTCAGAGACGTATTTTTGTATGCTATTCCAGAAATAAATATAGCAGATTTGTCAGTTGTGCCAACCTTGAATGACAGCTTTGATGGGGGCTGTCTCGAGGTGAAAATGAAGGGTGCAGGTCGTGGAAAAGTTATCTGTAAGCTTTATGAACTGGGGGATTTATCAAGTACGGAAAATCTTTTTGAAAAAAGAGAGGTAAAGAGTTTTAAGGCTCTGTTTGACGATGGGGTAGTAGTTAAAACAGATATAGAAAAACCACTTTTATGGAGTTCGGAAGTTCCTAATCTGTATGAATTAGAAATTTCACTCAGAGATGAAAGCGACAATGAAATTGAGTATATAGGTCAAAAGCTTGGCTTTAGAAGATTCGAGATGGTGGATGGAATCATGAAGCTAAATGGAAAGAGGATTGTCTTTAAGGGTGTAAATAGACATGAATTTAGTTCTGTCTCAGGAAGAGTTCCACGTGCAGATGAGGTTTTGCTGGATGTTGTGACAATGAAGAGAAACAACATTAATGCCATAAGAACCAGCCACTATCCTAATGCGTCATTGATATACGAACTGTGTGATATATATGGACTGTATATGATTGCAGAGAACAATATGGAGACACATGGAACCTGGGAAGCATACATGAAAAAATATGTAGACCTTGATTTTGTGGTACCTAAGGATAAGCCTGAGTGGAAAGAGATGATGCTTGACAGAGTAAACTCATGCTATCAGAGGGATAAGAATCATCCTGCAATATTAATTTGGTCATGCGGCAACGAATCCTTCGGTGGAAAAACAATTTATGACATGTCTAATCTTTTTAGAAAATTAGACCCCAACAGACTTGTTCATTATGAAGGTGTGTTCAATGACAGAAGTTATAACGACACAAGCGATATGGAAAGTCAGATGTATCCGTCTGTTGCTTCAATAGAACAGTATTTAAAGGATAATAAGGATAAACCTTTTATATGCTGTGAATACACACACGCCATGGGAAATTCCTGCGGAGGAATGAATCTGTATACAGATTTATCTGACAGGGAGCCAAGGTATCAGGGAGGTTTTATCTGGGATTATATTGACCAGTCCATTTACAAAAAAGACAGATACGGAAAAGAATTTTTGACTTATGGCGGAGACTTTGGAGACAGACCTACCGATGGAGATTTTTCCGGAAATGGAATTGTGTATGGTGGAGACAGAAAGCCGTCTCCGAAAATGCAGGAGGTAAAATTTAACTATCAGAATATCTCTGTTTCATTTGAAAAGGATTCAAAAAGCTTTGTAGTAAAAAATAAAAATCTTTTCACAAATACAGATGTCTATGATGCGTTTATTTATTTACTTGCAGATGGCAAAATGGTGTGTCAAAAAAAGATGCAGCTTGATGTAGAGCCATTACAGGAGAAAACATTTGAAGTTCCACAAAGCATTTTTGATGCAATGACAGGAGACTATGAATTTGCAATCACAGTATCTTTTGTCTTAAAAGAAGATAAGAGTTGGGCCAAAAGAGGACACGAGGTCGCTTTTGGACAGACTGTGATAAAGAAGAAATTCGTAGAATATTCCTGTGTAAAAGAATTTGAAGTGATAACAGGAAATGCCAATATCCTTGTAAGAGGTGATAATTTTAAAGCACTGTTTTCAAGAATGAATCTGGGGTTGATTTCATATGTGTATGCTGGAGAAGAGATGCTTCCCAATACGATTCCGCTTCCGAATTTCTGGAGAGCACCAGTTAGCAATGATAACGGAAATATGATGCCACAAAGATACGCGCAGTGGAAGATTGCAAGTATGTATCTGACAACTAGATCAGAAAAGAGATTTGATGATACCTCGCCGAAGGTTGTAGAAAATGCTGACAGTGTAACAATTACATATACATATTTTATGCCAACAATCCCTAAGAGCAGCTGCGAGGTTTCATACACCGTGTATGGCGATGGAACAGTAAAGACGACTCTATCATATGAACCAGTTAAGGAGCTTTCTGACATGCCTGAATTTGGAATGATGTTTAAGCTGGATGCAGACTATGACACCTTAAAATGGTATGGACTTGGACCGATGGAGACATATGAAGACAGGAAATGTGGTGGAAAACTGGGGGTATATTCCAACAAGGTTTCAGATAATATGGCAAGATACCTTGTACCGCAGGAGTGTGGAAATAAGTGCGATGTAAGATACGCTAAAGTCACTAATAAAGTAGGAAGAGGAATGATTTTCTTTGGAGATGAGATGTCTTTTTCAGCATTACCATACACTCCGCACGAAATGGAAAATGCAATGCATTCGTATGAACTTCCACCTGTTCATTATACTGTTGTAAGAATAGCAAAACAGCAGATGGGAGTTGGAGGAGATGACAGTTGGGGGGCTTTGGTAAAACCAGATTCTCTTATTGATGTATCAGATAAATTAGAATTTAGTTTTTATTTTAGAGGAATATAATATGACAGATTTTATAAAAGGAATGGACCTATCTACGCTGCTGGAGCTTGAAAGCTGCGGAGCAAAATACTTTGAAAATGGAAAAGAGACGGATATCTTAGAAATTATGAAAAATCATGATGTGGATACAATTCGTCTTAGATTATGGAATGATCCAAAATCAGAAAGTGGAGAGCCATATGGAGCAGGAAACAATGATTTGGATACCACAATTGAGATTGGAAAAAGAGTAACAGATGCTGGAATGGGAGTGCTTCTTAATTTTCATTACAGTGATTTCTGGGCTGACCCGGGAAAACAAATTAAACCAAAAGCATGGGCAAATTTTGGTGTGGAGGAATTAGAGAAGGCTGTCTATGATTTTACATTTGATTCGCTTTCGAAGGTACTTGATGCCGGAGTAAATGTGACAATGATTCAGGTAGGAAATGAACTTTCAAATGGACTTCTATGGCCGGAGGGAAAAGTTCCAAATTATGATAATATTGCAAAATTTGTCAGCGCAGGAATCAGAGCCTGCCGCAAGGTAAAAGCAAATATTCCAATTATGATTCACCTTGATAATGGTGGAAACAACGAACTTTATGTCAGATGGTTTGATAACTATATGAGTCGAGGAGAGGATTTTGATTATATTGGTCTTTCGTATTATCCATTCTGGCATGGAACACTTGATGCCCTTGAATTTAATTTGAATGATATTGCAAAGAGATATAACAAGGATCTCATAATTGCAGAAGTGTCTATGGGATATACCATGGAAGATTATAAGTCATATGAGAAGCTGGATGATTCCGAGAGAAAAGGATATGCAACACGAAAGGAGCTTATTGACGCAATTGATTATCCAATGACTATTCAGGGACAGGCTGACTTTACAGAGGATTTACTAAACCGAGTAAAAAATGTCTATGGCAATCATGGAAAGGGATTTTTCTGGTGGGAGCCGGCGTGGATTCCTGTGCCAGGTTCAGGATGGGCAACTCCTGCATCACTTAAATATATGAATGATTCGGGACCATGTGGAAATGAGTGGGCAAATCAGGCGTTGTTTGACTATGACGGAAATATGCTTCCAACTTTAGAATTGATAAAGAATTTTAGAAAATAGGATTAATATAATAAGGAGACGGAAATGATTCAGAATGAAGTATTAGAAAAATTCAAAGAACTTTTTGGGGAAGATGGAGATATAAGAGTATACTTTGCGCCAGGTCGTGTGAATTTAATCGGAGAGCATACTGATTATAATGGTGGTCATGTTTTTCCATGCGCTCTTACAATTGGAACATACATGGCTGTGAGAAAAAGAACAGACAGAAAAGTGAGATTTTATTCAATAAATTTTGAAAATCTTGGAATTCTTGAGGAATCCTTGGATGACTTGACTCCAAAGGCTGATGGACAGTGGACAAACTATCCAATGGGAGTAATCTGGGCTTTTGACGGAAGAGGAATGAAGCTGGATTGTGGACTTGATGTGGCAATCTATGGTAATATTCCAAATGGTTCAGGACTTTCTTCATCAGCTTCGCTTGAGGTGGTTACAGGCTATATGCTTACTGATATGTATGGATTCAAGGTTTCAAATCAGGATATGGCATTGATTGGTCAGTATTCAGAGAACAATTTCAATGGATGCAATTGCGGAATTATGGATCAGTTTGCATCAGCAATGGGTAAAAAAGACAATGCAATTTTCCTTGACTGTAACACTTTGGAATATGAGTATGCACCTGTTAAACTTGATGGTGCAAAAATCGTTGTTACAAACAGTATGGTAAAACACAGCTTGGTGACATCTGCCTACAACGACAGAAGAAATGAAAGTTCCCAGGCTCTTAAAGATTTGCAGCAGGTTTGTGGAATAGAATCTCTTGGTGAATTAAACGAAGAAGAATTTGAAAAATTCAAAACCTCCATTAAGGATGTTGTAAATCGTGACAGAGCAAAACATGCTGTATATGAGAATCAGAGAACTATTAAGGCTGTAGAGGCATTAAAGAACGATGATATTGAGACTTTTGGAAAACTGATGAATGCTTCACATGAGTCTCTTCGAGATGACTATGAGACATCCTGTGAGGAAGTAGATGTATTGGTTGAAGAAGCTTGGAAAATTCCAGGGGTGATTGGTTCGCGTATTACAGGCGGTGGATTTGGGGGCTGTACTGTAAGTATTGTAAAAGACGAAGCGATTGATGAATTCAAACGCAGACTTACAGAAGTTTATCAGGAAAAAGTAAACAAAACACCTGAGTTTTACGTGGTTTCAATCGGGGACGGACCAGGAAGACTTATTTAGTAACTGGAAATGATGATATGTGACTTTTGTCAATTGAAGGAGTACATAATGATTCAGGAGAGAATATTAGAATTAGTAAAATACGGACTTTCAACAGGACTTGTTGATGCTGATGATGAAGTGTTTGTAACAAACCGTCTGCTTGAACTTTTTAACGTGGATGATATTGAGGATGCCACCTTTGAAAAAATCAATTCTTATCCGGACTGGTCGCAGGAGGAAGCAGAAAGTAAATTGGAAGATATTCTGGAAGATATGATGACATATGCTTACGAAAAGGGACTTATGACAGAAAATAGTATAGTGTACAAGGATCTTTTTGATACAAAAATCATGGGATGCCTTGTTTCAAGCCCAAGTGAGATTCGTGGCAAATTTAACAGGTTGTACGAAAAATCATCCCTTGAAGCTACAGATTATTTTTACAAAATAAGCTGCGACAGCAATTACATCAGAAGACAGAGAATTAAAAAGGACCAGAAGTGGACAACAGATACAGAGTTCGGAACTCTTGATGTCACAATAAATTTGTCAAAACCTGAAAAAGATCCAAAAGCAATTGCAGCAGCAAAAAATGCAAAGCAGAGTGCTTATCCAAAATGCCAGCTCTGCAAGGAGAATGAAGGTTATGCTGGAAGAGTGAATCATCCTGCAAGACAAAACCACAGAATTATCCCGGTGAAAATTAATAATAGCGACTGGTTTTTTCAGTATTCTCCATACGTGTATTACAACGAGCATTGCATAGTTTTTAATGCCAAGCATACACCTATGAAAATAGAAAGAGCAACATTTGCAAAGCTACTTGATTTTGTGACGCAGTTTCCACACTATTTTGTAGGCTCAAATGCTGATTTGCCAATTGTGGGTGGTTCTATTTTAAGTCACGATCATTTTCAGGGAGGACATTATACTTTTGCCATGGCAAAGGCTCCTATTGAAAAGGAAATCACCTTCACCGGATATGAGGACATCAAGGCTGGTATTGTAAAATGGCCAATGTCGGTTATTAGAATTTCATGTGGGGACAAGGAAAGACTTATAGATTTAGCAGATAAAATTCTTGCAAAATGGAGAGGCTATACAGACGAGGAGGCATTTATTTTTGCTGAGACAGATGGGGAGCCTCACAATACAATCACTCCAATTGCAAGAAAAAGAGGAGATGATTTTGAGCTTGATTTGGTTCTTCGAAACAATATTACTACAGAAGAACATCCATTGGGAGTTTATCATCCACACGCGCATTTACATCATATCAAAAAAGAAAATATTGGTCTTATTGAAGTGATGGGACTTGCTGTTTTACCAGCCAGATTAAAGGATGAGATTGCTGAGTTAAAAGAAGCTATTTTAAATGGTGAGGACCTTCGAAAAACAGATACTCTTGCATCCCATGCAGACTGGGCAGAGGAGTTTTTGGCAAAATACGACAAAGTTGATAAGTCAAATATTGATAAAATAATTAAGCAGGAAATTGGACTTGTGTTCAGTGAAGTACTTAAATGTGCAGGTGTATATAAGTGCACAGACCAGGGACGCGAAGCCTTTATGAGATTTGTAGATGCAGTTAATTCCTAGCAAAGAAGAAAATTCCTGATAAAGATATGCGTTTTTCACCACTTTACATTGATAGTCAAATGATGTAAAGTAGAAACTAATTTTAGCAAACAGAATCTATTAGTGAGGAAATGCAATGAACAAATGGGAAGAAAATGTCAGAAAAGTTGTTCCCTATACACCGGGTGAGCAGCCAAAAGACAAGAATATCATAAAATTAAATACCAATGAGAATCCATATGGACCGGCGCCAAAGGTACTTGAAGTTTTAAAATCATTTGATGTGGATAATTTACGTCTATATCCGGATCCGGCGGTTACGAAGCTTGTTGATTCTATAGCAGATTTTTATGGTTTGAGCAGTGACAAGGTGTTTGTCGGTGTAGGTTCGGATGATGTGCTTGCCATGATTTTCATGACATTTTTCAATTCGAAAAAGCCAATTTTGTTCCCAGACATCACATATTCTTTCTATGATGTCTGGGCTGATATGCTTGGAATTCCATATGAGACAGTAGCGCTTAATGATGATTTTAAAATCAATGCAAAGGATTATAGAAGGGAAAATGGTGGAATTATTTTTCCAAATCCAAATGCTCCAACAGGAGAATTACTTTCCCTTGATGTGATAGAAGAAATCATAAGAGAAAATCAGGATGTAATAGTTGTTGTCGATGAGGCATATATTGATTTCGGTGGAGAGAGTGCTTTGCCTCTTATTGATAAATACGATAATGTTATCGTAGTTCAGACTTTCTCAAAATCAAGATCTCTTGCAGGCTCAAGAGTAGGATATGCGATGGCGAATCCTGTATTGATTAAGTATATAAATGACGTAAAATACTCATTTAATTCTTATACCATGGACAGAATAACTATCGAGCTTGGAAGTGCCTGCGTAGAGGATAGGAAATATTTTGAGGAGACTTGTGAAAAAGTAATAAAGACAAGAGAGTGGACCAAGAAAGAACTTGCCAGATTAGGTTTTGTATTTGGTGATTCAATGAGTAACTTTATCTTCGCAAGACATCCTAAGGTTTCCGGTCAGAAGCTTTTCGAAGATTTAAAGGCAGCCGGAATATATGTCAGACACTTTAATTCACCAGAGAGAATTAAAGAGTATCTTAGAATTTCTATCGGTACAGATGAGCAGATGGAAAAATTAATTTCATTTTTGGAGAATTATTTATGATTACAAAGTATTTACAGATTTTCTTTTTGTCAATGGTTCCTTTGGTTGAGCTAAGAGGAGCCATACCGGTTTCTCAGATTATGAAGCTGCCGGTTATACCATCTTTTATTATCTGCATAATTGGAAATATGCTACCGGTTCCTATTATTTATCTTTTTGCAAGAAAGGTGTTGGAGTGGGGATGTGATAAACCGGTGATTGGAAAATTCTTTACATTCTGTCTTGAAAAAGGTGAGAAGGGTGGAAAGAAGTTGCAGGAAAAGGCCGGAAAGGGGCTTTTTGTTGCATTGCTTTTATTCGTAGGTATTCCTGTTCCGGGAACTGGAGCATGGACTGGAACACTTGCTGCAAGTATTTTAGATATGGATTTTAAATCTACAATCTTAGCAGCTATGGCTGGTGTACTTTTAGCTGGAGTGATTATGATGGTTGCAAGTTTACTTGGTGTAACAGTATTTTTATCATAAAAATGTGTCAATAAAAGTTGTAACAATAAAAAAGTTCGTTTGGCTATGAAGCCAAGCGAACTTTTTTATTTCTAAGATTACGTCCAACAAAGAAAAGTGATATACCAGCTACCAGAGAAATTACTGTTATAGCAATGACAATTACTATAAAAATAGCTGAGTCGGTTTCAGGAATAAGGCCTGCTAACACTGTTCCCCACAGGTTGAACAGGAAGTGCATCAGCATCGAATAGTAAATTGAACCACCGCACTCGCATACGATTCCAAGAATGATTCCAAGTACAAATGCATACAGGCCCTGAACCCAGTTCATATGAAACGCACCGAATAATGCGGCCTGAAAAAGGTTTGCAAGCCAGAATGGTAATGCTTTTTCAAAGCATCTGAGAGTGACGCCTCTGAATATAAGCTCTTCACAAATTGGGGCGAGTAGTACTGCGTAAATAAACATGAAAATTGAAATATCTGACATACCACCTGCCTCAAAGAGCATTTCATACTGCTCAATCCATTCTGGTTTAAATACATAGATTCCTGCAACTATAAAGTTGGAAAGAAACTGTGCACCAGGAACTGCGATAAAAATTGAAAGAATCATAAGCGGATGAAATGTTTTCTTCGGACTTGGTAAATAATCTCCGCCATAGCTGCTGTAATACCACATTCCAAAGATTGCAATCGTAAATAATGCATACAAAATCATCACAACTACATTGAAATCTCCATACAGATATGTCTGTATGATTCGTTGAATGACAGAAGTTGATGGAAAAAGATTCTTACCAAGCAACAACTGAGATAAAGCACCTGCGCCATACATGAAAAAAACGGCTAAAAATTGAATGCCTAAAATTATAAAAAGAGGCACAAATGCAAAGAAAAAATACCCTACTTTTCTCATAATTAATACTCCATTTCTTTTTCTATAGAAGATTATAACATACGTTTATATTAATGCAAGAAATCTGTTTACTTTACAACTTTAATATGCTAAAATGGGTCTATCGAAAAAGCAGATAAAGGGGATAAAAAATGAGCAAGAAACTGAAGACAGATGCAGTGGATCATTTGTTTGATGCTATTTTATGTCTGAAAAGTAGAGAAGACTGCTACACTTTTTTTGAAGATGTTTGTACAGTAAATGAGTTGCTCTCACTTTCACAGCGATTTGAGGTTGCAAGAATGTTGAGAGATCAGAAGACTTATCTGGATATAGCAGAGAAGACTGGCGCGTCAACAGCGACAATCAGTCGAGTGAACAGGTCGCTTAATTATGGTAATGATGGGTATGACATGGTTTTTGAGAGAATGGGTGAAACCTGCAAGAAACCTGAAGAAGATGAATAAAAAGGACGGTATCATTTGGTACCGTCTTTTTTGTCTTCTGATTCTTCTTTTTTCTCATCATTTAGCTGATCAATTAATTTCTCAATAAGCATTTTTTTGATATAAACATCAAAACTTAGCATACATATAAAGCTAAAGGTATGAAGGAATTTCTGATCTTCTTCTGGGAAATCCTTGAAGGTTGTATTGGCAATTTTGTATTTTTTTCCAAGATCCTTCAACAGCTTTTGTGATTCGTCTGATTCTAGTCCGAATACTTCATTGTATACATCAAGCATATTAAATCCATCATTATTTCCAAAGTATTTTTCAGTAAGAGGATTGAGGATTGACTGTATATCGTTTATACTTAGAATATTCTTAAAATAGTATATGAAAATCAGTGTGAGCACGTGCTCTTTTGAATATTTCTTCTTCTCCGGTGGAGGAAGCAAATCATTTTTGGCATAGTTGTTGATCATTGTCTTGGTCAGAATCTTGTCAGATTCATAACGCTTTGATGCCGCAAGCTGCTCATCCATAAAGGTAGTAACCTGATCCATATACAAATCGATATTTGGTATATCCGATGGCTTTACATAATCTATTGATTTTAATTGTCTTAATAGGTTTCCTAAAAATTCTTTAAAGTCGTTTTCCATATGTCGTTCTCCTTGTATGTTATTATATAGTATTAAAAACTAGATGACAAGATTCTTGTATATAAAAATTGAAAGTGAGTGAAAAAATGAATTTAGAAATGTTAAATGAACAGCAAAGAGAGGCTGTGTTACATACTGAGGGACCGCTTCTTATTTTGGCTGGAGCTGGTTCGGGAAAGACAAGGGTGCTTACTCATAGAACGGCATATCTCATAGAAGAAAAAGGTGTGAACCCATACAATATTATGGCCATTACCTTTACCAACAAAGCTGCTGGCGAGATGAGGGAGCGTATTGATGATATGGTTGGATACGGTTCAGAAAGTATATGGGTGTCAACCTTTCATTCTACCTGTGTCAGAATCCTAAGACGCTATATTGACCGCCTAGGATATTCTACAAATTTTACTATTTATGATGCCGAAGACCAGAAAACTCTGATGAAGGACATTTGTAAGAGACTTGAGATTGATACCAAGCTTTACAAAGAAAAGATGTTTTTGAGTGTCATTTCATCTGCAAAAGATGAGATGATTGATCCAATTGAATTTGAGACAAGAGCCGCAGGGGATTTTACAAAAAGAAAACAGGCTATGGTTTATAAGGAATACCAGAATTGCCTGAAGCAGAACAATGCGCTTGATTTTGATGATTTACTTCTCAAGACAGTGGAGCTTTTTAAGCTTGATAAGGAAGTGCTTGAAAGTTATCAGGAGAGATTCAGATACATAATGGTAGACGAGTATCAGGATACTAATACCGTACAGTTTGAGTTGATTCGTCTCCTTGCCATGAAATATAAAAATCTCTGTGTAGTGGGTGATGATGATCAGTCTATTTATAAGTTTAGAGGTGCAAACATCTACAATATTTTGAATTTTGAGAAGCATTTTGATGATGCTAAGGTGATAAAGCTTGAGCAAAATTACAGGTCAACTCAGAATATTCTTGATGCTGCAAATGCTGTTATTTCCAACAACATTGGAAGAAAAGAAAAGCGTCTTTGGACAGATAACGGAGAAGGCGAAAAGATTATTTTTGAACAGGTTGAAAGTGGATATGAGGAAGCTGATTATATTGCCAGGTCTATTGCTGCAAAGGTACGACATGGAGAGGCTACATATAGAGACTGTGCAATTCTTTACAGAACGAATGCTCAGTCACGTCTTTTCGAGGAAAAATTTATTAATTTAAATATTCCATACAAAATTGTTGGTGGAGTAAACTTCTATTCCAGAAAAGAAGTAAAGGATTTGCTGGCATATCTTAAGACAATAGATAATGGAATGGATGACTTGGCAGTAAAGAGAATTATTAATGTTCCAAAACGTGGAATAGGTGCAACCAGCATTAACCGTGTATCCTTGTATGCTGAGGAAAACGGAATTGATTTCTTCTCAGCTCTTAAGATGGCTGGGGAGATTCCGGGACTAGCGAGAGCTGAAAGCAAGATTAAACCGTTTGTCTTATTAATTCAGGCTATGAAAGCAAGAGCTGAAATAGAAGGTGTCTCAAAGCTGTTAAAAGCTATTATTGAAGATACTGGATATGTGGATGAATTAGAAGCAGAAGGCACAGATGAAGCAGAAGCAAGAATTGAGAATATCAACGAGCTTATAAGTAAGGCTGTTGCTTATGAAGAAGGAGAAGAAAATCCAACTCTTAGCGGGTTCCTGGAGGAAGTTGCTCTTGTAGCTGATATTGACAGTCTTGATGAGAACAGTGATTATGTGGTGCTTATGACTCTTCACAGCGCAAAGGGTCTGGAGTTTCCAAATGTTTATCTGGCTGGTATGGAAGATGGCCTTTTCCCAAGCTATATGTCGATTACAAGCGACAACGCTGACAGTGAAATAGAAGAAGAGCGTCGTCTGGCATATGTAGGTATTACAAGAGCAAAACAGCATCTGACTATTACATCTGCAAAAATGAGAATGGTAAGAGGTGAGACACAATACGGAAAAATATCCCGCTTTGTAAAAGAGATTCCAAAGGAACTTCTTGCAGGGGAAATTTACGAGCCGAAGCAAAGAGATGAGGGAATCAACAGTACCAGTGTTTTCAGACGTGTAAGAGAGGATTTTAGGCGAACTCCTACATACGGAACAGAGTATGCTACTACATTTAATACCAGAAGAACAAAAACACCTGTTTTTACGCCGGTTTCAAATCAGAAATCTTTTTCTTCCGACAATACTCAGGCGGGTAGCTTGAATTATGAAGTTGGAGATAGAGTTTCTCATATGAAATTTGGTCAGGGTGAGGTAAAAGCCATAGTTGAAGGTGGAAGAGATTTTGAGGTTACAGTGGATTTTGACAAAGCTGGAACCAAGAAAATGTTTGCTTCTTTTGCCAAATTAAAGAAAATTCACTAAAAATTGCAATTTTTATAGGAAAAACGGGAAGTATATGATATACTCAAATTAACAAAAAAGTGATAAGGAGTGGTTTTTATTATGAGTAGAGTAGAAGACTTGTTCAAGGACACAAAACTTACAGAGATGATCGGCGCAACAAAGCTTAATGATCTTCTTAAAAAAGAAGAAGAAAAGAAAAAACCTTCTAAAACAGTTATCATTTTAGCAGTAATCGGAGCAATTGTAGCTATAGCAGCTGCTGCATATGGAATCTACAGATTTTTTACACCAGATTATTTGGATGATTTTGATGATGACTTTGATGATGATTTTGACGATGATTTCTTCGAAGATGAAGAAGATGATATTTTAGCTGACGAAGTTAAAGAAGCACCAAAGACAAAAGAAGAGAAGAAATAATCTTTGATAAGAAGGGGGCTACGTTTGTAGCCCCTTATTTTTGAGTTTTATATATAGGAGAAAGATCATGAAAAAAGGATTTGTTGGTGAAGGCGTTGTTGAACGCGTTGAATTTCCAAATAAAGGAATAGTTGTGACAGAGGATGGCGAAAGAGTAATTGTAAAAAACTCTATTCCGGGACAGACGGTATCCTTTGCAGTAAACAAAATAAAACACAAAAAAGCAGAGGGACGACTCTTGTCCGTTGTCAAAAAATCAGAATTAGAGACAGAGAAACCATGTCCTCATTTTGGAGCCTGCGGTGGATGCACATATCAGACCGTACCTTATGAGAAGCAGCTTGATATGAAGCTTTCACAGGTAAAAAAGCTTATCTCTGATGCAATCGGAACAGAGGAAGAAAGTGGTTATGAATTCCTTGGCATAAAGGGGAGTCCATTAAGTTCAGAATATAGAAACAAGATGGAATTTTCTTTTGGTGATGAGTTCAAAGACGGTCCACTTGCCCTTGGTATGCACAAAAGAGGAAGCTTTTATGACCTTGTTACAGTAAAAAGTTGTCAGATTGTAGACGAGGATTTTAGAACTATCCTGATGGCTACCCTTGACTATTTTTCAAAAGAAAATATTTCATTTTTCCATCGCCTGACACATAAAGGATATCTCAGACATCTTTTGGTTCGAAAAGCAATAAAGACAGGTGAGATACTCGTTGACCTTATTACTACATCTCAGACAGATGATTTTTTGTCTAATGGCATTACTGAAGAAGAACTATTAAATGGCTGGAAATATGCTGTTTTATCGCAGCAGTACAAAGGAACCTTCAAAGGAATTCTTCACACGACAAATAACAGTGTTGCTGATGTTGTAAAAAACGAAGGAACAGAAATTCTTTATGGTGAAGATTTCTTCTACGAAGAACTCCTTGGATTGAAATTCAAAATAACTCCGTTTTCATTTTTCCAGACAAACTCATTGGGCGCAGAAGTACTTTATGAAACTGCCAGGGATTTCATCCTCGATGGAGATGAGAATTCATTGAATGAAAAAACAGTCTACGACCTTTACAGTGGAACTGGTACAATTGCTCAGATGATGGCTCCTGTCTGCAAAGAAGTAGTTGGAGTGGAAATCATCGAAGAAGCGGTGGATGCAGCATGGGAAAATGCAAAGTTAAATGGGCTTTCTAATTGTAAGTTCTTAGCTGGTGATGTACTTAAGGTTCTAGATGAGATTGAGGAGAAGCCGGATTATATTATCCTTGATCCACCAAGGGACGGGATTCATCCTAAGGCAATTGAGAAGATAATTGCTTATGGTGTGGACAACATGGTTTACATATCATGTAAGCCAAGTTCACTTGCAAGGGATTTGGAGATTTTCACTG
The DNA here is from genome assembly GCA_045122195.1 of Agathobacter sp. Lineage (GTDB taxonomy): Bacteria > Bacillota > Clostridia > Lachnospirales > Lachnospiraceae > Roseburia. The sequence continues at coordinate 86,435 of JBGVHH010000016.1, forward strand.
CTAGGGGGTATGATGTGAAGAAGATTTGTTGCGTGGATATGTTTCCGAATACTTATCATGTGGAGACAGTGATTTTGATGTCAAGGAAAGATAAGTAAAATTAAGAAAATGGCGTATTTCCGGGCTTTTTCGGAGGTTAGGATGAAAAGCCTAACTGATGAAAAGGCTCGGATTTTTATTTTGCAGGATGGATATGTCGCTAGAATTGATGGTTGGGTAGGCTGATTGGATAGTGGGTATCTGAGGCTGTGGATTGGCTACAGGAGGGAGAACAAGACAATGAAATTTGAAAAAAATATTTTTGAATTAGATAAGCCGCATACTGTGAAATTTAATCTAGTAGGTGCAAAACTTCCAAATACAAATGATTTGTATTTCAGATCAAAACAACATGAATTAGTAGAGCAATATTCTGCGGCAAGAATATTTTTAAATGAAACTGAAACAGATGATTGGAATCATTGGTTTAATCCTGTAGATGATAAGCAAGCAGAGAAAGCATTTCATTTAATATTCAGATCTCATTTTTATGAGACGGCACTATTTTATTATAATGCTGTAGTAGATATATCATGGACATTGTGCTATGTTGCTGTTGAATTTGCATGTAGTAGAAAGGGGACTCGAGTTAGCATATCAGGTATGAAATCGATAGAAGAAGCAGCAGAATTATTGAGAAGTGCAGAAAGAAATGTTACCTCACCAACAGCGGAAGAAAATCCATTTGAGTATTTGAAAATGATGTGCCCTGACTTTGCACCTGCAATTGATTTAATAATAGAATTTTGGAATGGTTTTTCATCAACTGAAATTAGAAAACGTTATAATTTTTGTAAACATAAAGGACGCCCAGTATATGACGAGATTGAAGAACTCATGCCTGGTAAACTAATGGGAATATTTGTTGAAGATAGGGAGATGGGAGAAGTAACGCAAATCGCTTCAGATATTAGTGATGTAAAATACTCTTTTTCATTGGAAGAAGCTATTAATGAGCTACAACAATTTGATGATAATGTTTTATATCCATATCTAGAGAGATTGATACAAACAATTGAGGATATATTAGAACCATCACCAATGATATTTTAGTTAATGGAGGCTTATTATGATGACGGATGAAGAATTGTATGCAAAACAGTGGAATGTAAGTGCAGAATATTTTTATGAAAAAGGTTATTATACCTGGATGGCAGAAAAATTGGCCGATTACAATGTAGTGTTGGAAATAGGTTGTGGAACTGGTTATAGTACATTAGCTTTAATTGAGAAAGGCTATAAGGTAATTGCAGTCGATAAAAATGAAGAGTGTATTACGAAAGCAAAAAGCTTAATTATAGAAAAAGGTTATACTGATGATAATGTTGTTTTTATCCTGAGCGATATTGCAATAGATAGTGAACGACAGAATATGATGGATTCATACGATTTTGATGTAGTGGTATGTTGGAATGTTGGTTCTTTCTGGAATAGGCAAATGATAGAACATTATCTTCCTTATATGCTTGAGTATGGGTTAAATAGACAGCAGATAGCTGCTAATCCAGAATCGTCTTATTCAGAATTAATAATTTGGGATACATGTCGTGTGGCTGCTGAAAAAGGAGTTGCAGCACATATAGTTGATAGAGGGGCAGAGGTTATTGATGAAAGCACAGATCCATATTATCATCTGCTAAAGGATGAGTTTAATTTTCATGAGATAAAATATGATACCCAAAGAGCTGATTCTATCTCTAGTGGAGGAAGAATGCTTGTAACTAACGGGATTGTAAATAGTGAGAACAAAGTAGATATAGTATTTGTTTCAGTACTTTATAAATAAGAAAACCTCACGCCTAATATGGTTTTCAGGTGTGAGGCTTGTGTAGTTATAGATGTAATCTATGACGATATCTCCACCATCATCCCAGATTTAAACTCAACGCACACTTTATCATCATACACCACAATTCTCTCGACCATTCTTTTGACCAGAGATTCGTCAAATTCGGTTAGTTCGGTGGATTGAGATTGGATGAAATCGTAGAGCTCTTTGAGTCTGTTGACCTGGTCATCGCGGGTGGCACCGTCGGTGAGGGTCTTTTGCTTAAGTTCGCGGTAGTGGAAGATTTCTTCTGCGATGGAATTGTATTCTTCCTTGTTGTTGGCTTTGTTGATGAGTTCTTTCTGAAGTTCCAGAAGGTGCTTATCAATTTCAATTTCTGAAATGGCAGCAGACTCTTTGACTACCTGAGCAATGTGGTTTTGCAGTACTTTCAAATAATCTTTTTTGGAAGCGAATATTTGGTTAATAGCCTGGATAACAATGCTCTTTAATTCTTCTTCGTTTACAGTTCTAGCTGTACAAGGGATGGTGCTGCGTGAACGGTCAAGGCGGCTGGAACAGCGCCATACAATAGATTTACAACCGTGGTTATTCCAATGGATTCTTCGGAAGAAATCTTCGCAGATTCCACAGATAACCATCTTAGAAAATACATGGTTGGAAGTGTAGGAGCAAGCTCTACCATTATGGTCTTTCTTAATGCCGCGTCTTCTTACAAGTTCTTCCTGTACCAGTAGGAATATATCTTTTGGAATAATGGCTTCGTGGTCATTCTCGACATAATATTGAGGGGCGGAACCATTATTTTTTATTCTTGTTTTTGTGAGGAAATCCGTTGTAATTGTTTTCTGTAAAAGCGCATCACCCATATATTTTTCATTTTGAAGAATTTTATTTATGGTGCTTGTATGCCATCGTTTTCCACCTGCGCCGGTGAGTAATCCATCGGCTTCAAGTCCGGCGGCAATCTTATCCATGCTAGAGCCTTCGAGGTATTCACGGTAGATTCGTTTTACAGTTTCTGCTTGTTCAGGGTCGATGATAAGATTACCTTCTGCATCCTTGGTATAGCCTAAGAAACGATTGTGGTTTACCTGAACCTTACCTTGTTGGTAGCGGTATTGAATACCCATTTTTACATTTTGACTGAGGGATTGTGATTCCTGTTGTGCGAGCGAAGCCATAATGGTTATAAGGACTTCGCCCTTAGCATCTAAAGTATTGATATTCTCTTTTTCAAAAAATACAGGGATATTCTTTTCTTTGAGATGTCTAATATACTTTAGGCAATCAAGTGTATTTCTGGCGAATCGGCTGATGGATTTGGTGATAATCATATCGATGTTGCCGGCATCACATTCTGCAATCATGCGATTAAATTCTTCGCGCTTTTTCGTGTTGGTTCCAGAAATACCATCATCAGCAAATATACCTGCGAGAGTCCATTCTGGATGGCTCTTGATATATTCTGTATAATGCTCAATCTGAGCTTCGTAGCTAGTAGCTTGCTCATCGCTGTCTGTACTGACACGGCAATACGCTGCGACACGAAGCTTTGGCTTTTCGCTTTGTTTTATATTATTTCCGACTTGTGGCTTTGCCGGAATTACCATAACGTTTGCCATTATAACACCTCGCTTTCGATAAGACTGTAGATGTATTCTGCCTGCTTAAATGGATCAGGGAAATTATCATCAGCCTTCTTTATAGAAAAATGTGTAGGTGCGTATTTGGTTGATACTTTTGGAATCTTATTAGTGCGTCCTAATTTATCTGCGCGTTTATGAAGTTCCTGCGCAGCAAGTGTAAATGTATTTTTATCAATGATGGATGGATAGAAGTCATCGCCAATGTAATGAGCATTGGTAAGTAATCTCTTTGCAGTGCCATGATATGTTTCAATACCTGCATTTTTAGCTGCATCTGTAAGTGACATGCCAGCTAGGTAATTCTTGTATAAGCATCTGATTTTTGTGGCAGCGGTTTCGTCAATAACTGCAATGCCATCTGTGATTGTATATCCGTATGGTGTGTGTCCCATAGTGTCACATCCTTTCTCTTAGTAATAATCCACATTTAAGTTCAAAGCCAATTTCATCTCTTGAGAACACTATGATTCGTTTTACAAATTGCTTAAATAAACCTTCATCGTATTCTGTGAGCACGGAAGAACGCTTGACAAAATGCAGAAGTGAAGTGAGTTCTGTAAGTCTTGCATTTCCTTCGAGAACATTTAAGGAAAGAGATTCTTTTTCGACTTTATAGTTCTCGGCTTGCAGGGAAAGAGCATTACATTCTCGATTGAAGAGCACCTGGTCTATATAGCCCTGTGCCATCAATTTGGTTAAGGTCTCTTTCTGTTCGGCATTTTGAAATAGTAGGATTTCCAACTCTCTAATGCGGTTTATATTATCCTCTGCACAGCTATCGTTAAGTGTTTCGTATAAAGGCTTTAGCACATAACGATGTCCGTAAATCAACTTATTCATCATTGTTGTAAAAGCGCATTTTATATCATCATCCCGAATGTAAAGCATGGTGCATTTACTTGGATTTTCGAGGTGAGTATTACAGCACCAGGCGACATATTTGCTTTTGGTAGAAGAGTGGATTCTTCGCTTGAAACTGTTATTACATTCAGTGCAAATGATATTCCCGGAAAAGGCATATCTGTTTTGATATTTTATGCTGCCTTTAGAAATACCTTTTTCTGTAGCATGTTGATGCAGTAGAGAAGAAACCTTTTCAAAATCTTCGTGGCTAATAATTGCCTCATGGTGATCTGTCATCATATATTGGTCTTTTTGACCTGTGTTGGTATGACGGTTGAAATTACAATCCGTATAGGTCTTTTGGAAAATGACATCGCCAGTATATTTCTCATTGGTGAGAATGCCACGAACGGAAGTGCCAGTCCAGCGTCCGCCTTTCTTGGTAGGTACGCATTCGTTATTTAATGCAGTTGCAATAGCTTGTGTTCCTATGCCGGCAAGAGCATCGGAGAATATTCTTTTTACAATAGCAGCCTGCTCAGGAATAAAAACCATATTTTCACCATCCCAGGTATAGCCATAAGGTGGATAGCTGATTTTGTAAGTGCCATCCATGAAACGTTTCTGTATGCCCCATTTGTTATTTTGAGAAATGGATACAGATTCTTCCTCGGCCATGCTACTTAAAATGGATAGGAATAATTCGCTTTCCATTGAACCGGTGTTGATATTTTCCTTTTCAAAAAATACAGGAATATTCATATCAAGAAGTTTCCTCACAAGTTCAAGGCAGTCAGTTGTTTTTCTGGAAAAACGGCTAATGGACTTGGTAATGATAAAATCGATAAGTCCGCGCTCGCAGTCTGCAATCATACGATTGAGTTCTGTACGTTTTTCAGTTTTTGTGCCTGTGATACCTTCATCGTAGTAGATGCCGGCATATTCCCAGTCTTTTCGGCTGGTGATATAAGTCTCGTAATGTTTCCTTTGGGCATCGAGACTTTCGAGCTGGGCGCTGTTGTCCGTTGATACACGACAATAGGCTGCAACTCTTAGTTTGGTTTGCGATTGCGGTGATACATTTTCTGCAATCTTAGTTACTTTCTTCATCTAATTCGCCTCCTTTTGTAGTGTCACATATTACCTCTTCATTTGGTGGATAGCAACGAAGAACGGGCATGATATCCGCCAGAAATGGTGAGAAATATAGGCGATTTAAAGAAGTTATTTTGTTATATTCTGACAAGGAAATAAGTCCAGAAGAAAGAAGAGAATCTGTGATTTTCTGGGCGCGATAATAGTCAAATTCATTTTCTGTATTAATAAACATTGTATAGGTCTCCCTTCGAGTAAGATTCCCTCGGATTGACCATGATTGGCGCGCAGGGATTGATAATCCCTGCTATTTGACTATTTTTGACTTTGATTTACGATAGATTGACTCTGATTTTTACTTTGATTCTAATTTGATGCATTTTACAGCTTCAGGAAGCATAAGTTTGGCATCCACACGTTCGGTGACAGTGTATCCTACAAATCCACGGTCAGCGAATCGTTCTACAAGACGTTTCATGGTACGCTTGCCTCTTTCTGCAATCCAGAGATAACTGAAATCACCGTAGAGAACAGGAGTGTCACAGAGATTTGCTTCTGGATCTTCACTGTTTAATGCATCCGTAACATATACAGGAGTGCCTAATAACTGGTCAGGTGTATTGTCATTAAGATTGCTTGTCCAAGCAGGGCGGCCATTATATGTTTTAATCTTTCTAAGGCGAAGATAAGCATCGGTTGACATGATATATACCGCATTTTTACGGTACGGAGTTTTTACAGAATAGTAAAGGTCAATCATATCATCTAAAGTGAGTTCATCAATAGATGCGACCTTGCGTGCAACATCTGCCTGATATGCAATGCCAGTAGGCTTGCCATTGCCATCACCATTGAAGAATGCATATTCTTCAGCAATACCAAGTCTTTCGCCAAAAGATTCCTTGATGTAGGATTCGAGGTCAATGCCGGAATCTTCGAGCATTTCGTCTGAAACTAAGATTGCATCACCAAGTTTATAGGCATCGATAACAATCTGTCCGAATGTCTCATCACCGAAATCAAATGAGCCACCTTCCTGTACCCAGGATGCTGCCGCATGTGAGTTGACAGTAGGAATTTTGAGACGGTGAGTAGTACTGATAGTTGTAGCAAGTCCGCGAAGGATGCTCTTTTCGGAAAGTGCCTGTACAAGTTCTTTATCGTAGCTATCTGGAACAAGATATCCACCAGCACCATCGCTGCCTTCCTTAAGTTCATTGGTTGGCATGCCTGTGTGCAAGTGGTCAAAGAATGCCTTTCTGTAGGCTGTGTCATCTTTAGCCTTTTTAGTAGTGTCGGCCTTTGTGCCATTAAATTCTTCCGCCATTTTGTCGAGGCGTGCCTTTAATGTATCAACAGTTGTGTAAATGTTTGTAATCATTTTTCTTTTCCTCCATATAATTAATATCTGTGGGCTTCGCGTGCGCGAAGGAGTCTTTCCATCGCATCGTCCTGTGGAGATGGCCCAGAGAAATCCACAGAACAGTTTTCTTTCACAATCTGGTAAATCTGAAACCATGCAGCATTTGCCTGCTTCATATATTCTCTTGCCATAGTTACATATGGAGAGGATGTTACAGTTCCAGTTGGCTTTTTTGCTAAGAAACCAAATTGTGTGATTGCTTCTTCGCATTGAATCCAACGAGCAACTGACATTGCATAGGATTCAATCTGTTGACTGGTTACGATGTGGTCACACTTGCGTTCATGGAGCCAACTCCAAGTTTCCTTGAATATTTCTTCTGCGCAGGTGATAGTTCCATCTTTCTGAGTTGCTTTTAAATAATCTTTGACTGGTGGCATTTCAACGCCCTGTAGCGCTTCTGTAGTATCACTAAAATCCATAACAGTAAGCTTACGTCCGCCGGGATTACCATTGGCATATTTTTCTGTCACAGCTTTAGGCTTTCTGCCTGCGCCGGGTCTTTGTCCGCCACGAGTTGTACCATCTTTTGACATGAGAGTTCCTCCATTTTTGTTTGATTTTTAGGTTTTTTACCTTTGAATTCGCAATTTTTGTACATCGTACCCGGTCATCGTTTTCCAAGTAGTTGTTCGTAGGGATAAATAGGGCCCCTAGGGTCTAGCAATTGCTGGTTCAAAGGTAAATATGATAGTAATTACAATGATTTATACTTTTCATACAAACCATCAACGACATTACCAATGTCATCTTGAGAAACACGAAATACTTTCTCAACGATGTGTTGCTTGTCTTTCCATACATAGAGATTAGCCTTGCGCTTGTGACTGGAAGTATTGACACCGCTGATTTCTACATCGTAGCCATTTCCGAAATCTCTACGGATAACATGCTCGAGGTCGATAATCGTAATTTCATACTTATCACCAAGCTGTCTGCGAAGCTCTCTCAAATGCTGGCATACTGGTTGCATACGCATAAGAGTAGTCCTCCTTTCGTGGTTAGTATTCTATTGTCACCTTTTGGGATTGTTGTCTAAGATTGTCTGAGTTTGACTCTGATTGACTCTGATTTGAATTTTTACGAATGATTGACTCTGAATTTCATGAATGCACCAATTGTATAGGTGCGGGAAAGTGTCCGTTGTGTCACGTGTCCACCAATGATAAGAATTATTATAAATAAAAGATATATGGTTTCATTTCTTTTATTTGTGTTATTCTTATACAGTAAGGACAAAGGACTGAAAGGACACCTATCAATCCTTACCTTGATAGAGATATGGATTGACAAGATATATGGATGCGGGACGCCTTCCTTTGCCGGAGTAGGTGTCGCTGTCCTTTAATGCGATATAGCCATATTCTGCCAAGTGGTCAAGAACCGGCTGTACATCCTCTACCTTCTTAAGAGAGCGGCAGAGTCGCATGATGTCTCGTCTTGTAAATTCAGTAAGTCTTGCGGACGTTACTGCATTTAATACATATTTACATTGTTTTACAACATTATCAGCACCCATAAGAGAGAATGCTGCTTTGGCATGCTCCAGATAGTATCTTCCAATGCGAATAGCATTGTTCATGATTTCACCACTGATTACAAGTGGTTCTGGTTCATCGAGAAAATCGTGACTTCTATATACAGAAGCTCTGCAAAGAAGAGCTGCGATTCGAGCGGTGTTACCAACAAGCTTACCAACCCAGTCGCAGATGTCTGCGTATTCATTAGTTAGTTTAGGTTCAAGTTCATCCGCAAATGAAGCGAGTGCTGCATCAGCTTCCGGGGATAGTGTGATAATCTCGGGTGTTTCAGGATACTCATCCTCTAACATATTGCGGATGACAGCTTCGTAGCGCTTGGCAACATCTTCTGGAACGGGAGTGGAGTAATACTTCCTGCGACCTACATTGGACTTAGGCATACAGTAAAGAAATCTTGCTGTAAGACCGCGCCCGCGAAATGTGTTGTTGGCCATAAGACCGGAAAGGACGCTTGGCTGAACCATAAGCATAAGTGTGAGAGTTGGATTCATAACAGTAATGCTATTTCTTCCAATACGATCTACACGAAGGGCATCACCCGAATATCCTTTTAGAATAACGTCGATATTTACATTCTTGGTATAAATACCAGAAAGAATATCGAAGATTCCACCTTCGGATGAAATGATAGCTGCGCGGCCATCGTTTTCTGCTAAGACAGAAGCTATCTTTTCGGTTGTAATATCATCTGTGTATAATCTCAATGGTTTTACCTCGTGAAAATCGGTGATTTCCTTTGCTATTTTATCCAACTCGGACATTTCAGCTTTGCCTTTTGCAACCATGTCTTCAATGGTTTTCTGCCTCTTTTCAAGAACACGCAGTCTTGTTTTGCTTTGTTCAATTGCATAAGCGTTTTTCATATTTTCTTCGGCTTCATAATTATCAATAGGATAAGTACCTCCACTAAGGGACGCTGACTTCCTTTCGGATGGTGGTAGGATAACATCACAATATATATTAGTGTTTTCTCTCCATCCGGGTTTCGGCTGCACCTGCGCTTTTCCCTGATTGCTAACACTGAGTACTGCTAGTGATATAGTAGCCGTCATGTCCACCGGAGTTTGATTCTGCTCGGATAGAGCAACAACGTAATCGCCAACATCAGATGGTAATGCATCTATTGGGAAATCTGGAACTTCGATGTTATCGAATGGAATTGGCACTTCCCATTGTGGCTCTTTGTTTCCATTGTATTCTTCGGGACTTATATAATTTGGATTTGTGGCAATCGCATTTTTATAATACTTGCGAGCACTACCTAAAATTGTATGAAGTTCCTCGTATTCAAGTCTTGGGATGCATTTTTCTGCTTCTGCATAATATTTAGTTGTCATTTCTTCTGTATCGCCATAGCGCTTTAGTAAGCATACAGCCTTTCGATACATGGTTTTGTTGCGAGTACCCTCGTGGATTTCTTCATCCATATTGGCGAAGGCTTCTTCCTTGGATTCTAACATATGTAAGTAATCAGTGATGGTAAGAGAACCATCTTGGATGAAAACCTCCGTGTCAGGATTTCCAAAGAAAAATCTTGCACCGTCCATTGCGTTGGTATCATATATTGGAAAATCTGCTTGAATCCTTTGGATGAGAGCAGTGTATTCCGTGACCGAGGATAAGGTATGGCCGACATAGAATACAATATGATAACGGGGACGAGGGGATTTACCATCTTTCCACTGCATATGATGTCTGCTAGTAGTGATAATTAGCTTTACACCAGGATACTTATTAAAAATATCCTCGGCTGTGAACCAATTTTCTTCATTATCAGAATGATCATTATCACAATCGGCTGTGATAACATCTGCGCCGATGTAGTTTGTGCCACTTCGCTGATTATCCTTAAATGAGATAAAAGTGTGGTCATGGCTTATGGCTTTAATAAGTGTAGCAATATCCGGTGGATTAACCACGATAGGATATTTGATGTTCTTAGCATTGCCACAGCAATCTGCTTGGTAGATGGTAAGAGGGAAAGGTAAATTAGTGTTTTCCTTCACTGGCTTCACCTCCCTTGGATTCCTGCGTTAACCATTCATGAAAGCGGTCAACCGGAATAAGGATGCGAGTTCCTATTCGAATGGTGGGAAAGTTAGGCTCATGAACAAGCTGATAAGCCTTGGTTAAGCCGATTCCTAACTCTGCTGCCATCTCAGGAACACTGATTGTTGGTTTCTGCATGTAATGATTCCTCCTTCTTTGTTTTATTACCAAAGTAATGATATTAGCATACTTTGATAGTGCTAGTATATATTACCGTTCATTACCTGTCAATACTAAAAGTTTGCAAAAATAATTATTTTTGTTGACAAAGTGATGAAATTGGCATACTTTAATATAGAAGGAAGGTGAAAAATCATGACAATGGGTGAAAGAATTAAGGAACTTCGTAAAGAAAATGGCATGACGCAGACTGCACTTGCAGAGGCACTTGGTATAACAAAGGGTACGGTATCTACTTGGGAGACCGATACCAGAACTCCTGGATTTGAAACATTAAGTAAGATGAGTGATATATTCCAGAGGCGTATCGAATATATTATGGGAAAAACAGATGATGCATCTGCGCCTGTAATGGATGAAGCTACTATGGAAGATTTGGCTTTGTCACAGGTGGAAGATGACCTTACAGAATATGCATTAAAATATGCTAGACTTGATCAGTTCGGAAGAGAGGCTGTGGAGGCAGTTATCAGAGCTGAATATAATAGATGTAGAAGTCAGAACGAGTTGGCTGAAGCGGGTGTGTATTTTGGAAAGATATCCACTAGAAGAAAGAATGAAGAATAGAATATAGGTGATGATAACCGTCTTGTGCAGGAGTAAATTCTGGGTGCAAGGCGGTATTTTTATGCAAAAGTAATTTCGAGAACTCAAAAGTTATAATTGTAAATTAGAAAAGAATGGTGTATAATATTATGCAGTATTATAGGCTATTTTGACGTGAGAAATATGGAGGAAAATGACATGTCAGAAACTCAAATTAAAATAACATATAAACCTTTATGGAAGATGCTCATAGATCGTGAAATGAGTAAAACAGACTTAAGAAAAAAGACACAGATTGCACCAAGTACATTTACAAAAATGAATAATGACCAGCAGGTATCAATGGATGTATTGGCACGTATATGTGTGGAATTAAATTGTGGATTTGATGATATTGTGCAGATAGAGTCCGTAAAAAAGGACAGTTAATCTGATAGAGTATAGATGGGGTAGTGAAATCCAGAAAGGAAGATGCTATGTTACCGGAAGAAAAAGCACGTGTGAAAATCGATAAACAGCTAAGAAATGCCGGCTGGGATATCATTTCAAGAAATGAATATTTGCCTAACAGCACGACTGCTGTAAAGGAAGCTTTGATGGTTGGTAATACGGAAAGTGATTATCTTCTGTTTGTTGATGGAAAAGCAATTGCAGTTGTAGAGGCAAAAAGAGAAGAAAATCCGTTAGGTGATGAAGTAAAGAAACAGGCTGAGGATTATGCGGTATCACCACAGACTTGGTATGCGCTGTGGTTTGAAAAACTGATTCCATTAGTGTATATGGCCAATGGAAATAAAATATATTTCAAAAATATGCTTGTGGAAGATAGTGAATATGAAGAACTGTCACAGATGCACTCTCCAAAGAAGATGCTTCAGATAATTGGAAAGAAGTCTGAGTACGGAGCCCTTCCATTACTTGAGAAGCGAGGACTTCGTGACTGTCAGTATAAGGCTGAGACTAAATTGGAAGAATCCTTGAAGCTGGGAAATAAGAAGAATTTGGCAGTGTTAGCTACAGGTTCAGGTAAGACATATCTTGCCTGTTTAGCTTCATATAGATTGTTGAATTATACAAAGACGAAAAGAATTTTATTTTTAGCAGATAGAAATAACCTTGCAAAGCAAGCACTGTCAGAATTCAGTTTGTTTGATAGAACTGAAAATATGCAACAAATGGGTAACCTGTATACTATCAAGCGATTAAGAAAAGAAAATGATGTTAATGCCGATATAGTGATTTCAACAATTCAAAAACTTTTTGCAGTACTCACAGGCCAGACAATTCAAGATGGTAATGAAGATGAAGAGGACGAGCTTGCAAAGAAGAATGAGGAAAATGATAGTAAAGAAGTTGTTGAACTTGGTAATGATTTGAAACTTCCTCCAGATTATTTTCAACTCATTATCGTGGATGAATGTCACAGATCCATTTATGGAAAGTGGAAAAAAGTATTAGATTATTTTTCTGGAGCAACGGTATTAGGTCTTACTGCAACTCCAACGCCGGAAGCATATGCATTTTTCAATAACAATATTATCGAAAATTATAAGTATGAAGATTCTATCGTAGATGGTGTCAATGTACCTTCGAGAATATACAGAATTATTACGGATGTTACTGCACATGGTGGGACGATTGAACAGGGAGCTAAAGTTGTTGAAACAGCGAAAAGAACTGGAAAGTCAGAAACACATGCAGCGCCAATTACAGTTGAATATGGTTCTTCAGAACTTGATAGGTCTGTAGTTAATAAAAATCAGATTAGAGAAGTGTTGCTTGCTTATAAAAAGGCTATTTATGAAGATTTGTACCCAGAGCGTGACAAGAAGTGGGAATACATACCTAAGACACTTATATTTGCGAAAGATGATAATCATGCAACTGAAATTGTAGAGATTGCAGAGGATGTATTTAAGACAGAATTTGAGAATAATACCTTGCCGAAGAATTATGTTCAGAAAATCACATATACAGCAGGGGATTCAGATGCATTGATAACGGATTTAAGGACTACAAAGGATTTTAGAATTGCAGTTACCGTTACATTGGTTGCAACTGGAACAGATGTTAAGCCTTTGGAAGTGGTTCTTTTCATGAAGGATGTTCATTCGGATGTTCTGTATACTCAGATGAAGGGTAGAGGATGCCGTGTTATCAGCGATGATAAGCTTAAAGAAGTAACACCAAATGCAGATACGAAGGAATGTTATTACATAGTGGATGCAGTAGGAGTAACGGAGTCTGAAAAGCATATTCCAAAGCCGGGAGTAGGACCTGGACCAAAGAGACCATTATCATTGGAACACTTATTAGAAAGACTTGCACACAACGAAGTAAGCGATGATAACCTTATGCTTCTTAGGGATTATTGTTCTATGATACAGATGGGGTTCATGGATGGTTATGAGAGGAATGGTGAAAAAAGATATTATTTTGTGATTGATTCATTAACGGATTTTTTAATTGCCAGATCTTTGTTTGAAGATATTAGTGGAAAAGATTATCAGAAGCAAGTTGATACTATTAAAACTAAAATGGACACACTGTACAGTCTTGATGAAGCTTTGATAATTGCAATATTTGATAATATGTCACCAGATTACAGGGAGATTAAAAAGCTTTTAGTGGATACAGAATTGATTGGGAGCCTTGGTTTTAGGACATTAGTTAAGGCCCATTTTAAGCAAAATAATATTAAATTATTTCAAGAAAACTTTAGACCCGTTGAGCATAGTGAATTGCTAATAGCAATGGGTGGATTTACAGATAAACCGTTTAATTGTTGTAACTACTTATTTGATTATTATTGCGAGGAACGTGGAAGGATAACAGAGCTTTCCCATGTATTAGCGGGATATCATTTTCAAAATGAAATAAAGAATAGGTTGAAAAATGTTTTGTATTTTACAACATTGAATGACAGAGATGACAGGAGAGATGAAGAGGCTTTTTATTTTGCATTGCTCTGTTGCGCTGCACCCAATAAAGATGTTAGATGTTTAGCAATGAAACTTCTTTATGAAGTGGCATCAAAAAATGATGGATATATTGATAAACTCATTTCTGAATACGATAAGATTTTAGATTTATATATTCAGGAATCTGTTGTTTATGTACTCAGCCAGATGCATCAAGGTAATGAAACAATTATAGCTTTCTATAATGATATTATTAGTTCACATGAAAATTTGTCAGCAAAAAGCATTCGTAGAATAGCTACATATCTGGGGAAACCATATGCATTTATTACATGGAATAGAAAAGACTTATATAAGTATAATAAAAATGCACAAGTTTCAGATTATTTGAGTGACATATTATTTTCTGTGGATTTGATGAATAAAGATTTTCTACCATTTAGATATTGGGGAAAAGACCATATTGATATGTATACGAAATTTCTCGCCAATGAGAAGTTTGAAATCAAAAGAATAAATGATTATCTCAGCAATAAATATGCTTGTGTTTGTGGTGGTGAATGCAGTGGATGGATGGCATTCGAAAATAGAATTATACCGGAAATAGAACCTATGGCAGAGATTGAAACGGTTGATATGAATTCTTTTTTGCAGTGTTTTGAGCAAGTTTTTAGATATGTCTTTGAATATTATGAAACTTCGGCTGATAGAAAATCAATGAATATGCGAGAAGAAGATTTTATTCATTCTGTTTATATGAAGTGTGTGGATATTGCAACAGGTTTATATTATGGAAGTTTGATGTGTAATCATTATACTAATCAGTTTGCAACATATAATAATTACCAGAATAGCATAGGGTATGAAGTATATGACCCATTGGAATATGGTGAAGAGGTTATAATTACAGCACCAATTCCAACATTCCAAGATTATATAGAAAGACTTGGAGATTATGTAATCAATGCCTTAGAGCAACCGATACCTAGAGATATAAATTGGGTGAAAGATGTTGAATTGACGAGACGAAACATTTTGCATCTCATGGAAACAGTCAAAGTAAAGAAACAAGAGTGGGTGATGATTGCAGGAAGAATATCATTGCACGAAGAAGGAAAACACGATACAAAATGGCGAGATACGTACGATATATGGTGTTGTTCTTCTGATAAAGAGGCAATAGGTGATGATGGCAATGCAAGGTACCTTACTATTGAATTAGAGGAATATTTAGGGGAACTTAAGGCATATCCAGAAAATAAAGAAAAGCCGTGGTTATGCAAAAGTGTTAAGAATATAGCAAGTCAATCTGATATTTTTGAAGAAACATCACTAGTATTGCCACCATCAGAAATTATAAAATTTTTTGATTTGCGATTGAATGTTTCTGACCTGTCATGGGAAACAGAAGATAAAGAAAAGATTATATTATGTAACAACAATAGGAATTCATATTATAGAGATCCAATTGGTGGAACAGTTTTTATCCGTAAAGACTACTTTGATAAATATGCCAAATCACATTGTATTCAATATTTTGCTTTTGCAGAAAGGCTTATTCCCGAAACAGGATATGCAGATGAAACATCTTTGCATTTTGAAATTAAAGATGGTCAGATTATAAAAGAGATACGGAATGATGGTGGACATGGTAGTTATAACAGAGTTAGCAATCCGTTGTGTGATAATTGTCCGCATGCAAATGTTATAGAAACTAGCCAAAATGAATCACCAAAATATGATATGGAATGGTTAAAAAATATGCTTGAAGAATATGGGATTGAAGATGACTCGGATTTGATTGGAGATGAAGAAATGCTATTTATATGTTACCCAAAATGTTCAACTTGCCAGAAGGCTAAAAAGTGGCTAGATGAGCATAATATTAAATATACTGAGCGTCATATTGTAGATGCGAATCCTACATATGATGAACTCATGGAATGGTATGGAAAGAGCGGACTTCCTCTTAAGAAGTTTTTTAATACCAGTGGACTTCTTTATAAAGAAATGCAGCTTAAGGACAAGCTTCCTACAATGAGTGAAGAAGAACAGTTACAGTTGCTTGCTACAAATGGAATGTTGGTAAAGCGTCCGCTTGTTGTAGATGGTGATACTGTGCTGGTTGGTTTTAAGGAAGCGGAATGGTCTGAAAAATTGAATTGATAATAGTTGACTATTCGTTTATGTGTATAGAGGAAAGGAGTTGAAAACCTCATATGTCAGATTTATTTGATTTGTCGAATTTTGATAAATATAAAGAAGATAACTGCCGAGAAGTAAAAAAGGCAGAAGGTGGATTGCCTATAGCATTATGGGAGTCATATTCCTCATTTGCTAATTCTAATGGTGGAGTAATTATTCTTGGTGTTGGTGAACGCCAAGATGGAACTTGGTATACTACCGGTCTGAAGAATGCAGACAAGTTAAAGCGAAACTTTTGGAATACAATCCATGATACCAAGAAAGTAAGCATTAATTTGTTATCTGATAAAAATGTAGAATCTTACGAGGTCAATGGGGATACCATATTGGTTATCTATGTGCCAAGGGCTAAGCGAGAGCAGAAGCCGGTTTATATTAACAATGATTTATTCGGTGGTTGCTATCGTAGAGATTGGGAAGGTGATTATCACTGTTCCAAGGCAGAGATTAAGGGTATGCTTCGTGATGCTGCTGATGAAACAGAGGATATGAAGATTGTTGAACAGTTTGATATTTCTGTAATTGATACAGAGTCTTTAAAGGGATTCAGAAATCATCATAAAAGCTATCGTCCAGAGCATGTATTTAACAATTTACCGGATGAAGAGTACTTGGAGCGAATAGGTGCAGCCGGATATGGTGAGGATGGTAAATTACATCCTACTACAGCAGGTTTGCTTATGTTTGGTGAGGAATATCATATTGTCAGAGAGTTTCCGGAGTATTTCTTAGATTACAGAGAAATGCTTGACCCTACAATACGTTGGACAGACCGTTTGCAGTCTAGTTCCGGCGATTGGAGCGGTAATGTATTTGATTTCTTCTTTAGAGTAAATAGCAAAATTGCAAAGGATATTAAGAAGCCTTTTAGGTTGGAAGGCATTACAAGAATTGATGATACTCCAGTTCATAAGGCAGTTCGAGAAGCATTAGTTAATTGCTTGGTTAATACAGATTATTTCTTACCTTGTGGAGTGGTGATTAAGAAGGAAGATGATAAGCTGGTTATTGAGAACCCAGGTAGTATCCGTACTGGTAAAAAACAGATGCTTCGTGGTGGTATTTCAGATCCGAGAAATAAAACATTAATGAAGATGTTTAATATGATTGGTATTGGAGAAAGAGCCGGAAGCGGCATCCCAGATATTTATCAAGTTTGGGAGAATGAAGGATGGCCAATGCCTGTTGTAGAGGAAAGTTATAATCCAGATAGAACTCGTTTATCGCTTGAATTTGCAAAAAAACAAACGAAGAAAACAAGCGAAGAAAACAAGCGAAGATAATAGGCGAAGAAAAACTGAAGATAATTACAAGATGATTCGTGAGTATTTACGTCAGAATGGATTATCAAAAACAAACGATATAGCTGATGCTATAGGATTAAGTGCTGCACGTACTAGAGTACTTTTGAAAGAAATGCCTGATGTGGAGTATGAAGGTACTAACACTAATAGAAAATATCGTTTAGCTGCTGAAGAATAAAATCAGCAGAATAATCAGCGAAAAAATCAGCAGATAATTTGATAGGAAAATTATCATGCGTGGTGACCGCGCATGATACCACGCATGATGCCGCGCATGAAGAGTGCCGGAGATATGCTGAAGAGGTGCCGAAGATTAGTGCAGGACACAAGTTAGGACATAGGTTAGGTCTCAAGTTGGGCTCAAGCTAGGGCTCAGGCTGAGTGAACAAGTTAGAGAACAGGCTAGTGAACAAGCTGTGGTACAAGCCAGGGGACAAGCAGGGTACAAGCATGAACCGATAACATATGAGATATTCGAGTAAGTTGTTGTATCCGCACCAATCTCGGGTGCTTATACCATAAGGTTGAGTGCTCATAGAAAATTATGCCAATGAAAAATGTCATAGAAAATGTCACAGAAATGTCATAGATAATTTTCATTGCCATAAATGGGGATATGTAGGTGATGCTTGAGTGGAATGAAATACATACCCTTCGACCTATTCCCATAAACCTAAAAATCCCTTAGATATATTCCCTATAACAGCACTTATTCATATCCATTTTTGACATCCAATCACGCCTCACGGTCAGTTGAGTGAGTGCATTTATTAATTTTTATGTGGAGAAAAATATGAATGAATTTGAACAGTTATATAAAAGAAAACAGGTTTTAGATGAAAATATTGCAAAGAACGCATTATTTAAATTGAGCGTGAAAGAAGCGATAGAATGTGTAATGATAAAGGTAGGAATGCTTTTTTCTATGTTTCAGAGAAGCGATTATGATAAAAAACAAACATATATGAAAAAGTTAATCCGAACAAATGCAACATATATTGATGAAATCGCATTTTTTCAAGAATCTTTAAAATGGATATGCAGATGGTGTCAAGAATATTGCGATAATGATGGTGAACAAAGTGAAGTGGTGCTTGCGGTTCAAGTATATGAATTAATGGGATTAGCATTTGCATATAATGAATTTGTTAAATATTCTTTTTTTCATAGCAAAAAGGTTGTTTCATATAGAATGTTTGAAAATTGTATTCAGTTTGACTATGTGGATGAAGCAAGTCACCAAGTGCATGAGATGTATGATACTTTGAATAGGAAGAAGTTAGAAGAAAATGCACTTATGGAGGTTATGAGAGAATTCCAAAATGATAATGATATAAAAGCAATAGAAACTGTTCATAGGAGTGATTTTATATTTTCGTATAATTTTAATTTTGGGAACTTTACTTTAAAAGACTATGAGGAGATATCCTCGGGGTTAAATAATTACATAATGAGAAGAATGCTTAATAATCATATTCTGATTCCGGGAGGATAGTGTCAAATGACCTATGAAAAACTGAGTTGAAGAAAAAAGGCTCAGATGAACCTTGAAAACTGTAGATATTTTAGGTTGTGGCAGTTTTCCGCCACCCTTGACAGCACGAAAAAGAACTGCTGTAGGTTAATCAC
>JBGVHH010000017.1:0-2017 GCA_045122195.1 Agathobacter sp.
CAGGAATAAGTTCGCCAGACTGTATCTTTAAATATCTATCGATAGTTCTTGGATCACAGCCAAACCGCCGAGCTAATTCGGCTTTGTTAAACATTATTGCATCCTCCTTTGATAGAAAAGATATAGCATCATTAATGTCATTCCTCATACTGGTACCTCCGTAATAAGATGACATTATTATAAAAGAAAAATGCTACTATAAAAATGCTATAATTCCTACATTTCCATTTCGGAATTTTGGGAGTGCGGACATAAACCTGGACCAATTATTTTATAGTAGGAGGAATTATGTTCTCATTAGAAAAACGTACTAAGGCTGTTATGCAGTTAATTGAATATGATATGCAATATGCAGCTACGATAAGAAAACTTGGATACCCTAACGACTGTAGGACACTAAAAAAATGGTATAATGAATATATATCTACAGGTGAACTACATGCTGATATTGTAAGAACCCCTAAATACACCTATGCACAAAAGAAATATGCCGTTGATTATTATATTGCTCATGGAAAAAATGTTGAGCGAACAGTCAAAGCTATAGGATATCCTTGTGATACGCTGCTTAATAAATGGATTCAGGAAATTGCGCCTACAGAAAAAAGACATTGCGCATCAGGTGGTCGTGTATTATACTCTACACGAGAAAAAAAGGAAGCTGCAGTAATTGCATTATGTACAAGAAAAGCTTCAGCAAGTCAAATTGCGCGTGATTTTTCTGTATCTCGGGCAGGATTATATATATGGAAAAGACAGCTTCTAGGAGAGGGTAAAACACTATCTATGAAGCATAATAAAACAAAAAATAATACATCTAAATCAACAAAAAAAGAAATATCTATTCTTGAGGAAGAACTACATAAGTTGAAACTTGAACGTGATATTTTAAAACGTTCTATAGAAGTACTAAAAAAAGAGATGGGTGCAGATATAACTAAATTATCAAACAAAGATAAGGCCATCGTTATCAGTACCCTAATTAATGAATATACACTATCTGAATTGTTAGTATATTTTAAGATGGCTAAAAGCAGTTATTTTTACCAAATAAATTCTATGAATCAAAAAGATAAATATGCTGATATGAGAGGAATCATTATTGGTATATTTGTTGATTCAAGAGAAACTTATGGTTATAGGCGAATATCATTTGTATTAAAAAAAAGAGGAATTATTCTATCTGAGAAGATTGTACGACGTATAATGAAAGAGGAATCTTTAAAGGTTCGAACACCACGAAAAAAGAAATATAATTCTTATAAAGGTGAGATTTCACCTGCTGTACCAAATCTGATAAAACGTAAATTCCATTCTAATGCGCCTAACGAAAAATGGTTAACCGATATAACCGAGTTTAGCCTACCTGCAGGTAAAGTGTATTTATCACCAATTATAGATTGTTTCGATGGAATGCCTGTTAGTTGGAGTATCGGAACTTCACCAGATGCTACTTTGGCAAATTCTATGTTAGATAAGGCTATAGAGACATTAAAGCCAGGCGAAACACCTATAATACATAGCGATAGAGGTGCGCACTATCGATGGCCTGAATGGATTAGAAAAACGCAAGACGCATCACTAATTAGATCAATGTCAAGAAAAGGGTGCTCTCCAGATAACTCTGCTTGTGAAGGTTTTTTTGGACGCATAAAGAATGAAATGTTTTATGACCGAGATTGGAGCAATGTAAGTCAATCAGATTTTATTGATATATTAGACGAATATTTATATTGGTATACAGAGGAAAGAGTAACACTTTCACTTGGTGGCTTAAGTCCACTTCAGTACAGACGTAGTCTAGGAATAGCAGTTTAGTCCAAGAAAACGTCCGCACTCCCTTTAATACATTTTCATAGTAACATTTACAATTTTCATACGAGAAAGGCACGAAGAGCTTATTATTAGATGGTCGCCCTGCACAACTTCTCGCTTGCCCTATTAATGGGCAAGCTTCGTCAAACAGGTTCGGGCGACCGCTTTTTCGTGCCTTTCTCTATGAAAATTTTACGCAAAT
>JBGVHH010000018.1:0-41354 GCA_045122195.1 Agathobacter sp.
GATTCCCGTTAAATACACCATGTGTTTCTCGACTATTATTTGGAACCGCATGTCGATTAATATGATCTACCCTGGTTTCACCTTTCTTACTAACAATTGCTTCCCAGTTTAATTTTTCACTTGACTCCCCATAGCTGGTCTCATTTGGTACACCCATCCCCTTGGTATTTTGTCCATCCGGCACTCTGTCATCTATCAATTGTCCCTGCGTAGTCTTCTGTGTTTCTACATCTGCATATGGTCCTTCTGATGGTAACTTTTTTGTTTCGATATCATCACAGTTTTTTAGTAGCGTATCTGGGGTACCATTCAAATCATCCATTTTCGTTCCCTTAAATGATGCCATTTTGGAACTCAGCTTGTTCATTCCACTACTTGTTAGGTTTGATCCAGCCATTCCTGCAAGCATACTTAAGGTTCTGTTTTCTGTACAGTTATAAGTTATATTTGAAGCCAGCTCTCCTACTTCATTTGACGCCACCTCTTGCCCTATTATAGACGCAGTTGTTCTAAATGTTAATTTCCCAGCTGTTGACGCTCTTCCAATAGGTACCAGCGCCGATGCCACATTTGCAAATGCGTTTTCTATTTTATAGTATATTTCATCATTCCCACCAAAAGAGTATACTACAGATTTCATGTAGTTAAAAGATGTGCTACTTGTGTCCCCTTGGGATCCATATTCCATATCCTGGATTCCTTCACTCACATCGGCTGTTCCAAACAGGATACATCCTCCACCTGCAATGGTTCCTGTAGTTGCCACTATCGGGGTTGCTGCTCCACATGTACACACTATACAGAGTGTTCCCGTTACAGCCAGTGTTATACCGCCTATTGTTTTCCACATCCCTTCTTCTTCTCGTTGCTCTGCGGCATCAGCTAATTGTTCTTCGGTCTCCCAAATTGAATTATAGAACTCTTCAATATTATTTCGAAAAGTATACGCATACTCACAGGAATACATAAGCTCATTTACATTTTGATCAGAGTAAAAACTATCCGCCACGTAGTTCTTCATTCCATCCCAATCTGTACCTATTGTATTGGTGACACCCTCTATTTGTGATATTAATACATCAGTTTTATTTTCAACCAAACTTATTGTGGTCTCTTCCAATTCCTCAGTTTTCTCTATCAAAGTTGTCATGGTATTATTCAACTCCTCATGACAACTAATAATTGCTTCTGCTATATCTGATGGATAGCTACCATCATAATAATCTGACACAGTACTTAGTGCTTTTATTATTGCATTTTCCGGACTCAATTCATTCCCATCATCCGTATACACAGATTCTGCAAATCCTGTTATTTTTTTCTGATATTCCTCTATAACCTCCTTGTTCAACACGAAATTTGTACTATAGTCCACTTCTAAAAAACTATATTTATACATTGCCATGTCATCTAATAAGCTCTGTGCCGCAACTTTCAGGGCACATATCATTGAAATATGCACATCGTTGAAATATGTTTTTACTGCCTCTGCACCTTCTCCATCAAACCATTCTTTATCAATATTGACAAATGTAGTAAGTTTGTTCTCGAAACTTTCCAGTTCTCCTATTACACTCTCAAGATTTAACTTAAATTCCTCTAAAAGATCAAGAAGATCCTTATATTTAATTTTGAACCCATCCATATGCTTTATTAATTACTCCCGCCTTCGTTTTCTCCAGTATCAATAAGCGTTGAACTCGTTGTAGGACCATTTGCCAAGTCTAACATTGTACTTGATTCATATTCTGCTGGTTCATGTAAATCAATATCTGAGTGTAAATAATATTGTCGATTAATCCAATAAACAGCATTTTGATCAATCGACCCATACCCTCTTGTAGCCTTCCTCAAATTTTTTACATCATTTTTGTATATTACCATATATTCTTCTAGTACTCTTTTTAACTCGTTGTAAGAAGATATTAATTTATTTATAGCTTGAGATTCACTTGCAATCTCTGTCACAAGTTCTGGTAAATTAACTAGATTATATTCCAAAAAATAAAAAAAACTATCATCGTCTATCAAAACAGAAATATTTCTACTTGTTGTATTATCCATATTTGTCTCCTATTATTTTTCAGCATAAGCTTCTTTTTTTACACTTTTTGTATCAGCATGCGTAAGATGTAATTTTTCAAAGGCTTCTTTTATATTTTCAATCATAATTTTGTCATCCTCATCTGAATATCCCTCATGTACTACTTTTAATATATCTGCATGCTGGAAATACATAACCTTATCATCAATCACTCCTTCAGGATATAAACATGCTCCATAGTCAAAAAAATTGTTGGCACCATTTACATTGACCTGTATTCCTCTTGCTAAAATCATATATTTTCTAAATCCACCTTTTATTACCACAATACTTCCTAATGCTAAATATTCTATTTCCTCTCTCATAATCCTAATCCTCTATTCCATAAAACATTTTATTTTCATATATTTCATCTGAAAATTCTTTTATTTTAGACGATAATTCTAAACATATTGTATCAATTTCATCTATTAATGAAAAATACAAACCACCTAACTCCCCACTAGCACTACAGCTATAAAATACATTTGATGCATTGGCACCTTTCCAATTGTCTTCATAATCATTTGATAGTGCACTTATCGACTCAGATATCCCCATCAAATCCTCTTTTGCTGCACTAATTTTATCATATGCATCCCGCAATAATTCTTCATCGTCCATTACTTTCTTATTTCTCCTTTTTGCTCCTAATAAAAAAACGACTGCAACTCTCAAATTTGAAAATTGCAGCCGATCTGTCATTTCATTAAATTCATGTTTTAGACTCTAGCTTTGCGCCCCTACGTTTCCGTAAGTGTGCTAAAAATATTGTTTCTATAACTCTTCTTCAGAATTGTTTACTATTATCTTTTTTATGTCAAATTCATTTTTAAAGTCCGACCGCCAGTTTCGGATTGGCGTCTGCGTAGGTGACAAGGCATCCTCCCAACTTCGTTGGGTTCCTCCTTATCACAAAGAGTGGACTAGACGGGAGTCGAGCCCTTTGTCAATCCCTTCTATCCATTGATTTTACTGAGTTTATGGTATCTCCTTTTGGCCTTTGACACCAATTTGACACCACTTTTTGGTATCTAGCATACCGAAACCATATCCATTGCCATAGCCTGCTGTTCCTGCAACACATGTATGTACTTGTTGTAAGTAATTGTAATATTGGAATGTCCCATCAATTTACTTACCACTTCAATGGATACGCCTCTGCGAATCAGTGTGGACCCAAAAGAATGACGCAAGATATGTAGCGTCACACTCTCTGGCACCTGTCCTGCAATATTCGTCCAACCGATTACTCGATCAAGGCTCCTCTGCATATTTCTAGCAGAGTTTCTTGTCCCAACGGATGTACTGCATACATAAGGTGATACGATACCATTTCTTTTATCATAGGCTTCCAATTCTTCAATATACCACATCACAGTATCATTTAATTTAAGAACACGAACACCTGCAGATGTCTTAGCCGATTTCTTTACCCTCGATGATAAGTTGCCGGAATCATTCTTTTCTGTCATAACCTTTGTCTGTAAGGTCTTTCCAATGGAAAGAAGCTTGTTCTCCTTATCAATATCACTCCACTCTAAAGCAAGTGCTTCTCCAACACGAAGTCCTAAATTTAAGATAAGAAGTAACACAAGTGCATCTCTACTCTTATATTCTTTGGAACCCTTGTATCTTGATAAGGCTGCCTTGCGGAATTCTTCCATCTGGTCATCAGACAAAGAATAGGTTCTTCTAGTCTCCTTCTTCACACAGCTCTCTGTTGGAATCAAAACCTTTTCACAAGGATTTTCGTTGATTACTTCCTGCTCCACTGCTTTGCGTAAGCAACCATCTAACAACTGCTTTAATCGCTTAAGACCAGACCTAGCAAATGACTTATATTCTGAGCTTGACGGATTCGCATGCTGATTGATAAGCTCCTGTATCATCTCTGTTGTAATATTACCTATCATATTGTTGCCAATAGTATCCTTTACCTGACATTCATAGGTTCTATACAATCTGGTGTAACTGGAAGGCTCTATCATGTTCCACTTGAAAGTTTCAAGCCAATAGACCATATAATCATTCAATGTGATTCTCTGAGGATCCTTAAAGCCATTTTCAACCTTTTGAAGATATGTTCTTGCCTTCTGCTTTACCTCAGACTTTGTCTGACCATAAAAGTCCTTACGCTTTCCGTTGATAGTAATTCGACCGAAGTATCGTCCATCGTCTCTGTATACAACATTCATTTTATTTAATTTGTAATTACTGTATTCATTCATTCCACCACTTCCTTAATGGCAGAAAGAATCAATGCATAAATATTATAGCAACTAATTCTTTCTGCTTCAATTCTTACTCGTAAAAAATCTCGTCGCCTACATGCTGCTTAATCCAATCATTAATCAGTTCATAGGTTGTGATGTAATCCTTTCCCACCTTTACAACTGGAAGCTCGCCTGAGCGTAACAGCTGTAACACCTTTGTCTTCTGAAATGGAAGAATCTCATATAAATCTGTCTGTTTCAAAATCTTAGTTTCTTCGCTCAATAGCTTCACCTCCCTGTAAAATTTCCGCGAATTTTTCTTTTGCTTCCTCTCTCTTCTCTTTTCTGATATCATTCTCCGAAACACATACTGGCATACTTCGTTCCAGCACTCGGTCATAAATTCGCTTTAAACTAAGCTGCTTCTGATTCATTAATTCATTCAAATGCAAATTAGTTGTAATAATCATTGGCTTCCCTGACACATATCTGGCATCAATCACATTAAATAGATTTTCCAAAGAATATTCCGTATTACGCTCAATTCCCAAATCATCTAAAATCAAAAGACTGTATCTGCATAAGGATCTAATATATTCATTCTTATCCTCGCAATTGAATAAATCATTTAATACGGTTGCAAAGTTGGTCATCTTTACGTCGGCTCCCTGCTTAATCAATTCATTTGCCACGCATGCTGCCATATAGCTTTTACCACTACCTACAGAGCCCCAAAGCAGAAGCCCTAAACCATTTTTCTTCATTTCATTCCAGTTAGCCACATAGTTCTTAGCAACCTGCATCTTGGAATTGCGACCATTATCATTTTCAAACGTCCATTCATGCTGGATACGACTTGGAAAACAACGATCTCTTTTAATCTGTTCCTCCTGCTGTCTCTGTCGTTCCTCTATCTGCTTCTGCAACTCTCTCTGGCACTTACACATTCTGCCATGACCTGTGATTCCCATTACTGGAACATCAAATTTCACTTCTACAGCTTCATTACATACAGCGCAATGGAGCAAACCATCATTTCCTAAATAAGTATTTTTCTTTTCCATAATTAAAAACTCTCCCCTTCATCATATGTATAAGTAGTTTCATCAAGTGTTTTGTTATAGTAGTTAGTAGGCCCTTTATGTACTGTCAGTGGTGCCTTTTTTGCACCTACAGTAGTGCCATTTGTGGCCTCCCCAGTAGTTCCTTTTTGCTCCCCTGGAAGAATAACAAATAAGTGATTTGGTTTATTAAATCCTCCGCTTCTCTTGTTCAACAAACCTGCACTTACAAGTTCCTTAAGCAAACGCTTTATCTGTGTTTCTGATAAATTTAGACGCTTACTTAGTTGATCGATAGGATAGATAACATATACATTTCCAAATTCATCCGTCATATCATTTTTCTGTGACAGGCTTGCTCTATTTAACAGTTCTGCATATAGAATCATTGCAGATGAGCTAAGGCCTGTCCCAATCATGCTACTAGGAAGTGGAACATACGAAGGAAGCTTCGTATTCTTTTTGATATAATTTATTTTCTTTTTAATTGACAATTAACGTCCCCTCCTTCTACGAACAACCTGTTGAGCTATCTCCTGTGTTTTGGAACCGACCTTTCCCATGTCGCTATAATTCAATTCATTTCCATAGCAAATTTCATAATCATGAGGTCCAGACTCTGCTAGACGGTCCAAATTTCTCCACATTTTTTGTTGCACAAGTTGTATATTCTTGCTCCTATTGTCATCTTGTGAAAACTTGCATTTTACCCTATAAACAACATCATCAATTGTCTGCTCAACTCGATTGATAAATCTTTTCAGCAATTTTCCCATGGCTTGTTTTTCATAACTTGAATAAAAGCTTGTCCTCTCTTCCTCATCCTTCGCAGCTTTTGCACTGTCGATACTCCTCTTCAGCACATCCCTAGTAACCACTTCAGCTACAACGCTACAAGTGCTGTCATAGATGGATGATGCGATTGAATTCATAATCGTATCTATAGCAGCAAACTCTACATTCGTCTTTTCTAAATCTTTTTCTTTGTCTGCTACTTGATCTGCAATATTTGCCAGCCGAACCTGCTGATTTTGAATTATAAAATCCTGCTTCTCAAGATATTTCTTGCCACCATAGGTCGGCTCTCGATCTACAGAAAGTCCATATTCCTCACAAATGGATAAAAACATATCTCTGCAAATTGCATCGAATACCATCTTTCGATTATTGGATTTACTCTTAGGTTTCTTTGGATCTGGAAGTTCAATGCCAAGAGCCTCAAGTGCCTTATCCTGTTGTGGTGCTAGTTCTCCATGTGCATTTAATGCATCGAATACATGTCTTTCATGAATATGCGGTGTTTTTTCATCCACATGTAGCGCCCAATCAAGAATATGGACATGCTCTCCAAACCGCTCGTTAAATTGCTCAAAAAATGTTTCTGCAACATTCATTAGTGTTTCTGCACTTGCACTTCCATCAATATTACCAAGCTGCAAAATGCTTTCTTCAGGACATGTTTTCTTATTACGATAGATTCCCTCCACAGAACGATTTCTCTCAGAATGTCCATTGCATTCATTTCTATAATTCTGTCCATTAACAAAGTCCTGATAATTATCGTGATAAAATCTGAGCTCAACTTCCTCAAAGCTCTCATCATTTTCTGGAGTCTCAGCGGAAGTACGTCTCCCTCCATAACAATCCCAATACACATTCTGTAATGCCAACTCTCCATCTATATGCTCACTATGTGAAATATCAAATTGCCTATCATTATGCTTAGGATTGTAGGAGCCGTGCTTTCCACTTCGACCATTGTGTCTTGTCGCTTTCATTGCGCACTCCTTTCACTGTAAAATTTTTCTGTTAATCTGGCTTCACAACCAATGGGTTCGCAGACCCCTCTGCGAACGGAACAGGCATTACCTCCGCCAGATAGTACCCAGTACGAAGTGACGTGCACATCACTTCTTTTTGTCAACGATGTTGACAAAACCTGGGCCAAGGTTGCACCCTGGACGGGCTCAAAAAATCCACTCACTACAACTTGCTTTTCCCGGGAAGCAAGTTATAGTGCAATTCCTTTTGTGCCTATCTGAACTGTATTTGGTAACATATCCACCTAATGCCTTCACGCAGCACAAAAGTTTTTCACTGCAATACTGGTCTATCAGCCAATCTCCCTGCTTACATAATTCACATAGGCGATTGAACAGACGCATCTGCAGTTTTTTCAGATTTTTCTTTCATAAAGTACTTAGGGTCAAAAAAAGGTGATTACAAATTTTCCTTTCATAAAGTACTTGGGACATGAAAAATCTGATTGCAGAAATTTTTCTCTTTCTACACTACATTTGGGTTGAAAAAATCCTGATTACTAAATCCAAGCAAAAATTTTATAAAGTTTTTACTATTAAGTACTTGGAGCATAGAAATCGTGATTACAGATTCTAAGCAAAATTTCTTCAACTCTTTACAAAATGCATATGGGAAGAAAATTGCCTTTTGTTGCACTTTTTCACAAAACTTTTTCAACCTTACACAGGGAATATGGGAACAAAAGCTCTTAATCTTCCTTTTTATTTATTTTTTCTTGCATCCAGGTAACAGGTGAAAAACTGAAAAATTCACGATTCTGACAAAAGTTTTTTCATGCCTACATAGGGGATATGGGAACAAACTTCTAAAATTCACGATTATTAAGAAATGTTTTTTCACCCCTTCGATAGGGATATGGGGACAAATTTTTGAAATTCACGTTTTTTGAGAAAAATAATTGAGAAACTTCTGGTCCATTGGACCAAAAGTCAATAGACTCACTTCGGGACAAACTGTCCCAAAGGGCAAAAAAATAACTTGTGGACATTATGTCCACAAGTCGCATGTGATCACTTCAGGTCAAGTTGACCTGAAGTTAAAAATTGATATATTTATTGATTTCAGAACAAATGTTCTGTATAATATTTTTAGGACTTACTCAAGTCTTAGAGAATTTATTTCTCGAGGTGCTACCACACATTGACGTGTTGATGGCGGTTCGCTTTTTGCGGAGAGTTCTAGCTCCGATTACATAGAAACCCTATGGGAATCTGATGGAAAGGAGGACTCATCTTATGCTAACAATTGTTGACTTGATTGCAGTGCTTAGTCTCTGCTTAACCTCTTTTGGTCTTGGCTATGCAATTGGTTCTAATAGCAGCAAGACCACAAAAAAATAACCGCCGGTCTGCAAACTAACGGTTATTTTTTTAACTCATAATTTGATCAGGCGACCGTCATCGCGGTAGCACCTTTTTTGTACTTATATACTAACACTATCTATGGGAAGTGTCAAATATAATGCAGGGAGTCTCCCCGCTTAATTAGGTTGGACCTGGGTCTTTCGACCAGCCCAAAGCTATAATAGCACAATTACTTATGTAATACAATCAGCTAGGCAGCTGTTGCTTTATGAATACCACTTCCATCCCTTACGTACTTAACGCCATTAACAGTGAAATCCCTAGAAATGTCAATGCCAAAATATCCTAAAACTTTTTCTACGTCTTCGTTCCACTGTGTAATCTGCCTTGAATCTGTTCCAACATGCTTTAACTGTCCACTAGCATTTCTAAGAAGAGTCACTAATGCTCCAGCCATGTCTGATGCATCCTGACTTTCTTTCTGATTATTCCAATTCGTTACACCCTGCACCTCTACTCCATACTCTTTTACAACGAGAGTAAATCCTCCAGGAACTTTCACATTTGCCCCAAGAGCTATATCAATTGAATTACTAGCTTTATTAATTTGTGTGTGGCCTGCAACTTGCATTGGCTGTTTCAAAACAGCTGCAATGTCATCTACCGGCTTGAGCTGTGATGAATACTTTTGTGCCAACTCTTTATTGATATGCATATTGTTCTCGTCTCCAACAAGGATATTTGTAATTTCTTCTAAGTTCTCGATAAACTTCTTATAGAACTCTTTTTCCTGCTCAATATACTCTCTCGCATTTTCACCACGTTCACTTATTGGAGTTAATGGATTTTCAAGATCATATAAAAGTTCTCTAGCTGCTTGCATAGCAGATGCTACTGAACTACCAAACACATTCTGATAATCTTCTACACCATTTTCTCTATTAATCACCTGACGAATTAAAAGCTGCGATATATGATTCATCTTGCCACCTTCAAGATAGCCTGTTGCCTTAGCCGCATCCATCCAAGCTTCTTTTACAATAGCTGGCGCATTAGGTGCTGCTTTATCAAATACCTCTCCATGTGATGAAATCACATCATTTGCAGACATATTATTTCTTAAGAAGTCTTCCCAAAAATCCTTCGAACCACTAAAAATTAAATTTGCATCTTTATCGAAGAAATTGAGAAGTTCCTGCACTCGCTTTGCATCATCCGGTTTCGAATACTTAATCTCCCAACTATCAATTATCTTTCCATTCTGACATTTATTACTTACAATACCGCTTTCTGTAAAAGCTGTAATAGTCCAAACTTTTTCTTTATTTTCATTTTCCTTAACAGAAGCACACTCTGTAACTGCATCATTTTTAGAAATGCCAACTGTGGTATTATCCATTATCTGGACTTCTTGAAGCTTGCTAATACCATTTTTCTCTGTTGCTTGCGATGTTGTAAATACAGACTCATTAGCAGATAATAATTTCATCCAATAATCTTTTGAAGATGCTATTCCCATATCTTCATCACTATATATCTCTTTAGCCCAAGAATACGCCTTATGCCCCTCAAAAAAATTATTAACTATACTACGCTGATCTTCAGTAATTTCTAAATCCCAAATTTTCGTTCCTTCAGCATCAGTACATGTGATTTTATCATCTGAAAAATAAGTTCTATAAATCTTGCCATCCTCTGGGTTCTTTGCAGTAACCATTTCATTTACTGTTGAAATTTGATTCCCTTTTTCGCTCATCAAAGCAAATATATCATTGGCAGACATTCCCTTATACAGTTCAGCACCAATACTACCATCTGAAGTAAAACTTTTGTCGCCTACATTTGTCTGGAATTCATTTGTAACGCTTCCAGCACTCGCTTTCCCAGTATAATAGGTCTCAGTACCATAGTTTCCTACTGCTCCAATATTCATAGTCTATGCCTCCTGAGCCATTAATATATTCTTGAATGCACCTTCACTAACTTTTCCACTCAAGAAATCAGACCACTGCTTTTCATCAGTTGCAGCCATGAAATTATTCATATTGTGTCCTACCCATTTCATCAGTTTAGCTGCCTTCTGATATTCAGCTTCGCTATTAAATTTAATCTCCCACTCAACTTCATGGGTATCATCATTAATACAACGAATGCCGTTTATGTCCATTGCTATCAGCTTAAGAGGCTCCTTAGTTTCTACCGCACCTTTTTCACTCTGCCCAATTCTATCAACTACAGATATATACTCATAAGAACTATATTCAGAATCTGCTTCAAGAGCGGTCTTCTGAGTAGCATCTTCCTGCATTTCTTTCATCTGACGTAAGCGTTCCTTAAACGCATCGATATATTTATCAATACCTTCAAGCAACTTATCCCACTCTTCGTCTGACATTTCACGCCAGTCTTTTTCCTCTGTAGGTTCCTGTGTTGTTAGCGTGTTTGCATCTTCTAATAATTTAAGCAAATCCGAAGGACTAAGTATAATTTCATTCGTTTTTGGATCCATATAAGATGTCTGGGACTTTGCCAGTGCATGATTCCAGTTCATCTTTTTATTCATAATATTATCTAAGGAACCGAAATCTGCTCCATTTCCTGTAAGAGCAATACCCTTTAATGCATTCCAGCTTCCCCACTTATTGTTTACACCTTCTCCTATAGCATCCTTATACTGGCAGTACGCAAACATTTCTACTGGAGTTGCATTCTTTGGATCAAAATTAGATAAATTAACATCTATAACCTCATCACCGCTTCCAGTTGCTAGCTTTACTCTAATAATTGTGTCATCGCATCCTGGCTTTTCTACTAATGCAGCGCTCATTCCATATCCCATCATTCCAGCATTAGCAAATCCAAATCCAAGTGGTGTAACCCTTTCTTCTGGTTCCGTTGTCTCACTTACTTTTTCGCTAGACAGTTCTTCAGATATTTTGCCAGCTATGTCTGGATAATCATCCAAATCAACATCTTCAACCAGATATTTAGTGAAGAATGGACCAAAGAAAGAATCTAATTCTGACCTCATATCTGTAATCTGCTGAAGTGTATTCACCAATTTGTTCGCAAGGTCAAGCATAGACTGTGCTTTCTCAAATATAGTATCTGTTCCAAATCCTTGAAGTTTTTCTAAATAATCGCACTTCTCAAGGATGTCATCTGTTGCAAAATAATCATTTGCAAGCATGTCTGCTGTCTCATCTGTGTTTTGAATGTATAAGCAAAGTGCTGCAAATTCAGGGAAATCCGCATACTCTGGATCCACATCATATGGATTAAATTCTTTTGTAAATGGTTGTCCATCTTTATCAATGCCTTCAATGGAATAATTCTTATTCTGTCCATCAGAATTGATGTATATATTAAAGCTCTGTTCGCTAGCCTTGTATGAATATACCATTTCCCCATTTTCAGACTGAGATGCATACATTTCCTCTGTCTGAATCGTTGTAGTGATACATCTTGTATATGGAACAGTCACAGATGTTCTCGCTGGTTTACCTACAGTATCAGCTGTTTCATCCTGATTGTTATTTTGTCCAGGCACTAATCCCAAATCAAACTTATCATTTACGTTTGTATTATCGCCTTGCCTTGTCATCTTATAATAAAAGCTGGTACTACTATAAGTACCTAATCCTGCTATTCCCATAGTTTCTCCTTTCCGCAACCAATCTGTCAGTCATGGTTGCACCGCTCTCCGGAAAGGTCCGAGCGGCAAAAAAATAATTTTTTAAAATCTCAACCCACCAAAGAGGCTTGCACTTTTTCATCCATTATTTTGAATTGCTCTTCTAAATATTTCACGCATTCATCAAATGTCATAACAGTTGACGAGCCTACCATTCCATAAAGCATATTCTCTGCATTCGGACAATGATTTGCTAATGCCTCTCTTAAAGTAGGTCCATTCTTTTCGGCAGCTTTAACCCTATCATCAATTTCCTTCATTATGTCTTCTGCCGTTTTAACGGATGCAAAGCTACAAGCCCCCTTGACACCATTGCGTTCCATTGTTGATGAATTATTCATGATATCACGATTAAAATATACAGGCACTGAGGTATAATCTTTTATGCTTTGCTGCCACTTATCCATTGAAAGATAACTGTCCCAATTGCCAGAATTGCTATACTGAGCAAGAACATCTTTCATTGCAGCACTGTAATCAGCTTTGTCTAAGTAGTTCGATACCTCTAATTCTTCATCTTCCTTTGCGTTCTCCAAAATGTTGTTAAACAATGCATCTACTCTTGCTTTATCGGCTTGAGAAGTATTTCCTGTTTCCAAATTTAGAACCATCATTTCAGAATAATCACAATTTCTTGGATCAATAATCCATGCATGAACTGTTCTCTCAAAGCTATCTCCCTCTGCTGTTCTCCCCTTTAATACATAAAGAGGATTATCCTCGGCATACACATCAGAACGGTGTATTTCTATGCTCTCGCCAGTTTTTGGATTTGAGAACGACATCAATGGCTCATTCACTTTACTTCCACTATTTACATCATTCAGAGCATAATTGAATTTACTGCCTAATACTCTTCTATTGTTGTTTGCTGCAATTTGATCATTAATAGACCATCCAGCTCCAACTCCACCTACTGTCATAAATACTACCCTCCATATTTTTACAGTTATAGCTGATCTGTCATTCACAGCTACTCCGCTCTCCTGAAAGGTCCGAGCGTTACAAAGTAATCATTTATTATTCACCTAATCTAATCTTTCCTTCACTATCAAAATGAAATTTCTTTTCATTAATAGTAAACGGTTTTGAAGTATCAATTCCAAATGCCTGCAAGCCTCGCTTTGCATATTCGCTATTATCTTAATTTCTGCTACTATGGAACATATTCAATGGGATCTGACCATTTGCTACCTTTATTAAAGAATTCAATGCTCCAGCTATAGCATTACTTTCTTTAGCAGCTTCATTATCATGATAATCTCCAAGCGCTTGCACCATATACTCTGTAATTGATAGTCTAAATCCATTTGAAAGACTCGCTGACATTCCTGGAACAAGTGATATGCTGTTTTCTTCTTTATTTAAGCCCTTATTCTCAGTATAAGAAAATGGTGTTGTAGCACCTTGTGACATCCAAGCTTTATGAAATTCCTGATAATCAACAAAATTAGCAAATCCTTGCCAACTCTCATCAGCTTCCTTAACTTCAAGTTTCCCATCGTCATTGATAGAAAATCCTGATATAGCCTTTACATTTGTATTTGTTTTGTATGGCGTATAATACATATTGCTTGTGCAATTTCCAACCTGCATCAATTCACCTCCTCACTAATTATTTTGACCGACCAAGAAATCGTGGAATTTCTTATAATCCATATATCCATGATGATTTCCAAGCTTATACTGCATATCCATTAAATCTTTAAGTATGGAAACCCAATTCTTTTTCTCGAACATACTGGATAAATCATAATCCGTATCATAACCCTTTTCTTGAGCAGGCATCATTAAAAACTTATTCATAGCATCTGGATATTTACCACTTTTTGAGAGATAGCATGAGTACGCGTACATATCAAAATTATCACAATGATTTACGTCCACATCATTAAGATTTACTGTACGCTCCTCAAGAAGATTATTGTCACTATCCCATATCTTCATTGTGTAAACTGGCTCTTCTGGATTAAAATCAGCTGGTTTATACACTGTTGCGCTTGTTCCTGCAACAGCATCTGCCCATGCTCCAACTACCTGACTTCCATCTTCAGCAGTCGAACCATACATTCCATGTAATTGTAAAGGTTTGCTAGGCGTTCCTACTGCAGACATTGTGTTCTGAAAATTTCCTGCCTGCGCATTTGAAGCTGATTTGTATGTTCCAAGATATGGATTCATACTATGAGCAACATTTCCTACATTCATAATTTCTCCTTTCCGCAGCCACTCTGTCAGTCATGGCTGCACCGCCGTCCGGAAAGGTCCCGGCGATATAAAATGTTTATTCTACGCTTAAGCGAATCTTCCCATTTTCGTCGAAATGAAATATTTGTTCATTAATATTAGTCTCATTACCTATTAATTTTTCACGTAAAGCTTGAGAATGTTCAGATAATATCTTCATATAGTTATCCAACAGTTCAGCTTTTTGAGCCAATACCTTTTCAAGCAATTCATCTTGAAAAGAATCATTTTTCCACATCGACTTTATCTGTTCTTCGGTCGAAAACTCGCAATTAGCATTTGTTGCACATTTAGTAAGCTTTCCGTTCTCATCTATAAAGCCAAGGCACATATTGGTAGCACCCTGTTCATATGCCATACTTCTCCACTCGTTGTATCGAGTGTCCGTCAAACTATCATCCAAATATGCCATAAAATTTTCTCGATAATTAGGATCTTCCAAGCTCTTTTTTAAAACAGTAGCGTCAATCTCTACACTTTTCTGACTCATCTTTCCAAAATTATCACCAATCTGATTCATGCTGTTGTTATATCCTAACCAAGGACAACAATTCGTTCCATTCTTTTTCTCATACTCTACTTCAGCATTCATATCTGTTAAACGAAATGATACATCTGAATACTTCTCACATATGCTCTTATACAAGTCCATGATCGGATCCTTTTGTTCCGCTTGCACATCTATTTTTTCTATATCTTCGTTTTTATTTACAGCTGACTCATAGGCTTTATTTGATTGGTTTACTTTGCTAGTAAATGCAATATATGAGGTTGCACCTGCCATAGATATATTCCCTACATTCATCTAAACAACACCTCCTGTTTCCTTAAGTGATTTATCTCTTATACTTTGTAATGATATTGCTCTATCTTTGTCATACAGCTGCAAGAGTTGTGTATAATCCCCTGACTTTCTGCAATCATATAAAATAGAACTCATATCTTCATAGTTTTTCCCAAACATTATCCCTAGCAAGCTCATATCATAAGCATTCTGTTTCTCGCCAATTACTCCGTCATGATATAAATCTTCCATATATCCATAGGTACGAACTTCTTTTCCAATTTCACTTGCCCGATTATATAAATCAGGATCAACTTGCATAAGATATGTCAAATATCTAGTTTCAATATTCCGGTTAGGTGTACCGCTCATCATCCAATTTGCTATATCATCCAGTGAAGCACCAACGCTTGCATCGTCAATCAGATTCATTCTATATCTGCCATTTGAATCCTGTGTAAATGTGTACTTTCCATCCTCGGAATACAATGTATTAGATCCCGGATACTTTGGCTTTGCCTCATCTTGCACGAGCACCTTAAAGGCCTCATGTGACAGAGTAGAAATGCTACCTTTTGTAATATTCTCTGGCAACTCAAGTTTCCCTGATGCAACAGCAGTTTTTATCAAATCATAATCTGATATATTTTCACCATGATAATAAAAGCGATGGTCCTCTTTGAATTTGTCGAATTCTGCTGGAAGTTCAACAGCATCTATCTTTTCCTGAGGAACTTTAGAATAATTACACTCTTTTTTACAACCACTTGTCTTAGGATGTAATCTAGGTCCGTTAATAATGCCAGTTCCATATTTATCTTTTTCAAAATGCTCTGTAATTGATACACTTGCAAAATCGAATAAACTACCTTTAGTTTTAGAAGTTCCAAAACCTTCAACCTTAACAGAATATGGAAAAGATTTATTCCCAGCATTTCTAAGCTTTGCATATGAGCCAGTGTATTGATAATTAGCTAATTGAATTCTCAAAACCAATTGCTCCCTTCAGTTCGGCAAATAAAAAAGACGCATTATTCAATAGTTTTTCAATCCATTGAAAAAATACGCCTTCCATTGCTATTTTTTATATCGGCAGGTTATTATAAACACTTTACCCTTTTAATCCTACTTTATCCTACTTTTATAATGTTATTTATAACCGATAGCAGAAATAATTTGATTATCTTTCAGCAAAAAGCATACTTGCTTCCCTTCCTGAATCAAATCTTCTGTCACATCAATAATATTTGCTTTTGCTTGTGAAGGTAACTCATATTCAACAGAATATCCTTCATGAGAAACACCTATATAAATATCTTTTACAATTTCCTCAATTTTTTCTAGACTCATTTCCTTTTCTGGAAGCCAAGAAAAAATATCTAATATATCCATATTGCTTTCACACCTGATTTATCTATAGTTTTATATTCTAAAATCCATCCCTCTGGTAAATGTCTCGCCATACTGGCCCTGCGTTTTTACAAGAGATTTTTCTATAGATTCTCTTGTTATTCCATCAAGTGCTCCTGCAGGGATCTTCTTGCCTGGCTTCCATGTCGGATCAGCAGCTTTTACAGCATCTTCAAAAGCTTTATTATATTGCCTTTCATACTGTTCTAACGTCCAAGTTCCTTTTAATCTATCTGCCTTCTTTGCACCTTTCTGATAGTTCAGGAACACATCTGACCTTTTTGTAGTATCTCCATTTGCAACGCCATTTTCCTCTAAGAATTCTCGCTTAGCATTATCAAACATTTCCTGTCTATTTTTCTCAGGAATATTAATCAACACATGGCGTTTAGATAACGGAATATTAGTTGCATCCATACCCGCAATTCCAGAAGGAGAAATCAAATCCCCATCTGCATCGTAGCTTTGCATAAGATTTTTTATTCCTTGAATGTTTGTCATGGCCAGCGGATGTTTACTGATTTCTGACATGACACGTTTATACTGCTTACTGTTGGTGTCGATGCCAGCCGCACGGAGCTGAGATTGAACAGCCTTACTATTAGCATTATTTACTCGAAAGCGCCCAAACGAATCTACTCCTGAAGATTTATTCATGCTTTGAAATAGAAAACTATAATCCATTATTCTAGACATAAACATACCTCTCATTCATCAGAATGCGGGTGCTCAGATTGACCAAGCACCCAATTTATAAACAAATGTGTAGTACACACACAGGTTTAGCAATTACTTAGTTCCAAAGATATTGATTCCACTCAGTAAGCTAGAAATATCAATCTTTCCCATCTGCTGGAGACCATACTGAACCTTAAATGTCGTTGAAGCGTCCATCAATTTTTTACCAACATCCTTAGGAAGTTTTTCTGTCTCTTCAAGACGCTTTTCTAGGTTATTTTTATTTGCAGAAGCAATTTTTGCTCTTCCACCAGACATCTCCATAGCTTTCTTCGCATGCTCCGCCATAGCCTTTAATAATCCAGTATCATTATTCCTTTCAAATTCAGTCACATGCTGTTGATATGCCTTATCAAGCTCAGCGATTTCTTCTTCCATCGTAAGCTTTCTATATCCAGTCTCGGATGTACTATCGGCAATGTATGCCTCTCTTGTACCATCAGCATATCCTTTACGAATCTCATCATAAGACTCAGCATACGCTTTGAGCAAATCATCTGCCTTATCACTAATACTCTGATATGCTCCCTCTATTTCATGTGGAAGACGCTTCTCTCCATAATTTGAGGAAAGCTTACTACTAATCATTGATCTGTAATCATTAAGAATGACATCTGTATTTCCAAGAGACTTTTTAGCCTCTACCTTAATACTGTCACGGAATTTCTCCATTCCTTCTTTTGAGATAGTAAGCTTAAGCGCATCACTCTGCTCTGGTGTATTCTTTTTCATTTCTTCTAGGCTATTTGATATTTTCACGTTGCTTACAGCTGTTTCATATCTAGCCTCTGGTGTTTGAATTCTCATTGCAATAACCTCCCAACCTACTTCTATTCTGCCTGATTGACATTTTTAGATGCATAATAGTCATCAAAGAGCTTATTAGCAGCATTTAATGTATCCTTACATATTCCTGGAAGTTCCTGTCCCCACGCTTTCGTAGCCTGCTTAAAGCCTTTTTCCATTGCAGCCTGCATTTCTTTCATCTTCTCTACATCATCACCGGCTAATGCGCTGGCAAAGTCAAATAAACGTTGTGAAGTCTGCTTTACACCCCAGTATCCATCTTCAGAAATATCGTCTTTAGCTTTAGCTATATCCTCTGCACTAACATTTCTAAGTTTATCTGGAGTAAATAAATCCGCAAGTTTGGAAGTTCCAGCCTGCTTAGATAACATCTGACTTACAAGATCAGAAAGCTGATTCTTTCTATTTGCCAGATCTTTTTTCATCTGCTCAACAATAGCAGCTCTATCCGCAGCACTCTTCTTGTTGCTTGAATATGTTGCTTTCTTCTCTTCACCTTTTCCAGGCTCGTAAACAGCACCTTTAGCATTCTCTTCATCAACCTTGTGAGCCATCTTTACTGAGCCAGCAACACCCTGCATTTTCTCATCAGCAAATTTCTTGTCTACTGCCATACGCTCAATGTCTGCATTTGAGAATATAACAGTTGTATCTTTACCTTGACCTTTTGCTAGAGCCTGCATATCATCTGTTCTATTGCCAACAACAATATCGTAATCTCCGTATTGTTTTCTTAAGTCAGCCAAATATTTCTGCGCCTTAGTAGACAATTTTTCTTCATTCTTTTTTGAAATGTCATATCCTTGCTGGTTATATACCTGCTGATTACTTCCTACAGCACCTACATCCATACTCATATTTCACTCCCCCTTATATCCACTTATCAAAAAGTCCTGAAAGCGAACTAGATAATGTTCCATTACTTGAATACATACTTGAACTTCTAACAGCTGCACTTCCTATTGCACTTGCATTATTTGCTATCTGAGAGGCATATGAATGGTTGCCTGAGAATAATGCCTTTACATCCTTTGCATCCGCTTTCTTAAGAGCTTCCTCATCTACAGATATTTTTCCATCCGCACCAACTGTCACTCCAACTTTTGATAATGAACCAGACATAGTCTTTGTCATGCTCATCATATATCCAGTCTGCTGTGTTACATCTTTAGAGCTTACTTTTGAAGACTGGGTAAGGACATCATTATACTCGCTGGCAAACTTCTTTACTGCACTTACAACCTTATCCTGATCATAAGCGCCATCTTTCTGTTTCCACAAATCATCCTTGTTAAAAGCTTCTGTGGCTGCCTTAAGACCATCTGCTTCAGACTTCATTTTAGACAAGCCTGTTGTATCTTTTACCTCTGTTGTCTTTTTCTTTGTAGTCTTATCAGCCTTTGGAGTTGTCTCTTTCTGCTGTGAGTAATAAGACTTCATAAGCTTCTTATAGCTACCACTTCTAATTAACGAATAATCACTAAAATTGATGGAGCCGAATCCACCCTTTGAATTATTAAAGAATGACAATATATTAAATCCTGCCATATCTACCTCCTATCCTCTGAAATCTACGTGCTGCCCAACCATCTTCTCTGTATCGGTTTGAACACTATCGCTTCTTTCAGCAAATGTATAATCACTAATCTTATTCATTAATTCTTCGATTGAATTTGCTGTTATCGTTACAGTCTCTTCATCATCTATATTATCAATGTCATTAGTTTTATCCGTTTTAGATGACTTTGACTTTTCAAGTCTAGCTTCCTCTTTTTTCTTCTCAGCTTTCTTTTCTGCAGCTTTCTTCTCTACTTTCTTTTTCTCAGCAGACTTCTCAATTCTAGCCTTCTGATCAGAGGAAGACTTTTTCATAACGGCAAAGAATGAAGCAGTTCCTCCATCATTAACTTGCATTCCATAGCCTTTTACATTGGCACCGGATTTCTCCATGCTAGATTTTAGCTGCTCCAACTGCGATGATGCCCCACTTAAAATTCCTTCATACTTCTTGCGGTAACTCTCATCTGTAGCCATTCGCTCTATCTTATCTTCATCAATCAAAACAACGGTCTTAATATTATTTGCATATTTACCGGCATTGGCCTGAGCATTTGCTTTCTGATCCTCACTTACAAGAATAAAATCATAATTGCCAAATTTCTTCTTAAGCT
The DNA here is from genome assembly GCA_045122195.1 of Agathobacter sp. Taxonomy (GTDB): domain Bacteria; phylum Bacillota; class Clostridia; order Lachnospirales; family Lachnospiraceae; genus Roseburia. The sequence goes on from JBGVHH010000018.1 coordinate 20,337, forward strand.
TGTCATAATACTTCTGTGCTTCTTTAGAAAGCTTAGGCTCACCTATTGTCCTTCCAAGGTTCTGAGACTCCTTAGTTTTTTCTTCCTTCTTTACTTCTGTAGTCTCATCCTGCTTAGTAGTTTTTGTAGTAGATTTGCTACTAGCACTATAACTTTGTGCATATACATTTGAAACGACTGAACTCGTATTGATTGCCATTTTGCTACCTCCTTAAATCACAAGATCTACATGATTGAGAGTTCCAACCGCTCCTGTACTCTCTCTCAAATAAATACCTGTCTTTTTGATTTCTGCATTTAGCTTATTTTCATCATCTTTCAAGCTAAACTGTGTGTCTGCATTCCTAAGATAGATTGCTCCCACATCAGCTTTCTTCAAATCAATAAGGAAATCTTTTCCATTCTCATCCTTGGTCCAAACCTTCAATCGATTAAAAATGCTGTCATTCTCATCTATCCAGCCATTTCCATCTTCATCATATTCGGCCAAATCCTTAAATCCATCTCCACTGCTTGTTCCAAATAGTTCAGATCCATCGTTGATTTTTCCATCGCCATTTTTATCTAATGCTAAAAATCCAGAGCCCTTACCAGCGAATGAGATTTTTTCTTCCTTTCCATCTGAATCCAAATCAAAGAAAAATTTCTGGTCGCTTACTGAACCAATATTTGTATCAAGGTTAATCATTAAAGGATCTGTTTTAATATAATCCTTAACCTCTAATAGGTTTGTCTCCTGCATAAATGCTCTCGACATTGACACTTCCATATTAAAATCTATGCTTCTTCCATCTGCGGTCTGAACAATTCCCTTTGTTGCAAAGGTTGTACTCTCAGACTCACTTGTAAATCCGCTTGTAGCCGTTATTTTCTGCCATGTTGTTCCAGAACCTGTTGTTCCTATTCCACCAATAGAAACTACTCCTAAACTAACTGCTGTTTTAGAAGAAAGATTAAACTCAAATCCTTCTAGTTTCTTAAACTGAGCAGAGCGAAGATCAGTCACACTTCTGCTATCGCTTGGCTTAATCTCACAATCTTCTGGAACCTTCTCGCCCCTAAGTGCTGCAAGAATCTGTCTGAGCATTTTAATTTTCATATCAAGGTCATCTGGTATATCATACTGATTACCCTTTTGTTCCGTTCTCATGCGCTCAGCCATCTCTTGAACAGATCTAGCCTCGTTTTCCTGTTGTCTCTTTTTAGCCTCTTCTTTTTCCTGCTTCTGGTAATCAACCATCGCATCTTTAACGCTCTTGCCACTTGCTTCCTGCGAAAGAGTAAGAATCGCTCCCACTACATCTTTTGATTTTGCAGCCTCCATCGTCATAGACTCTTTATAAGAAAAAGATGTCTCATGATGCGATGCAGCCATAGTAATTGAACTGTTTTGTATTTTCATACTGGACTCCTTTCCAAATGAACTGGTAATTCCTTTTACCAAAATACACATATCAATTAACTGGCTATAGGATTTGGGAAACATGTAAGAATATACTAAAGATGCGCAAATAAGATATAGTAATTCTACTATACCTAAAAAATCTCAATCCCTGAGAACATACAGTCCGAAATCCTTTTCGACCAATTAAAAATGATAAATTAAGTTTTCTATAACTCTTATCGGCTGATAAATTAAATTACTTAACCCCTTTTATCTTACTTTATCATATTTTATCCTACTTTGTCATATGTTATCTCACTTATTGGTAAAATACCCAATAAAGGAGGCCGATAATATGCGACCATTAAAAGAAAAAGTGAGCATTACATTAGATAGTGATGTAGTTCAAAGAATAAAAGAATTAGCTGAATCTGATGACCGTTCTTTTAGTCAATATATAAATATGATATTAAAAGAGCATGTTCAACCACAAGATTCTACGAATGAAGAGAAATAGGTAACACCCCATTTATGATATGTAAAGGTAAATCCACCTTGACATATCACAAATGGGGTGTTTGTTTGTAATCAAGCACTTAAGGATAAGTGCAATATCCATTTTCATATCAAAAGTTGACATCAGGGTGCGCCCTGACACCACATAAAAAAATCGCGTAAACCCTTGAATTTACGCGATTTTTGCGTGGACTAGACGAGAATCGAACTCGTGTCCGAAAGAAAATCCCCTGTCCTTCTACGAGTGTAGTTTGTCATTTGGCATTCCCTCTGCTGGACGGGAACAAACACCCTTCCAGTTTTAGTAGCTTCATGATACGCCCATATGCTCAAAGCTTTGCATAAGTCGTTTCTCACATAGTCGAAGCCTGGGTCCTAATGTGTGAGTGCACTAGGTCAGACTGCTGCAACTAGGCAGCGTATGCTAAATTATCGTTAGCGTTTAATTTTAATTTGGCCATTTAACGCATTACCATACGACTCGCTTCTCCAGCTTCAGTTCCCCCGTCGAAACCTTTACTAGCCCAAATATTTAATTGTGTGGTCTTATCGACCATATATATGATAACACACTTTCGTGTGTGATATCCATAAACTCAGAGTTGCATTGACTCTTTCTTACCCATATTGATCAGGGATTTAACCTCAAAATTCTGACACCAATTTGACACCAATTTTGATGATTTACTATGCCTTTTTGTGGCTCAAAACGGCTCCAAACGATTTTCCAAAAATCCGCGGACCCTTGAAAACACTGGATTTCTTACATTCTCAAAAGTTGAGCAGATTTGAGTCGAACCCGTGTCCAAAAACCAATTCCCTGTCCTTCTACGAGTGTAGTTTGTTATTTAACATTCCCTCTGCGTTTCGAAAACAAACATCCTAAACGTTTTAGTAGCTTCATGATACGCCCGTATGCTCAAAGCTTTGCATACGTCGTTTCTCACATGGTCGAAGCCCGGATTCTAAAGTGTGAGTGCTCTAGAGCGGACTGCTGCAACTAGGCAGCGTATGCTAAATTATCTTCAGCGTTTAATTTTAATTTGGCCATTTAACGCATTACCATACGACTCGCTTCTCCAGCTGCATGATCCCTGTCGAAACCATTACTAGCCCAAGATTTATTTTAGTCTCATTAGCCAAGATTTCTAATTTTGAAATCTCGTTCTGCTTCTCTCTTCTGGTCTTTCTTTGCGATATCATTTCTCTTATCGTAAAGCTTTTTACCTCTTGCAAGAGCAATTTCAACCTTTACGAGACTACCTTTAAAATACACTTCAACTGGAACAATTGTAAATCCCTTTTCCTTCATTTTGCCGGAAAGTTTTGCAATCTCCTTTTTGTGCATCAAAAGCTTTTTCGGTCGAAGAGGATCTTTGTTGAAGATATTCCCCTTCTCATATGGAGTGATATGCATTCCATATAGAATAACCTCTCCATTTTCAATTCGAATGAAGGATTCCTTGATACTTCCTTTTCCCATTCGAAGCGACTTTACTTCTGTACCAGCAAGAGCGATGCCGGCTTCGTATTTTTCCTCAAGAAAGTAATCATGATATACCTTCTTGTTATTAGCTATTAACTTCTTAGGTTCTTTAGCCATAACGGCACCTCCCTCTGATATTTCTGCATTAGCGCAAAATCGATTTTAACATAGTTTTTTTGTATCCACAACCAGATATTTTCGACATTTTATTTTGCAAGACTAAAATTGTTCATTTTCCTCACAATTAGCAAGTGTAAAATCTACTGTTCGCATAATTCTATCGGTTGAATCAACTATTACTTTAACCTGTTGCCCTAATTTATAACGTTTATTTGTGACTTCACCAACTAATTCATATGTGTCTTCAAAAAAATGATAAAAATCATCTTTTAGCTCTGTAACATGAACCAGTCCTTCTACAGTATTTGGTAATTCAACAAAAAATCCCCACTCTGCAACTCCTGATATGACACCGGTAAACTCCTCTCCTATATGCTGCTGCATATATTCACATTTTTTAAGTTTAACAGTTTCTCTTTCAGCCTCTTCTGCTCTACGCTCCATTTCACTGGATTGTTTCGCCACCTTATCCAATATCTCTTCGTAGTGTTCTCTTCTGTTCTTGTTCATCCTACCTCTTAGATTTTCCTTTATAATACGATGTATCTGAAGGTCAGGATAACGTCTGATCGGAGACGTAAAATGGCAATAATAATTTGCAGCCAATCCAAAATGTCCTGTACATGCTGTTGTATATCTGGCCTGCTTCATTGAACGAAGTGTAAGTCTGCTGATAAGAGCTTCCTCATCAGTTCCTTCGACTTTTTCAATAAGCTTCTGAAGTTCTTTTGGATGAATTTCATCGTTATTTACATGTAATGAATATCCAAAATTATTGATAAATGTAGACAGCTTCTTTATTTTTTCACTATCTGGATTTTCATGTGTTCTATATACGAATGGAATCTCTTGCCAGAAATAATCTTCTGCAACAGTTTCATTTGCAATCAGCATAAAATCTTCAATGATTTTTGTGGCAACATTTCTATCGTATGGTTTTATTTCAACCGGTTTCCCATTCTCATCAAGTATCACCTTGGTCTCTGGAAAATCAAAATCAATTGAGCCACGTTTCATTCTCTTTTTTCGTAGTTTAAAAGCCAGCTCCTCCATAAGCTTAAACATAGGAACAAGCTCTTTATATTCTTCAATTAATTGCTCATCTTCATCCACCAGTATCTTCTTTACATTTGTGTATGTCATTCTTCTGTTAGTTTTTATAACAGTCTCAGCTATTTTATGATCAATAACTTCACCTTTTTGATTTATAGTCATAATGCAGCTAAGAGCAAGTCTGTTCTGATTTTCATTCAATGAACATATTCCATTAGATAGAGCATGTGGAAGCATTGGAATCACTCTGTCAACAAGATAAACTGAAGTACCTCTCTTAAGAGCCTCTACATCTAATGCACTATGCTCCTGAACATAGTTTGACACATCAGCAATATGAACACCCAGAATATAATTCTCTCCATCCATATACAAAGATACTGCGTCATCCAAATCTTTTGCGTCTTCTCCATCGATTGTAACCATCATCCAGTCTCTTAAATCCATTCTACCTGCCATATCAGCGGTCGATACTTCTTTTGAGACATTCTCTACCTGTTTCATGATTTTATTGGAAAAGTCAACCGGCAAATCATAGGCTTTTACAATAGACATAATATCTGTTCCCGGATCATTTATGTGACCAATTATCTCTATTACTTTTCCTTCTGGTTTTTTGCCATTTTTTCCGAAATTGGTCAATTCCACAACAACCTTATGTCCTGAAACAGCTCCCATTGAGCGTTCCTTTGGTATAAAAATATCCTTTAAAAATCTGGTATTATCCGGAACAGCAAATCCAAAATTGTCACTTGCCTCATAGGTGCAGACAACCTGTTTCATTCCTCGCTCGAGAATATTTACAATTTTACCCTCTTTCCTTCGTCCGGTTGAGACAGGCGATACATTAACCTCAACTACATCCATGTGCATTGCACCATTTACGAACTCAGCAGGAATAAAAATATCTTCATCCTCATCGTCAATTGTCACAAATCCAAAGCCTCTTGGATGAGCTGTAAATGTACCTAAAACCTTTTTAACTTCACTCTTAGAATATTTTCCTCTCTTAGAAAGAGTGATTTTTCCTTCTCGTTGAAGATCCATTAGTATTTGCTCAAGTTGAGGTCTGTCAGATTTCTTTACATCAAGAACAATACACAGTTCCTTTATTTTCATAGGAACATAAGTATCCTCACACATAAATTCATATATCATTTTCTTTCTTCGATCATACATTGTATTGTTTTCCATCTTTTTCCTCACTTAAATAAATGCATATACAGATTCTCTAGACAAAAAAAGACTGCCGATTAATCGACAGTCAGATTTTTACCATATACCAAGACTAAGAGCTATAACTAAAGCGAAGAATAAAACTACCATCACAACGGTAGCCTTCACTAAACGGCCTTCCTTTGAACGGCCTTTGTTCTTGCCCCAATATGTATCTGCAACTCCAGCGATTGTACCAAGTCCTGCTGACTTACCTTCCTGGAATAAAATTACTATAGTAATAATTAGACTGACAATAATTAATGCTACTGATAATACAGTTTTTAAAGTTGCCACAATTGCACCTCCTATTTTTCAACTCATAACAAACAATAATATATCATAGTAGCTTATATTTTTCAACCAAATTTTTAAAATATACTTTTTCCTCATTATTATCACATATTGTGCATATAATTATACATTTTTCATTTTATTTTATTTATAAATCATTTATAATAATTAAAAAGAATTATAAGGAGAATGGCATGAAATACAATCGGGGGGTAAGAGTTTTTTCTCTTCTACTATGTGCTTGTATAGTTCTGTGTTCCTGCGGTGGTTCCGGAAGCAATTCAAGCCCATTTTCTTCAAATAATCATGATAGTACAACTTCAAAAAAAGATCCCAATAAGAGAGGTTCATGGGACAATACACCAATTATACTAACTCCATCAGCAGACCAGACTGAGGCATACTCTTGCGATGTAGCAACTATTGATGCATCTCATAGTTGTGAGGGATATATTATGGTTAATTATTGTGGAACCAATCCTAAAGTTAAGCTTCAGATTACAGGTCCTGATAAAAATACATACACATATGACCTCAACGGAGGTTACGAAACCTTTCCTCTTACAGCAGGAAGTGGTTCATATAATGTTGGTGTGTACGAAAACCTAGTTGGAACACAGTATATAACCACTTTATCTCAGGATATTACTGTTGATATCACAAATGAATTCGGACCATATCTGTATCCGAACCAGTATGTGAATTTTGAACATTCCACTTCAACAGTAAACAAAGGAAGTGAATTAGCTTTCTGTTGTGACAATGACATAGAAGTAGTTGAACAGGTATATAACTTCATCATTGAAAACTTCACTTATGACTATGACAAAGCAGAAACAGCAAAAAGTGGATATCTACCAGACGTTGATTCTATTCTTGCATCCAATACCGGAATTTGTTTTGACTATGCAGCAGTAATGGCTACAATGCTTAGGACCCAGTCCATTCCAACCCGTCTGGAGGTTGGCTATGTTGGTCAGGACTATCACGCCTGGATTAGCACATATATAAAGGATATTGGCTGGGTGAACGGAATCATTCAGTTTGATGGAGATACTTGGAATCTTATGGATCCCACATTTGCATCAACCAGCCCATCACCAAAAGATTTCATAACCGAAGACAGTGATTATATAACCAAATATGTATATTAGGAGGACTTAACAATGTCAAAAAAGCCCCAATATTTAAGTAATAAAGAACTTAGTTCGTTCTGTCAGCAAATTGGACTTATTATAGAAGCCGGACTTCCTACTTACTACGGAGTCTCTATTCTTGCTGACGAGGCTCCCAACGAAGCAACTCAGGAGCTGCTGAACAAAATATATGAGCCACTTGAAGCAGGTGGAACATTGCACGACGCTCTTTTAAAAACAGATTGCTTTCCCCCTTATCTTATCAAAATGGTTAAGCTCGGAGAAGAAACAGGTCGTCTAGACGAAGTACTCAAATCTCTATCTATGTACTATGAGAGAGAAGACGAAATACAGACAGGAATAAAAAACGCTATCACATATCCACTGGTACTATCAGTGCTTATGATTACTGTGATAATAGTAATGATTGCAAAAGTTCTACCTGTATTTTCTCAGATTTATGCTGAGCTGGGAAGTGAACTTACAGGATTTTCAGCTACACTTATGACCATAAGCAACTACATAAATCAGTATCTGGTTATTATAATTGGTGTTATGTTGATTATAGGTCTTGCAATTTTTTTTCTTTACAAGACAAAATATGGCAAGCTCTTTTTACAAAGCAAAAAGCTTTCTATTTCAATCGCATCAAGCCGTTTTGCTAACTGTATGTTTCTTTCACTTTCAAGCGGACTTGATACAGACAAAGGGTTAGAGCTTGCTCTTCAGCTAATCGATAACCCTTATATGAGTGAGAAAATATACGCCTGCCAGGATGAAATTTCCCATGGTGCGACATTTTCTTCAGCACTTTTACGTTCAGGTGTTTTTTCAAAAATATATTCAAGCTGGATTGCAATTGGAAGCAAAACAGGCTCCCTCGACGAGGTAATGCAGCATATTTGCAAATCATACGAAAACGAAACAGACGATAGACTCAACCATTTTATAGCTGTACTTGAGCCTACTTTAGTAATTATACTATGCCTTTTCATAGGTTTAATTTTGATTTCATTCCTTCTTCCACTTTTAGGAATTATGACCAGCATAGGATAAGGAGGTTAACATGTTATTTTCTGTCGAAAAAGAAAAAATAAATCCTTCTAAGCATATTCCACTACTATTAATGGCTTGCATAATTATCATCTTCTGTATATTTACCACACGACTTGCCGACACAAATTCTAAGCGTGATAAAAATATACTTGAGCGAGCAGTAAACCGTGGAATCACACAATGCTATGCATTAGAAGGAACTTATCCGCCCAATCTTGATTATCTGGTTGAAAATTATGGACTAATCTATGATCAGAACCAATACTATATTGATTATGTGTATATTGGTTCAAACTTGCGTCCTGATTTTACAATTATAGAGAGGAACTAAAATGTTAAAACTATATTCAACACCAAAAAAAATAGATACCGTTTTCGTTTTATCTCTTTTTGCCCTATTTGCAGTAACAGCTTTCGTTCTTGCTCTTGTCGGGATAAAGCAATACAAAGTAACTGCAGATAATATGAACTACAATTATGAAGTAAGAACCGCAACCTCCTATCTCAGGGAAAAAGCACGTCAGAACGATGTTTCTTCAGGAATATCCGTAACCACAGAACAAGGTACTGAAATACTTACTTTTTCCAATGAGATAAACGGAAAGACATACAATACGCTAATATATTATTTTGATGGAAGTCTTCGCGAAATTTTTGTTGCAGAGGATTCGGTTTACACACTTGAATCCGGTCAGGAGATAATACCGCTGAATGGTTTTTCAATAACCCATAAAAGCGACTATCTTATTGTTACAATTACAGATTCGCATAACAATACATCAGATGTAATACTTTCCAAAAAATCACAAGATTAACTTTCTAAGGAGTAACAACCGCATGAAACCAAACAAATACTCCAAGAACAGTGTATTTCTGTTGGAGATGATAATAAATATTTTTCTGTTTTGTATTTTGACAATAGTCGGGCTTAATTTTTTTATTAAAGCTCATACATACTCAAACAATACAGAAAAACTTCACCAGGCAGTAAACTGTTGTGACAACATTGCAACTGTTTTTGAAGCAGGTGATGGCACATCAGCTTCCATTCAAAATGAATATCCAACTGCTGTCTGCTCTGACAATATTGTTTTTATATATTACGACGGCAACTACGATTTATGCAACCATGCGAATGCTGTATATAAGGCAACTATCACTATTACAGAAGAAAACAATGTCAATTTAGCTAAAATAATCTTTAATGAGAACGACGAAGAAATATTCTCAATAACAGCTTCTCTTCACAATCCAAAGACGCCGTCTGATATGGAGGTGAAGCCATGAAAAAACGTAATTTTTCTAACTATGGACTTTCAACTATTTTATTGGGATTTACCATGGTTTGTATTGTAACCTTTTCTGTTTTGTCATTTGTTACGGCGAATTCAGATTACAAATTAAGTAAACGAGTTGCATCCAACAACACACATTACTACGAAAATTCAAAAAAAATCACAGAAGAAATAGCTACTATTGATTCTAAGCTGTGTGAGATATATGCAAACTCTTCAACTGAAGATGAATACTATTCACAAGCTTCATCTATGCTCAGCTCCTTTTCAGGTTCAATAGTGGAAGACAGCGAAAATCTTCTTTTCAATACTGAAAGCTATATATCAGACAGTCAGTATCTGGAAGTTCAATTGCAAATTAACTATCCAACTAAAGATACCGACAATTTTTATTCAATCAAAAAATGGCAATTGCACACTAACACTTCAGTGGATGAAGATAATACTTTAAATTTAATCGGAGGCGAAAAATAATGGATGTAAAAAAAATTCTAGAGGAAGCAACCCGCAATGGGGCATCAGATATCTTTGTTGTTGCAGGTAGACCACTTACTTACAAAGCAAAAGGTGTAATGGAAAGCTTAAACGAGATAAAAATGGTTCCAAAAGAGACATTTGAATTTGTCACTTCAATATATGCTCTTGCTGAAAGAGATATTTCACATTTTGACGAATGTGGTGACGACGATTTTTCTTTTGCTATTCCTGGTGTTTCACGTTACAGGGTAAGCACTTTCAAACAGCGTGGTTCTTATTCAGCTGTCATTCGTGTAATATCATTTGATTTACCACACCCAAGTGAACTTAGAATTCCAGATGCTGTTATGGAACTTGCAAACACCAATAATGGTATGGTACTCGTAACGGGTCCGGCAGGAAGTGGAAAATCCACAACACTTGCTTGTATCATTGATAAAATTAATCATGAGAAGGAAGAACACATTATCACTCTCGAGGATCCACTGGAATTTCTCCACAAGCATGAAAAATGCATTGTATCACAGAGAGAGATAAATACCGATACAGAAAGTTATCTGACAGCACTTAGAGCAGCTCTACGTCAGAGTCCAGATGTTATTCTTCTTGGTGAAATGCGTGATTATGAAACAATAAACACAGCAGTTACAGCTGCAGAAACCGGTCATCTGATTTTCTCTTCACTACACACTATCGGAGCAGCAAATACAATTGACAGAATAATAGATGCCTTTCCTGCTACTCAGCAGCATCAGATTGCTATCCAGCTTGCTTCTGTGCTACAGGCAGTTGTAAGTCAGAAACTTCTTACATCTATCACAGGTGAAGTAGTTCCAGCCTTCGAAATAATGGTTCTGACTCCTGCTATCAGAAATCTTATTCGAGAAAGAAAGTTTCATCAGATAGATGGTATTATTTATACCTCTGCATCCGAAAACATGATTTCAATGGATACAAGTATTTTTAATCTGTACAAAGAAGGAATTATCTCAAAACATACAGCTATCTCAGAAGCCACAAATCCTGAGATGATGACAAAACGAATTAATATCGGATAATTATTCAAAAAAGGTGCGTAACAAATTACGCACCTTTTATACATTAATTTTCAGTATATTAATTTTTAATATACTATTTTTTATATATTATACATTAATCTCGGCTGTAGCACCAAGCTCGTCCTTGTTTGCCTCAAGAACAGGATTAACCACATCACGAAGGTAAACCTCAACCTGACGTGGAGCACGTCCAACATAAAGCTCAGGTTTAAGTGTCTTCTCAATATCCTCTTTTGTAAGACCGAATGAAGGATCTGCTGCAATAAGGTCAACAAGATTATTCTCTTTTCCTTCTTCTTTAACAGTCTTTCCAGCCTCCATTGAAAGCTGTCTGATTTTCTCATGAAGTTCCTGTCTATTTCCACCATTTTTAACTGCATCCATCATGATATTCTCTGTAGCCATGAATGGAATCTCAGCCATGAAATGTTTCTCGATAACCTTTGGATAAACAACAAGTCCGTCTACTACGTTAAGGCAAAGATCTAAAATACCATCAATTGCAAGGAATCCCTCTGGTACAGAAAGTCTCTTGTTTGCTGAATCATCAAGAGTTCTCTCGAACCACTGTGTTGCTGATGTAATTGCAGGATTTAAAGCATCTGCTAGTACGTATCTTGCAAGAGAAGCAATTCTTTCACTTCTCATTGGATTTCTCTTATATGCCATAGCTGATGAACCGATCTGATTCTTCTCGAATGGCTCCTCAACCTCTTTTAAATGCTGTAAAAGTCTGATATCATTTGACATCTTTGTTGCAGAAGCAGCAATTCCTGCAAGTACGTTGATTACTCTTGTATCAACCTTACGAGAATATGTCTGTCCAGATACAGGATAACATGACTCAAATCCCATTTTCTTTGCAATCATTGGATCAATCTTGTCAATTGTATCATGATCTCCATTGAAAAGTTCAAGGAAGCTTGCCTGTGTTCCTGTTGTACCTTTTGAACCCAATAATTTTAATGTGCTCTGTACGTACTCTAAGTCCTCTAAATCCATCATGAATTCATTGAGCCAAAGTGTTGCTCTCTTACCAACTGTTGTTGGCTGAGCAGGCTGGAAATGTGTAAATGCAAGTGTTGGCTGATTTTTATACTTCTCAGCAAAATTTGCAAGCTCTGCAATAACACTTACAAGTTTTCTATGAACAAGCTTTAATGCCTCATTCATAACGATAATATCTGTATTGTCACCTACATAGCAAGATGTAGCTCCAAGATGGATGATTCCTGCTGCCTTTGGACACTGCTGTCCATATGCATATACATGGCTCATTACATCATGTCTTACAAGCTTTTCTCTTTCTTTTGCTACATCATAGTTGATGTCATCAACGTGAGCTTTTAACTCATCAATCTGCTCCTGAGTGATAACAGGTACTCCGTTCTCTGAAAGCCCAAGCTCCATCTCTGTCTCAGCTAATGCAATCCATAATTTTCTCCATGTTGTAAACTTCATATCCTGAGAAAAAATATACTGCATTTCCTTGCTGGCATAACGCTCTGAAAGTGGACTAGAATATCTATCTGTACTCATATTAATCTCCTTTAATCTAACGATTCAACATTTAATAGTTTTAATTTTATCTGTTTAACATTCTTCTTTCGAGATCTTTTTCTTTATCAAAGTACTCTCCTCGAATGTCTTCTTGGGGTGGTTCCATTGGGTATTCGCCTGTAAAACATCCCTTGCAGATTGGAAGTCCTTCTACAATCTCATCTAAACGGTCTATTCCAAGGTATCCCAGTGAATCAGCTCCAATTATGTCTCTGATTTCTTCAAGTTTTCTATTGTAAGCGATAAGCTGCTCTCTTGCCGGAATATCTGTACCAAAATAGCATGGCCACAAAAATGGTGGAGAACTGATTCTCACATGTACTTCTGTAGCTCCAGCATCTCTAAGCATCTTTACAATCCTGTCCGAAGTAGTACCTCTTACGATGGAATCATCAATCATTACTACTCGTTTTCCTTTTACGGCCTCTTTAAGAACATTTAACTTAATCTGTACGCTTGACTCACGGCTGGACTGTTTTGGTTTTATAAAAGTTCTTCCTACATAAGAATTCTTTACGAATGCTGTTCCATAAGGAATTCCTGACTGTAATGAAAAACCTAATGCTGCTGCATTTCCTGATTCCGGAACACCAGTTACAATATCTGCCTCAACAGGTGAATCCATTGCCAGAAAACGTCCTGCCTGAATGCGGCTGTGATATACGCTTACATCATCAATTTTGCTGTCTGTTCTGGCAAAATAAATATACTCAAATACGCATCTTGCCTCTTTATCTTTTGGAAGAGCCATTGATAAATCAGACTCTATTCCATTCTCTGGAGTAATTGTCACTACCTCTCCCGGAAGAACATCTCTTACAAACTCCGCTCCAATTGTATCAAGAGCGCAAGTCTCAGAAGTAACTATGTATGCATTGTCACGTTTTCCAATGCAAAGTGGCTTGAATCCATATGGATCTCTTGCTGCAATAAGCTTTCTTGGGCTTGAAACAACAAGTGCATATGCACCCTTTAATCTCTGACATGCTCTTCTTACAGCTTCCTCAGCAGTTTTTGAATTCAATCGCTCTCTTGCTATAAGATAGGCAATAACCTCGGAGTCAATTGTAGTCTGGAAAATAGCTCCTGTATACTCAAGCTCATGTCGAAGTTCTTTTGCGTTGATAAGATTTCCGTTATGAGCCATTGCCAATGTACCTTTTACGTAGTTAAGTACCAATGGCTGAGCATTTTCCCTGGTAGATGAACCAGCAGTGGAATAACGAACGTGCCCCACTCCGATATCACCCTTTAATGATGAAAGATCATCTGGGGTAAAGACTTCATTTACAAGTCCCATTCCCTTATAAGATGTAACCTTTCCCTTTGGTCCATATGTCTCGCTTACTGCAATACCACAGCTTTCCTGACCTCTGTGCTGTAATGCAAACAGGCCATAGTAAATAGTTGATGCAACATCTTTACCATCAAAATCATATATTCCAAAAACTCCACACTCCTCATGGAGTGTATCCTCGTCAATATAGCTATTGCTTAAAATATTTTGTTCCATATAATCTCCATCTATAATTATTGTTTTATCCTAATCCCCTCGGCATCAACAATTAATATAGGCTATGCTCTCTTAAAGCTCTCACCTGTGAGAAGTTCATATGCTTCCTTATATTTTTCAACAGTCTTATCAATTACATCATCTGGAAGAAGGTAATCGCTATCTGGGTTAGCTTTTAACCAGTCTCTTACATACTGCTTATCATATGAAGGCTGTCCCTGTCCTGGTTTGTAGCCTTCTAATGGCCAGAAACGTGAGCTGTCTGGTGTAAGCATCTCATCACCAAGTACTACTTCCCCGTTCTCATTGAGACCAAACTCGAACTTTGTATCAGCAATGATAATTCCCTTTGTAAGCGCATACTCTGCACACTTCTTGTAAAGTGCAATTGTATAATCGCGAATCTTCTCAGCGTACTCTCTTCCTTTTCCAGGATATGCTTTCTCTAATACATCAACCGACTGCTCAAATGAAATGTTCTCATCATGATCACCAATCTCAGCTTTTGTAGATGGTGTATAAATTGGCTCAGGAAGTTTATCAGACTCAACAAGTCCTTCAGGAAGCTTAATTCCACAAACTGTTCCATTCTCCTGATAGCTTGCCCAGCCACTTCCTGTGATATATCCACGAACGATACACTCGATTGGAAGCATCTCAAGCTTTTTACACATCATACTGTTGCCATCGAACTGCTCCTGTCTGAAGAATTCAGGCATATCCTTTGTATCAACTGAAATCATATGATTTGAAACAACATCACTTGTGAACTCAAACCAGAATTTTGACATCTGAGTAAGGATTGCACCCTTATCTGTAATCTTGTTTTTTAATATATTATCGAAAGCTGAAATACGATCTGTTGCTACGATAATAAGGCTATCTCCGTTATCATATACCTCTCTTACTTTTCCTTCTTTAAATGGTTTAAATTCCTGCATGTTCTTCCTCCATCCTATGAATATAATTTATTTAGTAATTAAAACTATTTAACGATTAATGATTTTCCTGTCATCTCTGCTGGCTGCTCAATTTCCATAATCTCAAGGAGAGTTGGAGCGATGTCAGCAAGGCATCCACCTTCACGAAGCTTATATGAAGGGTCTGCGTTTACAAGAATAAATGGAACAGGGTTTGTTGTATGAGCTGTATGTGGCTCTCCTGTCTCATAATCAACCATCTTCTCTGCATTACCATGATCAGCACAGATGAAAAGCACTCCGTCAGCAGCCTTTACTGCATCTACTGCTTTTCCTACAAGTTCATCTACAGCCTCAACTGCTTTTACGGCAGCAGGAATTACACCTGTATGTCCAACCATATCAGGGTTTGCAAAGTTGATGATAATAACATCATATTTATCTGATTCAATAGCCTCTACAAGCTTCTCACATACCTCTGGTGCACTCATTTCAGGCTTAAGGTCATATGTTGCTACTTCTTTTGGACTATTCACAAGAACACGATCCTCGTCCTTATTTGGCTCCTCAATTCCACCGTTGAAGAAGAATGTAACATGAGCATATTTTTCAGTCTCAGCAATACGAACCTGCTTTTTACCAAGTTTTGCAAGGTACTCACCAAATGTATTTACAATAGACTCTTTCTCAAAAGCGATAAGCTTATTAGGAATTGTCTCATCATAGTCTTTAAAGCATACAAATGTAAGATTTAAGAACTCTCTGTCAAATCCTGTGAACTTATCATCACAGAAAGCTCTTGTCATCTCACGTGCACGGTCTGGACGGAAGTTGAAGAAGATTACAGAATCGTTATTCTTTACAACTGAAAGTGGATTTCCAGCTTCATCTGTAATAACTGTTGGAAGGACAAACTCATCTGTAACATCATTTGCATATGAATCTTCCATTGCCTGTACTGCACTAGTAGCTTTTACACCTTCACCTTTTACAAGTGAATCGTAAGCTTTCTGTACACGATCCCAGTTATTATCACGATCCATTGCATAATAACGACCTGATAAAGAAGCTACTTTTCCTACTCCGATTTCAGCCATCTTTGCCTCAAGCGCAGCAACATAGTCCTTTCCTGATGCAGGAGGTGTATCACGTCCATCAAGGAATGCATGAACATATACATTCTCAAGTCCCTGCTTTTTGCAAAGTTCCAAAATACCATATACATGCTCGATGTGGCTGTGAACACCACCATCTGATAAAAGTCCCCATAAATGGAGATCTGAATTATTCTTCTTACAGTTGTCGATTGCAGCAAGAAGATTCTTGTTCTCAAAGAAATCTCCGTCTGTAATAGACTTTGTAATTCTTGTAAGGTCCTGGTAAATAATGCGTCCAGCACCAATATTCATATGTCCAACTTCTGAGTTACCCATCTGTCCATCAGGAAGTCCTACCGCAAGTCCTGAAGCCTGTCCTGGTACAAAAGGACACTCAGCCATTAATTTATCCATTACAGGAGTATTTGCCATTGCAATGGCATTTCCCTCTGCGCGGTCATTTAAACCATAACCATCAAGAACCATTAATACTACTGGTTTTTTACTCATTTTAAAATCCTCTCTTCTCTTGATAAATAATTAACACTCATATAATAATTGACTTTCATTACTATATTACATTATTTTTTTACAAATGCAAGTTTTAATAGCAAAGCATTTTCTTTGATTTTATAATTGTGACTGTAGTTCTTTTATCGAATTTTCATAGTCAGTATAATCAAATAATGCAGAGAGCATAGCTTTCTGCTGTGAATCATCCAGCTCATACGATGTAGAAAACATTCCAGCATCAACATCTACTGTAATATTTACTATCTCTTCCTCATCATATTCAACACCTTCATCAACAACACTCTGAATATTCTTTGCAAGAATCAGATATATCTCTCCAGGTGTAGTAGAACTTGATAACACCTGCAAAAATTCATTCCAGCTATTTCTGAATGCTTTATCTAAAAGATGTGCTCTTTGAACTTTAATCTGTACAGAATACAATTCACTTGAAATCTTCTGCGAACCAACCACTTCGTATTTTGCACATTTTCCAAGATTCTTTCTCATCTCATCAACTGCATTCTTCTGCTGGTCAGTAAGCGAATCTCCACCTTCTATAATTGCAAGTTCATTTTCGTAATATTTTTCAACTTCAGCTTTTGCTTCTGCTTCAGTAATACCTTTCATCTCAGCATATTCTGAATACTCATCCTTATATGATGCAGCTAACACAGCTCTCATAAACTTTTGCTCATCTACCTTACTTCCACATCCAACTAAGGTTGTAAATACCAGGCAAAACATCAACATTAACACAGTAATTTTTTTCTTCATATTCATCCTCACTATTTCTTGTAAACTTTGTAAAGATTCAGTCTGTCCCAAGCTGCGTTTACATATTTTTCTTTTCAGTTACACGAAGGATTTTATCACGATAATTGGGTGTTGTCTATATAACCAGACTCCTAAAATACTAAAACACGTTTTAGTATATAGGGAAGTAGAACTTTCCTAATATATAATAAAACCCGGGAAGAATCCCGGGTTAAATTACATTATACATATATATAATTATGCATTAACAACTTTACCAAAATCAGCTTTAAGAGAAGCTCCACCGATAAGTCCACCATCGATGTTTGGTTTAGCAAGAAGCTCTGCTGCATTTCCTGCATTCATAGATCCGCCGTACTGAATACGAACAGACTCTGCTGTTGCATCGTCGTACATCTCAGCGATAAGCTCTCTGATTCCCTTACATACTTCTTCAGCCTGATCAGATGTAGCTGTTTTTCCTGTTCCAATTGCCCAGATTGGCTCATAAGCAATTACAAGGTTTGCAACATCAGAAGCTGCTACTCCTGCAAGGTCAGATTTAATCTGAAGACGAATCCAGTCCATTGTTACGCCAAGTTCTCTCTGCTCAAGAGACTCTCCACAGCAAAGAATTGGTGTAAGACCAGCTTCAATAGCTTTTTTAACTTTTTTATTAAGAAGAACATCATCCTCTTTGAAGTAATCTCTTCTCTCTGAATGTCCGATGATAACATATTTAACACCAGCATCTACGAGCATTGAAGCAGAGATTTCTCCTGTGAAAGCACCGCTCTCTTCGAAATACATGTTCTCAGCACCAACTTCAACGTTTGTTCCTTTTACAGCCTCAACAACTGGTACGATGTCGATAGCTGGAACACAGTAAACAACGTCAACGTCTGGATTTACTACTAAGTCTTTTAATTCATTTACTAATGCAACTGCTTCAGATGGAGTTTTGTTCATCTTCCAGTTACCAGCAATAATTTTCTTTCTTGCCATTATTTTTCTCCCTATAATATCTTCAATTATTTAAACGAACACAACTGTTATTCGCTCTTATTTATCATCTGCAGCGTATACACCTGGAAGTTCTTTTCCCTCTAAGAACTCAAGTGAAGCTCCACCACCTGTTGAGATGTGGCTCATCTTGTCTCCAAGTCCCATCTGGTTAACAGCTGCTGCTGAATCACCACCACCGATGATTGTAGTAGCATCTGCCTTAGCAAGTGCCTCTGCTACTGCAAGAGTACCAGCTGCAAGTGTTGGGTTCTCGAATACACCCATTGGTCCGTTCCAAACAACTGTCTTAGCTGAAGCTACAGCATCTGCGAAGAGCTCACGTGTCTTAGGTCCGATATCGCATCCCTCACGGTCTGCTGGCATATTGTCAGCATCAACTGTGATAGTCTCAACTTGAGCATCAATTGGATTTGGGAATTCCTTGATTGTAACAGCATCAACTGGAAGAAGGATTTTCTTTCCAAGCTTCTCAGCTTTAGCCATCATTTCGTTACAGTAATCAAGCTTTGTCTCATCTAACATTGAGATACCGATTTCTTTTCCCTGTGCTTTAAGGAATGTGTAAGCCATTCCACCACCGATAATAAGTGTATCAGCTTTCTCAAGAAGGTTGTCGATAACGTTAAGTTTATCAGCAACTTTAGCTCCACCAAGAATAGCTACGAATGGACGAACTGGGTTCTCTACTGCATTTCCAAGGAAATCAATTTCCTTCTGCATTAAGTATCCAACTACATTCTCTCCACCTTTTGCTGTGATATATTTTGTAACAACAGCAACTGAAGCATGTGCTCTGTGAGCAGAACCGAATGCATCACATACATATACATCAGCTAAATCAGCTAACTCTTTTGCGAATGCCTCTCCTGCCTCTGTTGGTTTTGTCTCCTCTTTTCCACGGAAACGTGTATTCTGAAGAAGAACAACATCTCCTTCGTTCATAGCAGCAACAGCAGCTGTAGCAGCCTCACCTGTTACATTGTCATCATTTACGAAAGTAACTTTTTTACCAAGCTTCTCCTCAAGAGCAGCTGCTACTGGTGCAAGTGACTCTCCTTCGTTTGGTCCGTTTTTAACTTTTCCAAGGTGTGAGCAAAGAATTACTTTTCCACCATCATTGATTAATTTCTGGATTGTTGGAAGAGCACCTTTGATACGGTTATCATCTGTGATTTTTCCGTCTTTAAGTGGTACGTTAAAGTCACATCTTACAAGGACTCTTTTTCCTTTTACGTTGATATCATCAACTGACTTTTTGTTTAATGACATTATAATGTCCTCCTTATATATATCGTTTAAAAAAGCCCGGTCCATACGGACCGGACCCTAATTAAAAGTCTAAGTTTTAAGCTAATCTTATGCTAACTCAGAGAAGTACTTAATTGTACGAACCATCTGAGATGTGTAGCTGTTCTCGTTATCATACCAAGAAACAACCTGTACTAAATTGTCCTCTCCAACCATTGTCTGTGTAGCATCGAAGATTGAACCATATGTGCTTCCTACGATATCTGAAGAAACGATTTCGTCCTCATTGTATCCGAAAGACTCTGTTGAAGCTGCCTTCATAGCTGCATTGATTTCTTCTTTTGTTACAGACTTCTCAACTGTTGCAACAAGGATTGTTGTAGATCCTGTAGGTGTTGGAACACGCTGAGCAGATCCGATAAGCTTTCCGTTCAACTCTGGGATAACAAGTCCGATAGCCTTAGCTGCACCTGTTGAGTTAGGAACGATATTTACAGCACCTGCACGTGAACGACGAAGGTCACCCTTTCTCTGTGGTCCATCAAGGATCATCTGATCACCTGTGTAAGCATGAATTGTGCTCATGATACCAGATTTGATTCCTGCTAAATCATTTAATGCCTTAGCCATTGGTGCTAAGCAGTTTGTTGTACAAGAAGCTGCTGAGATAATTGTATCTTCTGGCTTAAGTGTTGTGTGGTTTACATTGTAAACGATTGTTGGAAGGTCATTTCCTGCTGGTGCAGAGATAACTACCTTACGAGCTCCAGCGTTGATATGAGCCTGAGCTTTCTCTTTGCTTGTGTAGAATCCTGAACACTCAAGAACTACGTCTACCTTAAGCTCTCCCCATGGGCAATTGTTTGCATCTGGGAATGCATAAATCTTAATTGTCTGTCCATCAACTGTGATAGAATCTTCTGATGCAGAAACTGTATCTGCTAATGCATACTTACCCTGTGATGAATCATACTTTAATAAGTGTGCTAACATCTTTGGGCTTGTAAGATCATTGATTGCTACTACTTCGTATCCCTCTGCTCCGAACATCTGTCTGAAAGCAAGACGTCCAATACGACCAAATCCGTTGATTGCTACTCTAACTGCCATTTTAATTCCTCCTAGAATTTGTAAAATATTGTAAGGTCTTAATGACCCTAAGCTGTTTTCTATTTTAACTAATAATTTCCCAAAGTTCAAGTGTTTTTATACTCGTTTGTTAAACTTTTGACTAAATGTTTTTGTTTTGATACAATTTTCATTAAAAATACATAAAAAATTATATAAATATATGC
>JBGVHH010000019.1:0-30033 GCA_045122195.1 Agathobacter sp.
AAGGCTGATGTAGTAATTACAAACCCTACACATTTGGCTATTGCTTTAAAATATGATGCTGAAGTAAGTGAAGCACCTGTTGTTGTGGCTAAAGGTGAAGATTATGTGGCACTAAAAATTAAAGAAGTTGCTCAAGAAAATAATATTGCTATTGTTGAGAATAAACCTTTGGCAAGAATGCTTTTTTCAAATGTTGACATAGGTGCAGAAATTCCGCCAGAATTATATCAATCTGTTGCAGAAATTCTTGCAATGATTTATAAAACAAATAATTAAGTTTATTAGAAAGGAGGGAGAGGAATGTTAAATAAAACTGATATCGGAGTAGGATTATACTTACTTTTTGCAGTTATATTTTTTATCATACCAATTCCTTCTTTTGTTCTTGATTTAATGTTGGCAGTTAATCTATCAATTGCTCTCATTATTCTATTTAATGTTTTATTTGTAAAAGAAATTTTGGATATGTCTTTTTTTCCAACACTTCTTTTATTTACAACAATTTTTAGAATTTCTCTAAATGTTTCATCGACAAGATTAATTCTTACAACTGGTGAACCAGGTAATGTAGTACAAACATTTGGAAATTTTGTTGGTGGTGGAAATCTTGTTATTGGCGCCATTGTATTTATTGTATTAGTCATTATCCAGTTTGTTGTAATTAATAAAGGTTCCGAGCGCGTTGCTGAAGTAACTGCAAGATTTACACTTGATGCAATGCCTGGTAAACAGATGGCTATTGATGCGGATTTAAATACCGGAGCCATTACTGATAAAGAAGCAAAGGACCGAAGAGAGAAGATACAACGTGAGTCGAATTTTTTCGGAGCTATGGATGGAGCTACTAAATACGTAAAGGGAGATGCGACAGCTGGTCTTATTATTACGTTTATTAACCTGATTGGTGGAACGGTTATGGGAGTTATGTATCAGGGAATGGCTGCCGGTGATGCTATTCAGCAGTTTGGTCTATTAACTATTGGTGATGGTCTTGTATCCCAGATACCTTCATTGTTAATCTCTTTGTCAACAGGTATTCTTGTTACAAAAGGTTCTAACGAGGCGGATTTTAGTGGAATACTTGTAAAGCAGCTTTTTGGAATACCAAAAGTGTTATATATTGTAGGTGCAGTTTTAATTTTCCTTGGAATTATGACTCCTCTTAGATTGGAATGGTGGCTTTTTCTTGGATTGGGAGCGGCATTTATAGTATCAGGAAATGCAATGAGCAAAAGCCTTGATATAGAAACTATTGAGGAGGAAACAGCTCAGGCAGAAACGGATGCAGAAGAGATTAGAAAACCTGAAAACGTTGTTTCATTACTTCAGGTTGATCCGATTGAACTTGAATTTGGATATGGAATCATTCCGCTTGCTGATGTAAATCAGGGTGGAGATTTACTGGATCGAGTTGTTATGATTCGAAGACAAATTGCTTTAGAACTTGGTACTGTTGTTCCGATAATTCGTCTTAGAGATAATATTCAGCTTAATCCTAATCAATATATAATCAAGATTAAAGGAATTCAGGTTACTGAAGGTGAAATTCTGTTTGATCATTATATGGCAATGAATCCGGGATATGTTGAGGAGACTATAACTGGTATTCCGACATTTGAACCTTCATTCCATCTCCCTGCGATCTGGATTACAGAAAGTCAGAGAGAAAGAGCTGAAAGTTTAGGATACACGGTTGTAGATCCACCTTCAATTATTGCTACTCATTTAACTGAAGTAATTAGAAGTCAGATTGCTGAACTTCTTACAAGGCAGGATGTTCAGAATCTTGTTAATAATTTGAAGGAAACAAACCCAGTGCTTGTTGATGAATTGATTCCTAAACTTCTTGGACTGGGAGAGGTACAAAAAGTTCTTCAGAACTTGCTTGCAGAAGGTATTTCCATTAGAGATTTACTTACAATTTTTGAAAATCTTGCAGACCATGCACAGACAACAAGAGATACTGATGTACTTACTGAGTATGTAAGGCAAGGACTTAAACGAGCAATTTCCAATAAGTATTTTCCTTCGAATGAGACTACAAGTGTTGTGACATTAGATCCGAAGGTTGAGCAGGAAATAATGGCTTCAGTAAAACAGACAGAGCAGGGCGCATATCTGACTCTTGATCCTGAAAAAACAAAAGCGATTATGAATTCTGTTGAAAATGAGGTTGGTAAATTGGAAAGTCTTGGAAAGAGTTCTATTATTATTACATCGCCTATTGTGCGTATGTATTTCAAAAAACTAACAGAAGATTATTTTAAAGATTTGATTGTTGTTTCTTATAATGAAGTTGAATCAAATATAGAACTGCAATCAGTAGGAATGGTGACTGTATAAATGACTATAAACAAGTTTCAAGGTAAAACAAAAGAAGAGGCAATTGAAAAAGCGAAGGCTGAGTTTGGCAGTGACGCAGTTATTATGAATGTGAAAGAGATAAAACCTAAAGGTTTGTTCAGAGCGTTTAAGCGTGTTACATATGAAGTGACTGCTGCAATGGAAGAAAAAGAACCATCAGCAGCTGTTCTTCGAACAAATGTGAATTCGGTCAAAAACACTTCGAATATTGATTATAAAGCCGATGAAAAAATTAATCTTTCTTTTAAAGATGTAATTAAAGAAAAGGATGAAAAGTTAGTGCAAAAAGGGAACACAGATATAAAAAAAGAATCAGAATTAGAGGAACGATTAGATAATCTTTCTAATATTTTAGAAGAAAAGCTTGGTGTAAGTAAAAATGAAGAGGAAATCGTGTCTCAGGCTACACCATCAAAAACTCAGTCAAATGAGGAATTAAAATTTGTAAGAATACTATATTCAACACTTTTAGATAATGAGGTTAATGAAAAATATATAAATCAGATACTTGATGAAATTGAGCGATTTTTAAGACCTGGTAATAGTGTTGATACTATTTTGTCTAATGTATATCAAAAGCTTATTCTTAGATTCGGGCAGCCTAATACAATTAGTTTATCAGGCAAGAAACCTAAGGTGGTTTTTTTTATTGGACCGACTGGCGTAGGAAAGACAACAACTATTGCTAAGATAGCATCCAAGTATAAGGTTGAAATGAATAAAAAGGTTGCATTTATTACAGCAGATACTTATAGAATTGCTGCGACAGAACAACTTCGAGTATACGCAAATATTCTTGATGCACCAATGTCAATTGTATATTCAAAAGATGAGATGAATAGTGCTATTGAAGATTATAAAGATTATGATATTGTATTTGTCGACACTGCAGGATTTTCTCATAGAAATGAAACACAAAGACAGGATATGAAAGAATTGATTGCAGGCGTTGACAGTGTGTATGAGAAGGAAGTTTATTTAGTGTTAAGTGCAACTACTAAATACGATGATTTAAAGGATATTGTAGATATATATAATGATATTGCTTCATACAAACTAATTTTCACAAAGTTAGATGAGACAACAAAGTTCGGTAATCTATTAAATGTGAAAATATATGCTGATGCAGAATTGTCATATACTACAAATGGTCAAAATGTTCCAGATGATATTGAAGTGTTTAATAGTCAGAAGATTGTTAAGCAGTTATTAGGAGGCACAAAATAATGGATCAGGCTCAGCAACTTAGAAATGTTATCAAAGTAAAAAATCAGAATAATGTTGGTAATGCTAGGGTTGTGACTGTTACAAGTGGTAAAGGTGGAGTTGGAAAGTCAAATGTTTCAGTAAATCTGGCTGTTTCTCTTTCTAAAGCGGGAAAAAAGGTTATTATTTTTGATGCAGATTTTGGCTTAGCAAACGTCGAAGTTATGTTTGGAGCAATTCCACAATATAATCTTTCAGATTTGATATATCAAGGAAAGAGCATTAGAGAGATAATTACGCCTGGTCCTATGGGAATTGGTTTTATTTCGGGTGGATCGGGAATAATTGGATTAAATAATTTAAACAGGGAACAGATAATGTATCTTGTAAAATCCATAAATGAGCTTAACGATATGGCTGATTTTATTATCATTGATACAGGTGCTGGAATTTCGGATCAGGTATTAGAATTTGTTCTTGCAAGCCCTGAAATTATTTTAGTGACAACACCAGAACCTAGTTCATTTACGGATTCTTATTCGTTGATGAAGGCGTTGTTTAAAAATCCTTCTTTTAATCCGGATAGCTCAAGTATCCAGTTGGTCGCAAATAAAGTTTTGTCAAGAGAAGACGGGTATGCTGTCTATGAAAAGCTGAATTCTGTTATACAACAGTTTTTGCATGGAAAATTAAATTATTTAGGATATATTCCTTCAGATATTGCTATTGAAAAAGCTGTTAGACAGCAGAAAACCGTTTCGTTAAATGATCCAAATTCAAAGTCTGCAAAACAGTTTGAATTGATTGCATCGAAATTATTGAATGAAGAGGCTAATGTTAGTAAAAGAGGTTTGACACAGATTATTTCAAATTTATTCACTAGAAAAGGTTAATTATAGGAGTCGAATGGGTAATAAGGTAGTTTCAATTGGGGATAAAATAGATATTTTTTATCATCATGACAATGATGATATGAGTAAACATAATAATAAATGTGTTAGCATGTTATCTGATTTAAAAAATGAGTTATTGTGGGAGGTTACTATGCCTGTTTCAGAGGGAAGAATGATTCTTTTTGAAGTTGGCGCAAAATGTGATTTCACAATATATACATCCAACAATACTATATTTAACTGCCTTGCTATTGTTAGAAAACGATACAAAAGAGGTAATCTGTTTTTCCTTGCAGTTGAAATTGTTTCCGAACTAAAGAAAATTCAGAGAAGAGATTATTTTAGAGTTGAATGTTGTATTGATTTTCATTTTACGAAAGTTGAAGATGATAATGTTGAACAGAATATTGATAAATTGTATGAATCAATAGAACTGAGCGGAGTTGATGGCACAATTTATAATGGAGTAATACTCGATATTAGTGGTGGAGGGATAAAGTTTTCTTCAGGTTCACCAAGTGAAGAGGGGAAGTATATTTTATCTGTTTTTAAGTTGGATAATGAAGACAAACATGATAAAATATATGTAATCTGTAAAATAATTACTTGCGAGAAAAATGAAATGGTTAATGATAAATATATAAATAGAGCACAATTTATATTTAAAACCATAGCTGATAGAGAAAAGGTAGTACATTATGTTTTTGAAGAAGAAAGAAAGAAAAGGCATAAAATGAACGGGTGAGAGATATGAAGAAAAATATTTTGGTGGTTGATGACTCTGCACTCATGAGAAGGGTTGAGTGTGATATAATCAATTCAGACAATAATTTTCAAGCAACAGATGTATGTAGAGATGGTTTGGAAGCATACGAGAAGATAAAAACCCAGAAATATGATGGGATTGTTCTTGATGTGAACATGCCTCGCTTGGATGGTCTACAACTACTAGAAAAGTTACAAAAAGAGAACATTAAGGCAAATGTTATAATGGTTAGTACTCTTACGAGCAAAGACGCTGAGACAACTATTATGGCTCTTGAATTAGGTGCTATCGATTTTGTGACTAAACCTAACAATATCATAGAGGCTAAGGGACAGGATTTTAAAGATAATCTATTATCAGTATTATCAGCAGCGTTACGAGTGAATTATTCACCTGTTACATCAAGACCTGCGTCTACTGTTTCAAGACCTTTGGGACAAAGAGGAATTCCTTCGACTGAACTTACTCCAAAGAAGAGTGTTGGACCAATAACAAGAATTAAGTCGACAGGAAGTAATAAAATTGTTGCTTTGGCATGCTCCACAGGAGGACCTAAGGCGTTGCAGAGTGTGATACCGTATCTACCAAAGGGACTTGATGCACCAATGGTTCTTGTTCAACATATGCCAGCTGGTTTTACAAAATCCATGGCTGACAGGTTGAATGAAATCAGTGAAATTTCTGTCAAAGAAGCTGAACAAGGTGAAGTTCTTAAAAAAGGAACTGTTTATATCGCTCCTGGCGGAAAACATATGGAAGTTAAGAAAAAATCTGATGGAAGCCATGAAATCACCTTTAATGATATGCCTCCTATTGGTGGGTTGAAACCGTGTGCGAATATTACATATGATTCGTTAACAAATTCAGGTTTTGACGAGATAGTATGTGTTGTTCTTACTGGAATGGGAGCGGATGGAACAAACGGAATATTATCTTTAGGTAAAAAGAAACCAGTACATGTTATTTCTCAGGATGCGGATTCTTGTGTTGTATACGGAATGCCAAAGGCGATTTATGAAACTGGTATTGTTGATGAAGTTGTAACCCTTACAGATGTTGCTAAATCAATAACAAAGAACGTGGGGGTAAAATAATATGGATGTTAGTCAGTATCTTGAGATATTTATTGATGAAAGTTCAGAGCATATTCAGACACTTTCTGATTGCATTATGACTCTTGAACAGGAACCTGATAATAAGGATACAATAAATGAAGTTTTTCGTGCTGCTCACTCTTTAAAAGGAATGGCTGGTACAATGGGCTTTAAGAGAATGCAACATCTTACACACGACATGGAGAATGTTTTCCAGGAAGTTCGTAGTGAGAAGATTAATGTTGATAGTTCTATGATAGATTTGCTTTTTAAATGCCTTGATGCGATTGATAGTTATGTTGAGAACATTAAAGCAAGTTCTGATGAAGGAACAGATGATAATGAAATCATTATCAAGGAATTGAATGATTTTATTGCAAAAGCAAATGGACAAGAGCCGGCGCCTGCACAGCCTACAACAGATGAATCAACAAATGATGTTTCGGAGAAAAATGAGGATTCATCTCAGCAGGGAAATGCTTTTTCATCAATAGAACTGACTGACTCAGAAAAGAAAGCTGTTGATAATGCTATTGAGGCAGGTATGAAGATATACGGAGTTACTGTATATATTCAGAGTGAATGTCTGTTAAAGGCTGCTAGAGCTTTTCTTGTGTTTAGAGCAATAGAAGAACTTGGAGAAATAATTGTGTATCGTCCAAGTTCACAAGATATAGAAGATGAAAAATTTGATTTAGACTTTACATTTTTTGTGGCATCATCAGAGGAGTTTGATAAGCTTCAACAGGCTGCATTAAATGTTTCTGAGATTGATAAGGTTGTTGGAGAAGAGGTTAAAGAATTCCATCTTGAGGGGGAAGTTCCAACACCAGCTCCAGAGGTAAAACCTGAGGTGGTTAAGGAACCTGAAGTTGAGAAAGCAGCACCGGTTGAAAAAAATACTGAAACTAAGCCGGCGGAGGCTCCAAAGAAAGCAGCAGCTCCTGCAAAAAAAGCAAATGCTGGAAAGCCTGCGACAAGTAGGACTGTCAGAGTTGATATTGAAAAACTTGATTTGTTGATGAATCAGGTTTCGGAGCTTATTATTGCAAAGAACAGCCTTGTTTCAATTAGTTCATCAGAGGGTACAGCAAATAATCAGACATTCCATGATCAAATAGAGTATCTTGAAAGAATTACAACTAATCTTCATGAATCAGTTATGAAGGTTAGAATGGTACCTATTGAAAGTGTTACTCAGAAATATCCTAGAATGATTAGGGATTTATCAAGAACACTCAATAAGAAAATGGAACTTGTTATTTCTGGTGAAGATACAGAATTAGATAGAACTGTAGTAGATCAGATAGGAGATCCATTACAGCATTTACTTAGAAATTCAGCAGATCACGGCCTTGAGAGTACTGAACTTCGTAAGGAAAGAGGAAAGCCTGAGACAGGAACTATTTTCCTCAATGCTTATCAGGAAGGAAATAATGTTGTTATCAAGGTTGGTGATGATGGAAATGGAATTAATACTGATGCAGTAAAGGCAAAAGCTATTGAGAGAGGTATTGTAACAGAAGAACAGGCTGAGAATTTGACACAGAAAGAAATTGTTAATTTCTTATTTATGCCTAGCTTTTCTATGGCTAAAAAAATTACTGATATTTCAGGTAGAGGTGTTGGACTCGATGTTGTTAAATCTGGAATTGAGCAGTTGGGTGGAGATGTAGAGGTATCTACGGAACTAGGAAAAGGAACAACATTTACAGTCAGACTTCCGCTTACATTGGCAATTATCCAGGCATTAATGGTTGAGATTAGAGATGAGAAGTATGCAATTGCACTTGGGTCTATTTCCAATATTGAAGATATTCCTATTGAGGATATCAAATATGTTCAGGCAAAAGAAGTTATTCATCTTAGAGGTAGTGTTATTCCTATTATTAGGCTTGATAAACTGCTTGATATTGAGCCAAAAGAGGAAGAACCTGATCATCTGACTGTTGTTATTGTTCAAAAGGGCGATCAGCAGGCTGGACTTGTTGTCGATAATCTTATTGGACAACAGGAAATTGTTATTAAGTCACTTGGAAAATATATTAACGGCAATAAACTGATTAGTGGAGCTACTATTCTTGGAGATGGAGAGGTTGCATTGATTCTTGACGTTAATCCATTGATGTAGTTTTGGGGGTGAATAACATGGCGGATGTAAATGTTTTAGAAGTTCAGGAAAAAGAAACTAAGCAATATATAGTTGTTCGAATAGGTGGAGAAAAATTTGGCATTGATATAGGCTATATTGAGAATATAGTGAGAATGCAAAAAATTACCAGGGTTCCAAAAGCGCAGGTGTATTTTAAAGGTATAATTAATCTTCGAGGTGAGATTGTACCTGTGATGAGTGCTAGAATTAAAATGGGACTTGAAGATGACGTTTATACGAATTCAACTAGAATTATTATTCTGAAATTAGAAGAAAAAGGCGAATTAGGTTTACTTGTTGATGAAGTATGTGAAGTAGTTACTCTTGTTGTTGACGAAATTGAGAAACCTAATATAGATGCAACATCTAATAGTAAAGATTTATTTATTAATGGTATTGGTAAAAATGGTGATGAACTTATTTCATTATTTGAGCTAAATGCTATTGTAGATGAAAAAGAAAATAATTAGTTCTTTACATATAGTGAGGTTATTGGCCTCACTATATGATATTAAATTGTGCATTTTATAGGAGACGTATTATTATGGGTGGATTTTCTTTGGATAACGTTAATTCTATGTATATGGACGTATTAAAAGAAATTGGTAATATTGGTGCTGGAAATGCAACTACAGCCATAGCAGGTATGCTTGGAACCTCTTTAAATATGTTTGTTCCAGAAGTTAAATTATTAGATGCTTCAAAACTTGGGGATGCAATTTGTCCTGAAGAAGAAACAATAGTAGGTATTTTTCTTGAAGTGACTGATGATGTGACAGGTAGCATGATGTTTTTATTGAAAATGCCAGCAGCACATTTTCTTGTAAACCGGCTTATGGGACGAGATCCAAGTTATCAGGAGCCATTTGATGAAATGGATTTATCGGCAATGAAGGAGATAGGAAATATTATTGCGGGGTCATATTTATCTGCTCTTGCAACCATGACAGGCCTTAGAATTCAGCCTTCGGTTCCATTTATTGCTGTTGATATGGCAGCGGCAATTCTTAGTGTTCCAGCAATTCAGTTTGGGCAGTATGGTGATAATGCGTTATTTATATCAACAGAATTTGGTGATGATGTGATGATGGATGGTTATTTTATTTTAATGCCTGATCCTGATTCGTATGATACAATTATGGGAGCTCTTGGAATACAGTTTTAGGAGAAAGAAATATGGGAGAAGTAATAAAAGTTGGGATGGCTGACTTGAAGGTTGCTAAGGCTCCGGATAAACTTACTACCTTGGGCTTGGGATCGTGTATTGGTTTGACATTATACGATCCGGTTTCAAAAATTGGTGGATTGGTTCATTACATGTTACCGGATAGTACAAAATTAAAAAATAGTACTCAAATTCCTAAATTTGGGGATACGGGAATTAGAGAATTGTATAATCAGGTCATAAGAAAAGGAGCAGAGCCCAAAAGACTTGTGGCAAAAATTGCTGGTGGCGCACAGATGTTTGAGGTGAGTGGCTTGTCACAGGTTGGAAATATAGGGGCTCGCAATACTGAGGAAGCAAAAATTATGTTAAAAGAGTTGAGAATCCCTTTGATTGCTGAAGATACTGGACTTAATTATGGACGTACTGTAATATTAGATTGTGAGACAGGAGATTATTTAATTAAAGCTGTTGGAAAAACGGAAAAGGTAATTTGATACATGAAGACAAATAGTGTTCCTAGCATAATTATGCTTTTGGCAGGATTGATTTACTGTTTAATTTCTATTAGTCAAGGTACAGATTTGATGGAGTTTACTGTTAGACTACTTGCAGTATTAGTGATTTTTTATATAATTGGTAGTATAGTAAAAGTTATTATTGACATTAACTTTAAAGATTTTGGCAATATAGAAGAGACAGAGGAAGAGAATAATGATGAAAATTCTGGTGAAGAAGTTGAAAATATTGAAACTTCTGAAACACAGGAGAGTGTCGATGACAGTACAAATGAGTAGCAGGGGGAATAGATGAAGACGCTTGATAAGGATAAACTGTGGGAAGAATATTCGAAAAAAAAATCACCGGATATTCGTGAAAAATTAATCATTGAATATGCACCGCTTGTTAAACTTGTGGCTGGTAGATTAAGTATGTATCTTGGTCATAATGTTGAGTATGACGATTTGGTTGGATATGGTGTCTTTGGATTGATTGATGCAATAGACAAATTTGATATGGATAAGAATGTTAAATTCGAGACATATGCAAGTCTAAGGATACGTGGCGCAATTTTGGACCAAATCAGAAAGATGGATTGGATTCCAAGAACAGTTAGACAGAAACAGAAAAAAATTGATGATGCAATTAAACAAATTGAGATGAGAACTGGTAAAACGGCTAATGATGAGGAACTTGCTGTTGAACTAGGTATTTCAGAAGATGAATTATGTAATTGGCAGTCACAGTTAAAAGTTACGAATGTAGTTTCATTAAATGAATTTGAAGAAAATGGACCTGAACCAGTAATGGATGCAACACACAATTCGCATTTTGCTCAGCCGGAGGATGTGGTTTCGCAGTCGGAATTAAAAGAAATGCTGATTAGTGCATTAGATTTGTTGACTGAAAAGGAAAGAAGAGTTATTGAGTTGTATTATTATGAAGAAATGACTCTAAAGGAGATAAGTCAGATTCTTGAGGTTTCTGAATCAAGAGTTTCTCAGTTACATACAAAAGGTTTGGTGAAAATGAGGAAGAAAATGGGTCCTTATATGAATATATTAATTGATAGCTAGTTATGGGAGTATGTTATGACAATAAGACCAGTTGATATAAATGGTATGATTCAAAGAACTGATGATGTAGCATATTTAAAGCATAATCAGGATGTGAAACCTGTTACTGATCAGCAAAATATTCAAGTGCAGGTTGACAAGAGAGAAGATCAGTTAGCTCATGAAGTTCAGGATCCTGGAGATTCTCAGAAAATGAATAATAATCAGGATGCTAAGAATGAGGGCAAAAATAATTATTATCAGAATAATTCCAAAAAAAAGAAAAAGCCTGCTGAGGATGGAAAAGTTATTAATAAAATCCAAGCGGGCACTTTTGATGTAAAAATATAAATAAACTAAATTGATGTAGAGGTTGAAATGAGCGCAATTGAAATAACACTTATAATAATAGGAGTAATATTTCTGATAGGAAGTTTTTTGATTAAGGATAAACTGTCTTCGAAGGATATTGATAAAATTTCGCAACTAAGTGAAGAAGAATTGAAAATTCTAGTAGAGAAAAAATTAAAAAATGTTAATGCTGATATTGAAGACATTATAGAAGAAGTTGCAGATAGTCAAAAAGAAATAACTAAAAGGGAACTAGAAAAAGAAACTAATTCCAAGATAATGGCTATTAATGAATATTCTGATACTGTATTGGAATCAATAAATAAGTCTCACAATGAAATTATGTTTTTATATAGCATGTTGAATGATAAGCATGCAGAATTAACGGATTTAGCATCACAATTACAGACTTTTTCTGATAATTTGAGAAAAACAGAAAATGAATTGCTGGAAAAAATAGCAGATGCGGCGTCCGAAATAGAACAGACCGTAGAACAGACTGTAGAGGAAACCGAAAAAATTGATGAAAATGATGCGTTTGAAGCATCTGTAAAATCTTCATATCAGGGTGTTTCAGATGTGAATCATAATGATTCTATTCTTCGTTTACACAAACTTGGTAAAAATGATATAGAAATAGCAAAAGATTTAGGACTTGGATTGGGTGAAGTTAAACTTGTTCTTGGTCTTTTTGAGGGAGAAAAGAAAGATGAGGCTTAAATATTATTTACGTGGACTTGGATTGGGAATAATATTTGCTGTTATAATTGTAAAAATCTGTTCACATGACAATTCTTCTGATATTGTCTTGGATTCTGAAACACAGACACTTGAGTCGGTTTATAATACAGATTCTGAGGAACAATCGGAAATTGATTCAGAAGCTGAAGAAACTAATACAGATAATTTGTTGTCCGATGAAAGTGTGCAGAATACCGAGATGGCAGAGAGTGAGACTGCTTCTAGTGAAGAACAGCAAGAGGGTATTCAATCTCCGGAAGAAGTAAATCAGAATGAGGTGATTGATTATAATACTGCTTCTACTACAACTACAGGTACTGTTATAATTACTGTTTCTGATGGAGAGGCTTGTAGAGGTGTTGCAGAAGAATTGCAGGCAAGAGGTTTGATTGCGGATGCTGAGGATTTTAGAATTTACATGGGTAATAAAGGTTATGCAAGTTTTATACACAATGGAGAATTTGAAATACCTGTAGGTTCTACATATGAACAGATAGCAAGAATACTTCTTGGAAAATAGTAATAATGAGTGATATAAATATATAAAAGTGATTTTTCTATTGCAAATAGGCCTTTGGTGTGTTAAAATACCAAAGGCTTAAAAACTATAAGACACGTGTGTGGATGATTGCCGGTGCCAGTGATACGCTTTCTGGTGGCAAGTCTAATTGGAAACACACGGATGATTATTAACCAAATGGAGGTAAGAAAAATGAGCGTAATTTCAATGAAACAGTTACTTGAGGCAGGTGTTCATTTCGGACATCAGACAAGAAGATGGAACCCTAAAATGGCTCCATACATCTACACAGAGCGTAATGGTATCTACATTATCGACTTACAGAAATCTGTAGGAAAAGTAGATGAAGCTTATGATGCAATTTCTGATATTGCAGCGCAGGGCGGAACAATTCTTTTTGTTGGAACAAAGAAACAGGCTCAGGATGCAATCAAAACAGAGGCTGAGCGTTGTGGAATGTACTATGTAAATGAGAGATGGTTAGGAGGAATGCTTACAAACTTCCGTACTATCCAGAGCCGTATTGCTAGACTTAAAGAGATCGAGACAATGGCAGAAGATGGTACATTTGATGTACTTCCTAAGAAGGAAGTTATCGCACTTAAAAAAGAGTGGGATAAACTCGAGAAGAACCTTGGCGGAATTAAAGATATGAAGAGAATCCCAGATGCAATCTTCGTTGTTGATCCAAAGAAAGAGCGTATCTGTATTCAGGAGGCTCATGCACTTGGAATCACTCTTATTGGTATCGCTGATACAAACTGTGATCCAGATGAGTTAGATTATGTAATTCCTGGAAATGACGATGCAATTCGTGCAGTTAAACTTATCGTTTCTAAGATGGCTGATGCTGTTATCGAAGCAAATCAGGGTGCTGAAGTAGAAGTTTCTGAGGAAGCTGAAGCTCCAGTAGAAGAGTAATTATAGTAATTATGAATATTAGCAAAATGCCAATGCAAATTTATTTGTAATTGGCGTTTTGTCTTAAATGTAGAATATGGAGGACAAAAAAATGGCAATTACAGCTGCTATGGTTAAAGAATTACGTGAGCTTACAGGCGCAGGAATGATGGACTGTAAAAAAGCTTTAACAGAGACTGAAGGAGATATGGACGCTGCTGTTGAAGTATTAAGAAAAAGTGGTGCTGCTAAGATGGAGAAAAAGAAGAGCAGAATCGCTGCTGAGGGTATTACACGTGTGGCAACAGATGGCAATACTGCTGTTGTTGTAGAAGTAAACTCAGAGACTGACTTCGTAGCTAAGAACGAAGTTTTCCAGGAGTTTGTTCAGACTGTTGCTGATACAGCTCTTTCATCAGATTTAAATGGTGGAGCAGATGGAGAGGATATTGAAGCTCTTCTTGGAACAAACGGATTAAATGATTTACTTATCGAAAAGACAGCAACAATCGGAGAAAAGTTATCTGTTCGTAGATTTGAAAAAGTATCAGGTGATTCTGTTGCTACTTATATTCATGGTGGCGGAAAAATCGGTGTATTAATCGCTGCTACAGGTGCATCTGATGATGCTGCTAAAGAAGCTCTTGGAAACATTGCAATGCAGGTTGCAGCTATGAATCCACAGTATGTTTCAAGAACTGATATCTCTGACGAAGAACTTGCTAAGTTAAGAGAAATCACTGTTGATTCTGCATTAAATGATGCCACAACACTTCCAAAACCAATTCTTCAGAAATTGCTTGATAAAGCTATGGCTGGGGTGTGGAGCGAAGAAGATAAAGCTGCATTTGAAGAGCATAAGAACAATATGAATTATGTTTGGAACTTTGTTTCAGATGCTGCTAAAGCTCAGTTGGCTGAGTTAGCAATGGCTGATAAAGAGGCAATTGTTGCTGAGAAGATGTTCAATGGATTAGTTGAAGGTCGAGTATCTAAGCAGTTAAAAGAAATCTGCCTTCTTGATCAGACATATGTTAAGGCTGAAGATGGAAAACAGTCTGTAGGTCAGTATCTCACAACTGTATCAAAGGATATAGTAATTTCTAAGATGGTTCGTTTCGAAGTTGGTGAAGGAATGGAGAAAAAGAACGAGGATTTTGCTGCAGAAGTAGCTGCACAGATGAATGCATAATATATAATTGATTTATAGTCTCCTAAAAGTTTAATTAGATTTAAATTTTTAGGAGATTTTTTTGTCTTTACAAGAAATAAAAATATGATAAAATAATATAAGACATTACTCGTTGGGGGTATTATGCAATGAGCACAAATGATAATGATACATTAGAAGATCAGAAGCTGAGAAGAAGAAAAATCGCTAGAATGAAGACCGGTATTGTTATGACTATCGGAATTTGGATGATAGTATCTTTCTTAGCAGTAATTGTTTTAACGGTTTTTGTTGTGAAACTTAATTCTAAAGTTTATAAATTAGAAAATAAGATTAATTCTTTGTCAGCTTTATCGGAAGATGTAGTAGAAAATAATTCGTCTAACAAGAATGATACCAAGGAATCAATATATAAGGACGTTGTTAGAGAAATTGATTCCGAGGATAATTTTTATTCTGAAGGCGATGAAAGAAAGGTTTATTTGACATTTGATTGTGTTCCAGGAGAACATACGATTACAATTTTAAATGCCTTAGCAGAAAAGAATGTTAAGGCAACGTTTTTTGTTACTGGAGATACTACAGGACAATATGATGAGATATACAGAAGGATTGTAAATGAGGGGCATACAATAGGAATGTGTTCATACAGTAATTCTTTTAATGAGTTATATGATTCAGAAGAGTCATTTATTGCAGATTTGGATAATATTTCAAATCATATTGAGAATGTAACTGGTGTAAAACCTAAATACTATAGATTTTTGGGTGGAAGCATGAATGAAATTACCAATATAGATATGGTGGATTTTGCAAAGATTCTCAAAGACAGGGGTATCACATATTACGATTGGAATGTTAATTCCGGTGATGCATCTACTCAGTGTACTGTTGAAGATGTTGTGAATAATGTTAAAGAGGGTGTTACCCAGTATAAGAATAGCGTTGTGTTTATGCATGACGTGTCATACGAGTCAACAACGGCTGATGCTATTAGCTCTCTTGTAGATGAATTAATTTCAATGGATGCTGAGATATTGCCGATTGATGAAAATACATATGTAGTTCAATATATCAAAGCTGATACTATTGAATAAAAGTTATGGAGGAAATATTCATGGGATTATTTAAGGATTTTAAGGAAGATTTTTCACAGGCAGTTAATGAGCTGGTTCCAGGAGAAACTCCGGAAGAAAATACAACAGCAGATAATCTTGTTGTTGATACTCTTGGAGAAGACGTTGATGTTGAGTCTGAGCTTTCAAAATTAGACGGACTTCTTGAGCATGTTAACAATGATGTGAAAATGCCTGAAGAAAAGAAAGTAGAGGATGTTGAGGTTAAAGAAGAGCTTGATGTAAAGGCTCCTGTTGTGGAGGAGAGTGTTATTGAGCCAGTTGAAGAACCATTAATAATTAATACAAAAGAGGAGCAAATTGAGAAAATGAACGAGACACCAGTTATGAATACAACAATTCCAACAGGAGAAATTTCAGATGAAACATCTGTTATTACAGCTAGCACTGTTCTTACAGGTGATTTGAATTCATCTGGTTCATTTGAAATTCAGGGAACAATTAATGGAAATATTACATGTAACGGTAAAATTGTTGTAACAGGTACTGTTAATGGAAATACAAATTCATCTGAGTTCTTTGCTGATGTTGCAAAAATTGAAGGTGAAGTAAGCAGTTCTGGAACTGTAAAGGTTGGTGCTGGATCAGTTATTATCGGAAATATTACAGCTGCTTCAGCCGTAATTGCAGGTGCTGTTAAGGGTGATATTGATGTACAGGGACCAGTTGTTGTTGATACATCTGCTGTAATTATGGGAAATATTAAATCTCGTTCAGTTCAGATTAATAACGGTGCTGTTATTGAAGGTTTCTGTTCACAGTCTTATGCTGATATTGATGTACAGGGATTGTTTGACAATAACTAATTGAAAGAGGAGCTGTGAAATATGAGCAGAATTTTATTAAAGCTTAGTGGTGAAGCACTTGCTGGAGATAAGCATCATGGTTTTGATGAGCCAACTGTTACAGAAGTTGCAAACCAGGTAAAGCAACTTGTTGCTAAAGGCATAGAGGTTGGTATTGTTATCGGTGGTGGAAACTTCTGGAGAGGAAGAACCAGTGAGACGATTGACAGAACAAAAGCTGATCAGATTGGTATGCTTGCAACTGTGATGAACTGTATTTATGTTTCTGAGATTTTCAGATCTGTTGGAATGAAGACTGCAGTTCTTACGCCATTTGAGTGTGGTTCAATGACAAAATTATTTTCTAAAGATAGAGCAAATAAATATTTCGCTCACAATATGGTAGTGTTCTTTGCTGGAGGAACAGGTCATCCATATTTTTCTACAGATACTGCAACTGTTCTTCGTGCAATTGAAATTGAAGCAGATGGTATATACCTTGCAAAAGCCATTGATGGTGTATATGATAGTGATCCTAAGAGTAATCCGGATGCTAAAAAGTATGATGCACTTACAATAGAAGAGGTTGTTGAGAAAAAACTTGCTGTAGTTGATATGACAGCATCTATTCTTTGTATGGAAAATAAAATGCCTATGTATGTGTTTGGTCTTAACGAAGAGAATAGTATTGTAAATGCTCTTAGTGGAGATTTTAACGGAACAAAAGTTACTGTTTAATTGGAGGATATAATGGACGATAGATTAACAACTTTTCAAGATAAAATGAACAAGACAATGAATAATCTTGAAGAAGAATATGCAGGAATTCGTGCTGGAAGAGCAAATCCTCATGTTCTTGATAAACTTAGAGTAGATTATTATGGGACTCCTTCACCTATACAAAGTGTTGCAAACGTAAGTGTTCCAGAACCAAGAATGATTCAGATTCAGCCTTGGGAAGCTTCAATGGTTAAGGAAATTGAAAAAGCAATCATCTGTTCTGATTTGGGAATTAACCCTACAAACGATGGAAAGCTTATCAGATTAGTTTTTCCTGAACTTACAGAAGAAAGACGTAAGGAACTTGCGAAGGACATTAAGAAAAAAGGCGAGGATGCAAAAGTTGCAGTTCGTAACATCAGAAGAGATGCAATTGATTCTATAAAGAAAATCGGTAAAGCAGATGCGCTTTCAGAAGATGAAGTAAAAGACCTTGAGGATCAGGCACAGAAGCTTACTGATAAATTTGTAGCAAAAATTGATGAGGCTGTTGAGGTAAAATCAAAAGAAGTACTTACAGTATAAAAAATGGGGACATGGCTTTGTCGTGTCCCCTTATCTTGCTTTTAGAGAGGTAAAATATGAATTCACCAAAGCATATAGCTATAATTTTAGATGGTAATGGAAGATGGGCAAAAAGTAAGGGTATGCCTAGAAACTATGGACATACTGTTGGAGCTAAAAATGTTGAAAAGATTTGTAAGGCTGCCAATGATTTAGGCGTTGAATATCTTACTTTATATGCATTTTCAACTGAAAATTGGAATAGACCTGATTCTGAAGTAAAAGCCTTGATGACTTTACTTGAGAGTTATTTAAAGAACTGTATAAATACAGCTAATAAAAATAATATGAGAGTAAGGGTGATCGGTGAGATTGGAAGATTGTCCGACAAATTTCAGGAGAAAATTAAAAGCCTGGAAGAAATTTCAGCTAAAAACACAGGCTTAAATCTTACAATTGCAATAAATTATGGAAGTAGAGATGAAATGTTAAGAGCTGTCAAGAAAATTGTTCATGATAGCGAAAATGGTTTGTTGGATATTGATGAATTAGATGTAGACAGATTTTCATCATATCTTGACACAAAAGAATTGCCAGATCCTGATCTTTTGATTAGAACGAGTGGAGAGCAGAGATTATCTAATTACTTGCTATGGCAGCTTGCATATAGCGAGTTCTATTTTACTGATGTTCCATGGCCAGCATTTGATAAAAAAGAACTTATCAAGGCAATTGAAGTATACAATGCGAGAGACAGAAGGTTTGGAGCATTAAAAGAAGAGGATTAATGGAGGAATATTATGTTTAAGACTAGATTGTTATCTGGAATAGTATTGGTGATATTAGCAATTGCATTAATTGTTACAGGAAAAGAAATTTTATTATTTTCTACATTATTGATTTCATGTATAGGAATGTTTGAGTTGTATAGAGTTTTTAAAATTGAAAAATCTCTGTTAGCACTTTTGGGATATGCTGGAGCTATTGTATATTATTGTAATTTAAAATGGGATTTTATTCCTGATATGCTTATGTTGTTTATGGGACTTATGATTTTACTTATGTTTGTATATGTATTTTCATATCCTAAATATAATGCTAATCAGCTTCTGGCAGCTTTTTTTGCATTATTTTATGTAGCAATAATGCTTTCATATGTATATCAGATTAGGATGCTTCATAATGGATTATATTTAGCTTTTTTGATATTCCTTTGTTCGTGGGGATGTGATACCTGTGCTTATTGCGTGGGTGTGCTTATTGGAAAACATAAGATGGCACCAAAGCTTAGTCCTAAAAAATCAATTGAAGGTGCTGTTGGTGGTGTATTAGGAGCAGCTCTTCTTACTGCAATATATTGTTTTATATTTAAATCAAATATGGGAATCTCAAATTGTGAAATTGCCATACTTTCAGGTATTGCTGCCGTTGCAGGATTGATTTCTATGATTGGAGACCTTACAGCTTCAGCAATTAAGAGAAATTATGATATCAAGGATTATGGAAAGCTTATTCCAGGTCATGGTGGAATATTGGATAGATTTGACAGTATGATCATTACTGCGCCTATTATATATTTCCTTGCTTTGTATTTTATTTAATAAGTATGTATAAGCAAATTGTGAATGTATTTGGAGAAATGATATGAAAAAAATATCTGTATTAGGTTCTACAGGTTCAATAGGAACACAAACTTTAGATGTTGTAAGAGAACATAATGATATTGAAATAGTTTCATTATCTTGTGGACGAAATATCGAATTGATAGAAAAGCAGGCCAGAGAATTTCAGCCTAAGTATATCTGTGTCTGGAATGAAAAAGACGCACTTTCTTTGAAAACAAAACTGTCTGATATGGATGTAAAAATTGGCTTTGGTATGGATGGTCTTATTGAAGCTGTTACTTTACCAGAAGTTGATATGGTTGTGACTGCAATTGTTGGAATGATTGGAATCAGACCCACAATTGCAGCAATTGAAGCAAAAAAGGATATTGCTTTAGCTAATAAAGAAACATTAGTAACTGCTGGTCATATTATTATGCCTTTGGCAAAAAAATATGGTGTAAATATTTTGCCTGTGGATAGTGAACATAGTGCTATTTTTCAGTCTCTGCAAGGAAATGAACATAACAAGATTAATAGAATCTTTTTAACAGCATCAGGTGGTCCATTTAGAGGGAAAAAATTAAATGAGCTTGCAAATATTCAGGTTGAAGATGCATTAAAACATCCAAATTGGGAGATGGGAAGAAAAATCACAATTGATTCTTCTACACTTGTAAATAAAGGCTTGGAAGTGATAGAGGCAAAGTGGTTATTTGATGTTGATATTTCACAGATTCAAGTTGTTGTTCATCCTCAAAGTGTGATTCATTCTGCTGTAGAATATGAAGATGGCGCTGTTATTGCACAGCTTGGGACGCCTGATATGAGACTTCCAATTCAATATGCATTATATTATCCGGAAAGAAAGTCATTATCCGGAACGAGATTGGATTTGTTTGAATTGTCTTCACTAACATTTGAAAAACCGGATATTGACACTTTTAAGGGATTATCACTTGCAATAAAAGCATCTAATATGGGTGGAAATATTCCAACTGTATTTAATGCAGCAAATGAGATGGCGGTTTCTTTATTTTTGGATAAAAAAGTAAAGTATCTTCAAATTGTTGAAATTATTGAGGCGTGTATGTCAAATGTGACATATATTGCTAATCCTGATGTAGATGATATTCTAAGTACAGAAAAAGAAACATATGAATTTATTAAAAAAAGGTGGTATTAATTAAGTTGGTTAGCATTATAATTGCAATTATTTTATTTTCAGTAATAGTTATATTTCATGAGCTTGGTCATTTCTTGCTTGCAAAGGCAAATGGTATTAGGGTAAATGAATTTAGCCTTGGATTAGGACCTACAATCGTTGGGTTTAAGAAAGGTGAGACCAAGTATTCTATCAAATTATTGCCTTTTGGTGGGGCTTGTATGATGGAAGGCGAGGATGATAATTCGGAGGATAGTCGAGCCTTTAACAATAAGTCTGTCTGGGCGAGAATAAGTGTAGTCTTTGCTGGCCCATTTTTTAACTTTATAATGGCATTTGTATTTGCGTTAATCATAATTTGTTCTGTGGGTTATGATAGCCCTGTTTTAAGTGATGTTATAGATGGATATGCAGCTGAAGAAGCTGGACTTTGCAAGGGTGATGAAATAGTCAAGCTTGATAACACATCTATTCATTTTTATAGGGAGATATCACTTTATTCAGCGCTTCATGAGGGAGAAGCTGTAGAGGTGACTTATGAGAGAAATGGCAAAGAATATACTACTACATTAAAGCCACAGTATGATGAAACTACCGGGAGATACTTGTATGGTTTTCAAAATGATGGCTCGAAGACGAAAACTGATTTCCTAAGCTCAATGAAATACAGTGTTTATGAAGTGAAATTTTGGATTACATCAACGATTGAGAGTATAAAGATGCTAGTTACAGGTAAAGCCTCTTTTAATCAAATGAGTGGTCCTGTTGGCATAGTAAAGGATGTTGGAGCTTCATATGATAGTTCTGTTTCGAGCAGTGGTTTCTTTTATGGATTTTTAACAATATTAAGTTGGGGTGTGTTGTTGTCAGCTAACTTAGGTGTTATGAATTTATTGCCACTGCCTGCTCTTGATGGGGGAAGATTAGTTTTTCTTTTGGTGGAAGTCTTAAGAAGAAAGAAGATTGATCCAGAAAAAGAAGGTTATGTTCATGCTGTTGGAATAGTGTTACTTTTGCTATTAATGGTTGTTGTTATGTTTAATGATATACGAAAGCTATTTATTTAATAACATAATAGCAATG
The DNA here is from genome assembly GCA_045122195.1 of Agathobacter sp. GTDB lineage: Bacteria > Bacillota > Clostridia > Lachnospirales > Lachnospiraceae > Roseburia. The sequence goes on from JBGVHH010000019.1 coordinate 21,937, forward strand.
AAATAAGGAGAAAATCTATGGATACTAAGGTAATAAAAATAGGAAATAGACAAATTGGCGGGGGAAACCCAATACTGATTCAGTCAATGACAAATACAAAAACACAGGATGTTAATGCTACAGTTAAGCAGATTAATGAGCTTACAGAATTAGGCTGTGACATTGTTCGTTGTGCGGTTCCAACTATGGAGGCTGCACTTGCGTTAAAGGAAATAAAAAAACAGATTTCAATTCCTCTTGTCGCCGATATTCATTTTGACTACAAGCTTGCGATTGCTGCAATGGAGAATGGAGCCGATAAAATCAGAATTAATCCTGGAAATATTGGAAGTTATGATAGATTAAAGGCTGTTGTTGATGTTGCAAAGGAAAGGAATATTCCTATAAGAGTTGGAGTAAATAGTGGTTCATTGGAGAAAAATCTAGTCGAAAAGTATGGTGGAGTTACAGCTGAGGGCCTTGTAGAAAGTGCACTTGATAAGGTTAATCAGATTGAGGAGATGGGATATGACAATCTGGTCATAAGTATTAAGTCATCTGATGTGTTAATGTGTGTAAAGGCACATGAAATAATAGCTAAAAAGACAAATTATCCTCTACACGTAGGTATTACAGAAGCAGGAACTTTGATTAGTGGTAATATTAAATCAGCAATTGGACTTGGAATGATACTTAGTCAGGGAATTGGAGATACAATCAGGGTATCACTTACAGGAAGCCCACTTGAAGAAATTAAGTCAGCAAAGCTCATTTTGAGAACGCTTGGTCTTAGAAAGGGTGGAATCGAGGTTGTTTCCTGTCCTACATGTGGACGTACACAGATAGATTTAATTGGTCTTGCAAATGAGGTTGAGACTATGGTTGCAGGCTATGATTTAGATATAAAGGTTGCTGTTATGGGGTGTGTTGTAAATGGACCTGGTGAGGCAAAGGAAGCAGATATTGGTATTGCTGGCGGTATAGGTGAAGGATTAATTATTAAAAATGGAGCTGTATATAAAAAGGTTCCTGAATCTGAACTGTTACCTTCACTCAAATATGAATTAGATCATTGGAGAGATTGAGTTGGTAAAGAAATTTAAGGAAGTTTTTCCTACATTAAAACTGGATGATGAGTTAAGCCGTCTGTTGGAAACAGCGGAGGTTACAAAAATAGGTGCGAATCATGAAAGAAATTTCTATCGCATCTATTTGCGCGCAAAGAGGCTTATTTTTAAGAAAAATATCTGGATTCTTGAAAAGGAAATTCAAAAGCAGATATTTAGGCGCAAAGACATTACAGTACGAATAATTGAATCTTATCAGCTATCAGAACAATACACACCGAAGACTTTGCTGGATGTTTATCTAGATAGTATTTTTGAGGAATTGAGTGATTATAGCGTTTTACTATACAATTTACTTAGAACAGCAAAATGGAATTTCATTGATGATAAAAGAGTAAAACTTACACTTGAAAAAACAATTATTGCAAAGACTCGTGGAGATGAGATTATTGATTTTTTGCAAAAAGTTGTATGCGAAAGATGTGGGCTTGATTTTATCATCGATGTGGAGTATCAGGAACCTAAAGAAAGTAAATATAGAAAGAATTCAAGTCTTCAGATTAAACAGGAAGTAGCCAATATTTTAGCAAGAACAAAAGCTGCACTAAATAAAGAAGAGGATGTAGGTAAACAGGAATCAGAAGAAACAGAAAAATCTGAAAAAATGTTTGTTGATAACAAAAATAGTACTTCTGAACCTGCAAGAAATAAGTCTAAGGAACTAAAAAATAACGGAGAAAATTCAAAATCATCTGAAAAAACTAGAAAATTTGAGAAAAAAGGTGAATTTAGAAGAAAATACGACAATGATCCTGATGTGATTTATGGTAGAAGCTTTGATGACGAAGAAATTGCTATAGAAAAAATTGATGGACCAATTGGTGAAGTCGTAATTAAAGGTAAGATTTTATCTGTTGAGACCAGAGAGATACGAAATGAAAAAACTATTATTATGTTTTCATTAACTGATCTTACAGACACTATTATGTTAAAAATGTTTGCCAGAAATGAAGATGTTCCTGATTTGTTATCAAATATTAGTTCTGGAAAATTTGTTAAGGTAAAGGGTGTTGCTACGGTAGATAAGTATGATAGTGATTTATCTATCAGTTCAATTGTAGGAGTAAAAAAAATACCTGATTTTACTTCAAAAAGAGAAGATACTGCTGCAGAGAAACGTGTAGAGCTTCATTGTCATACTAAAATGAGTGATATGGATGGAGTAACTGATGTAAAGGATATCGTTAAATGTGCCATGAAATGGGGACATAAGGCGATTGCGATTACTGATCATGGTGATGTTCAGGCTTTCCCAGAGGCAAATCATGCAGTTGATGATAAATTTAAAGTCATATATGGAGTAGAAGCATATCTTGTTGATGATACAAAGGACGTAATAGAGGATTCAAGAGGTCAGTCATTAGATGATAAGTATGTTGTTTTTGATATCGAGACAACAGGGTTTAGTCCGGAGAAAAATAAAATTATTGAGATTGGTGCAGTAAAAGTTGAAGGTGGAGAGATAGTAGACAGATATTCAACTTTTATTAATCCACAGGTTCCTATTCCGTTTAGAATAGAGGAACTGACATCAATTAGAGATGATATGGTTGTATCATCACCTACTGTTGATGTGATTCTTCCGGAGTTCATGGAATTTTGCAAGGATTGTATAATGGTGGCGCATAATGCCGACTTTGATATGAGTTTTATAAAGCACAACTGTGAAGAATTGGGAATTGATTGTAATCCAACAATTGTTGATACAGTTTCTCTTGCGAGATTTTTATTGCCTGCATTGAATAGATTTAAACTTGATACAGTTGCAAAAGCGTTAGGTGTTTCTCTTGATCATCATCATAGAGCAGTTGATGATGCTGCATGTACTGCAATGATTTTTGTAAAGTTCATACAGATGCTAAAAGATAGAGGAATTGAAAATCTTGATCAGATTAATGCGATGGCACAGTCATCAGTTGAAACAATCAGAAAGATGCCGACATATCATGCCATTATCTTAGCAACATGTGATCAGGGCCGTACAAACTTATATCGTCTTGTTTCGATGGCGCATGTTACATACTACAATAAGAGACCAAGAATTCCTAAATCAGAGTTTCTAAAATATAGGGACGGATTACTAATTGGTTCTGCATGTGAAGCGGGAGAACTCTATAAGGCTATTTTAAATGGACGCCCTCAGGAGGAGATAAACAGACTTGTAAATTTCTATGATTATTTGGAAATTCAGCCTCTGGGGAATAATGCGTTTATGATTAGAGATGAGGATTCATCAATTGCAGATGAAAATGATCTCATTGAAATCAACAAGAAAATAGTTAAACTCGGTGAAGAATTTGGAAAGCTTGTAGTTGCAACCTGTGATGTACATTTTCTTAATCCTGAAGATGAAATCTATCGAAGAATCATAATGGCAGGAAAAGGTTTTAAAGATGCTGATGATCAGGCTCCGCTTTATCTTAGAACCACAGAAGAGATGCTAAAAGAATTCGAGTATCTTGGAAGTAAAAAAGCGGAAGAGATAGTAATTACCAATACCAACAAAATTGCTGATATGTGCGAGAGGATATCACCCGTTCGTCCTGATAAATGCCCACCTGTAATTGAAAACTCGGATGGAATGTTAAGGGATATTTGTTATACAAAGGCACACAGAATGTATGGTGAAGTATTACCCCCTATAGTAAAAGAGCGACTTGACAGAGAACTAAATTCTATCATCTCAAATGGTTATGCCGTAATGTATATTATTGCGCAGAAACTTGTATGGAAATCAAATGAAGATGGTTATCTTGTAGGTTCCCGTGGATCTGTAGGAAGCTCATTTGTTGCTACCATGTCAGGTGTTACGGAAGTAAATCCTTTACAGGCACATTATCTTTGTACTCATTGTAAGTATAGTGATTTTGATTCTGAGGAGGTTCGTTCATATTCTGGTCGTGGTGGTTGTGATATGCCGGATAAGATTTGTCCAAAATGTGGAAAACCACTTACAAAGGAAGGCTTAGTTATTCCGTTTGAAACTTTTCTTGGATTTAAGGGAAATAAAGAGCCGGATATTGACTTGAATTTCTCGGGTGAGTATCAGGCAAAAGCACACAAATATACAGAGGTTATTTTCGGTGAAGGTCAGACATACAAGGCTGGAACAATCGGTACATTGGCCGACAAAACAGCATTTGGTTACATCAAAAATTACTATGAAGAGCGTGGAATACATAAAAGAACCTGTGAGATAAACAGAATTGTTGAAGGTTGTGTAGGAGTTAGACGTACAACAGGACAGCATCCTGGTGGAATTGTAGTCTTGCCTATGGGTGAAGAAATAAACACATTTACACCTATTCAGCATCCTGCAAATGATATGACTGTTGATATTACAACAACTCACTTTGATTATCATTCTATTGATCATAACCTTTTAAAACTTGATATACTTGGACATGATGATCCTACGATGATACGAATGCTTGAAGATCTTACAGGAGTAAGTGCAAGAGATATACCATTAGATAGTAAAGAAGTAATGTCTTTATTTAAGGATACAAGTGCATTATCAATAGATCCTGAAGATATAGGAGGCTGTAAGCTTGGAGCACTTGGAATACCTGAATTCGGAACAGATTTTGCTATGCAAATGCTTATTGATACACAGCCAAAATATTTTTCAGATCTTGTACGAATAGCAGGACTTTCACATGGTACAGATGTATGGCTTGGAAATGCCCAGACATTGATTCAGGAAGGAACTGCAACTATTTCAACATGTATTTGTACCCGAGATGATATCATGACTTACCTGATTGGAAAAGGTCTTGAATCGGAAGAGGCATTCAATATAATGGAGAAAGTTCGAAAGGGTGTTATTGCCAAAGGAAAATGTAAAGAATGGCCACAGTGGAAGGAAGATATGATTGCACACGATGTACCTGAATGGTATATCTGGTCCTGTGAAAAGATTAAATACATGTTCCCTAAGGCGCATGCGGCAGCGTATGTTATGATGGCATGGAGAATTGCATATTGTAAAGTATATTATCCTTTAGCGTATTATGCTGCATATTTTTCTATTAGAGCGACCGGTTTTAGCTATGAACTGATGTGTCAGGGAAAAGAGCGACTGGAAAATTATATGGCAGATTATAAGAAGCGTAAGGATACATTGTCGAAAAAAGAACAGGATGTATTCAAAGATATGCGAATTGTCCAGGAGATGTATGCAAGAGGCTTTGAATTTGAAAAGCTTGATATTTTCACTGCTCATCCAAACAGATTCCAGATTGTTAACGGCAAATTAATGCCTTCACTTAATAGTATTGATGGTTTGGGAGATAATGCTGCAGTATCGATTGCAGAGGCAGCCAAGAATGGTCCATTTTTATCAAAAGATGATTTCAGAGAACGTACAAAAGTATCTAAGACAATTGTAGATATGATGGGAGATCTGGGACTCTTTGGAGATATCCCAGAATCTAACCAGCTATCATTATTTGATTTCGGTGCCTAATATTATTTATCAGTTCCCGGTGAAAATAGAGATATTTCACCGGGATTTGTTGTAGATGTATAATAAACTTCACCGGTTCTGTAATCAGAGAAAAAAATCTTGTCAGATGTTACATTTATGTTTGTATATTCACCATATGCCAATTCCTTAAATTCTGTTCCGTCATTCTTAATCATGCAAATTGCAGCATTTTTTCCACCTCTTTGATAGTATATATAACTACCATATACATTGTATAATTCTATTTCTTCTCTAGATAAAACAATTGGTTTGTTGGATGTGATATTTACATGAGTAAGTGCATTTTTGTTGTCGACATCCATATAATAAGCATTGTTTGCAGAGTCAACGATTGGTTTATAACAATGGCAGTCATAAATCATTTTTGTTGTATCAGTTTCGGTATCATATTCATATAACTGGCCATTTGACGGATCGTTGTAATAGAAATACTGTCCAAGGCAGCTACATGTAAACAGATAACTGTTGCTTAATTGTTTTCTTTCTGTTCCATCAATTTTAATCTTATATAATGTTGATGCTGTGGCATTATCATAATGCAGGTAATATATGTAATTTCCAATAAGAGTAGCATAGATGCATGGATCAGAATCAAGTATCTTTACTTTGCCACCATTTCTTGGAATTCTGCACAAGCTGTTGTTGTTATATGAAAAGAACGAAAAATCAGTATTGTCATGAGTATTATTTCTGACATAGTAGACATAATGCTCATCTGCATTAATATACATCGCTGTGTCATTAGATAACTTTTTGATATTATTTCCATGTATATCCATAGAATACAGAGCATCATTATCCAGATGGTTTGAAAAAAATATCTCTCCATTGCTTTCACAGAATAAACCAGCATTATATAGATTTCCCGGAGTGTTTCCATTTACATAATTATCATTAAAAATAGTGCGTTTATTATATTGAGTTATTCCAATAGCTGCAATGACCATAATTAAAATAATAGATAGAATTATTTTGCTGGATTTTTTCATATTAATCGCCTCCAATATACATTTATATAATAAAATTATAACTATAAAATAATTATGTTTCAAGGTTCACTTGCCTTTCAAAAAGACTTGGTATAAAATTTTTGTAAGCGATAAAATCGAAATACTAAAAGGTGGATTTAAGATGAAGGATTTATTGGAATTACGAAAAGAAATAGATGAGATTGATAATCAGATAGTGGCCTTATATGAAAAAAGAATGGTTGTAGCCGAGGGGGTTGCAAAATATAAAATATCTACAGGTAAAAAGGTTTTTGATAAAGAAAGAGAAGAGCAGAAGCTTGAAGCTCTTACATCAAAAGCAAGTAGTATGTTTACAAAACATGGAATAAGAGAATTGTTTGAACAGTTAATGGCGATGAGCCGCAAAAAGCAATATCAGCTTTTAACAGAAAATGGAATTTGTGAAGATATTGGTTTTAAAGAGGTAGAACAGCTTGATTATTCAAATGCCAAGATAGTATTCCAGGGAGTAGAAGGAGCGTACAGCCAGCTTGCGATGCAGGAGTATTTTGGTGATGACTGTGATTCTTTTAATGTAAATACATGGAAGGATGCGATGGAAGCAATCAAAAATGGAGAAGCTGATTATGCAGTTCTTCCTATTGAGAACTCATCGGCGGGAATAGTCTCTGAAAATTATGATTTACTAGTTGAGTACAATAATTATATTGTGGGCGAACAGATTATAAAAATAGACCATTGTCTGCTTGGAAATCAGAATTCAAGCATTGATGATATAGAAATAGTTTACTCGCATCCGCAGGCATTGATGCAGTGTTCGGAATATTTTGAAGAACATAAGAATTGGGAGAAAATTGGCGCCAAAAATACAGCCTTGGCAGCAAGCAAAGTCAGTGAAGGCGGAAAGAAAAATGAAGCCGCTATTGCGAGCGAAATCACTGCCGATATATATGATATGAAAGTCTTAGATAAGGCAATTCAAAACAATAAAAATAACTCAACCAGATTTATAATAGTAACTGGTAAGAAGGTATATTCCAAGAGTTCATCGAAAATAAGTATTTGTTTTGAGATACCTCATGAGAGTGGTTCATTATATCATATGTTGTCACATTTTATTTACAATAACATAAATATGACAAATATTCAGTCAAGACCAATACAGAACAAGAATTGGGAGTATAGATTCTTTATTGATTTTGAAGGTGATTTTAAAGATACAGCAGTTCAGAATGCACTCAGAGGGTTAAGTGAGGAAACGATTTCTCTTAAAATATTAGGAACATATTAAAGTGGGGTGAAAAATATATGTCTACAAAATTATTTGGAGCAATATACATAGGTTCGTATGAAGTAAGTTTAAAAATATTCGAGTTTTCACAAAAAAGAAAGATGCATGAAATAGATTATGTGAGAGCTCGAATTGACCTGGGTAGAGATGCCTATAATAAGGGGTGTTTAGGCTATCAGCTTGTTGAGGAACTGTGTCAGAAATTATTTGAGTATAAATCCATAATGGAGGAATACAGAG
>JBGVHH010000020.1:0-78430 GCA_045122195.1 Agathobacter sp.
ACTAGACTCTCTAGCACCATGGAATGAAATAGTTCAGCAACAATGTAGCAATAAAACAGAGTAAAATGTTAGCTTATCGGAATCCTAGCAATGAGGATTCCGATAGTATTTTTAATTACACCCTGAAATTAGACGCTTACTTTTTTGCTAAAAATTAAAGGCAAATAGATAGAAAATGAGGAGCGAAGCTAATGAAAAAGAAAATAGTAATAGGATTAAAAAGAACATGGAGGATATGGGGCTTAGGGGCGAAGACCAGACGTCTTCAGCAGCCGATTCATCATATCAAAAGATATATGTGACAGTTCAACAGGCGAGTTGGTTTCTTCAGGAAATACTGTAGATGGAATTACATGGAATATAGGAGAAGAGTAAGGAAGGGGACGCAAAAGGATATGTATGCCAGCGGTGAAGAAGATGTTCCCAAGAATGAGGGATGTATTTTTTAGAGTGTTTAGCAGGAAGAATTTATAGTACTATAGTCTTGAATGTTCCGTTTTATGGTGGTAACATAAAATTATTAAACATCGAAAAAATACAAGTTGTTTAGGGGGTTTTTAATATGTGAAAAAAGAAAAAAACAATATCTATGATGCTAGCGTTGCTTCTTTCAGCACTTATTCCAACAACGATCGCAGCGTTTGTTTCATCCGCTGTGGGATGTGTGTCAATGGCAGGAACCATGGAGGATGATATCTATCATGAGCTAAAAGTAATGGCAGAAGGTTTGAAAAAATATTACGAATGGGATATTAACAATAATGAAAATCATATGCCAGCATATGAACATGATTATGTAGATACTTTCCTGGATGAAGGAATACATCTTACGTTATTTATAGAAGATGTTCGATATATTACCTCAGTAGAAGATTCTAATAATGAATCTGGAAGAAATGAGGGAACAAAGGCTGAGCCTGAAATCTGGGCTTCTGTATCAGCGGGGAATGATGTTGAGCAAAAGGGTGTTTCAATTAATGGAAAGGATTATTATGTTGCCTATGTTCCTGTAACAGATGATTCAGGACAAGTAGTGGGAATGGCTTTTGCTGGAAAAGAGGAAGCCCTTGTTAATAAAGAAATTAATTCGGTAGTATTAAAGCTTATAGTGGTAACAATTATACTTGTTCTTGTTTGTGGTGGAGAGGTATTGTTTATAGCAAGAAAGATAAAAGAACCACTTGAGATAATTTCAAAGAATCTTGAGCTTTTATCAGGCGGAGAATTAAAACCATACAAAACTGCTACAAGTATGATAACAGAAATTGATTCTATAATAGAGTCACGCAAGAATTTATCGACAGCGCTTCAGAATATTGTACTCAAAGTACAGGATGCGTCAAAAGATTTGCTCCAAAGTGGAACAGAGCTACAGAGTGTTGCAAACAATACTTCAAGCAATGCAGAAGATATTACACGTGCAGTTGAGGAGATGTCAAAAGGTGCATCTTCAATGGCTACAGATATTGAGAATGCTACTGTAAAAGTCATGGATATGGGAGACAAGATTGAAGGTATTGTTGGCGGAATAAACGATTTGGATAATGTTGCAAATGGAATGGACACAGCCGGCAAGAGAGCAATGGATATTATAAAAATGCTCGATGAGTCAAATAATAAGACAGTAGAGGCGATTGAGATAGTAGCGCAGAATGTAGAGGCTACAGACCGTTCAGTTGAGCAGATTTCACAGGCTGTAAACTTTATTACAGAAGTCGCAGATCAGACAAATCTCCTTGCACTTAACGCATCAATCGAGGCAGCAAGAGCAGGTGAAGCAGGAAGAGGCTTTGCAGTAGTTGCGAATGAGATATCTTCACTGGCAGACCAGTCAGGAGAATCTACCAAAAAAATAGAATCAGTACTTAATGTCTTAGTAACAGATTCAAAACGTTCTATTCAGAAAATGGAAGAAGTTAAGAATCATTTGCATGAGCAACAGGAGAATCTGAAGAGTACACAGAGAGAATTCGAAAATGTTAATGCGGGTATTGAAGATACAAGAAATCAAAGCGGAATGGTTGACGTTCAGGCTAAGGATTGCGATGAATCAAGAACCGGGGTAATTGATATCATATCAAACCTTAGTGCAATATCTGAGCAGAATGCTGCAAGTACACAGGAGACAACAGCTTCAATAGAAGAGCTTACAACGGCAATTAATCAAGTGGCTAAGCAGGCAACACAGGTTCAGGATCAGGCTGAGATTCTTGAAGAGGCAATGAGATTCTTTAAGATGTAGTATCGGCGGGGACGTAGTTTTCTGGTTTTATATAACAATGTTGCTATAATCGTCAATTTGAGTATATTTTTGTGATTAAACTTGACACAAAAGTCCATATAAGTTAAAATTCTGAATCGAAATAAAAAGGGCACACCTACGGAAACGCAGGGTCGCAACGCTAGAGTCTAATACAACTGATGTAATGATAGTTCGGCTGCAATATCCAATTAAGTTTGGAGTTGCAGCTATTTTTTTGCATTTATCGGACTTTTATAGCTTGTTCGTCAAATCTAGAGAGCAGTGAGAAAAATTATACAAAAAGAAAAAATAAGTAAAAAGGAGTTTTAAAATGAATTATTATGAAAATGCAGTAAAAGGACTGCGAAAAATGGCAAATATGCAGATTGGATTAATTATATGTAGTATACTTTCAATTATACCAGTCATTAATGTATTTGCTGCAATTGCCAAGCTAGTATTCTTAATTATATTTTTGGTTGGACTTCATCAGGCAGGAAAAGATATTGAAGGGTGTGCAGAGGCATTTACTCTTTATATTATATTAATGATATGTGCACTTATTTCAGGGTGTGCCAGAGCGATTCCTGCGTTTTCGCTGATTATTTCAATTATAATATTTGTGCTTAGCTTACTGGTAGTCTATCGTGTATGTATCCCTATCAGTGAACTACTTGAGCAAAAAGGCAAGAATGATATTGCAGAACTTGGAAGAACAACATGGGTTGTTTATATAATAGCTACTGTTTCATCTGTTTTGATTACAGTAGTAATGGTTGTTGTTCCATTCAGCGTTGGAGCATTATTGGGAATAGAATTGATATTGACAGTAATAGATATTATTGCGACGGGATTTTATGTTAGATTCCTTGACAAAAGTGCAAACGCACTAGAATATGAATATATTAATTCTGATATGGAAAACTAGCTTGCTGATACACTTGCCAATAATGCTGTTTATGGTACAATAATACTATGAATAGAAAATTTAGATGGATAAACTTGATATTAATGATAGCCGTGGTAGTTCTTGTTTTGTCTGGTTGGATTTTAACCGGAGAAAAAGCGAAGGACATCAGGGCTATTTATGCTGTACAGAAAATTGAACCAGTTGAGATAGTTGAAAAAAATTCTTCACTAACTGAGTATGTTTTTGAAGTGGATGAGGATATTTGTGAGAATAACAGTCTTTCGTTTTTGACAATTCACCAGAGGGTGCATGTGTATGAAGATGAAAAACTAATATACTCAAGTGTAGAGGCTGATAGTATTTATGGACACACTACAGGAACCATAAAGCATTTGGTGGAATTGTCCAATAAGGCAAGGCAGGTTGTTGTTGAGGTTGAACCTGTTTTTGAAAACAATGAGCAGAATGATATTAAATTCTATTATGGTAATCCGGGAAGTATTATACAGGAAGATATAGCTACATCACTGTGGGAGATAGTTGTTTCTTTGGTAATTATTGGAGTGGGAGTTAGTCTGATAGTATACTTTTTTCTCCTTCAGGGCGGAGCAAATGGTACGAAAGAGACACTCTATTTAGGTTCATTTGCTGTTTTGCTTGGAGTGTGGGCTTTTGGTGAGACTATGGGCTCTTGCGTTATTATATCCAATCGAGTGATGGCCACATATACAGCATTTACGATATTGTCTTTCTTGCCAATTTTGTTTGTGCTGTTCATAAGTGAGTTTTTGAAAATAGCAGACAAAAAAGTAAAAAATACAGTTTTATTCATTATGTATGTTGTCGCAATCTCAGTTCAAATGATGCAGTTTTTGAATATTAGAGATTTGAAACAAAATGCTTTGCTTATACAATCCATGATTGTTGTAGCTGCTTTATATTTTATATTTGCCATTGTTGTGTGTATACGACATGGTAAATATAAGAGACGAGCATATATAAATCTTGTGGGAGCAATTTTGTTGATTTTTGCTATGATTGTTGACTTAAGATCTTATTATGCCAGATCTGATGAAGTAAATAGTGTAAGCACCATAGCCTTTATGGCATACATAATTTTACTTTCTGTAGAGACTGCAAAGACATCCAGAAGTCAGCATGAGCAGGAAAGAAAATTAGAGATTTACAGGCAGCTGGCGACAGTTGATTTGCTTACAAACTGTAAAAATAGGAATGCATACCTCAACGACATTGCCCAATTGAAAAATCCAAAGAATAAGGCAGTTGTTGTCCTGGATTTAAATAACTTAAAAGAATGTAATGATACTAAGGGACATGCCGCAGGTGATCAGTACATAATTAATGCATCCGAGCTTATTCGTGAGTGTTTTGGAAAATATGGAGAAGTATATAGAACTGGTGGAGATGAATTCCTGGTTCTTTTTGATAATTTCCAACTTGAAAAAATTCAAAAAATAGTTTTAAATATGGAAAAAATACAAAAACATAGGAAGCTATTTAGGGATAATTCTTCAGGGATTGCCTGTGGATATGCATGCTTTGATGAGAGTGTTGATAAAAATATACGTGATACTATAGAGCGTGCGGATGCAAGGATGTATGAGAATAAAAAAGAGATAAAAGAAAAGATATATGACTGAATTAGAAGAGTATTATAATAAATTTAACGAAGAGAAAAGATTAAACAGCAGACATGGACAGGTTGAATTCATCACCTCTATGAAATATATTCACAAATATCTTGATGAGATAGAAAAGCAAAAAACAAGAGGTGAGATTCGTATTCTTGATGTGGGGGCAGGAACCGGAAGATATTCAGTTCCACTGGCTGAAGAAGGATATGATGTATCAGCAGTAGAATTGGTGAAGCACAACCTTGGAAGACTTAAACAAAAAACGGACAAGGTTCATGCGTATCAGGGAAATGCCACAAAGCTCAAGAAATTTGATGATGATACTTTTGATTTGACTTTGCTTTTCGGACCTATGTATCATTTGAAATCTAAAGAAGAAAAAATGAATGCACTTTTAGAGGCCAAAAGAGTCACCCGAAGAGGCGGAATCATCCTGGTGGCATATATCATGAATGAATATAGTGTCATTACATATGCCATAAAGGAAAAGCATATAAAAGAAGGAATTGAAAACGGAATGCTTGATGAGTCTTTTCATTGTACAGAAAAGGCAAATGAGCTTTACAGCTTTGTAAGGCTTGAGGATATAGGAGAGCTTAATGAAGAAGCTGGACTTAGGAGAATTCAGATAATCGCAGCAGACGGAGCAGCAAATTATATCAGACCATATTTGAATGCTCTTGATGATGAAGAATTCCAGATGTTTGTTCAATACCATATTAGTACTTGTGAGAGAGAGGATTTGATGGGAGCAAGTGCTCATACGGTTGATATAATTACAAAAGATTAATGGGGTGTTTATGATGAAAAAGGTTTTTATAGTGTTCCTTGTCTTCATCTCGGTAGTGGGCATCAATCTTTTTTCCAGGGAAGAGCTGAGTCGGAAAAATGATTCTAGTGAAGGCTTGGTTGAAGAAGCTCAGACAATTGAGGTGGATTCAGAGACTGAAGCTGAAGTTGCGCCACAACCGGAAGTAAAAACTATTACAATCACAGCAACTGGTGACTGTACATTGGGAAATAATTATGCGCAAAGCTATGATGGCAGCTTTAATTCGTATTATGATGCAAATGGACAGGATTATTTTTTTCAGGGAGTCCGTGAGGTTTTTCAACAGGATGATTTTACGGTAGTAAATCTTGAATGTGTACTCTCTGATTCGAATTCGAGAGTGGAAAAGCAGTTTAACCTCAAGGGTAAACCTGAGTATGTTGGAATTTTGACAGGAAGCTCAGTGGAAGCCTGCGGTCTTGGAAATAATCATACGTTAGATTATGGTGAACAGGGACTTAGTGATACGAGAGCAGCATTGGAACAGGCAGGTGTAGTATATGCATATAATGACAGTGTAGGGATTTATACTACAGAAGATGGGATTACCATCGGTATAGTATCGGCAAGCCTTTTATCACAGGGTGCCGACAGAGAAGCATATATTCGCGAAGGGATTGAAAGCTTAAAAAGTCAAAATGTTGATCTAATTATTGCCTGCTGTCACTGGGGTGAAGAAGGTACACATACAGCAAACAACTATCAGACTGTAACCGCGCATAAAATAATTGACTGGGGAGCAGATTTAGTTATAGGAAATCACCCTCATGTGCTTCAGGGGATTGAAGAATACAACGGCAAGCTGATTTGCTATAGCCTTGGAAATTTTAGTTTTGGTGGGAACAAAAATCCAAAAGATAAGAATACAATGATGTTTCAACAGACATTTACATTTGTAGATGGAAGCCTGCAGAATGATATAGATGGTAGGATTATTCCTTGCACGTTAAGCTCGAGTGCTTCTTACAATGATTATCAGCCTACGATTGTGACTGGGGAGAAAAAACAATCGATTATTGATTCGGTAAGTTCATATTCAACAGGCTTAGGAAATCTAACTTTTGATGAAGAAGGAAGAATTATTCCATAAAAAGAATCTTGAAAGGGAATGGTGATAGTATATGTATATGTGGAGAGAAAGAACTAAGGCAGACAATTCGATTGATGCAGTAGATGTAGGTCTTTTACCTCTGGATGTGATAGATGGATTTAAGGTGAGACCGGGTTTTTTTAGAATTGATGGTGCACACCAGGCATCCAATGGTATCAGCTTTACTATCAGTTCTCACGGAGCGACAAGTTGTACACTTCTTCTATATAAGCCGATGGCAACGGAGCCGTTTGCCAGAATACCATATCCACCATCGTATAGAATCGGAGACACATTCTCCATGCTGGTATATGATCTCAATCTAACTGATTTTGAATACGCATTTTCTCTGGATGGTCCTTATGAACCTGAAAGAGGATTGCTCTTTGACAAGGATAATGTCATTCTTGACCCATATGCAAGAGCTGTTACCGGTCAGAGAAAATGGGGGGAAAAACCGGAAGGTGGAAAAGCTTTTGAGTACAAGGCGAGAGTTGTAAAAAGTACCTTTGACTGGGGAAATACAAAACAGCTCAATATTCCATTTGAGGATTTGGTAATATATGAAACTCATGTAAGAGGTTATACCAAGGATGAATCTTCAGGAGTTAAGAATCGTGGAACATATGATGGTCTTCGTGAAAAAATCCCTTACCTTAAAGAATTGGGAATTAACGCGGTTGAGCTCATGCCTATTTTTGAGTTTGATGAGATGGAAAGTGCCAGAGTTGTAGATGGAAAGCAGCTCTACAATTATTGGGGTTACAATACAGTATCGTTTTTTTCGCCTAATACCAGCTATGCTTCGGAGGAGGAGCATCACAGGGAAGGTGATGAGCTAAAGAAGCTAATAAAAGAATTAAAGGACAATGGGATAGAAGTAATTCTTGATGTGGTATTTAACCATACTGCCGAGGGAAATGAGATGGGACCATCGTTTTCGTTCAAGGGAATAGATAATAATGTCTATTATATGCTCACACCGGATAAATATTATTATAATTTTAGTGGATGTGGAAACGTTCTAAATTGTAATCATCCTGTAGTTAGAAATTTTATTATTAATTGTCTGAGACATTGGGCAATAGAATACAGAGTAGATGGCTTTAGATTTGATCTGGCATCCATTCTCGGAAGAGATCAGAATGGTGCGCCTATGCAGAATCCTCCTATCCTTGAGGCTTTGGCATTTGACCCGATAATAGGAAATCTCAAACTTATTGCTGAGGCATGGGATGCCGGTGGATTGTATCAGGTAGGTAGCTTCCCGTCATGGGATCGCTGGGCTGAATGGAATGGACGATACAGAGATGAAATGAGATGCTTTCTGAAAGGTGATGACGGTATGGCTGGAAATGCCATTACAAGAATTACCGGTTCGAGAGATTTGTACAATCCTTCTAGCAGAGGACATAGAGCATCAGTCAATTTCCTTACCTGTCATGATGGATTTACTCTTTATGATTTATATTCATACAACAGTAAACATAATGAAGCAAATGGTTGGAATAACAGTGATGGAGACAACAATGGTCACAGCTGGAACTGTGGATTTGAGGGAGAAACTGATGATCCTGAGGTTAATGGTCTTAGAATTCGTCTTGTAAAAAATGCATTTGCTGCGCTTCTTTGTAGTCGTGGACCTGCTATGTTTTTTGCTGGGGATGAGTTCTGCAATACTCAGTTTGGAAACAATAATGCATATTGTCAGGATAATATTATTTCATGGCTTGACTGGACTCGTCTGGAAAAATATAAGGAAGTTCATGATTTTGTAAAATTCATGATTAAATTTAGAAAAGATCATCCGATTCTTAGAAAAATAACAAAACCAGCTTCTTGTCAGTTGCCTGAAATTAGTGTTCACAACGGTAATCCATTTAATGGAAATACTGATTTTAAGACAAAGCTTATAGGAATCATGTTTGCTGGTAGAAACGAAAAAGATACTGATGATGATATAGTTTTCTATTGTATGAATTCATATTGGGAGCCACTTATCATGCAATTACCTGTATTGCCTGATGGAAGACAGTGGTTTGTTGAAGTAAATACAAATGTTGAATATAAACCAGGGGAAGACTTCATGGGGAAGACAGAGATGCTTGGAGTAACTACAATGAGAGTACCTCCTAGAACTACTATTATCTTGACATCTAAAAAATATTAGAATTGAATGTATTTGAAATACCTATTAAATAATCTGCAGACACATTGAGTGCTCTGCAGATTTCTTTTAGTGTAATTATGTTGGGCAATCTCTTTCCGCTTCTGTAACCGGCTATGGTTGAAGTGGCCATAAATGTTAATCGGCCAAGTTCTGCATTTGTGATGTTTTGTATACTCATTATATAGTTTAATCGGTTTGCAAAAATACTTGCTTCATTAATTTCGCTCATAATCAACTATTTTAGTATAAAAAATAATCATTCGAGATAATAGTTGCGATGTGCAACTTTATTCTACTGCATATAGAAGGTTATGTTGAATTCAAGGACGCTCCAGCGTTCTTGCTGCGGAATGCGCGTCAGCTTTGCTGAGATTAAACCCAGCCTCCATCGAGAGTAATAATCTGGCCGGTTAAATAGTTGTTTCCCGTTGCAATGGACATAGCAAGCTCAGCTACTTCTTCAGCAGTTCCAAAGCGTCCGGCTGGAATTTCATCAGCAAGTTCATCCCGTTCTTCTTCTGAAAAACAGCGGTTCATATCCGTATCAATTACACCGCAGGCAATAGCATTAACCTGAATGTTTGATGGGGCAAGCTCTTTTCCTAGCGCTTTCGTAAAGGAATTGATTCCACCTTTACAAGCAGAATATGCAACTTCGCATGATGCACCTACATTTCCCCACACAGAAGAAATTTGAATTATCTTGCCGCTTTGCCTTGATACCATATTAGGAATAACCAGCTTGGAAAAAGAAAAAACAGATGTTAAATTGGTGTTTACGACATGATTCCATTCTTCAATAGACATATCGCTTAATAGTCCAATGTGCGATATACCCGCGTTGTTTACAAGTACATCAATATGACCAAAATGTTCAAGTGTTTTCTGAACCATCTCTTCAGCAAAATGAAAATCACCTACATCTCCGGTAAATGTAATTACTTCTATTTGATATTTATCATGAAGTGAGTCGGAAAGCGCTTCAAGGGAAGTCTTTGAATTTTTACAGCATATACTAAGATTGTATCCGTTTTTTGCAAAACGTTCGGCAATAGCTGCTCCTATGCCACGAGATGCACCTGTGATTAAAGCAATTTTACTCATTGAATTTACCTCGCTATGTGAATGTGAACATTATAACATTAATCGAAGGATTTGTAGACAAAAAAATACGGTTGTGATAAGATATAGAGCGTAAATCGGTGTGTGGCTCAGTTTGGTAGAGCGCTGCGTTCGGGACGCAGAGGTCGCAGGTTCAAATCCTGTCACACCGACTTTTTTATCTCAGTTGGGGAGACTCTCACTTCTATATGTGGCGAGATGAAACATATTAGTCTCAGTGGAGGGTTCTTGAATATTTAGGGAATTACTATGTAACTTCTATAGTAAAAGGAAGAGGGAGATTTTTACGTGGATATCATTAGTGAATATTTGGAAATCGCAAGGCATTGTGAAAAATATGAAGAGTATGATATTGCCCTGAAATACTATAAGCTTATTCTTGAGGAGAAGCCGAATTTGCAGACTGCTCTTGTCGGGGTACAAAGAGCAAGAAATGAACTGGCGAAGATTGTTTATTTTAGAAGTCCTGCAAATAGCAGACTGGTAGAGGGAGAACTTCAGCTTAGAAAAGGTCTGTTGGTTTTTGTCCCAAATTGTGGTTCTGAAGATGAATATGAGTTGGATAGAATTTCGAATTATCGTGTCCGACTGGGGCGTCTGGAGTTTGATTATAACGGAATGATTAGTGTTTGTTATAGCTGTAGATATGCCAAAAAATGGGAGAAAATTCTAAGAGACACTGAGGAAGGCATTTATCCAAAGGGAACTCAGGTTGGACTTACAGCATTGGAACAATATATTGATGAGAACTTTTCAAGAGAATCGATGGAGGATGCTATTCAGTATTTTATGGAGATGTCGGGATGCAAATCTCAGGAGGCGCGCATTGTAGTCAGAAGAATACTTGGATAAACAAACTAATTGTGTGCTTATAGGAAAAATATACCATATTTTGTGTTTGCTAAACCTAACTCGAGGTGGTAAAATAGTACCATAATGAGATAGGGGGAAAGGTATGAATTTAGTAGCGCAAGGTTGCGGGATAGTAGTAATGCTAATCCTGATATTTTTCTTTTCTATGCAGAAGAAGTTAAATTTAAAGACAATGAGGGCATTCCTTGCTATTTGGTGGTCTGCTTTTTTGGTGCTTGTATTCGAGGCTTTAATTATTGGCCTGATTAATTATATGCCATGGGTTTCTTCCATTGTGATTCAGATTGTTTGTAAGTTCTATTTGTGCGCTGTTATCTGGGAAACTATGATGTACCTTTGGTATGTTTGTGTTGACATAAGTTATTCAAAAAAAATTGAAATGAAATTCTACATTTTTATTGCTTGTGTGGGAATTATTAGTAGCGTGCTTATTGCAATTGCACCAATTCATGTGTATTCGCAAGGAAATGTAATCAATTCGTATGGAATATGCAATACCATCACATGTGTAGTTGTTCTTGTTACCATGAGTATAATTTCTGGGCTGTTGTATAAAAACAAGGCAATTGTGCATCCACAGAGACGGTATGGAGTAATATCATGGATTAGTTTTGCAGTTGCAGCAGTTATTATTCAGTTTATTCTTGATAGATTGCTTTTGATTGGAATATCAAGTGCGTTGGGTGTACTTATTATATTTCTTGTCATTGAGAATCCGGTTTCAAATGTGGATAGGGATACAGGACTTTTTAACCTGAACGGACTTTTTCAGTACATGAAAGAGATTCAGGGGAAGGGGAATCAGGTATCTGTTTTATGTATTAACTATGACAACAACAGGAACGGAACATCTACATTTGAAACGGAAAGAGAAATCTCAAGAGAGGTTGTAGAGTTTATAAGTTCTACACCAAATGCGTATGCTTTTAGAAGCTCGGCGAATGAATTTTTGCTGGTATTTGATAGGATTGAAGATGGAAAGGCTGCTATAGCAAGAACCAGTGAGAGATTCAGTTTTGGCTGGGGAGAAAATAGATTCAGGATGCTTGCGGTGGACTGGTATTTTCTTGAGTCTACTGAGGTAGTGGAGAGAGCGATGGATATTCTTCCTATTTTTCAGTATGCAAGGCAGAACAGAAATGATTTTGCAAGTGTTGAAGGTGTCGTAATCAATAACAGTCTGATAGAGAGAATTTATACAGACAGAAATGTTGAGAGCATAATCATAGAGGCACTCAATGAGGACAGAGTTGAGGTGTTTTATCAGCCGATTTTCAATACCAAGAAACAGAAATTTACAACTGCAGAAGCGCTTGTCCGAATTAGAAACCGCGACGGAGGAATCATTCCGCCGGGCAATTTTATCGAGATTGCAGAGAGAAAGGGTCTTATTATTCGACTGGGCGAGAGGGTTTTTGAGAAGACCTGTAAATTTATTCGTGATGGAAAATTAGATGAGCTTGGAATTGAGTATATTGAGATAAATCTATCTGTTGTGCAATGTGTATATGAGTATCTGGCGAGAGACTTTATTCACATAATGGATAGCTATCAGGTTAATCCAAATAAAATAGTTTTGGAAATCACAGAGTCCGCATCTATTCGAGAGAAAAATATCCTTCTTGAGAATATGCAACGCCTTAGAAATGTTGGCGTAAGATTTGCACTTGATGATTTCGGAACAGGAAATTCGAATCTGAATTACATAGTTGATATGCCGGTTGATATTGTTAAATTTGACAGGACAATGACCAATGCATATTTTGATAATGGTCGTGGAAAACCGGTAATGGATGCAGCAATGGGAATGATTCAGGAGCTTAATTTGGAGATTGTTTCTGAGGGAATTGAAGAGAAGTCACAGTATACAGAACTATCTGATTTAGGAATTGACTATATTCAGGGATATTACTTCTCTAAGCCAAAAGAAGAAAATGAATTTGTTGAGTTTATTAGAGATAACAATGAAGAGGAACACGGATTTTAGTCCGTGTTCTTTTTTCCTACAATCGACATATGGTCTGGCTAGAATTTATTTCGTTCCAAAAATTCTATCTCCTGCATCTCCAAGTCCTGGGCAAATATAAGCGTTTTCATTTAATTCGCGATCCAGGTGTCCGATGTATATCTGCACATCTGGATGAGCTTCATGCAACTTTGCAAGCCCCTCAGGAGCAGCAATTATACACATGAATTTGATTCTTTTTCCACCGTCTTTTTTGATTTGATTTAATGCATCAATTGCGGAACCACCTGTTGCAAGCATAGGATCTGTAACCACAATAGTTCTCTCGTTAATTGGATTAGGAAGCTTACAGTAGTAAGGAACCGGTTCGTGGGTTTCCTCATTTCTATACATTCCAATATGTCCTACTTTTGCGGTTGGAACAAGCGAGAGAACTCCCGGAACCATTCCAAGTCCTGCACGAAGAATAGGAACAATAGCAAGCTTTCTGCCAGAAATCTTTGGTGTCATACAAGTCTCAAGTGGAGTATCAATCTCGACATCTTCCATTGGAAGATCAGATAATGCTTCATATCCCTCAAGCATAGCAATTTCTTCGACGAGCTTCCTAAATTCGTTAGTTCCGGTACGCTTGTCCCTTAACAAAGAAATTTTGTGCTGAATAAGCGGATGATTTAAAATTATAATATTTTTCTCGTTTTCAAAATTCATATTTTACCCTCCATACATACTAGTACAACTAATTTTTAGAAACAGTTGTACTAGTATTATATAAAAGTATGGACGAGATTACAATGTAACAGAAAAAATAATAACAGCCTCACATTATTCTACCTCAAAAAATGCGATGCAGATAGCGCCGGGACCTGCGTGTGTTCCCACAGTCGAACCTACTGTACTAATCGGAAAAGTACCCAGTTTTCCGTCTAAAAATTCAGGGTTTTCTTCAATAAATTTCTGAAGAATATCATCTGAAAGACCTGAGTATCCAAGGCATGCAGGCATTGAGAAGTCTACACACTTACAACCGTTCACGGTATCCTTTAATAGAGAAAAACCTTTTTTCATTCCACGAGCTTTCCCCGGTATGATTACTTCACCCTTATCTGTGGAAATGATAGGCTTAATTGATAACAGGTTTCCGGCAATTGCAATTGCCTTTGATACACGACCACCGCGGCTGACATATTCGATTGTATCGAATAATGCAAAAAGCTTTGAACGGTCTTTTACGCGGTCAAGCTCAGTTGCAATTTCTTTCGCTGAAAGTCCTTTGTCTCTAAGTTCTACTGCATATTGAACCAGGTTCTGCTCAGCGAGACATAAGGTCTTGCTGTCTACAGGAAAGACAATGTCTTCATACTCAGAAGCTGCGATAGTAGCGCTCTGAAATGTTCCTGATAAAAGAGAAGAAATGGTTATAACAACTGCTGTATCTCCAGCTCTTTTTATCTCCTCGAATTTCGTCTCAAAATCGTATGGTGAAACCTGACTGGTTGTAGGTAAGTCATCACATTCTTCAAGCTTTTTGAAGAAATCCTCATGAGAGAGTGTGATTCCGTCCAAAAATTCTTCCTCTCCAAAAATAGTCTTAAGTGGCATAAAATCCAGATTAAGAGCATCTGCTTTTTCTTTTGTTAAATCGCAAGCCGAATCAACAACGATTCTAACCATAGTACCTTCCTCCAAAATAGTTTGATTTTCAAAATATCATAGATTGTTTTACAAATAATGTCAATATTTGCAATTATAAAAAAATTATTAACACCGGCGTATGCTAGGCATATGGAAAAAATTGTAGTACAATAGTGATGTTTTAGTTATGAAAGAGATACGGAGGCGTAACATGTATCAGGAAATATCAAAACTTTTAATGTACGGAGATTTATCATCGGATGAAATTTTATATAAATTGGGACTTCTATTTGAGAAGTTTGAAAGCGGTGACTACAACAAAACTGAGTTAGTCAGGGACATAAATACAGAAGTAAAGCATCTTCTTAAAGTTGCAACTGATTATGGATTCGATGACAATTTATGGCACAATTATCTTACCTTTTTTATCATGACAAGTGAGAATCCATTCAGCATTACCTGTGAAAAGGTGGGAGCTAGTGAAGGCAGTGTAAACAACCTTGTGGAGAATGATTTTAGAATCTTTAGATATCTGTTTAATTACGATTTTTCAAAGATTGAAGAGGAACTTGGAATCAATTGTTTTTCTCAGATTTCCAATTACAAGGCTATTGTAAAAAAAGAGCTTATGTACAACAAGAATGTAAGTGAAAAAGTACAGGCTCTAAGCAAAAAGCTGGAGGCTACAAAGGATGAGAAAGAGTTTTTTGATGTGGTAGCTGATTTTTACAAATCATACGGGGTAGGAATGTTTGGACTAAACAAGGCATTTCGAATCGAAGAGCAAAATGATGGTGGTTTTGATTTTCGTCCAATCAACAATATGGATACTGTTATGCTTGATGACTTGGTTGGATATGAGATTCAAAAGAAAAAGCTCGTAGACAATACCGAAGCTTTTGTAAAGGGAAGAAAGGCCAACAATGTCCTGCTTTTCGGTGACAGTGGAACTGGAAAGTCTACAAGTATAAAGGCTATCGTAAATCAGTATTATGATGATGGTCTCAGAATGATTGAGATTTATAAGCATCAGTTCAAATATCTTTCAAAGATAATTGCTGAGATAAAAAACAGAAACTATAAGTTTATTATTTATATGGATGACCTGTCGTTTGAGGAGCATGAAATCGAGTACAAATTTTTAAAGGCTGTAATTGAAGGTGGTGTTGAGACAAGACCTGATAATATCCTTATTTATGCTACATCAAACAGACGTCACCTAATAAAAGAGACCTGGAATGACAGAAACGATATGGACAACACCAACGACAGACATCATTCTGACACAGTGGAGGAGAAGCTTTCTCTTGTAAATCGTTTCGGTGTGACAATCAACTACTCAAAACCAACACAGAAAGAGTACTTCAATATTGTTATTGAGCTTGCAAGAAGGTCTGGAGTTACACTTTCTGATGAAGAGCTTTGTGCAAAGGCCAATGCCTGGGAACTTAGCCATGGCGGAATCTCAGGAAGAACTGCAGAGCAGTTTGTTAACTATGTTCTCGGTTTTGAGGAGAATTAGAGAGGAAATAAAATGTTATATCAGATAAGTAATGGCGCTGTCAGTTTTGGAGACGACGTCATATTACATACCATTGATTTTGAAATAAGAAACACAGAAAAAATTGCAATCGTAGGTAGAAATGGTTGCGGAAAGACCACACTTTTAAAGCTTATATCTGGAGAAGTTGATATGGATAAGCTTGACAGTGATGAGAGTGCATTTATTGCAAAAGCAGGAAATCCTGAGATTGGATACCTGAAGCAGATTGCATTTGATGACCCTGAAATCACTTTGGAAAAAGAGGTCAGAAAATGCTTTGAAAAAATGATTCAGCGAAAAAAGGAATTAGAGCGTGCGGCAGCAGAGCTTGAGACTGATTATTCTGATGAAAAGGTTGCCAGATATACCGCAATGGAGGAGGCCTTCAAGGAAGACGGCGGTTATTACTTCGAGAAAGAATACGAGGTGATGATTAGAAAGTTCGGTTTTTCTGATGAGGAGAGAAAGAAACCACTTAAAGATTTTTCAGGAGGACAGCAGACAAAGATAGCTTTTATCAAGCTTCTTTTGTCAAAGCCGGACATACTTCTTCTTGATGAGCCAACCAACCACCTTGATGTCACAACAATTGAGTGGTTAGAAGGTTATCTGAAGAATTATCCAAAAGCTGTTGTTGTAGTATCCCACGATAGAATGTTTCTCGACAACGTGGTTGATGTTGTATATGAAATAGAATATGGAACTGCAAAAAGATATCCTGGAAATTACTCTTATTTCATGCAACGCAAAAAAGAAGACTATGAGAAGCAGATGAAGGACCATGTGGCCCAGCAAAAAGAAATCGAAAGACTCCAGAGAATGGTTGACCGTTTCAAAAACAAACCTACCAAGGTCTCAATGGCACGTTCCAAACAAAAAGCCATAGAGCACATGGTTAAAATTGAAGCACCGGATAGATACGACAATAAAACCTTTCACGCCAATTTCCAGCCGGACAAAGAAACTGGAAATGATGTGCTTTATGTATCCAATATGGGAATCGGATATGAACAGCCACTTTCAGTAGTGTCTCTTGATTTGAAAAAGGGTGAGAAGCTTGGAATTCTCGGTGGAAACGGACTTGGGAAATCAACCTTCCTAAAGACTCTTGTAGGAAAAATTCCAGCTCTTTCAGGAGAGTATACTTTCGGTACAAATGTCCAGATTGGATACTTTGACCAGCAGATGGCTATGTATTCAAGCGGCAAAACCGTTCTTGACGATTTTTGGGATGAATATCCGAACCTTACAGAGACAGAGGCGAGAAATGCTTTAGGAGCTTTTTTGTTTACAGGAGAGGATGTATTCAAGAATGTAGATATGCTTTCCGGTGGAGAAAAGGTAAGACTTGCTCTGTGTAAAATCTTGAAAAATAAGCCGAATGTTCTGATTCTTGATGAGCCAACCAACCACATGGATATTGTAGGAAAAGAGACTCTTGAGAGCATGCTTAGGGATTTTAAGGGAACACTTATCTTCGTATCCCACGACAGATATTTTGTAAAAAAAGTAGCAACTCAGCTACTGGTGTTCGAGGATGGAACAACTAACCTTTATCCGTTTGGATATGAGCAGTATCAGGAGAAGCTTGATAGAGAGGCCGCTCTTGAGGATGGCGGTTACAAGGGAAATGCAGTTTTCGGTGGTGCAATCAGTCAAAAGGGAGAAGCTTCATCAACTGAAGTAAAACCTGCGAAAAAGCCATATTATAATCCTGGAAAAGAGCGTTCCAAAATCGAGAAAAAGGTAAAAAGAGCGGAAGAAGAGCTTGCCGAGAAGGAAGCAAAGCTTGATGAATTAAAACAGGAAATGCTAAGACCTGAGTATCAGTCAAGCTATTCAAAGCTCACCGAGATACAGAACCAGATTGATGAATTAGAGGCACTTATTTTAGAAGATATGGAGCTGTGGGAGGAGCTGAGTTCACAGCTTGCCGAGTTTGATGAAATTTAATATTTATTGATAAAGTTGCATAAAAATCATTGCTCAAATTTTTATTTATGGTATAATATTCACATGATACAAACCCGTATCAAATAAACTGCAAAGGGGTTGGACAACATGAGAATTACAATCACAGGAAGAAATATTGATTTAACAGAAGGTATTAAGGAGGCAGTTGAGGATAAGCTTTCAAAGCTTGAGAAGTACTTTAAACCTGACACAGATGTTTATGTTACACTTAGTGTTGAGAAAGAGAGACAGAAGATAGAGGTTACAATTCCTACAAAGGGACATGTGATTCGTTCAGAGCAGGTTAGCAATGATATGTATGTATCAATTGATCTCGTTGAGGAGGTTATCGAGAGACAGTTGAAGAAATACAGAACAAGAATTACATCTAAGAAGCTTGCAGCAGCAGAGTCATTTAAACAGGAGTTTATTGAGGCAGACATTGAAGAAGATGATGAAGAAGTAAAGATTGTTCGTACCAAGAGATTCGGTATGAAACCAATGTATCCAGAGGATGCATGCATCCAGATGGAGCTCACAGGACATGATTTTTTCGTATTCAGAAATGCTGAAACAGATGAAGTAAATGTAGTTTACAAGAGAAAAGGAAATACTTACGGTTTGATTGAGCCTGAGTATTAAATTAAGGGGATTTAAAGATTAAAGGCTGTCACGAAAGTGGCAGCTTTTATTTCGTTGTGCGCCTTGCGGCGCACGTTTCTAATGGGTGAGAGTCCCTAATCCGCCCTAGTAGTGAGAAGGACTGAACTTTAGGAGATGTGAGTAAATGAATGTAACCAAAGATGGACTTAAGGACAGACAACTTCATATTGAAGACTATCTGCAAATGGTATCTGCGGAACAGAAAGAGTATGCAGAAGTGTCCGCCTGTCAGAGGATTACTGAAAACAACGACATCGTCACAGATTTTCAAACGGACAAACTGATGGAAAAGATTTTATCGAATGACAATCTTAATCAAGCATATAAGAAGGTAAAATCTAATAAAGGAGCAGGCGGAGTCGATGGGATGAGCGTGGATAAACTTCTATCGTTCCTCAGAGACAACGGAGAGCAACTGAAACAGCAGTTAATGGATGGAAAATACAAACCCAATCCAGTCCGAAGGGTAGAGATACCCAAAGAAACAAAAGGCGAGTTTAGAAAACTGGGAGTACCAACGGTAGTTGACTGTGTTTTTCAACAGGCAATTACACAAGTACTTTCTCCGATTTATGAAGAACAGTTTTCAGAAAACAGTTATGGCTTTCGCCCTTGCAGGGGTGCACGCGATGCACTAAAGCAATGCCAGACAAATGTAAATGATGGTTGCGAAACGCAACTGGACAAAACAGTTTTTCTGTGAAACAATATCAGTGATAGGTTTAGTATGGGAAATGTAAGAAGTACTCCGATTATGAGGAGGAAATGGGGAATGAATGAATGCATAATCGACGTTATGGATTTGATTGAGCAAAGCAATCAGGCAAGTAATTACTACGAAGACAATATTCTTAGCCAGATATTGTTTAACGTTGAGGGTATGCCTCTTAAACAATATGAAAATCTGGTATTTGATTATGGGAAAACACTAAAAGAAAAGGACAAGACAGGGCGGCGCATTTTTGTGAGATTATTTTCTTTTTTGCGAGGCTGTTAATTGTAGTAAAGTTATGAACAAATGATAAAGATATGGAGGACTTCTTAAAAGCGTTGGTTATACCAGCGCTTTTTCTTTTGTGCGCATGGCGGCTCATGTCGCTAATGGATGAAAGTTACTGAAATTATTACAATTACTGTAAAAATCTTGAGTATGCAAATTGAAGATGTTATAATTTCAAAGAATATCGTTCAAAATGAACAGTAAAGAAAAGAGGAATATTATGGATATCGTAGTACTGGCAGGAGGACTTAGTACAGAAAGAGATGTTTCTTTTAAAACAGGAAGCATGGTTTCAAAAGCCCTTAAAGAGAATGGACATCGTGTTATTTTACTTGATGTTTTTATGGGATATAGTGATAAGGAAGAGGAGCTGACTGGAATTTTTGACAGAGCTGATGAAATCAGTGTAAAGGTTTCTGATATTCCAACAGAAGCTCCTGATTTGGCGAAAGTAAAGGCATCCAGAAAGGATCAGTCAGATTGTTTCTTCGGACCAAATGTTATCAGACTCTGTCAGATGTCAGATATTGTTTTTATGGCCCTTCATGGAGAAAATGGAGAAAACGGAAAAATTCAGGCAGCTTTTGACCTTTTTGGAATCAAATACACAGGAAGCGATTATTTAAGCTCAGCAATCGCCATGAATAAAGATACTGCAAAGCAGTTTTTTATTGCAAACGGCATTCCTACTCCAAAGGGAATTTCAATGACAAGAGCTACAAGAGAAGATGATTTATCAAAGCTTGACGTAAGCTTGCCATGTATCGTAAAGCCTTGTTGTGGAGGCTCAAGCATCGGAGTCACTATCGTAAGAGAAGAAGCTGATTTTTCAAAAGCCTTAGATGATGCGTTTAAGTGGGAGAATGAGCTTATCATAGAAGAGTTCGTACAGGGAAGAGAGTTCTCTGTAGGTGTTATCGAGGGAAAAGCTCTTCCGGTAATAGAGATTGCCCCAATCGAAGGTTTTTATGATTATAAGAATAAATACAAAGCAGGTAGCGCAGTAGAGACATGTCCGGCAGAATTGCCAGATGATGTGACAGAGAAAATGCAGCATTATGCAGAGGAAGTTGCCCGTGTGATTGGATTAGATACATATTCAAGAACCGACTTCCTTCTCAATGAGAAGAACGAGATTTTCTGTCTTGAGGCTAATACTCTTCCTGGTATGACAGCGACAAGTCTTTTGCCACAGGAAGCGGCAGCAGTTGGTGTGAACTATAATCAGCTTTGTGAGCATTTAATAGCAATTTCGCTGAAGAAATATGAGGGGTAAATTATGTCAGAAATGAAAAGTCTTACCTTGGAAAATATCACAAAAGCCTGTGATGGAAAATACGTAGGAGATGAAGCTCTTTTAGGAAAACAGATTACCGGTGCTGTGACAGACAGCAGACAGGTAGAAAAAGGATTTTTATTTATTCCCATAAAAGGAGAACGTGTGGATGGACATGATTTTATTCCACAGGTTTTTGACCAGGGAGCGCTGGCTGTATTGTCAGAAAAGGAACTGGATAATCCGGCGGGGCCTTACATCCTTGTGGACTCTTCCACAGATGCAATGAAAGAAATAGCTGCTTTTTACAGGAAAAATCTCACCATTCCGGTTGTAGGAATTACTGGAAGCGTTGGAAAGACAAGTACAAAAGAGATGATTTCATCTGTACTTTCGCAGAAGTTTAACGTCTTAAAGACTGCGGGCAATTTCAATAATGAGATTGGTCTTCCACTTACTATTTTTAGAATAAGACCAGAACATGAGGTGGCAGTTCTTGAGATGGGAATCTCGGATTTTAATGAGATGCACAGGCTTGCAACAATGGCTTGTCCTGATGTGATGGTTATTACCAATATAGGTTACTGTCATCTTGAATTTCTTGGGGACAGAGATGGCGTGTTAAAAGCAAAAACAGAAAGCTTCGAGCATATGATGCCGGACGGGGTTGCAGTGCTTAACGGCGATGATGATAAGCTGGCGACAAAAGAGGTTGTAAATGGAAAGCCTGCTATTTTTTATGGAAAATCAGGTGGCAATATGATACATGTTGAAGATGTGAAAAATCTGGGATTTGAAGGAATGGAAGCTCATTTTTTCACACCAGAAGGTGATTTCTCGGCTCACATTACTATCCCGGGAGAACATAACGTATACAATGCAATGGCTGCTACAGCAGTTGGTCTGCAGCTTGGTCTTACCCTTGAGCAGATTAAGTCTGGAATCGAAGCTGCTACAACAATTGCAGGGCGTACGAATTTTATCAAAGCAAATGACGTTACAGTAATAGATGATTGCTACAATGCAAATCCTGTTTCCATGAAGTCATCAATTGAAGTTTTATCTCATGCAAGTGGACGCACAATTGCAGTACTTGGAGATATGGGAGAGCTGGGAGATGACGAAGCGGCACTTCACTATGAAGTGGGAACAGCAGTTGGTGAGTACAAAATCCCTGTACTTTTTGCAGCAGGAAAGCTTGCCGAAAATTATGCAAAGGCAGCAGCTGAAAAAAATCCGGACTGCGATATTCATTATTTTGAGGATGTAGACAGCATGACTGCTGAATTAAAAGAATTTGTACAGCCAAAGGATACAATATTAGTGAAGGCATCTCATTTTATGGAATTTCCTAAAGTGGTTGACGCTCTTACAAAATAAGTACTTTAGCAAGTGGGAGTATTCTCCAACTAGAGGTAAATCAAAAAATATAGAAGAAAAGAGGAAAACATAATGGCACAGAATCCAATCGTGACAATTACAATGGCAAATGGAGACGTGATGAAAGCTGAGCTTTATCCTGAAATCGCTCCAAACACAGTAAACAATTTTATCAGTCTTATCAACCACAATTTTTATGATGGAGTAATTTTCCACAGAGTAATCCGTGGATTTATGCTTCAGGGTGGAGATCCGGACGGAAATGGAACAGGCGGCCCAGGATACAGCATCAAGGGTGAGTTCTCAAGCAATGGTTTCAAAAATGATTTGGCTCACACACCAGGTGTTCTTTCAATGGCTCGTACAATGATTCCTGATTCTGCAGGAAGCCAGTTTTTTATCATGCACAAGGATGCACCACATCTTGACGGCGAGTACGCTGCTTTTGGAAAAATTACAGAGGGAATGGATGTTGTAAACAAAATCGCTGAGATTCCAACTGACTACATGGATCGTCCACTTGAGGATCAGGTTATGAAGACAGTAACAGTTGAGACTTTCGGAGTTGATTATCCAGAACCGGAGACACTTTAATGGTTATTCTTTTTGAGAAGAGATATTCTTCAGAAGATAGCAGTTTAAGAGAAAATTGCTTGAGAGAAAAAGATTTAGATACAAAGTTAGAGGCAAGTTTGATGCTTGCCTCTTTTTGTAATGTCTTGAAAATGCCTGATATTTCAGAGGCTGACGAACTTTTGTGTTTTTTGGCAGAGCAACAGGTGTCAGCAGAAGATGCTATTTGGATTGTGACAGATAATTCCCAGATTGAGATAGCAAATCAGGCAGGCGTTGCAACCGTTGGCTATTTTGTTGATGGCAGCAGTTCTTTTTTACATACAAACTATGTGGTTCAAAATCTTGAGGAGATAGACGAGAAATATTTAGACCGGGTGAGAATGCGTTATCATGGAATCCCATGGACTATTGGAGAAACCAAAAGGTGCAGTATCAGAGAATTTTCTATGGAAGATTTGGACAGCCTGTTTGAGTTATACGAAAAGCCGAACATGACTGATTTCATGGAACCATTGTTTGATTATGAACAGGAAAAAGAATACCAAAAGGCATATATCCGTCACATGTATGGTTACTACGAATACGGAATGTGGCTTATTTTTGACAGGACAACAAAAGAGCTTATAGGAAGAGCTGGACTTGAACATCGTCAATACGGCGACGAATCTGAGCTGGAACTTGGTTATATGATTGCACCTGAATATCAGGGCAGGGGATATGCCACTGAAGTATGCAGATTTGTAATAAACTATGCCTGGCAAAATACTGAATTTGATAAAATCAATTGTCTCATAGATGAAAAAAATATTGCGTCTATTGGTCTTACGCAAAAGCTTGGATTTGAGTACGCAGGAAAAATTGATACAGATGGACACGTTTTTAACAGATACATCTTGTACAAGAGAAAGAAATAATAATTTTCTGTGGAAGACCAGTTTTTTAACAATAAAATGTCACTATTTACGAAAAAAAACGATAATACTGTTTAATGTATTGAAAAAAAACGGATATAGAAATACAATAGTTTTATTGATGAAGAACACTTTTTGGAGGAACGGTAATGAAGAAATACGCATACGGAGTAGATATCGGTGGAACAACTATCAAGATGGGGTTTTTTGATACAACAGGAGAACTAATTGATACTTGGGAGATTCCAACAAGAACAGAAAATGGTGGAGAATTAATTCTTTCTGACATAGCAAAAGCAATCGAAGAGAACAATACTAAGAACTCAATTACAAATGATGATGTTGAGGGAATCGGAATGGGTGTTCCAGGACCAGTTGGTGAGGACGGAACAGTATTTAAGTGTGTAAACCTCGGATGGGGTGTTTTCAATGTTGAGACAACACTTTCAGACCTTTGTGGCGGATTAAAAGTAAAGGCTGGAAATGATGCCAACGTAGCAGCTCTCGGCGAGATGTGGATGGGCGGCGGAAAAGGCTTCCAGAACGTAGTAATGGTTACTCTTGGAACAGGAGTCGGCGGTGGAATTATTCGTGACGGTAAAATCATTTCCGGAACAAACGGAGCCGCAGGTGAAATCGGACACATTCCAATGGTAGATGATGAGGAAGTTACATGTGGATGCGGCAAAAAAGGATGTCTTGAGCAATACGCATCAGCAAATGGACTTGTAAGTGTGGCAGAGAAATATATAGCATCTCATAGAGATGTGGCTACAAAGCTCAGTCTTGATGCAGGCTTTACAGCAAAAGATGTATGTGATGCAGCAAAAGAAGGCGATGCAGCTGCATTAGCAGCAGTTGAGTATTCAATGGGATTACTTGGAAAAGCATTAGCTACAATTTCCTGTGTAGTTGACCCAGAGGTATTCGTAGTAGGTGGAGGTCTCTCAAAAGCAGGAGATATCATCATCAACACAGCCAAAGAAAGCTTCAAAGCAAATGCATTCCATGCAAGTCGTGA
The DNA here is from genome assembly GCA_045122195.1 of Agathobacter sp. Taxonomy (GTDB): domain Bacteria; phylum Bacillota; class Clostridia; order Lachnospirales; family Lachnospiraceae; genus Roseburia. The sequence goes on from JBGVHH010000020.1 coordinate 24,819, forward strand.
GACAGAAATCAAACTTGCAACACTTGGAAACAATGCTGGAATGTTTGGTGGCGTTAAGATGGTAATTGGATAATTGGATAATTGGATAATTGGATTTGATTAGATGTTGATGACTTGAAATGGCGATTGTACGTTTGGGATAAGTGTACAATCGCCTTTTTGGTGGAATTGAAGTAAATTTAATTGAAGTAAATGGAATTGAAATGGCTAGATGAGATGTGGCAGCTTTAAATGTCGGATGTAATGTGTTGGACTTACAATTATCAATTTAAACTGCCTGAACTTTCAAACACAACCTTAGAAGAATTGCATTTACGGCTTATAAAATTAGAAACTTGAGTAGGCAGTAAAATAGGCTTAAAATAAGTATAAAAAGCAAATATGTGTAAGTGATTTTATGAGATTTACTGCTTAGTTTGGGTGATTATGATATCAGGCAGTAAAATAACATGGAGAATCCCGACTATGAATAATCAGATTATCTCAGTTGTAGAAGACTCCCATTTCATAACACAGGTGAGTATATTTCAAATTCGTCTCAGTGGGAATCCAATCTCCAACTGAGAATAAACCCGACCGAGGATTGAAGGAATACACAGATGAAAATGTTAGAAAAGCTGACGCGCATTCCGCAGCAAGAACGCAGAGGCGTTCGTGAAAATTTCAAGTGAATTAATAGGAAGAAGGTAAAAATGATAAATAGAGAAGACATGCTTGAACTTACTAGAAGGATGACAGTTGCAAGAAGTAATTTTACGAGAATTGCCGGTGCTTATTATGATGAAGAAGGCTTTGTGGATGGAACATTTAATACTAATTTTCTTAATTTGACATCAGCTGATAAGGCAAAGAATATAGAACTTGCAAAAGCTGTTCTCTTTTCTGAAACGAATCAAGAGCTTAAAGAAGTACGGATTCCTGAATACGCAAGAGGGAAAGATAGAATGCTCACACTTCTCGATTCTGTATGTACAGAAAATCTCAAAAATGACGCTCTGATGGAGACTTTTTATGAGATATTTGGTGAACAGATTCCATTTGACTGTCAATTTGCTTTATTTATTTTCCGTGGTAGTTATGATGTACCACTAAAAGGAAAGGATAATGAATCCCAATGGGAATCAGAAGAAGTGTATGATTATCTGATTGCATCTATTTTTCCGGTAGATAATGACTACGAACCTGGTGAACCGATTTGTGGTTTTTTGTATCCGGCGTTTAAGGACAGAAGCAAGGATATGGAACATATACTTATTTTTGACAAAAGTGGAAAGGATTATGGTGAGAATATAAAGATAGCGCTAAACTTAAGATAATCAATTTTAAGGGGACTTATCTCATGTAGAATGTGATAGAGTCGGGGAGTAAATCTGTAAAAGTCACTCCAGAGAAGCGAAAAGGCTGTGCTGGAGTGACTTTGTGGGAGAAAATTGAGCGAGCAGGAGCGCAAGATAAGAAAAAAGTCACTCCAGAGAAGCAAAAAGGCCGTGCTGGAGTGACTTTGCGGGAGAAAATTGAGCGAGCAGGAGCACAAGATAAGAAAAAAGTCACTCCAGAGAAGCAAAAAAGCTTTGCTGGAGTGACTTTTCCCGGTACGAAAGAAAAAGGAACAGGTACGAAAGGAAAAGAATCCGAGCGAGAAAGGAATAAAGCCCGATGATAATTAGCCGGGCTAGTCAAGCCGCAACAATTTTTATCAAAATGATTTTCATCATAATAATTTAAAACAAAATAATTTCAAGCAAAATAATTGTAAACCTCAATAATTACACACTCTATAATGATTGCAATTTCTAAAAAAATAAAATATAATTATAAATTATATCTAAAGAGGTGAGGCCTGTGGCAGACTATTCAGCAGAAGAACTTGAGCGAATTGCGGAAGAGTTTCGTTCAGAGTCAAGTGGAATACGTGGAACTAAAGATTTTACAAGCCCTGAGGATTTGTTTGATGAGCTGATTGCAGAAATCAAGAAGTATCATCCTTCGGCGGATACGACCCTTGTAGAGAAAGCGTACAAGGTTGCTTATGATGCCCATGAGGGACAGGTTAGAAAATCTGGAGAGCCATACATTATTCATCCTCTTTGTGTAGCAAGAATATTGGCCGAGCTTGAGTTAGATAAGGAGACAATTGCGGCAGGACTTCTTCATGATGTGCTTGAGGATACTGTAATGACTCCTGAGGAGATGAAGGAGCAGTTTGGAGAGGACGTTACACTATTGGTAGATGGTGTTACCAAGTTGCAGCATCTTCATTTGGCAGACAATGCAAAAAGTGGAAAAGACAAGAATGCAGACAGACTCGAGATGCAGGCGGAGAACCTTAGAAAGATGTTCCTTGCCATGGCAAAGGATATTCGAGTTATTATGATAAAGCTTGCGGACAGACTTCACAATATGCGTACGTTAAAGTACCAGTCGAAGGAAGCGCAGGTTAGAATTGCAAGAGAGACGCAGGATATTTATTGTCCAATTGCGCAGCGATTAGGTATCAGCAAGATTAAAATTGAGCTTGATGACCTGGCAATGAAATACCTGAATCCTGATGCATATTATGATTTAGTAGAAAAAGTTGCACTTAGAAAAAATCAAAGAGAGAACTATATTCAAGGACTTGTAAATGATGTAACTGAGTATATAAAGGAATCCGGAATCAAGGCAGAAATATACGGAAGAGCAAAGCATTTCTTTAGTATTTACAAGAAGATGGTTAATCAGGATAAGACGATTGACCAGATATATGATTTGTTTGCAATCAGAATCCTTGTGGATTCCATCAAGGATTGTTATGCAGTACTTGGAATTATGCATGAGAAATACAAACCAATTCCAGGTCGTTTCAAGGATTACATCGCAATGCCAAAGCAGAATATGTATCAGTCGCTTCATACTACACTGATTGGTCCAAGTGGACAACCTTTTGAGATACAGATTAGAACCTATGAGATGCATCGTACAGCAGAATACGGTATCGCAGCACATTGGAAATACAAAGAAGCAAACAATGGAAATGCAACAGCGACTACTGTAACGGAGGAGGAGAAGCTTAGCTGGCTTAGACAGATTCTTGAGTGGCAGCAGGACATGTCTGACAATAAAGAATTTATGAGTCTTTTAAAGAGTGATCTTGATCTCTTTTCGGACAACGTATTCGCATTTACACCTTCAGGTGATGTAAAGAACCTTCCAAATGGCTCAACTCCAATTGATTTTGCCTACAGCATTCATTCGGCAGTTGGAAATAAAATGGTTGGAGCAAAGGTAAATGGTAAACTGGTTACAATAGATTACGTGATTAAAAATGGTGACCAGATTGAAATCATTACCTCACAGAATTCAAGAGGCCCAAGCAGGGACTGGCTTAAAATTGTAAAGAGCACACAGGCTAAAAACAAGATAAATCAGTGGTTTAAGAGTGAGCTCAAAGAAGAAAATATAGTCCATGGAAAAGAATTGATGGTTGCCTATGCAAAGGCACATGCAATCAATTTTTCAGAAATAAATAAAAGCGAGTATCAGGCAAAGATTCTTAGAAAATATGGATTTCATGACTGGGATTCAGCTCTTGCAGCTGTAGGACATGGTGGATTAAAAGAAAGCCAGGTCGTAAACAGAATGTACGAGGAGTACAAGAAAGATCATATTGTACCTGTAAGTGATGAGGATATTCTAGAAAATATCGCAGATAAGTCGCAGGCTCCTCAGTCTCAGCCGAAGTCTAGGAGTGGAATTGTTGTTCATGGTCTGTATGATGTCGCAGTTCATTTTTCAAGATGCTGTAGTCCTGTTCCAGGAGATGAAATCGTAGGATTTGTTACCAGAGGAAGAGGAATATCAATCCATAGAACAGACTGTGTAAATGTCATGAATCTTTCACAGCTTGAGAAAGCCAGACTTATCGAGGCGGAGTGGCAGGATTCCGCATATGAAGATAAAAATGCAGTATATCAGGCTGCACTCAAGATATTCTGTAATGACAGACCGGGTCTTTTGGTAGATATCTCAAGGATTTTTACAGAAAAAGAAATAAATATTAACGGAATTCATTCAAATACAAGTAAACAGGGCGTAGCAACAATAGAGGTGTTTTTCAACATAAAAGGAAGAGCTCAGATTGGTGCCCTTATAGAGAAACTCAGACAGATTGAGAACGTAATTGATGTAGAAAGAACCACCGGCTAATTACCGGTGGTTTTCTTGGAAAGATAGGAGAAAATATGTCGAATTTAAAAATTGACCATTTTGTAGTTGGTCCTGTACAGACAAACTGTTACTTTGCGGTGAACAAAGAGACAAAAGAAATGATTATTATTGATCCGGGAGCAGCAGCCAAAAAGCTCTCAGAAAAGATAAAAGAAAACGAATATAAACCAGTTGCAATACTTCTTACTCATGCACATTTTGACCATGCATCAGCAGCAGAGGAGCTGGCAGATGAATATGGAATAAAGATATACGTTCATGAAGATGACAAGGAGACTCTTACCGATGTGGAGACAAATGCCAGCTGGATGATACAGAAACCAGAAGAATACAGAGCAGATGTTTTCTTAAAAGACGAGCAGGAAATTGATCTTGCTGGTTTTCATATAAGAGTACTTCATACACCAGGGCATACACCAGGTGGATGCTGTTACTATTTTGCATATGAGAACGTGGTATTTACAGGAGATTCCTTATTCTGCGGTTCCATAGGAAGAACTGATTTTAAGAAGGGCAGCATGTCAGACTTGGTAAGAAGCGTAAAAGAAAAACTTCTTACTTTGCCTGAGAACACAGATGTTTTTCCGGGACACAATGATTTTACAACGATTGAAAATGAGAGGATGTATAACCCGTATCTATGATAGTAGTATTATTTAACAAACCGGATTTTGAATATGATGTACATTCACTTCTGAAGGAGTTTTTTCCGCATGAGGATGTGGAAATGTACTATAGCTGCCTGCCAGAAGAGGTGTCTGGTAAAAATCTTGCCTGTACACATCACGAGATGGATGGAGATGAAGATTTTTCTGATGCACTTTATGTTTTCAAAATAGACTATGTAGGCAACGAAATTACAATTAACTGGAGTTTTGAAGATACTACAGTGAAAGTTGATGTGGATTCCGCAAATCGTAAGGACACTAAAAACAGATTAAAAATTGCTTTGTATAAGATGCTTGAAAAGGGATTAAAAAGAGGCCTGCCTTGGGGAACTTTATCAGGAATTCGCCCTACAAAGATTGCTATGAAGTGTCTTGAAGATGGAATGGATGAAGATTTGGCTTTTGACTATATAAAAGAGAATTACCTCGCCAGTGATGAGAAAATAAATCTTTCTATTGGGATTGCCAAAAGAGAAAAGGAACTGTTATCAAAGGTTGATTACGAGAACGGATACAGTCTCTACATAGGAATTCCATTTTGTCCAAGTACCTGTGCGTATTGCTCCTTCACATCTTATCCCCTTGGAGTGTGGAAGGACAAAGTGGATTTGTATCTGGACGCACTTGAGAAAGAGATTGATTTTACTGCGGCTAAATTTTATCACAAGAAGCTTAATTCCATTTATATAGGAGGAGGAACTCCTACCACATTAAATCCGGCGCAGCTTGACAGACTTATCCGCAAGATAAAATGCAGCTTTGATTTAAAAGATTGTCTGGAGTTTACAGTTGAAGCTGGAAGACCGGACTCGATTACAAGGGAAAAATTAGAGGTTCTTAGGAAAAACGGAATCAGCAGAATATCTGTTAACCCTCAGACCATGAAGCAGAAGACCCTTGATATAATAGGAAGACATCATTCTGTTGAAGATACAATAAACAGTTTTAAAATGGCAAGAGAGCTGGGCTTTGACAATATAAATATGGACCTTATCATGGGGCTTCCGGAGGAAAACCTTGAGGATGTTAAAAATACAATGGAAATCATCAAAGAGCTTGGTCCTGACAATGTAACTGTTCATTCACTTGCTGTAAAAAGAGCGGCAAGACTCACTGTTTTTAAAGACCGTTACCAGGATATGCAGATGGTAAATACCCAGGAGCATATGGATTTGTGTGAAGAGTATTGCAGACAAATGGGACTTGAACCATATTATCTGTATCGCCAGAAGGGAATGGCTGGCAATATGGAGAACGTGGGATATGCTGCACCAGGCAAGGCTGGCGTATATAATATCTTGATTATGGAGGAAAAACAGACTATAATGGCACTTGGTGCAGGTGCTTCAACAAAGTTTGTGCTTCCTGAACTAAATGCCGATGGAAATAGGAAAATCGACAGAGTAGAAAATGTAAAAGATGTTAAGAATTATTTGGAGCGAATCGATGAGATGATTGCCCGTAAAATAGACAAAATGGAGGAAGTAAGATGGCATTAAGTAAAAAGCCGGTTAACGGAATGAAGGATATTTTACCAGCTGAGATGGAAATTCGTGATTATGTGACAAACGTAATCAAAGAGACATACAGAAGCTTTGGTTTTACTCCTATCGAGACTCCTTGCATGGAGAACATTGCAAACCTTACAAGCAAGCAGGGTGGAGAGAATGAGAAACTTATTTTCAAGGTAATGAAGCGTGGAGAAAAGTTGAATCTCGAGACTGCAAAGGACGAGTCAGATGTTGTTGATTTTGGAATGCGTTATGACCTTACAGTTCCACTTTCACGTTTTTATTCAAACAATGCAAATGACCTTCCTTCACCTTTTAAAGCACTTCAGATGGGAAGTGTATGGAGAGCTGACAGACCACAGAGAGGTCGTTACAGACAGTTTACACAGTGTGATATTGATATTCTCGGTGAGCCAAGTAATCTTGCTGAAATCGAGCTTATAACAGCTACAACAACTACAATCGGAAAGCTTGGATTCAAGAATTTTGAAATCAGAATCAATGAGAGAAGAATCTTAAAAGCTATGGCTGCTTACTCTGGATTTGCAGAGGAAGATTACGATGGATTGTTCATAACATTGGATAAAATGGATAAAATAGGTGTAGAAGGCGTGGCGGAGGAACTTTTAAAAGCCGGACACCCACAGGAATCTATCGATAAATATCTTGGACTTTTCAAACTTCTTGAGGAGAAAAAGGATGTTGCAGAAGGTGTTGCTTTCCTTGCTGAGACACTTGGAGATTTCCTCGAGGAAGAAGTTGTTTCAAATATGACAGAGATTGCAACTGCTGTAAATGCAACAAAGGGTGCTGAGTTTACACTTGTTTTTGACCCAACTCTTGTAAGAGGAATGGGATATTATACAGGAACTATTTTTGAAATCTCAATGCCAGAGCTTGGTGCTGCATGCGGTGGCGGTGGAAGATATGACAAGATGATTGGTAAATTCACAGGAAAAGATGTACCAGCATGTGGATTTTCAATTGGTTTTGAGAGAATCATTCTTCTTCTTATGGAGAGTGGTTTCAAGATTCCAGAGAGTCCAAAGAAGGTTGCTTATCTTGTTGAGAAAAAATATCCGGCAGAGAAGCTTGTTGATGTAATGAAACAGGCAAGCGAAGCTCGTAAGAACGGACAGCAGGTACTTGTTGTTCGTATGAATAAGAACAAAAAATTCCAGAAGGAGCAGCTCACAAAAGACGGATATGAAGAGTTTGTGGAGTTCTTTAACAGGGATTAATTATATAGCAAATTAGGAGGAAAAAATGGCAGAATCAATGCAGGGCTTACATAGAAGCCATAGATGTACAGAAGTATCTAATGCCAACATCGGTGAGAAAGTCACTGTTATGGGATGGGTACAGAAGAGAAGAAATTTAGGAAGTCTGATTTTCGTAGACTTAAGAGATAGAAGTGGAATTTTACAGATTGTATTTGATGAGAACAGTGTTGGAGCAGAAGGCTTTGAAAAAGCGGGAACACTTAGATCTGAGTTTGTTATTGCAGTTGAAGGAACAGTACAGAAACGTTCTGCAGCTGTAAATGAGAACTTAAAGACAGGTGATATTGAGATTATTGCTACATCACTTAGAATACTTTCAGAGTCACAGACTCCTCCATTCCAGATTGAGGAGAATTCTAAGACAAATGAGGAGACAAGACTTAAGTATCGTTATCTTGATCTTCGTCGTCCTGATATTCAGAGAAATCTTATGCTTAGAAGTAATGTACTTAGAATCATGCGTGACTTTATGGCAAATGAGGGGTTTTTAGAGATTGAGACACCAATTCTTTGTAAATCTACTCCAGAGGGAGCAAGAGATTATCTCGTTCCTAGCCGTATTCACAATGGACATTTTTATGCTCTTCCGCAGTCGCCACAGATTTTTAAACAGCTTCTTATGGCTTCAGGATATGACAGATATTTCCAGATTGCACGTTGCTTCCGTGATGAGGATTTACGTGCAGACAGACAGCCTGAGTTTACACAGGCTGATATGGAGCTTTCATTCGTTGATGTGGATGATGTAATCGACGTAAATGAGAGACTTTTGAAACATCTTTTCAAAGAGGCTGCTGGAATTGAGGTTCAGATTCCATTCCCACGTATGCCTTGGCAGGAAGCGATGGACCGTTATGGTTCAGACAAACCGGATACACGTTTCGGTATGGAGCTTTGCGATGTATCAGACGTTGTAAAGGGATGTGGATTTGGTGTATTTACAGGCGCACTTGAGAATGGTGGAACTGTTCGTGGTCTCTGTGTTGAGGGACAGGGTGCAATGCCTAGAAAGAAAATTGATAAATTGGTTGAATTTGCAAAAGGATATGGAGCAAAGGGACTTGCATATCTTTGCATCAATGAAGATGGAACATACAAATCATCTTTTGCAAAATTCATGACAGAGGATGAGCTTAAAGCATTAGTAGAAAAAATGGGTGGAAAACCGGGAGACTTACTTCTTTTTGCGGCTGACAAGCATAAGATAGTATGGAATGTACTTGGTGCAATCCGTCTCCAGTTAGGAGCAGAGCTTGGTCTTATCGATGAGAACAAGTACAACTTCTTATGGGTTACAGAGTTCCCATTATTCGAGTGGTCAGACGAGGAGAACAGATTCCTTGCTATGCATCATCCATTCACAATGCCTATGGAAGAGGATTGGGATAAGGTTGATGAGGACCAGGGCGCAGTAAGAGCAAAGGCTTACGATATTGTATTAAACGGAACAGAGCTTGGTGGTGGTTCAGTCCGTATTCACCAGGATGATATTCAGGAGAAGATGTTCGAGCTTTTAGGATTTACAAAAGAACGTGCACACGAGCAGTTTGGTTTCCTTCTCGACGCATTCTCATATGGTGTTCCACCACACGCAGGACTTGCATACGGTGTTGACAGAATCTGTATGCATATGCTCCACACAGAGAATATTAAGGATGTAATTGCATTCCCTAAGGTAAAGGATGCATCTGATTTAATGTCAGAGGCTCCTGGAACTGTTGATGAGGCGCAGCTTGAAGAACTTGGAATTGCGATTGTTGCAAAGGAAGCATCAGAAGAATAATGAATTTTAAGAAAAATATTTTTAATCTGATAATTGTGGCACTTCTGGTTGGAGTGTCACTGGTATCTGTATTGTTGTACAAAAAAATAAATAAGCTGGATGCACAGGTTTCATACACATCAGATAATACGGCTGTTATTTTGTCGGATGTTCAGACTATGCAGGACAACATTAAGGCAACTCTCGAAGAGGAAGCTAGTCTTATTTCAGAGTGGAAGATTACACTTATGTCAGCAAATTTTGATGATATGACATATACTGTTTACGTTGAAGTTATTCCAAAAGAGTATACGGATACTACTGTAACAAAGGTGTATTTTGGGACGAATGAGATAAAGCTGTATCTTGACGGTATTAAATTCGTGGGCGAGGCTACACTTCCATTTGAGGAGTCATATGAAGGCAATGTGACATTTTTGTTTGAGGATGGAAATAAGAGAAGTACAGAAGTTCTTGATGATTATGAAGGTGTGACAAAGCTTTTTGATAATGTTGTATCTGGTGTGTTGAGTGATGAGCCAACATTAGAGGACAACAACATTAAATTGGACACTACGGTAGATTTGTCTGTTGTTGATAAGGGCTATTTTGATTTTTCAAAATATGAGTTGATTCTAGAAGACAATGGAACGGTTGTAAGGTCATATGATGTGTATGAGCTTATCACTGAATCACAAGAAGACACAGAAGATAGTGTAGATGATGAGGATAAAGTAGATGATACTGAACAGGCGGAGGAAGAAGACGGACCAAATCAGATAGAGGGTACTGTGGAGATTGAAGACAGTGTTCCAATCCTGAACAATGATAAGATTCGTATTTACCTTCGAATCCAGTCTGAGCAGGGATTTGTGTTTACCTATGATTTGTTTGGAAAAACAATCAATGCTGATTCTTCCGGATTTGTGGAAGATGAAGTGGAAGATGATGATACTGCTGGAACTGATGATTCAGAAGATGACAGTATAGTCGGAACATACACCATTATTGATTCGCAGGAAAATAAGTACGTGATGAAATAATAAAAAAGAAGGATTATTAGTCCTTCTTTTTTTATCTCTCTTTTTTAGATTTAGGAAGTGTGAAGATAAATTCAGTTCCTACACCCTCCGTGCTTATTACATTGATGTTTTCGTTGTGTGCATTAATTATTTCTTTTACGATAGAAAGTCCAAGGCCTGTGCCTCTCTTATCTTTACCACGGGAAATATCCGTTTTGTAAAAACGGTCCCATATTTTTGAAAGGCTGTCTTTTGGAATTCCGATTCCGCTGTCTTTTACAGAAATAAGTACTTTTTCGTTCTTGATATTGGTTTCGATTTTTATACTTGAATCATTTTTGGAGAACTTTACAGCATTGTCAATAAGGTTGTAAAGAATCTGCTGAACCTTTGTCATATCTGCTGTGACAAATAATTCTTTTCCAGTCAGCACAAGATCAAAAACAATATTTTTTTCTATGCATTTACCTTCAAAGGTAAGTATAGTCATTCGAATCATGTTGTTGATATCAAAATCTGCAATATCGAGTCTGATTCCATGGTGTCCGAATTTGTTTAAATCAATAAGACTTTGTGTAAGCTTATTAAGTCTTTCTGTTTCGAAAAGGATGATTCCCAGATATTTATCCTGCATCTCAACAGGAATCGTCCCATCTTTCATTGCTTCTACATATCCTTTTATGGAAGTGAGAGGAGAACGAAAATCGTGAGAGACATTTGAAACAAATTTTCTCTGGTCTTCTTCGAGGGTGCCAAGCTCTGTAGCCATATAGTTTAAGGTTTTTGCAAGATAACCTATCTCGTCGTTGGAGTAAATCTCTATTTTGTCTGTAAAGTTTCCTTTTGCATATTCCTTTGCTGTGTTTGTGATTTTTTTGAGTGGTCGGTTAATTGAAAAACTCACAAAAATAAAAATTGTAAATGCAATCAGAAATACCAGACCAACGGTATAAAAGGAAACATTCATAATGTTGTTAATGTTATCTGTCAATTTACTCACTGGCTTGTGGATTACAATATATCCACGTGTCTGATAGGAAACAGTAATTGGTGAGAAAACAGAAATTGTATCCTCATCGAAGTTGTCGTAGAAATTTCCAATTGTATAGTAACTGCTTCCAAAATCAGTGACGTCAAAGTCTTGGATTATTTCTTTTTTTGGGGGGGTATTTAATTCTTTATTATTGTTAGAACGAAATACAGAAGCATCGGAGGCTTTTAATAGTATTTCACCATCCGGGTTTATGACCCAGATATCGGCTTCAAGGTAATCTGAAATCAGTTCCATGTGATCTTGAAAATCGTATGCTGAAAAATCTGAGTTGAAATAATCAGACGCATACTCAGAGGCAATCAGCGACGATTCCCGATACAAAGCGGATGCTTCGTTGTCTATTATATTTTTTTTCGTCAGCATTTGTGAAAAAGTGCATACAATGATAAAAGATACAGCTCCGAATAACAGATAACAGACCAAAAGCTTCATAGTAAGGGTCCTTTTCATTCTGATACCTCAAATTTATATCCAATACCCCATACGGTAGAAATGCTCCACTGGGGTTTGTCTTTTATCTTTTCTCTAATTCGTTTTACATGAACATCGACGGTTCTTGTATCTCCGATATACTCATAGCCCCAGATGTGATCAAGTAGCTGTTCTCTGGTAAATACCTGATTTGGTGATGAGGCCAGAAAGTATAATAGTTCTAATTCCTTTGGAGGCATATCTACCTGATGTCCCTCATATGTGACAGAGTAGTTTGATAAGTTTACAGATAAGTCTGTATAGTTTACACATTTAATATCGGATGTTGTAACCGGCTCTGGTTTAGCCGGCTGGAAGCGCCTGAGGACTGCTTTAACACGTGCCACCAATTCCTTTGAATCGAAAGGCTTCATGATATAGTCATCTGCCCCGAGTTCCAGACCGAGAACTTTGTCAAAAATTTCACCTTTTGCAGAAAGCATGATAATTGGAACATTTGATTTTGTTCTAATCTCACGACAAACCTGATAACCATCGATGCCGGGAAGCATCAAATCTAAAAGAATCAGATTGGGTGCATAAGCATCAAAAGCAAGAAGTGCTTCTTCCCCTCCATTTACAATTTTTGTATCGTAACATTCCTTGGTCAGATACAGTGATATAAGTTCTGCAATATTGTTGTCATCGTCAACAATAAGAATTTTCTGTTTTGTTGCCATACCTATTCTCCTAATAAATTATTTAAACTCTGCAATAGTAACACCTGCATCGCCTTCGCCGAATTCAGCCAGACGATATGACTTGATGGTGGACATTCTCTTTAAGTGGTTGTGAACTGCTTTTCTAAGTGTTCCGGTTCCCTTTCCATGTACAATGCGTACTGATGAAAGATGGGCTATATATGCATCATCAAGATATTTGTCCAAAAGGGCAATTGCTTCATCTGAAGTCTTACCAATGAGATTTATCTCAGATGAAACAGACATTGATTTGTTCATCTTGATTTTGCTTGTGCTTCCACTGAATTTTTTGGCTGGTGAAGTTTCTTCTTCAAGCAGTACAAGGTCGTTGATATTTACAAGTGAACGAAGAATTCCCATCTGTACATATAAATCTCCCTTTGCATTTGGAAGAGTGTGAACAGTTCCTTTCATGTTTAGAGATAAAACTAGGACGCTGTCTCCAAGCCGAAGCTTTTTAGGTGCGTTATGATTTTTCTTTTGGCTTGCTTTTTTCATGCTCGAAAGCTGTTTTTCTTTTGCTGACATCTGGTCACGAAGATTACTTCGCTCTTTTTCCATCTGGCTCATTGGAGCCTGACCCTGTCCATATTTGTTGAAGTTGCGGATGGTCTTATCAGCTAAATCTTTAGCTTCCTTGAGGATTCTGTGAGCTTCCTCATTTGCCTCACGAATGATTTTGTCTTTGCTTTGGTCGATCCGTTTATTTTTATCTTCAAGCTTTTTCTTGAGCTGCTCAACCTGTGCTTTGTAATTATTTATCTCTATCTGTTCCTTTTCGATAGTCTGACGAGAGGCTTCGAGATTGGCAAGAAGCTCTTCGAAATCTACATCTTTTTCAGATATTCTGTTTCGTGCATCGTCAATTATTTCACCGGGAAGTCCTAATTTAGAAGAAATGGCAAAAGCATTACTTTTTCCTGGAATACCAATTAATAGACGATATGTTGGGCTAAGTGTTTCCACATCAAATTCACAGCAGGCATTTTCAACACCGTCAGTTGAAAGAGCATATACTTTTAACTCGCTATAGTGTGTGGTTGCCATGGTAATCGCTCCGTAGAGATGAAGCTTGCTAAGAATAGAAATAGCAAGTGCTGCACCTTCTGTAGGGTCAGTTCCGGAACATAGCTCATCAAAGAGACAAAGGCTCTTGTTGTCTGCTTTTTTAAGAATCTGTACTATGTTGGTCATATGAGATGAAAAAGTACTAAGACTCTGTTCGATACTCTGCTCATCTCCAATATCAGCAAATATTTCTTCAAAAATAGAAAGCTGGGAACGGTCAGCAGCAGGAATATGAAGACCTGCCTGCCCCATTAATGACAAAAGGCCAACTGTTTTAAGGGAAACAGTTTTACCACCTGTGTTTGGACCTGTGATAATAAGCTGTTTGAATTCCTCTCCCAACCTTACATCTATAGGAACCACTTTTTTTGCATCCAATAAAGGATGGCGTCCTCTTCGGATGTTGATACGACCTTCAGTGTTAAATACGGGAGCAACTCCATTGTAGGATTTAGAAAGAGATGCCTTTGCAAAAATAAAATCAAGCTCAGATAAAATAAAAAAATCATGCTCGATTGCTGCTTCGTTTAGAGCAACCTCCTCACTTAATTTGGCAAGGATCACGTTGATTTCGTCCTGCTCTTTTATGAAGAGTTCCTTCAATTCATTGTTCAGGTTTACAACAGCCATTGGCTCAATAAAAACAGTAGAACCGCTGGAAGACTGGTCATGCATCATTCCAGGAACCTGTGATTTTGAATCTGCTTTTACAGGGAGACAGTAACGACCATCTCTCATCGTGACCACTGCGTCCTGAAGATATGAACGGGTAGTAGAGTTGTTCATGATTTTTGCAAGCTGAGCATGAATTCTGTCATTCATGCCGCGAATGGATTTTCTTATCTTGAAAAGCTCCGGACTGGCGTCATCGGCGATTTCTTCTTCAGAGAGAATGCAGCGTTTAATCTCGTTGTGAAGATTAGAAAGTGGTTCAATCTCTGTAAAAAATCCAGTTAGTGAGTCAGTCTGATCGTTGTCAGAGGCATTACGTCCATATGCTTTTGTTCTTTTTGCAACTTCGAGTAAGCCTGCTATTTTTAAAAGCTCAGAGGTGTTCAGTGAACCACCAATCGCAAGTCGTTTGAGTGATGCGTGTACGTTGTTTACGCCTACAAAAGAGATGTTGCCATGTCTGTAAAGTCGGCTTAGTGCATCTGAAGTTGTCTGTTGTAACTGATTGATTTCATCTATATCTGTAATTGGCTCAAGTGCCAGGCATCTGTCTTTTGTCTCCTGACAGGCTGCATATCCACAGAGCATCTGTAATATTTTGTTGTATTCGAGTGTCTTGTATACCTTATTGTTCATTTTCCTAATATCCTTCCTTCAACCATTATAACGGATTAACCGCTGATAGCAAAGGTAAAAATGGTTGCAAGGGGCTAAGTTTGTGAATATAATATATACGTACGTAAAATTACAAGAATGAGGACCGGGATGGAAGATTTTATCCGTGAGAAAATAAAAGAAAAACCATTAAATAAAAAGAAGGTTGCCGTCAAACTGGGAATATCTGCATTGTGTGGATTGGTGTTTGCACTGGTAGCCATTGTTGTATTTGCCATTGCAATGCCGATTATTACAAAGTCATCGGATTCTGAACCAGTGGCATCTGATGATGAAACTGAACAGGATACACAGGTCCAGACTATTGAGATAGTGGAGTTGCCGGCAAATTCAGATTATACAATGAGCATTTCAGATTATCAGTATGTTCAAAATCAATTATATTCGGTTGGCGCAAGTGCAAGTAAGTCAATTGTTAGTATAACAAGAGTTGTTGATGGGACAGATATCTTTAACAATTCATATGAGACAGAAGGTCAGGCAGTTGGACTTGTAGTTGGAGATAACGGTAAGCAACTTTTGATTCTTACAGAGAAGAGCTTTGTGGAGGGCGCTGATAAATTAAGTGTTACATTTGCAAATGATACTGTAGTAGATGCTATGGTAGTGAAATATGATAGTATTACAGGAATGGCAATTGTATCAGTGGATGAATCATTATTAGATAATCAGACAAAATCTCAGATTGTGGTTGCTAAACTTAGCGCGGCAAGCTCTATGTCACGTGGGTCTGTGGTAATTGCACTACAGACTAATTATTCTATTTTGACAGGAATTGTTACTTCAACAAGCAATGAAGTGTCTGCGCATGATAATAATTATTCAATTATTACAACGGATATTGCCGCTTCTAAAAAAGAGAGTGGTATTTTGATAAATACATCAGGTGAGGTTGTAGGACTTGAATTAAGTGGACTTGCACCTAGTGAGGATACTATTGTTGCAGTGTCAGTTTATGATCTTGCACCTATTATTGAGATGCTTGAGAATGGTTCGGATGTTCCGTATTTGGGATGTACAATTACGAATGTTACTGACAAAATAGCAAACAGATATAACATACCAAAAGGTGTTTATATAAAAGAAGTAGCCATGGATTCGCCAGCTTTTGAGGCTGGTCTGCAGAGTGGTGATGTGGTGACGGAGATTAATGATCAAAAGGTTTCTTCTGTTACTGCATATAATGACGTACTTCTGGCACTTAAGCCGGGAGAAACTTACGACATCAAGATTAAGCGTAAAGGAAGTAATGGCTACACAGAAATCACATGCCAGGCTAAAATAGGCGTGTTGAACTAGGAGGAATTATGAAATATATTTCAACTCTCCGAGAGGGAGAGCGCATAAGTGAAGTTTATTTATGCAAATCAAAACAAACAGCTATGACAAAAAATGGAAAACCATATGACAACGTGGTTTTACAGGATAAGACAGGAACCCTGGATGCAAAAATCTGGGATGTAGGTTCTGTTGGAATAGAAGAGTTTGAGGCAATGGATTACATTGCCATTACAGGAGATATTACAAGTTTTCAGGGAAATCTCCAGTGTTCAATAAAAAGAGCCAGAAAAGTAGGTGAGGGAGAATATGATCCAAAGGATTATCTTCCTGTAAGTGAGAGAGATGTTGATGAGATGTATCGGGAAGTGATGGATTTGATTTCATCAGTCAATAACCCATATCTTAGCCAGCTTCTTCACAGATTTTTCGATGATAAGGATTTTGAAAAGAGATTTAAATTCCATTCAGCAGCAAAAAGTGTTCATCACGGATTCGTGGGTGGTCTTTTGGAACATTCATTATCAGTTGCTAAGAACTGTGATTTTTTTGCGAAGCAGTATCCAATTTTGAACAGAGATTTACTTATCACTGCGGCTATTTTCCATGATATCGGAAAATTAAAAGAACTTTCAATTTTCCCAGAGAATGACTATACAGATGCAGGTCAGCTACTTGGTCATATCATGATTGGTGCAGAGTGGATTGGAGAGGAAATCAGAAATATCGATGGTTTCCCAGAGGTGCTTGGAAATGAGTTGAAACACTGTATTTTGGCACATCATGGAGAGCTTGAATTCGGTTCACCAAAGAAACCAGCGCTTATCGAAGCATTGGCACTTAGCTTTGCCGACAATATCGATGCAAAGATGGAGACTTTCAAGGAGCTTCTGGTGAATGTCCCTGAGAATAATCTTGAGTGGCAGGGATACAATAGATTCATGGAGACAAATTACCGTAAAACAAGTATATAAACTATAGTTGTGTACATACAAATGTAAAGTGCATACAAATGTAAAGAGGAAAAGAACTTTGCAAAAAAATGATTTATTCGAAATTGAGATAACAGACATGGGTATTGATGGGGAAGGAATTGGACATTACGATGGAATGACTTTTTTCATCAAGGATGCAGTAATTGGTGATGTTATCATTGCCCGTGCCATGAAATTAAAAAAGAATTACGGATACGCAAGAGTGGAAGAGATTAAGACCCCTTCCACTTTTCGCGTTGAGCCCAAATGTGAACTTCACAGAAAATGCGGAGGTTGTCAGATTCAGGCACTCTCCTACGAGAAACAGCTTGAGTTCAAAAATGACAAAGTAAGGAACAATATAATTCGAATCGGAGGATTTTCTCCAGAAGAAATCAACGAGAAAATGCTTCCACCGGTAGGAATGGACCAGCCGTTCAGATACAGAAACAAGGCACAATTTCCCATTGGTAAAGACAAAGAAGGTAAAATTATATCTGGATTTTATGCTTCTAGAAGTCACAATATAATTCCAGTTGATGACTGCCTGCTTGGAGTTACTGTAAATCAGGAAATTCTTGATATTGTTAAGAAATGGATGGCGGATTGTAATGTTGCTTCGTATGATGAGATAAACCATAAGGGTGTTATCAGACATGTTCTCATCAGATATGGTTTTTCTTCAAAGCAGATAATGGTCTGTCTGGTGGTAAACGCTAAGAAATTGAAGAACACAGATAAGTTATGTGAGGAATTATCAAAGATAGAAGGAATGACTTCAATTTCATATAACATTAATACTGAAAAGACTAATGTGATTCTGGGAAAACAGACAGTTTCAGTCTGGGGTCAGTCATACATAGAAGATACTATTCATCTTCTGTCTTGTCCGGATTTTTCTCCTACAGGAACCGGAATTACCTATCAGATTTCACCCCAGTCATTTTATCAGGTCAATCCCATCCAGACAGAAAAGCTTTACAGTACAGCCCTCGATTTTGCCGGACTCACCGGAAATGAATACGTTTGGGATTTGTATTGTGGAATCGGTACGATTTCTCTTTTTCTATCACAGAAAGCAAAGAAAGTATACGGCGTAGAAATCGTTCCGCAGGCGATTGAAGACGCAAAGAACAACGCTAGGATAAATGGCATTACAAACGCTGAATTTTTTGTGGGAAAAGCAGAAGAGGTTCTCCCGGAATTCTATGACAAGGCTTCGAAAAGTGGCGGCAAGAATGATAAATGTATTGTTGAAGATGATATGCTTCGCCCCGATGTAATCGTGGTTGACCCTCCAAGAAAAGGCTGTGATGAAGCCTGCCTTGACACAATGGTGAAAATGAATCCGAATCGAATTGTCTATGTAAGTTGTGATTCGGCAACGCTTGCAAGGGATTTGAAATACTTATGTGGAAATGGGTATGAAATAGGGAAGATACAGGCATTTGATCAGTTTTGTCATACTGGGCATGTGGAGACGGTTTGCCTTTTGTCCAAACTTCGTGAGGCTAAGCACAATGATGGGATATAGAACACTTGAGATAAGTACTTCGTGTGAAATACATATAAAAATCAGTAAAAAGAAAAAATAAGAGGCCTAGTTGGTACCTGTGTAGAAACAGATACAACTAGGTCTTTTTTCTCAGTCGAGAAGACCGCGACTGAGAAAAACGCTCCGCGAGCGAATCGTGAACATGTAAAGAATGGAGCAATTTTACAGAATTTATTGGAGCCATGGTAGCCAAGTATGCTGATGCAATGGGTGGAGTAGTAATATCTTAGAATTGCAAATTCAAGGGAAATTATACGAGCGTACTGGTGGTACAGTTAATAATTTTGATGTGTCATTGCCGAAGAATGATTATGATATGGCACGTGATATATTTAAGTTGTTTGATATAAAAGACTATCAGGTTAAGGGAAGATGAAAATAGATGTTTACTGCCTCTTAAACAATTTTAAGTTTGAAGCGGTAATTTTTTGTCAAAAAAACTATATTTTTAGAGTTTTTTACGGTCTGGATTGTTTTTTGCAAAATAAAGCAGTAAGAAAAAAAGAATATGAAATAAATATTACAATAATGAATGAAAAATTACTGCTTGAAAATGAAAAAAAGAAAACAAGGGGGTAATTGATATTTTCAGAACATAATAAATGTGACAAAAGAACTCAAAAAAGTGCTAAAATATGTGAAGTGAAAGCGAGATTTACTGCCGTATAATGAGTTTCTCTGTACAAGCAGTAATTTAATAATCCTATTATGAGTTATGTTGCAGACATAACTCATAATCGTTATAATGGAAATGAAGATGAAGAGTAAAAGGATAATATATGAGAATAAGACAAGCTAATAAATGCGACATAGAAGGAATTCAGAAATTATTATACCAGGTAAATCAGGTACATGCAGATGGTAGACCAGATTTGTTTAAGTCAGGGGGAATAAAGTACACAAAGGATGAACTTACAGAAATAATAAAGGACAATACAAGGCCTGTATTTGTGTATGTCGAAGATAATGAAATATTAGGCTATGCATTTATCTGGTATGAAACAGTTAGTGAGACAACAAGTACATATCCTGTCAAAAGTATGTATATAGATGATTTATGTGTTGATGAGAATTCTCGGGGTAAAAATGTAGGAAGAGAATTGTTTGAATATCTAAAAGAAGAGGCAAAAAGAGAATTATGTGACAGAATTACACTTCATGTATGGGAATGTAATCCAAATGCATATGGATTTTACGAACATTTAGGAATGAAGCCACTATACACTAATATGGAATACATGATGAAATAGTCTGAAAACTATTGAATGGTAGAATGAATAGTTGTATAATTTAGGTACATTTTGCTATTTGATAGGGGGATTTGCGCATGGAAGAAAGAAGGAAAATGGTACCAATCAAGTTGAAGCTGTTGGGAATTATTATTCCGACTGTAGTGTTGATAATGATAATTTTGATTGTGATATCTTATGGAATATCAAGACAGATTATTTTGGGGTATTCTTCTAGTCTTTTGAATTCTTCTATTGAGAATCAGTCAAACCAGATTGAGGCGTGGATTAACGAGAATCTGGCTTCGTTTCAAATGGCGAAGGATGTAATTGAGACTACAAATCCAGACCATGAGGAATTACAGATTATTCTTGATAGTTACTATGGCAAGAATGATAACTGTATTAATGGTCTTTATATTGCTGATGAAAATGGAGATCTTATGACTGCTAGTGAGTCGACTTTTTCAGAGAGCAATCCATGTGATACTGTTTGGTTTAAGGAGGGTATGACAAGATGGAATCTTAGATGTACCGAAGCATATACTAATTCGCAAGGAGACGCGGTTATTAGTGCATCCGGTATTTTAAAGGGAGATTCTGAAGAAATGCATGTAATTTCTGCAGATTTGTCATTACAAAGAGTAAGTATCATTGTAAACAGTTTCATAGAAATGGATAGTGCGCAGGCTTTTTTGGTAAGTTCCTCTTCGGGAGAAATTATAGCACATAGAGATATGTCCTTGCTTTCGACAAAATTAAGTGAGTGTGATGACAGCTTTTTGCAGAATGTAGGTAAACAGATTGAGGATGAAAATTTTTCTATTCAGGAATTATCAGGAAATATTACAGGAATGCAAAAGATTGATGGGACAGATTGGATTTTAGTATCGTATGTTCCTAAGGGTGTAATTTATAAGGATATAAACAGGGTAAGGCAGGCAATGATTATTATTAGTATTGTTTCTATTATATTGATGACAATATTAATTGAGCGTGTTGTTCATTCTGTAATCAGACCTGTAAAAGATTTGACTAATATTATTACAGATATAACAAATGGTGATTTCACTATTGATGTTCCTGTCAAGAAAAATGATGAAATTGGTGTGATGGGAAGACATGTGGAGAAATTTATTTCCACTATGCGAAACGTAATTTCGTCAATATATAATGTTTCAGAAAGAATAAGCGTTCAGGCGAATAACAGTGATATTCTTTCAGAGAAGATGTACGATGCGTCAAAAATCCAGACAGAATCGATGGAGGAGTTAAATAACACTGTTGAACAGTTGTCTGTCTCTGTAAATGTTATTGCAGAGCATGCTACTACTCTTGCAATGGTTGTATCTGATACAAGAGAGGATGGCGATCGTGTAGAAGAGACAATGACAAGGACAGTTTCCATTTCTAAAAAAGGAAAAGAGGATATTCAAAATATTAGTGTTGCAATGGATGAGATTGATGAATCTGTACAAAATCTCAAGCTTGCAATAGATAAGGTTGGAAAGGCATCAGGGGAGATAACAAACATTACCGGATTAATTGGTGAAATTGCAGAGCAGACCAATCTTCTTTCATTAAATGCGTCTATTGAAGCAGCTAGAGCAGGTGAAGCTGGAAGAGGATTTGCAGTTGTTGCAACAGAAATTGGACAGTTAGCAAAAACATGTACAGACGCGGTTAGAAATATAGACGGATTAATAAATGAAATCAGCAGTTTGGTTAAGGATACTGTTGAGCAAACAGATGAAAGTGTGGAAAACATCAATAGAAGTAGTAATCTTGTTGGAAACGCTTTAGAGACGTTTGATATCATTTTTGACAATGTAAACGAAGTGAGCGACCTTATTAGAGGAATGATAGAAAAAGTACAGAAGGTTGATGAAGTAGCCGGAAACGTTGCTGCTATTTCACAAGAGCAGGCAGCAAGTTCACAGGAAATCCTTGCAACATCTGAAATAATGGTTGAACAGTCAACGAATATTACAACAAATAGTAAAGAAGTATCTAATGATGCAGGTTCATTATCTAAGACCTCAGAAGAGTTGAATAAGCAGGTTGCTATTTTCAAGATTGAAAAGGGGGTATAGGGATATGAATAAAAGAGTGAAAAGAGTATTTATAAGTGCGACACTGGTAGTTTGCTTATTGGTTTTGTGTGTGGGATGTGGAAACAAGGATGGCTCAAGAGTTTCAGGGATGAAGATTTTTTTGACTGTGAATGAAATGGACAGTTTTAGACAAACTTTGGTAGATGCGGCTATAGAAGAAGCATCTGCAAAAGGGATTCAACTAGATGTTGGAGATGCACAAAATTCTATTGAAAACCAAGTGGAAATGATTAAAAATGCTGCAGAACAGGATTACGACGTGATTGTGTGTGGAGCGGTTTCTGTTGATACCACTGTTGAGTTAAAAGCAAGCGCAGGAAATGTGCCAATTATATTTATAAATAGTTGTCCAAAGGAAAGCCTGCTCGAAGAGGGAAAGTATGTTTATGTTGGTTCTGATGAAGAGGTGGCTGGACAGCTTCAGGCGGAATATGTATTGGAAAAATGTAGTGCAAAAGATGAACTTAATGTAGTAATTTTGAAAGGACCAAAGGGGCATTCGGCAACGGAGGGACGAACAGCAGGAGTAAAAAAGGTGCTGAATAATAGCGGAAAGAAGATAAATTATGTCTTTGAAGAGAATGCGAATTGGGATGACAAGCAGGCAAAGGAGTTATTTGAACTGTTTTTAAAAACAGGTTCTTCTGTAGACTGTGTAATCTGTAATAATGATACAATGGCAATGGGGGTAGCTGAAGCGTGTAAAGAAGCAGACATTGATCTTAAAGAACTTCCAATATTAGGAGTAGATGCTACGGGAGATGGATGTGCAGCAATTCAACAAGGAGATCTTGCATTTACAGTATATCAGTCAGGCTCAGGACAAGGACAAAAGGCCGTAGAGATGGCAATTGAACTTTCTCAAAATGGAGATGGAAAAAACGTAGAAGGTATTACAGAGGATGGGTTATACGTGTGGGTTCCATTTGAAAGTGTAGATAGTGGGAATGTTTCTGATTATATAAATTGATCTCAGTTGAGGGGACTCCCACTTCTATAAGTGGCGAGACGAAACATATTCGTCTTAGTGGAGGGTACAATCCCGGGGCTGAGATAAAAGCTTATGGTCTTCCAAATTCTTGAAAAATGAGTTAAAATGTTTTCAATACGGAGGACAAGTATGAAAACGTTATATATTTTTGATAAGCACAACTACTCAGACGATATGAAGGTGTTTGAGAGATTTGCTGTAAGAGGAATAGTAATTCGTGACGGCAAGATAGCGATGCAACAGGCCGGAGAGGGGTACTACAAGATTCTAGGTGGAGGAATTGACAAGGGAGAGACCCATGAACAGGCACTGATAAGGGAAGTCAGGGAAGAGGCAGGTCTTGTTGTGATTCCGGAAAGTATAAAAGAGTGTGGTGAAATCATTGAAAAAAGAAGAGATATTTTTGATGATGACACAATTTATCTGTGCCACACATATGTATATATTTGCGATGCCGAAGATAAACAGGTAGATACTGAAATGACGGAAAGTGAAATTGCTCTGGATTATCATCTGGCATGGGCGAGTGCAGATGAAATTATTAAAGCCAATAGTGATTTTTTGAACAAGGAATGGATAGCTCGAGATACCAGAGTTATTGAGTTGATTAAAGAAATGTGCTAAAATATTGCCTAGACTGTAATGTCTAGGCTTTTTATATTATGAAAAAGAGGGAATTTTTATGGATGAATTAAAAAAGAAAGAATTAAAGGATGTCACTAATCCGGTTGTTGAAGAACTTATGGAAATTTATGCAAAGGAAAAGAGTGCAGAAAGTTTAAATAAATTGGTAAATGAGGTAGTAAAGGGGACATTTTTGATACCTGCAAAGATAGCTGAGAACAATCAGCCTGCTCCGCTTGTGATTAGAAACAATGAGGGCGGATCATTTCTTGGAATATATACAAGCAAAGAGCAACTCCCAAAAGACCAGGTTGCTCCAGGGGTGCTTTGCATGCCATATCAGGCAATTAATAAGATGGCACTTAATATCAATATTGAGATAGGTGGAATTGTGATAAATCCATTTTCACACAATGTACTTTTTAAGATACCCCTCATTAATAAAATCGAAGAAGTAGAAAAACAAAAGAAAGAAAATGGCGGCAAGAGAGGGATTAAAATGACAGAAAAGCAGTATGTTATTTTTGAAAGACGTCGTTTTGAGCATATGTTTCTGCCAACAAAACTATTTACAGAGGAGAAAGCTTTTATTGATGCTCTCCATGAAAACAGAGAAAATTATATTGATGAATTATATGAAGAGTCATATCAGCAGAAGAGAATGTACCCATATATAGATGAGGATTTTTCTGTTATGCCTATGCAGATATCTGACGAAATGCAGGTTATCAGAATTGATTTCCCTACACAGGATATGGCTACTGGATGCGCTATTAGAGCGTACATTGTTTGGAATGAGAAATCAAATAAAGGCAGATATTTTGCAATTGATATGGGCAAAGAAGGTGTTCGTAAGCTAGTAGAAATTGATGCTGCTCATAGAGCTACAGATATGGGAGAAGCACCAGTTGAAGGAGCTGAATTGCAGACAATTCTTGATTTGGTAAATGATGAAGCGTTAACAAGCTAGATTGGAGCATGCGATGAAAGAATTTTTAAAAAGAATAAAAATTGATTTTCTGTTGTCTTCTCTTTTATGTATTGCTCTTGGCGTAATTTTTATTGTGTTTGGAGCTTCAATATTAAAGACAATAGCAAGTATTTTTGCGATAGGACTTATTGCAATAGGGCTTATATATCTCAGTAGTTATTTCTTGAAAATTATAACAAGTGGTTTTTCAGTTGCCGTGGGAATTTGTATTCTGGCAGTTGGAATATGGTTTTTGATTCAGCCACAAATAGTTGTAAGTATTATTCCGATTGTAATTGGAGTGCTTTTAGTATTTCACAGTATTCGAGGGATTGTTGAATCTGTTCACGCAAATCATTTCGGATACGAGTCATGGAATATTGGACTTATTTTTTCGATTATCAGTATGCTTTGTGGAATAATTTGTATCACAAATGCATTTAATTTAATGACAACTGCAACTGCAGTTATTGGAATTATATTAATTTACAATGGGATCACAAATATCTGGATTACTAGCAGAGTGGTAAAAGCCGAGAAAAATTACAATCAAAGTAATGGCAGCCAGATACATGATACTGCTGATTTTGAAGCAGAATTTATTGAGGACAAGAAGGACAGATAAATGCGTCGAATGGAATTTAAGATGGAGAGACCGGGACTTACGAAAGTGGGGGATCATCTTAAGATAACAGAAAGCAAATTACCAACATCTTATTATTACACGATTGAACATGCCATAGCTATGTCTGGAAATTATGTGGTTAGTGAACGATTAAAATCCAGAGAAGGTGATGTGGTGGATGTAAGAGAAACAGAAAAGGGGTTCTTTGTGACGATGGAGTTTGATGAGTAATGACACAGCAGAGTAAAAAAGCAATTGATATGGTGCTGGCAGAAAGTCTGATAGAACTTTCTACCTCAAAGCCAATTGAGAAGATTACAATTAAAGAGATAACAGACAAAGCTGGTGTGATTCGACCTACCTTTTATAATCATTTTCAGGATAAATATGAGCTTCTTGAATGGATAATAAACAATGAATTACTTGAACCGATTAAACCTCTTATTAATGCAGATATGACGGTTGAGGCGGTAGTATTACTTCTTACTAAAATCTCAGACAAGGCTCTTTTTTATAAAAAGGCTCTCAAGATGGAGGGGCCTGTTTCTTTTAATGATATTGCACTTAAATGTGTTTATGAAATGTTTATCACAATAATTGAGGACCGGGCTTCCGGAAAACAATCTAAGTATAAATGGCTTACACCACCAGTTATTGCAAGATATTATGCCCAATCGTTTTGCTTTATTACTGAGAACTGGATTAAGCAGGGGATAGATGAAATTGAACCTAGAGAGATGGCGGAAGCCTACATGTATCTGATTACAAGATCAATGGATGATATCATAAACGAGCTATAGGAAATATTACATAAGTACAATTTTGTAAATCTGTAACACTTCATATACAAAAATCGTTTTTTGTATATGAGAGGTTACATAATCAAAAGATTGAATATTTAATTATTCAGTCTTTTTTTTTATACTCTAGAACGAAATAAAGAAAGAGTGGTGAAAATATTATGATTAATTTTGGAAAGAGGGTTGTAAAGTACAGAATACCAATCCTAATTCTATCGTTTCTGTTGTTAATACCAGCAGGAATAAGTTTTATCAGTACACGAATTAATTTTGATATTTTGTCTTATCTTCCAAGTGAGATTGAGACAATGAAAGGCCAGGATATTCTGGTTGATGAGTTTGGAACGGGGGCCTTGTCCTTTGTAATTATAGAGGATATGGAAGACAAGGATATAGAAAGTCTGGCAGATGACATCAAGGAGCTTGATGGAGTAAACAAAGTAGTATGGTATGGATCGGTTGCTGATTCAAGTATTCCACGGGATGTTTTGCCTGATGATTTATATGAGTTCTTTAATAATGCTGAAGAAGACAGTCAGTTGATGCTCGTTACTTTTAGCGACACGATGGGTTCTGATGAGACAATGAACGCCATAGATGAGATGAATGATATGGTTGAGGATCATTGCTTTGTATCTGGAATGGCTGCTGTAAATACAGATACCAAAAACATGACACTTCAGCAGGCACCAATATTTGTAATCATTGCTTCAATACTTTCACTTATTATAATGGCAATCACAATGGATTCAGTAATGGTTCCAATATTATTCCTATTAAGTATTGGAATGGCAATCATTTACAACCTGGGAACAAATTTTGTTCAAGGTGAGATTTCATATCTGACACTTGCACTTACAGCGGTTCTGCAGCTGGCCGTGACAATGGATTATTCAATTTTCTTATGGCACAGTTATCAGGAACAGATTGAGAGATATAGTGGAGATAAAAAGCGTGCAATGGCACATGCAATATCTCATACGGTGGTATCTGTTGCAGGCAGCTCAATCACAACAGTTGCTGGATTTATTGCATTATGCTTTATGAGCTTCACACTTGGTCTTGACCTTGGAATAGTAATGGCAAAGGGTGTAGTTATAGGGGTAATCGGATGTGTAACAATTCTTCCTTCACTTATCCTGTGTTGTGATAAGGCTATCGAGAAGACAAAACATAAAATTCCTATGCCGGAGCTTTCAGGTGTGGCCGAATGGATAACAAAGCATTTTTATGTATTTTTAATTATGTTTTTAGTTATTCTTGTTCCTTCATTGATAGGTTATGTGAAGACTGATGTGTATTATGATCTGGCAGGAACAATGCCGGATTCAGCGTACAGTAAACAGGCAAATGATAAATTGACTGAGCAGTATGCTATGGGAGCCTCTCATATAATCATTGCTCCAAGTGATATGTCCAAGGCAGACAGCATCAGCATGATTGATGAAATTAAGAGGGTTGACGGGGTAAAACTTGCAGTAAGTCTTGATTCGGTTGCCGGACCAAAAATTCCGGATGAAATGATTCCGGATGAGGCAAGAGAGATTTTCAAGAACGGGGACTATCAGATGATGGTTGTTGCTTCAGAATACGCAACTGCCACAGATGATGTAAATAATCAGATAGAAGAGATAAATAAAATAGTAAAAAAATATAGTGATGATGCAATGCTGATTGGTGAGGCTCCATGTACGAAGGATCTTATTACAATCACAGATACAGACTTTAAGCGAGTAAGTGTGGTATCAATTGGTGCAATTTTTATTATTATTCTGTTGGTATTTAAGTCGATCTCACTTCCAGTTATTTTGGTATCGGTAATTGAGTTTGCTATTTTTGTAAACATGGGAATTCCGTATTATACAGGAACTGTAATACCATTTATAGCAAGTGTTGTAATTGGAACAATTCAGCTGGGAGCTACAGTTGATTATGCGATTTTGATGACCAATAAGTATAAGAAAAATAGAAGACTTGGAATGGAGAAACAGCCTGCTATTTCAAAAGCGCTGAAGGATTCAATGATGTCAATAATAGTAAGTGCTCTTTGTTTCTTCGCTGCAACCTTCGGAGTTGGTTTATATTCCAACATTGATATGATTAGTTCAATCTGCATTTTACTTGCACGAGGCGCAATAATCAGTATGTTTGTAGTTATTTTGATATTGCCTTCAATGTTTATGGTATTTGACAGATTCATATGTGCGACAAGTTTTGGTTTTAAAAATAAGAATAAATAATGGAGGATATGTAAAATGAAATTACCTGAATTAAGAGAGAAATTAAAAAATAAATATGTTGTTCGTGTAGTTGCAGGTGCACTTGTGATTGCAGTAGTGGGAAGCGGGATAGGTTTTTCTACTGTAAGGGCTGAAAAAAGTACAAAATCAGAAGTGTCAACGGATGCTAAGGTAGATACTGATTCTTCAGATGATGCAGAGGAACTTACAGATAGCGTATTGGATGGAATTACAGCTAAAGATGAGAATGTTGACAAAGAAGAGAGTGTGTATCTTATCTCGGATGCAAGCGGTAATGTTGAAAAAACAATAGTTGTAGATCATCTTACCAACAAAGATAAAGCTGACACAGTAAATGATGCATCAAATCTTTGTGATATTACAAACGTAAAAGGGAATGAAACCTTCACACAGGATGGAGAAAAACTTACATGGCAGGCTGGTGGAAATGATATTTATTATCAGGGAACTACTAATCAGAAACCTCCTGTAACACAGTCCGTTAAATACTATCTTGATGGAAATGAAATTGCTCCGGAAGACCTTGCTGGTAAATCTGGAAAAGTTACAATTAGATTTAATTATACAAATACTACTTCGTATACCAAGGTTGTAGATGGTGAAACCGTAAAAGTGTCTGCTCCATTTGCTGCAGTTTCAGCACTTGTCCTAGATGACAGCTTCACTAATGTAGAAGTGACAAATGGAAAGCTGGAGCAGAATGAATCTACAAATATTGTAATCGGTTATGCGCTTCCTGGATTAAAGGAAAGTCTTGGAATAGACAGTGATGAGCTTGATGATGGAGTAAATATCCCAGATTATTTTGAAGTGACAGCAGATGTGGAAGATTTCTCATACAGTACAGCAATGACATTCGTAGTAAATGCTTCTGATTTTGTTAGCTCAGATGGAATTGATACACAGGATCTGGATGATATGATTGTAGAACTTTCAGATGCATCTTCCCAGCTTCAGGATGGTTCAGCTGAACTCTCACAGGGAATGGGAGATTTAAGAACCGGATTGGAGTCATATTTAGCTGGCTCAGAGCTTATCAATGCAGGTCTCAATCAGTTAGGCAATAATGTTGGTTCACTGGTAACTGGCGCTAATGAGTTAAATTCAGGAGCAGGACAGCTTTATAGTGGAATTCAGAGTGCAAATGCTGGTGCGAGTACACTTAGTTCAGGGGTGACTCAGGCAAAGACTGGGGCAGATCAGTTGGCAGCCGGAACGGCACAGTTAAACGAAAATGCAGAGACTATTAAGACATATATGTTGAAGGGGATTCAGTCAGATTTGGATGCATCGGTAAATGCAAGTAACCTGGTGAATTTGCTTAAAACAGCTGGTCTATACTCAGGCGCTGATGATAAGGTGACAACAAATAATATAGATACGTTTGCAGGAATCCTTACAAATGAAGCATATGCTGGAAATATTAAATTAGCAATTGATTCTCAGATGGGTGAAGGTACATACGATGCTTTAGTTACTGGATTAAAAAAAGCTCAGGGTGGAATTGCTGCAGCAAATGCACTTCCTACAAATGTTTCCCAATTAGCTTCAGGGGCAGGAACATTAAGTACCGGGTTAGGTCAATTAGAAACTGGTGCACAAACTCTCGATAGTGGTTTAGACCAGCTTGAAGCAGGAGCAACTCAGTTAGCTGGTGGCACACAGTCTCTTGTAGATAAAGTTCCAGAGCTCACAAGTGGAATTAATCAGTTGGTTACAGGTTCTAATACACTTGTATCAAATGATGCTATGCTTCGCGATGGAGTGGCAAAACTTGATGATGGAGCTGATAAGCTTGCTGATGGCATGCTTCAGTTTAACGAAGAGGGTATCAATAAAATTCTTGAGGCTTATAACGGAGATATAAAGGGTCTTGTAAATAGGCTTACTGCTGTTATTGAAGCTGGAGAAGAATACCAGACCTATACAGTACTTGCAGATGGACAGACAGGAAATGTTAAATTTGTATATAAATTATCAGGAGTAGAGGCAGAAGAAGCAGAAGAAGCAGTAAAACAGTAGGAGGATTTCATGAGCTGGATAGAAAATTTACTTATAGTAGCAGGAGCTTCACTTGATATTTTTGCGTCGATGGAATGTCAGGGATCATTGGTTAGTAAAGTGAATAAGAGACAGCTTTCAGGAATCTGCGTATTGATTGCGGTATGTCAGCTTGTAGCCATGTATGTAGGATATTTTCTCGCAGAGTTAGTCTGTAGGAAAAATCCTGTATCTGATGAGGCAATCCTGGGAGAAATATTGTCGGTAATAATTTTTCTTGGATTAGGAATCAGACTTATCATAAAGGCAATACGAAATGAGAGAATAGAAGAACATTTACAGCAGAAGTTAGATATAAAACGAATGCTTGTTGTTACATTGATGACTGGATTTAACACAATATTGGCAGGAATAGCATTTGGATTTTTAAATACAGGTCTTGTTGCAATATTGATAATGGTGGTTATTCTGACAATATTAAGTATTGTTGCCGGAGTATATACGGGTTATCATTTTGGCTTTGAACAAAAGACAAAAGTATATGTAATGGGAGCTATACTATTTTGGATTGCATGTGTTGATGTGGTTATTCGATTAATCGACAATTTAGTGTAATTGTGGATAAAAAGTATGATATAATACCTCAGAGTGAATTAATATTTATTCTGAGGTATTTTACATTGCCAAAAGCATTATAGGAAATGCACTATTATTGAAAGAGAAAAGGAAATTAAATGAAGATTTTACTTACGGCAATTAATGCAAAATATATACATTCTAACCTTGCAGTCTATTCATTAAGAGCCTGTGCAGGAAAATATAGGGAAGATGTTGAACTGGCAGAATTTACAATCAATAATCACAAAGATTACATCCTTGAGGAATTGTATAAGAGAAAGCCAGATGTTCTTTGTCTGTCGGTATATATCTGGAATCTGGATTATGTAGTAGATATTGCAAGAGAGTTCAAAAAAATCAGACCAGATGTGGATATATGGGTTGGTGGTCCTGAAGTATCATATGAGGTAGAAGAATTTTTAAAAGAGCATACCTATATTGATGGTGTGATGATTGGTGAAGGTGAAGATACATTTAGAGAATTATGTAGCTATTATGTAGATAAAGAGGTTGCACTTTCAGATATCAGGGGACTTGCTTATAGATGGGATGGAGAACTTGTGTTTACTGAAACAAGGGAAATAATGGACATGAGTCAGATTCCATTTTGCTATGATACAATAGAGGATTTTTCTAATAGGATTATTTATTACGAGAGTAGCAGAGGCTGTCCATTTTCATGTAGCTATTGTCTGTCGTCAGTGGATAAGAGATTACGATTTAGAGATATTGAGCTTGTCAAAAAGGAACTAAAATTCTTTATTGATCAAAGTGTTCCACAGATTAAATTTGTGGACAGGACATTTAATTGTAATCATGAACATGCTATGCAGATATGGAAATTTGTCAAGGAAAACGATAATGGAGTTACAAATTTTCATTTTGAGATATCAGCAGATTTATTAAATGAAGATGAACTTTCGCTGATAAGTTCAATGAGACCGGGGCTTATACAGCTTGAGATTGGAGTTCAGTCAACAAATGAAGTGACAATCAAAGAAATTCATAGAACCATGAAACTTGATAGATTAAAAGAAGTGGTTAGAAGTATTCAAAGTGGCAGAAATATTCATGAGCATCTGGATTTGATTGCCGGACTTCCGTATGAAGGCTATGATACCTTTAAAAAGTCATTTGATGAGATATATGAGCTTAAACCAAATCAGCTGCAGCTTGGATTTTTAAAAGTACTGAAGGGTTCATACATGTATGAACATGCACAGGAATATGGAATCGTGTATCACGATGCTCCACCGTATGAGGTTCTTTCTACAAAGTGGTTAAATTACGATGAAATTATTCTTATAAAGCGCGTAGAAGAAATGCTTGAGGTCTATTACAATAGTGGGCAGTTTGAAATCACAATGAAGCTTATAGATAAGATTTTTGATAGTGCCTTTGAGTTTTTCCAGAGCCTTGGAAATTATTATGAGGAGAATGGATATTTTGGAATGAGCCATTCTCGAATAAGAAGATGTGAGATTTTTCTTGAATTTATAAAAGAAAGAGTATCAGAGGATGTGTATATGATGCTCGAGGAAGCAATGGTTTTTGATTTGTATTACAGGGAAAATTGCAAGAGCAGACCAAAATGGGCACCAGAACCGGCAAGTTTCAGAAAGGTTACACATGCTTTTTGTAAAAATGGAAAGCTTTCGCATATAGAGCCATTTCATTATAGATTTCCAGAAAAGTATGAACATACAATCAGCGAACTTCCAGTCAGAAATGAAAAGACATTATATGCACTTTTTCAGTATGACAAGAGAAATCCGTTAGATCATCAGGCGTTTGTGGAGTATGTTGAATATGAGCAGGATTAAGAATTATACAGTAATTGATTTAGAGATGACAGGGCTGTCTGCAAAATCAGATAAGATAATTGAAATAGGCGCAGCAAAGGTTGTAGATGGAAAAATAGTGGATACTTATCAGACTTTAGTTAATCCAAAGCAGCATATCCCGGAAAAAGTCCAGCTGCTTACAGGAATTACTGATGAGGATGTGGCTTCAGGGGCGCAGATGGACGAAGCACTTGAGAAACTACTTGGCTTTATTGGTGAAGATGAGATTGTAGGGCAAAATGTAAATTTCGATTATAGTTTTATAAAACAGTGGGCAGTTAACAGGAAAATTCCATTAGAGATGAAGGCCTATGATACATTAAAGCTGGCAAGAAAATGCCTTCCACCAGAACAGTCCAAAAAACTAGAGGATTTGTGTGAGTATTTCGAAATTGAACGGGAAAATGCACATCGGGCATTGGATGATGCGATAGAGACACAACAGATTTTTGAAAAATTGTGTGACCTGATGCAAGAAAAAAACGAGGCTGTAGAAAGCCACGTTCTTACATATAAAGCCAAACGTCAGACCCCAGCTACAGCAAGACAGATTCAGAATCTCAAAGAACTTATGTCAGAGAAAAATATCACTGATGTGATTGCCTGGGAAAATCTTACTCGTAGTCAGGCTTCGCGATTGTATGATGAGTATAGGGCTAAAGCTCGGAAAGAGCAGCCACAATAGTGTTTTTTGAAAGAGAGTTTAACTTTTCAGCGCTATCAATAAGTGATGAAATTTTCTCTTTTTCATTGTCTTCAATATAGATATCTGCAAGCATTGTGTAGATAGCCTTTGAGTCAGAATTTTTATCTACAGCAAATTCTAAGATTTGCTTTGCAAGCTCTCTTTCACCGGCTGCTAACAGTTCACTGCAATAGGTAGGTGCATAAAGAACGAACTCGCTAAAGCGAGCGTCACATTCTGCCAATTTTTCGAAATTCAAAACTCCATATTTTAGTTTTAAATCTGTGTTGGTATATCCAGTCAAATTTAGCATTTCTTTGTCTTTTAACAATAAAAGAGCATTTTTTGATTCTGTTTCAAGACTGGTTGAAAAAAACTCCTCAGGTATGGTAATATAGTCAAGATTGCTTATATCACTTTTAAGATTAGAATTTGCTTCGCGTTCGCGGTTCCAGAACTGCTCAAACAGCTTTTCCTGATTTGCATTTTTATTCTTAATTGTAAGTGTGAGTATAATTATAAATAATATGAACAAAATTGTGAAAAGTGGAAACATTTTGTAAGCCTTCCTTTCGTGGGTTGTTACAAATAGTATAACCGATTTTGAATTTGAGGTGAATAGTATGTACAATTTTAATAGTAGAAAGAATAAAAAGCTGATAGGTGCGATAGTACTTATTATTATAGCTGCCATGATAGTTACATCTTTGGTTGCTTTGTTCATCTAGTTATTGGCTTGAAAATTACAAATATTGTGAT
The DNA here is from genome assembly GCA_045122195.1 of Agathobacter sp. Lineage (GTDB taxonomy): Bacteria > Bacillota > Clostridia > Lachnospirales > Lachnospiraceae > Roseburia. The sequence goes on from JBGVHH010000020.1 coordinate 59,240, forward strand.
AAAATATGGAAACGATAATATAAGGATTGGAAATAGGGAATATTAATATGAGAAAGTGTAGAAGAGTAGGATTGTTTTTAGCAGCAGCAGCTTTTTCCTTAGCTACATTCTGTGGTTCAAGTGATGTAAAAGCTGGTTCAACAAAAAAAGATGATGTGATACTTGATGGTGTCTGCATTGGAAGTGTGGAAGTTGGTGGAATGACAAAAACAGAAGCAATTTCAGCGGTTGACGAGTATGTGAAAAGTGTAAAGGACAATGTATTTAGCCTTAAAGGTGATAATGGTTCAATTGAGGCAACGGCTGATCAGATGTCTATTTCGGCAGATTCGGAAGCGGCTGCTGAGGAAGCTCTTTCTTTTGGTAGAAAAGGAAATCTAATCAATAGATATGAAGAAGTGCAGCAGCTTGAATCAGGAAATTATTCTGTGAATATGCATTTATCTGTAGATAAGCAGGTTACAGCAAAATATATCTATGACAATAAATCAACTCTTGAGATAGCTGCTACAGATAGCACAGTTGAGAGAACTGAAAATGGTTTTACTTACGTTCCTGGAACAGAAGGAAAAGAGATTGATGTTGTACAGTCAGTATTAACAATTAATGATTTTCTTGCAAATGAGTGGGATGGAAGCTCCAATGAAATTACTCTTGTTTCAAATACAGTAGAACCAAGAGGAACAGAAGAAGAACTCTCTAAGATAAAAGACAATCTTGGAAGTTTTTCTACAGATTTTAGTACTTCTTCATCAGGAAGAGCAGCAAATGTGAGAAATGCCTGTAGCCTTATAAATGGAAGCATTATTTATCCAGGTGAGGAATTCTCGGTATATGAGGCTATCAGTCCAATATCAACTGACAATGGATATGAACTTGCAGGGGCATACGAGAACGGTCAGGTAGTTGAGTCTGTTGGTGGTGGAGTTTGTCAGGTTGCTACAACTCTTTATAACGCAGTTATCAGAGCAGAACTTGAAATTGTACAGAGATTTAACCATTCTATGATTGTTTCATATGTTCAGCCTTCAGATGATGCAGCTATTGCAGGAACATACAAGGATTTGAAATTTAAAAATAATCTGGATAGTCCGGTTTATATAGAAGGATATTGTAGTGGAGGAATTATTACATTTACAATCTACGGAGAAGAGACTCGTCCTTCAAATAGATCAATCTCATTTAGAAGTGAGACTTTATCAGAGACGGATCCTGGTGTACAGTTTAAGTTCGATGCAACACAGCCAGTTGGATATTATCATGTTGAGCAGTCTGCTCATCGTGGAGTAGTGGCTAGACTTTGGAAAACAGTTACAGTTGATGGTGTGGTTGAAAGCGATGAAGTATTTAACAACAGTACCTACAATTCGTCACCGAAGATTGTTACAGTAGGAACAGGAGGAGCTACACCTGAGACATTAGCTTCGTTGCAGGCTGCAGCGGGAGCACAGGATGAGGCATCCGTTAAATCAATCGGAAGTGCTGCAAAAGCACAGCAGGAACAGGCTGCGGCACAGGCTGCACAGCAACAGCAGCAACCGGCTCCACCAGTGGATCCAAATGCTGTACCACAACAGCCGGCTCCACCGGTAGATCCAAATGCTACGCAACCAACACAATAGTATAAATGATAAACAGGCTGCTTCAGATTATGGAGCAGCCTTAATCCCTATTCGGGGGAAGGAATTAATTTGAAGAACGGTAAGATATCAGAATCTATTTTAAAGAGATCAGTATTAAAGCAATTACATACGAACAATGAGAAGATAGTTATGAAGTCAAAAGTGGGAGAAGATGCGGCTGTTATTGATGTCTCAGAGGACAAAAATTTGATTACGGCGACATCTGTAATGATTTTTGACCTGAATGATGTCACAATGAAGGCTGCACTCGTAGTGAACAGGGCGGTGAATAATGTGGCGGCATCCGGTGGAAAACCAGTGGGGATTGAAATTGCGATTTTGGTTCCTACTACAGAAAATGAGGCTAGTCTTAGAGAATTGGTTAAAGAGATTGACTTAGTTGCCGACAAACTGGAAATTGCAGTGGTAGGTGGACACACACAGGTTACAAGAGCCGTTAAAAGTATTGTGGTCACAGTAACAGCTTTAGGAGTGGCAGATGAGAAGCTGACCTTTTCTCAGAAGATTGAACCAGGGATGGACATAATTATGACTGGTTTTGCTGGTGCTTCAGGTGTGGCAATTTTAGCACAGCAAGAAGAAAAGCTTCTTAACCGTTTTTCCCAGAACTTTATTGATAATGCCAAGAAATTCAAAGAAGAATTAACAATTGTAAAAGATGCACGAGCGGCGATGCTTACGGGAGAAATAGCTGTGCATGATGTCTCAGAGGGAGGTGTTTTTGCTGCATTGTGGGATATGGCAGAGGCTGCAAAGACAGGACTTGATATAGATTTGAAAAAAATTCCCATAAAGCAGGAAACTATTGAGATATGTGAATTTTTTGACCTGAATCCATATAAGCTTTTATCAGATGGATGTGCAATTATTGCTTCTAGAGATGGAAATGCAGTTGTAAGAGAGATTGAAAAAGCGGGAGGCACTGCATCAATTATTGGAGTTGCAACAGATTCTAATGACAGAGTGCTTATTCAGGGGGATGAAAGAAGATTCCTTGAAACCGCACAGACAGATGAGATATATAAAGTATTGTAAAATGATGTATTAAATGAGGATATAAAAATGAGAGAGAAAATATTAACCTTTATTGAAAAAAACAGCAGAATAGATTTAAAAGATCTGGCTATTATGCTTGGTGTAGACGAGTCTACTGTAGTAGAAGAGTTGCAGAGGATGGAAGAAGAACACATTATCTGTGGATATCACACACTTATTGACTGGGACAAGGCGGGAATCGAAAAGGTTACAGCTATGATTGAGGTTCGTGTTACACCACAAAGAGGTATGGGATTTGATAAAATTGCAGAGAGAATTTACAACTATCCGGAAGTGAATTCTGTTTATCTCATTTCAGGTGGATTTGATTTGATGGTTACTCTTGAGGGAAAAACTCTTCGCGAGGTATCTCAGTTTGTGACAGATAAATTATCTACATTAGATCAGGTACTGTCTACGAAGACAAACTTTATTCTAAAAAAATACAAGGATCATGGAACAGTTATGACTGCTCCTTCCAAAAAAGATGAAAGGACTATGATGTCATAATGAGAGATCCATTATCAAAAACAATTAAAACAATTCAGCCATCAGGAATCAGAAAGTTTTTCGATATTGTAAGTGAGATGGAAGACGCAATCTCATTGGGTGTTGGAGAACCTGATTTTGATACTCCATGGCATATTAGAGATGAGGGTATTTATTCCCTGGAAAAAGGAAGAACATTTTATACTTCCAATGCAGGTCTTAAAGAATTAAAAATTGAAATTTGCAATTATTTAAAGAGAAGATATCAGCTTGATTATGATTTCAACAAAGAGACACTTGTCACAGTAGGTGGTAGTGAGGCTATTGATATTGCCATGCGTGCAATGCTAGATCCGGGAGATGAAGTTATTATTCCACAGCCTAGCTATGTTTCATATGTACCATGTGCTGTTTTGGCGAATGGAAAGCCGGTTATAGTTAATCTACAGGAAAAAAATGAATTCAGACTTACAGCGGAGGAACTTGAGGCTGCGATTACTCCAAAGAGTAAGCTTCTTGTCTTGCCTTTCCCCAACAATCCAACTGGTGCGGTTATGGAGAAAAAGGACTTAGAGGCAATTGCTGAGGTGGTTAAAAAACATGACTTGTTCGTACTCAGTGATGAAATATATTCCGAGCTTACTTATCTTGAAAATCACGTATCAATTGCCAGCCTTCCAGGAATGAGGGAGAGAACTATTGTGATAAATGGTTTCTCAAAGGCATATGCCATGACAGGCTGGAGACTTGGATATGCCTGCGGCCCGGAAGTGATAATAAAGCAGATGACAAAAATTCATCAGTTTGCTATTATGTGCGCTCCAACAACAAGCCAGTATGCTGCTGTTGAGGCACTTAGAAATGGTGATGAGGATGTTGTGGAAATGCGCGAGGAGTATGACTGCAGAAGAAAATATCTGGTACATAGATTCAAAGAGATGGGATTGCAGTGTTTTGAACCATTTGGTGCCTTCTACATTTTCCCAAGTATTCAGGAGTTTGGTATGACCTCTGATGAGTTTGCCACGGAACTTCTCAACGCAAAAAAAGTGGCTGTTGTACCGGGAACTGCGTTTGGCGACTGCGGAGAAGGATTCCTTAGAATCTCATATGCTTATTCACTTGATGATTTAAAAGAAGCTCTAGGACGAATCGAAGAATTTATTACAGAGCTTAGGGAGAGGTAAGATGGCAAAGTTAAATGTAGTTTTATTTGAACCTGAGATTCCAGCAAATACGGGAAATATCGGACGTACTTGTGTTGCGACAGGCACAAGACTTCATCTTATAGAGCCTTTAGGTTTTTCTCTGTCAGAAAAGGCATTAAAAAGAGCCGGAATGGATTACTGGAAGGATTTGGATGTGACAACTTATGTGGACTGGAATGATTTCTGTGAGAAAAATCCTGATGCTAAAATATATTTTGCCACAACAAAGGCTAAACATGTGTATTCTGATGTGAAATACGAATCAGACTGTTATATCATGTTTGGGAAAGAAAGTGCAGGAATTCCGGAGGAGATTCTAAAAGAAAATCCAGAGACCTGTGTCAGAATTCCGATGTTAGATGAGATTAGGTCACTTAACTTGTCCAATTCAGTGGCAATTGTATTGTATGAAGCACTTAGACAGAATAGTTTTGACCATATGCAGCTTGAGGGAGAACTTCATAGATTAAGCTGGGATGATTAATTAGGAAATAAAGTATGGGTATAATAACGACAAGTAAACTAGTACAAGAGTTCTTTAGAAGAGATGAAGATGGAAATATAGAGTCCATTACAACCGCCTTAGACCATGTGGATCTGGATGTAAAAGAAGGACAGTTTATTGCAATTCTTGGACATAATGGTTCGGGAAAGTCTACGCTTGCAAAGCATATCAACGGGCTTCTTACTGCCAGCGAGGGGACTATCTGGGTAGACGGAATGGATGTCTCAGAGGAAGAGAATATTATTCCGGTGAGAAAGGCTGCAGGAATGGTTTTTCAGAATCCGGATAACCAGATTATTGCGAATGTTGTTGAGGAAGATGTTGGATTTGGACCAGAGAATATCGGTGTACCAACTGGAGAAATATGGGACAGAGTAAACCGGGCGCTCAAATCAGTTGGTATGACAAAATATAGAATGCATTCACCTAACAAGCTTTCGGGTGGACAAAAGCAAAGGGTTGCTATAGCCGGCGTTGTTGCAATGGAACCAAAGTGTATTGTCTTTGATGAGCCAACAGCAATGCTTGATCCCAATGGGAGACAGGAGGTAATCGCAACAGCCCATGAGCTGAACAAGGAAAAGGGTGTTACGATAATTCTCATTACACATTATATGGAAGAGGTAATCTTTGCTGACCATGTATATGTGATGGAACAGGGGAAGATTATAATGGACGGAACTCCCCGTGAGATTTTTTCGAGGGTTGATGACCTGAAAAGACATAGACTTGATGTACCACAGATAACTCTACTTGCGCATGAACTTAGAAAATCCGGACTTGATATTCCAGCAGGTATATTAACAAGAGAAGAACTCGTTGAGGCAATTATGAAGGTGACCAGATGATAATTTTAGACAAGGTAAATTACTGCTATAGCGAGGATTCAGCATATAGGGTCCAAGCGCTAAAAGATATTAATCTAAAAATCGAAGATGGACAGTTTATCGGAATAATTGGTCATACAGGCTCAGGCAAGTCTACGCTTATTCAGCATTTGAATGGTCTGCTAAAAGCAAGTTCTGGACATATATACTATAACGGTGAAGATATTTACGATGAAGACTTTAATCTTCGTGAACTTAGGAATAAAGTAGGAATGGTGTTTCAGTATCCAGAGCATCAGCTGTTTGAGGTTACTAATTTTGAAGATGTGTGCTTCGGACCAAAAAATCAGGGACTTGATAGAAAAACTGTTGAGCTTAGGGCATATGAGGCGTTGCAGAATGTAAAGCTTCCGGAGGATTTGTATTTTCAGCCTCCGTTTAATTTATCCGGTGGCCAAAAAAGAAGAGTGGCTATTGCAGGTGTACTGGCCATGAAACCGGAGGTTTTGATATTAGATGAACCTACCGCAGGTCTTGATCCGGCTGGGAGAGATGAGATTTTAGGAATGCTTTCAGAGATGCAGAAAAACCTGAAGATTACAATTATTCTGGTGTCACATAGCATGGAGGACGTTGCCCGGTATGTGGACAGACTTATTGTGATGAATTCAGGAGAGATAATGTATGATGGTGTTCCAAGAGATGTTTTTTTACATTATGAGAAGCTTGAAGAGATGGGGCTTGCCGCACCGTCTGTAACTTATCTGATGCATGATTTGAAGAGAAAAGGTCTGAATGTAGATGTTGAAGCGACTACGATTTTAGAGGCAAAAGAGACGATCCTTAAAGCCCTTGGGAGATAAAAGAGTATGATTCGAGATATTACTATAGGTCAGTATTATCCGGCAGATTCCCGGATTCACAAGCTTGACCCAAGAGTAAAACTATTTGCAACAATGATATATATAATAGCGCTGTTCTGCTTTAAGGGAATAGCGGGAATCAGTTTTATTATTTTATCGCTGGCTTTGGTGATAAAAACATCAAAGGTTCCTTTCAAATTCATTGTAAAGGGATTAAAGGCTATAGTGGTTCTTCTGGTAATTACAGCAAGCTTTAACTTCTTTTTTACAAAAGGAGATAATGTCATATTTGAGTATGGAATAATCCATATCACCCAAACTGGAATTATTAACGCTGTGCTTATGATTACAAGACTGGTAATGTTAATTATAGGTACATCTTTGATGACACTTACTACAACACCAAATCAGCTGACTGATGGTCTGGAAAAATCACTGGGATTTCTGTCTAAAATAAAAGTACCGGTTCATGAAATCGCCATGATGATGTCCATTGCTCTTAGATTTATTCCGATTTTAATAGAAGAGACAGACAAAATCATGAAGGCTCAGTTGGCGAGAGGTGCTGATTTTGAGAGTGGAAATATATTTAAAAAAGCAAGAAATATGGTTCCGCTTATTGTGCCGCTTATCATATCTGCATTTAGAAGAGCGGATGATTTGGCTATGGCTATGGAGGCAAGATGCTACAATGGTGGTGAGGGAAGAACGAAGATGAAACCGCTAACATATAGCAAAGAAGATTTTGTTTCGTATTGTATTGTATTTGCATTCCTAGCAGTTGTAATAGTGCTTAGAATTTTTCTGCCATTCCCTCAATAGGTATGAATATTAAATCATAATTTATTTATAGGAGCGATTATGAGAGTAAAGATGGTGGTAGCCTACGATGGAACCAATTACTGCGGCTGGCAAATTCAGCCTAATGGTATTACAATTGAGCAGGTCTTAAACGAGCATCTCAGCAGACTTTTAGGTGAGGATATTACGGTGACGGGCGCAAGTAGAACGGACTCGGGAGTTCATTCTCTGGGAAATGTCTGTATATTTGATACAAACACCAGAATGCCGGCTGAGAAGATAAGCTATGCCCTAAACCAGAAGCTGCCAGAGGACATTGTGGTACAGAGCTCCTGTGAGGTATCAGAGGATTTTCATCCACGTTTTTCAAACAGTAAAAAGACGTATGAATACAGAATCCTAAATAGAAAGTTTAGAAATCCCACCAGAAGGCTGGATACTTACTTTTTTCACTACGATCTTGATTTGAAAAAAATGCAGGAGGCTGCATCCTACATAGAGGGGGAGCATGATTTTTCATGTTTTTGTTCTGCAGGTGCGCAGGTGAATTCCACAGTGAGGACAGTGTATAGCTGCAAGGTGACAAGAGACAGTGAGACAGATATTGTGTCTATTAGAATCCAGGGAAATGGATTTCTGTACAACATGGTTCGCATAATCGCCGGTACGCTGATTAAGGTTGGAAACGGTGATATTGAACCAAATAAAATCATTGAGATTATTGAGTCAAAGGATAGAGCCAAGGCGGGCCCGACAGCACCGGCACACGGACTTACAATGATAGGACTAGAGTATTATGACGAAAACAATTATAAGTAAAATGTTCGATAAGTCGTGGGCAATTTTGAGTAAAATGTTCGTTAACTCATTTGCCCACTAGAAATCTAAATACAAATCTGATATTTTTCTCCGTGATAAAGTTGACATATAAATTGGAGGAAAAAATGAAAACATTATACCCATTGGTGGCAGCCCAGAAAATGCATCACAACTGGATAGTAAATTACAAGACACAGCAGGTATCGGGTGTCAGCGTAATAGCTTCACTTCAGACTGAACTTGATTTTGGCTTGCTTAAAAAATGTATTCAGCTCGAATTTGAAAGATATGGATGTATGAGAATTCGTATTACAGCACCAGATGAAAATGGTGAGGTAAAGCAGTACATAGCAGACAGAGAGACAAGGGATATTCCCCTCAAGGATTTGTCAGGAATGACAATGGAGGAAGCAGACAACTTGATGCAGCAGTGGGCATATGAGACATTTGATGGAGATGATATTCCTCTTTGTGATGTGACTATGATGAAGCTTCCAGACGGATATAATGGATTTTTCATTCACATGGATCACAGACTTATAGATTCCTGCGGACTTATAGTTATGATAAACGATTTGATGCAGTTATATACGCACTATAGATTCGGTTCAGAATATCCGGCAGATTTAGCAGATTTTGAAATGGTTCTTGAAAAGGATATTAAAAAAGCTACTAATGAGAAACGTTTTGCTAAGGATAAAAAATTCTGGGATGACATGCTTGACGAGTTGGGAGAGCCTCTTTACTCAGATATTCAGGGACCACAGGTTCTTGAGGCTGCTAGAAAGAGACACAACAATCCAAATCTTAGAGCAGTTGATGTAGATTTGGTAAATACATTTGTAGCGGTAAAAGATTATTATCTTGAACCAGAACCAACAAAGAGACTATTAGATTTTTGTACTAATAATCAGCTTTCGATGACAAATCTTTTGTTGCTTGGAATCAGAACTTATCTGTCAAAAGCTAACAACGGACAGGAAGATATTACAATTGAAAACTTTATTTCAAGACGTTCGACACATGATGAGTGGACATCTGGTGGAAGCAGAACAATTATGTTCCCTTGTCGAACAGTAATTTCATCGGACACAGATTTCCTATCTGCAGCATATGAAATTCAAAATGTTCAGAATAAAATTTATCTTCATAGCAACTATGATCCTGAACTTATCGAAAAAGAGATGAGAAGAAGATACAACACTCCTGAGCATACAACATATGAGAGCTGTTATCTTACATATCAGCCAATGACTGTAAAAATGGATAATCCATATCTGAAGGATATCAAGCAGCATGCGAAATGGTTTGCAAATGGAGCAGCAACCAAAAAGATGTATCTAACTGTTTCACACACAGATGATGGAAGTACATGTTTCTCATATCATTATCAGACGGTTGAACTCGAAGAGCATGATATGGAACTCCTATATTACTATATGATGAGAATTCTCTTTATGGGAATAGAGAATCCTGAGCTTACTCTTCAGGAAATCATGGACGCAGTATAATAGATAACAATATATGAAACTAAATAATAAGATATATAGAAGGAAAGGTAAAAAATGAATAACAAAGAAGAATTCAAGAAAATTGTTGCGCAGTATTGCGATGTTAAACCAGAGGATATGACAGCTGATTTAAAGTTCAGAGAGGATCTTGGCTTTAGTTCCTTAGACTTTATGTCATTTCTCGGAGAAATAGAGGATACTTTTGATATTGAGTTAGAGGAAGATGATGCTCTTAAAATTTGGACACTCGGAGAGGCATTTGAACTTTTAGATAGCTATATGGAGGCATAATATGGGTCAAACAATTAAAGAGATTATTGATAACAGTGTAAGTTCTTTTTCAGGAGTGCCAGCGGTAAGATGGCTCGAAAAAAAAGAAGTAAGTGAAATAAATTACAAAAGTCTTGGTGAAGATATCGAGTCTGTCAGAAAGGCTTTGTTTGCAGAGGGATTTGCAAAGAAGAATATTGCTTTGATTGGAACAAGCTCAATTGAGTGGATTGAAGCATACCTTGCAATCGTAACAGGGCAGACCGTTGCAGTACCACTAGATGCCAATTTGCCAGAGGAAGATTTAGTAGAATTAATTAATCGTTCACACTCTTCTGCTGTTTTTCTTGGAGCAAAAAGCGAAGGTCTTTCAGAGGCAATAAAAAGCCAGTGTCCGGATGTGGAGAAAATCTGGAAGCTTAGCGAGTTATCAGAACTTAAAGAGGCTGGTAAAAATCTCACAGAGGATTCTCCGGTTACTGCCGAAGATGATATCTGTACTATCATCTTTACTTCAGGAACAACAGGAAAGAGCAAGGGTGTAATGCTTACACAGAACAATCTTGCTTCTAATGTAATTAATGTACCAATAGCTGAAGAAGCTGGAACAATTATGATGAGTGTTCTTCCAATTCACCATGCATTCTGTCTTGTAATGGATTGGATAAAAGGATTTTCACTTGGAGCGACATTATGTATAAATGATTCATTTATGCACATGGTTAGAAATATGAGCATATTTAAACCACATATTATGCTTATGGTTCCAATGATGATTGAGACAATTTACAAAAAGCTTGCAACAGCAGACCCACAGATTCCAAAGCTAATGCTTGCACAGAGTGTTTTTGGTGGTAATCTGAAAATTATCTTTACTGGTGGAGCGCACCTTGATCCATTCTACATTGAGAAATTCAAAGAATATGGTGTGGATGTATTAGAAGGGTATGGAATGTCTGAGTGTTCACCTGTTATCAGTGACAATACTCCAGAAAATTTCAAACCAGGTTCAGTTGGAAAACCACTTAACAATGTAGAAATCAAATTTGAGAATGAGGAAATTTTAGTACGTGGAAGCAGTGTTATGGCAGGATATCTTGACATGCCAGAGGAGACAGCTGAGACATTAAAGGATGGTTGGCTTCACACAGGAGATAAGGGATATATCGATGAAGATGGTTATCTGTTTGTAAATGGTCGTGTGAAAAACCTTATTATTTTGTCGAATGGAGAAAATATTTCGCCAGAGGAAATCGAGAACAAGCTGGGACTTGACCCATTAGTAGCAGAGGTAATCGTGACAGGTGAAAACAACGGACTTACAGCAAGAATTTTCCCAGAGCAGGCTGTTGTTGAGGCAATGAAGCTTGATGAAACAGGAATTCAGGCTTATCTTGATGACTTTATAAAAAAATACAACAAGAACCAGCCAACCTATAGACAGATTACCGGACTTGTTGTAAGAAAGAAACCATTTGCCAGAAACTCAACTCAGAAGATTATTAGGCAAAAAGCTTGCGATGAATGATTTTGTTAAAATATCAGCGACAAAATCCACAGGAGCATTAAACTGATCCTTGGTCCATTTGTGAAGAATACCGATTGTGCCACCAATCGTGCATGCGATGATATATGCATATTCTTCAGAAGAAACTGAGGGGTTATCCAGATTACTGGCTGCGGATTTTACGTAGTCGTGAAACATCTTAAGAACTTTTTCAAAAAACTCATTTCCTTCCGGACGAATTAAAAGTCCGGAAAGAAGAGGGTTTGTTTTAATATATTCACATATGGTTTTATAAAATGAAAAACATAAATTGTAATCATTTTTTGGATGAAACTTTTCTAGCATCGTGAAAATGTCAGATATAGTTTTTGATTCAATTCCCTTAATTAGAGCAGGAATGTTTTCGTAGTGATTGTAAAAGGTGCTGCGAACGATTCCTGCTTTTTTTATAATATCGGAAACAGTAATTTTATCTATTTCTTTAACTTCAATTAATTGCATAAAAGCATCACAAATTGCTTCTTCTACAACGTAGTAACGTTCGTCTGTAATAATCATAATGTTCTCCTTTTTGATAGTTTGACAATCAAACCAATAACCTAATGATATTACATTTATCTATTTGAGGCAAGCCCAAAAGACAATAAATCATAGTGGGATTACCATTCACTCCTTTTTTTATTCCGTTCACTCTAATGTTGAAACAGTGAAAATAAAAGATAGTAATATTACTAACATAACAAGCGCTTGGAATAATTGATTAATCAATTAAACAAAATAAAGGAGGAGAATTACATGAGAAAGTTATCAGCAGAGGCGTTGTATGACATTAATGGTGGAGACAAGGAAGACTACGATTTTGGATACAAAATCGGAAAAGCAGCTAGATGGGTATACGACAAAGTCGTATCAGGCTGGAACAAAGTATTTGGCTAATTAGAAAAGGAGAGAGTGAATTATGAGAAAATTAAACAGTGAAGAGTTGTTATCAATCAATGGTGGAGATAAAACATGGTACGAAAAAGTCAGGGATTTTGTAAACGATAATCTAGGCGATCTTGTCAGAGGTATCAAGGACGGATGGAATAGCAAGTAGGACAAGCTACATAAGTACAATATGCCAGATTACATTTGTGTAATCTGGCATTGAAATTAGAAAGGAACTCGAAATGAAATCGGTTTTATCTGTAAAGAAACTAAAAAAAGCAAAAGGTAAAAAAGTAATTTTGCGAGACATAAATATGGAGCTTATGGAAGGGGAAATTCTTGGACTTGTAGGAGCAAATGGTTCCGGTAAAACAACCACGATGAAATGTCTGACGGATTTATATTCGTATCAGGGGAGCATTGAAAAGGGAGATATTAAAATCGGAACATTAATTGAAGAACCATGTTTCTACCCGTATATGTCGGGGTATAGAAATCTAAAATTAGATGGTATGTATTATAAGGATTTACCTGACAAAAGAGTGGAGGAGCTTATAAAGGAGCTTGATATGTCGTCTTATATACATCAGAAGGTTCGAAAATATTCATTAGGTATGAAGCAGAGGTTGGGATTAGCGTTAGCACTTATGAATGATCCTGATGTACTGATTCTGGATGAGCCTATGAACGGTTTGGATCCGCAGGGGGTAATGCAACTTAGGAATACTTTGAAGAAATTAGCCCATGAAAAAGGCAAGTCAATTTTAGTATCAAGTCATATCTTGTCAGAAATGCAAGTCTTGTGTGACCGATTTATTTTTATAAAGGACGGATGCAGCTTTGAGGAAGAGGCAAATGACAATTTAGAAAAAAGATACATGGAAATAATGCAAGAGGAAATAGATTTATGTTTAAACTTATAAAAATAGAATTGACTAAGGTATTTTTGGCAAAAAGCATATGGGTAGGACTATTATGCTGTATTGTAATAATTACAGGTTTAGGAGCATTGTTAAGTGCAGATGATTTTTTTGAAGAGTCAACAGATAACCAGAGTGCTTTGGAACAGGAGTATGAAAATACCGAGGACTGGAAAGAAAAATTAAGGATTCAGATGCAGCTAAATGAATCAATGGAGGATTATTATTCTCAAGATGAAATAGAACTAAAAAACGAAATCTTACAGTTTAAAATCGACAAAAATCTACAACCATATGGATATAATACTACTTGGGACTTCATTTCATATACTTTTCAGATATTGAATATTTTACTGATAATAATAGGAATTTGGTTAACATCTGAAATTGTAATTTCAGAATTTACTAATAAGACATATAAGCTGACATATACCAAGCCATATAAGAGGTGGCAGATATATGTATCGAAGTACGTTGCTATGTTGCTTACAATACTGTTTGTGGCAGTAGTGATGTTGCTAATATCAGGAGTTGTAGGTGGATTATTTTTTGAATTTGGTGGTTTTGCATCAAAGACTGCAATTTGTTTATTTGGAAAGTTGATGGCTATTACCTTAGGTGGTGAAGCGTTTTTATATATGTTTTTCGCAGTGATAAAGGCTGTATCGGTAGCCAGTATTGTTTTTTTGCTGGCTGAGATTTGCAGAAATCAAGTGCTTACAGTAATTATCGGTATTGCATGTGCTATGTGGGGAAAATTATTGTTTTCAAAATTGGTGGAGAATGGTATGACAGGATTTAAATACTCGCTTTTTATGCATTATGATTTCACGAATTTTATTGATTCACTCATTCCATACAATTTTAACGCATTGATTAGTGGAACAGTGTTGGCGGTGCATATTTTATTACTGTTGGGAGCTGGAATTTTGATTAATCAGAAAAGGGATTTGTAAAAGAAAACAAAGGTAAAATCTTATGAGATATGAATGTGTAAAGCAATTTGATGAAACGGATTGCGCGGCAGCTTGTATATCAACATTATGTAAATGTTATGGATACAAAAAAAGCATTACCAGTATAAGAGAATTGGCCGGAACTGATAAAAATGGAACGAATGGGCATGGAGTAATCAAGGCATTAACTTTTTTGGGATTTGATGTTGAGGGTGTCGCTCTTGATGACAAAAATATTTACTGTGAGGAAATCACCCTGCCATGTATTGCCCATGTGAATAAGGTGGATTGTAATCACTATGTGGTAGTGCATAATGTTTCATCAGAAAAAATTGTTGTGGCAGACCCGGCAGAGGGAATAGTGAATTATTCGCCGGACGATTTTTTTGATATATGGTCTGGGGTTTTGTTCTTAGTAAATCCTACAAAAAAGCTTGAACAGTTAAGCAGTGATAAAAGTAAGATTTCTCTTATCAAAATCATAGGAAAGCAGAAAAGATTTGTTGTAGGAATTTTAATATGTTCGATTATCTATACAGGGATTGGAATATTATCTACCCTGTTTTTTCAAATTGTATTTGATGAGATTATTCCGGGTAACACTATAAATATTCTGGCAAAAATCTCGTTAGGTTTATGTGTGGTCTACCTGATAGGTGGGCTTATGCAGTTTTTAAGAGTAAAAATGATGCTGGTGCTTGGAAAACGATTTGATATGGAGCTTACATACAACAGTTATGAACACATAATGCATCTTCCTATGAATTTTTTCTCTTCAAGGCAAACCGGTGAGATAATATCGCGCCTTAATGATGCTTCAAAAATCAGGGATGCGCTATCAGGAGCTACCATAAGTGCTGTACTTGATATGTTTATGGCAATAATATCTGCAATAGTTTTATTTATGTTAAATAAAGTACTTTTTGCGCTGGTATGCGTGATAGGCTTTTTATATTTTATTCTGAACTTTATTTTTGTAAAAAAAATAAAGGCAAACAAGCAGGAGGTGATGGAAAAAAATTCTCAGACAAATGCTATGTTTATTGAAACGGTAAAAGGTGTTGAGACTATAAAGGCCTGTGGGGCAGAAAAACAGATATGTAATGATTCAAAATCTATTTTTGTAGATTTGCTGGATGCCTCCGTACATTCTCAGCTGGTGGAAAGTGTGGTTACAATCATATCGGCTGTTATCAGCAATTGTGGATATGTGGCAGTACTGTGGATTGGCGCTGGATTAATTCTTCAGGACAAGCTTACAGTAGGAACTTTGCTTATGTTTTACTCGCTTATTGGTTATTTTTTTTCACCAGTGGAAAGTCTGATGTCGCTTCAGACAAGCCTTCAAGGTGCTGTTGTTGCTTTTGAAAGACTACAGCAGATGCTTGGGATTGAGCGAGAAAAAACTAGTCTGGATGAGGATAAAATATGTGCAGGAAAAATAGAGGTTTCGAATCTATCTTTTCAATATGGAACAAGAAAACCAATTATAAGAGATATGAGTTTTTCCATAAATAAGAACGAGAAAATAGCCATAGTAGGGGAGAGCGGCTCTGGCAAAACAACTATTGCCCGATTGCTACTAGGTTTTTACGAGGTAGAACGGGGGTGCATTAAATTTGACGGAAAAGATATCTGTGATATCAACAAAAAATCACTGAGAGAAAAGATTGCATATGTATCTCAAGAACCTTATTTTTTCAAGGGCACATTAAAAGAAAACATCATGTTTGGTAATGCCTGTAATATAACTGACGAAAAAATTCTAGAAGTATTAAGGCTGGTACGACTTGATAAATATATTGAAGAGAATCCGGAAGGAATAAACACCAAATTGCAGGAAAATGCAACAAATCTTTCTGGTGGACAGCGCCAGAGACTTAGCTTGGCAAGGGCACTTGTTAGAAATCCGGAGGTTTTGATTTTGGATGAGGCAACCAGTAATCTGGATGTCATTACTGAAAAATCAATTACCCAGTCTATTGATAGCATACAGGGAATAACCATTATTGTTATTGCGCACAGACTTAGCACAATCAAAAGGTGTGACAGGATTTTTGCAATTTGCGATGGGAAAATAGCAGAAGCAGGTACACATGAGCAACTGATGGAAAAGGAGGGCTTTTATTATTCGTTGTGGAAAGAACAGTTGTAAAGAGCACATTATAATAGGACGGGAAATTTGGTAAATGATTAGAATTGCGATATGTGATGGTACAGAATGTTTACGAAACGAAATAAAAAATAGAATTTTAAAATATTCTTTTCAAAAGAACATTGATTTTTCGGTGGACGAATATCAGTTTGGAGAAAATTTATTATCTTCTGAGGAACAGTATGACCTTATTTATATGGATTATGAATTTGGTAAGGGGAGAAAAAACGGATTTGAAATAGCAAGGGAAATCCGAAATAGAAACAGAACGGTAAATATAATTTTTTTAAGCAGCTATTTTTCTGTAGTTTTTGAGGCATTTGAAGTCAGAGCATTTCGCTTCTTATTGAAGCCTATTGATGAAGCTAAATTTTATAAAGCACTTGATGATTTCATAAAGCTGTCAGAGGATGATGCACATTTGAGTTTAAGGATTGACGGTGAGAGTCATATGATACATAAGAATGAAATTATTTATATTGAAGGAAAAGGGAAAAATTGTGTGTTGCATCTGAATCGGGAGAAAGAGAATACTCTTGAATATAAGTCAACCCTTGCTTCGTTTGATTTTTTGCTTAATTCAAGCAGTTTTTTCAGATGTCACAAATCATTTATTGTTAATCTTGCTTTTATTTCAAAATATAACAGAACACAGATAGAGCTAAACAATGCCGATACTATTTTGATTAGTAGAAGCCGGTATAGCGAATTTAGTCAATTGTATAATTCATTCTAAAATATAATATGGCCGGCGGAAAATGGATTGATTTTTATATTAATCTATGTATAATGGTGTGGTAAACCCAAGCAGTTCGGGTCCGATATCCTGCTTGTAAAATATTAAAACCAAAGGAGAACAAAATGAATTTCATTAAGAAGGAACTTGAGGATTACAAAATCCTCCTAAGAAGCATACCATCACTTGTGGTATCTTTATTTATCGTCAGCGTGATAGTTATGAATCTGCTGGCAAACAAAGAATTATTTTCTACAAAATATCTGGCACTAGACTGTGGATTTACAGTCAGCTGGGTATCATTTCTATGTATGGATATGATTTGTAAACACTTCGGAGGAAAGCAGGCAGCGAAGATTTCTCTGCTGGCGCTTTTTATAAACCTTATGGTGTGTTTACTTTTTAAATTAATGTCGCTTACACCAGGAATGTGGGGAGAGTATTACAGCTCAGGACTTAATGAGGTAAATGACTCGCTTAATTCTACATTTGGTGGAAGCTGGTACATCGTATTAGGCAGCAGTACAGCAATGCTTGTTTCTGCAATTTGCAATTCACTTATAAATACCTTTATTGGAAAAAGACTTAAAAAAGATAACTTTGCATCATTTGCAATTCGTTCATATATTTCGACAGGAGTAGCACAGTTTTTGGATAATCTTGTTTTTGCTGTGATGGTTTCGTATGTGTTTTTCGGCTGGTCTGTTGTTCAGGTTATCACTTGTTCGTTGACAGGAGCCTTTGCAGAACTATTATTTGAGGTGGTTTTAAGTCCGATAGGATACAAGATTACCAAGGGCTGGAAGGCTGAGAAGGTTGGAGAAGAATACATTAGGAGTGCTTCATGAATATTTTGATTACGGGAACGTCCATGGGAATTGGCCAGGGCGTAGCAAAAATGTTTTTGGAAAAAGGTCATACGGTTTTTGGATTTGATAAAAAGGAATCTTCTATCGAGCATGAGAATTACACTCATTATATAGTAGATATTCGCGATGTGGATAGTTACCCAGAGCTTCCAGAGATTGAAGTTTTGGTGAATAACGCAGGTGTGCAGAATGCTCCGGTTAGTGTTGGAAAATCCGCCGTAGAAAATGCCGATAAAAATAGCGATATAGATGTTAATCTTAAAGGCACTATAAAAATAACAGAGCATTATGGAATCCATTCTGGAATAAAATCAATTATTATGATTGGTTCAGCTAGTGGACATACAGGCTCCGAATTCCCAGAATACGCAGCAAGTAAGGGTGGAGTTTTATCCTACACAAAAAACGTTGCACTTAGGGTGGCTGAATATGGGGCAACCTGCAATAGCCTTGATTTTGGCGGAGTTAAGACTGAACTTAACAAGCCTGTTATGGAAGATGAAGAACTATGGAAACAGATAATGGATGTGACGCCTCTTAAAAGATGGATGACGGTTGAAGAAGCTGCTGATTGGGTTTACTTTATGGCAGTCACAAACAGATTCTGTACAGGTCAGAATATATTGATAGATGGACTTGAAGCAGGTAACTGCAACTTTGTGTGGCCGGAGTAAAATTTTTTATAAAATGGTCTATACATTTTTTGAAAAAGGTTTATATATTTCTTGACATAAGTATATTGAGAATGTATAATATCCAAGTCTGTAAAAGTAAGTAAATGTGAGTCAATTAGCCCTGACAAGCATTTCAGATATATGAGATAAGCCGAGATTTTTGGAGGCAGGGAGCGGACTTCTCACCCGTAAACTGGTGATATTTATTGAGGCCTAAGTGAGGGAATAGCGTCCGGACATACGAGATTCCAGGTGCACGTCTCAAGTTAACATTTGAATTTTTTTAAGGAGGAAACCCCATGAAAACATTTATGGCTAGTCCTGCTACAATCGACAGAAAATGGTATGTAGTAGACGCTGAAGGTAAGACATTAGGACGTTTAGCATCAGAAGTTGCTAAAGTATTAAGAGGAAAGAATAAAGCTATCTTTACACCACACATCGACACAGGTGATTATGTAATCGTAATCAACGCT
>JBGVHH010000021.1:0-8317 GCA_045122195.1 Agathobacter sp.
ACCCGCAGGCAGCCGCCACGCTTGCGGAGCGGCTGACGGAGAGTATATTGGTGGAGATGTCAGCGGTCAATACGAACCATCCTGTCGTGAACGCAGTCCTGAACCAAAAGTTTCATTTAGCAAGGGAGCAGGGGACTTCCATGATATTCAAGGTAGGCGACATGAGTGGAATGCGGTTGAACGAGGAGGAAACGGTCATCCTGTTGTCCAACCTTCTGGACAATGCCATTCATGAGTGTTTAAAGGTCGTAAAGGCGGGGAGAAAAGCCGTTATCCATATCAAGCTGGTTCAGGAAGGCGGGAAGATAATTTTCTCTGTAAAGAATCCTGTCTTGGAAAAAGTACAAATCACGGACGGCATCGTGCTGGATTCCAATGGCGGGATGCATGGCATCGGTCTGTCGAATGTA
This sequence comes from Agathobacter sp., assembly GCA_045122195.1. GTDB lineage: Bacteria > Bacillota > Clostridia > Lachnospirales > Lachnospiraceae > Roseburia. Next base: position 411 of record JBGVHH010000021.1, read on the forward strand.
AAAGCTGTTGTGGATAAATACGGCGGAGACTTTGTTATTTCATGTGACTCAGAGAAGTTCCAAGCGGTGGTGATGCTTTAAATGTTATGGTCATTTGGTGCAATAAATAGTCATTTGGCGCAGTCCGGGTTTGAAAAGTGGGGGCATCTGCCGACAGATTTTATGAAGCGAAAAATTATATGCGTAGGACAAAACAGGCATAAAAAATATATTAATCAAGGAGGATATAACATGCAGATAACAAGGGCCAATTATTCACAGTATGCCAACATGGTGCAGCAGATGTTTGGCAATAAGAAAAATCCCAATAATCCGTTAGCTCAATGTGATTATGGAAATTTCGCACTGCGTTTCAAGCCGGTTGATATTCAATTCACAAAACCGAATTGGGATAATATTATGACGAAACGTGATAAGCCTGCAATGTCGGAGCAAGAATTCGAGAAAGCTATAAAGGAACTTGCACAGAAGGAATTTGCCACCGGGAAGCGGGATGATGCGGCATACCGAAAATTATGTATGCAGCATGGTGAGACAGTTTCCCCGGACAGAAAAGCCATCTATGAATCAAGCATGAGAAAGACAGGAGGAAAGATGAATGTGGCTTGTATGTTTTGGGATTCGAATGGAAATAAAACATTGTCTTACAATCCTGAATCAAGGAACTGGAAAGCCATAAGCACAGAGGAAGAATTTGCAAGGGCACGTGTATTTACATTTATCTATAATGATGAACTGGCACGACTGAAAAAGGAGTATGGAGAAAACGCAAAGGGAACTGTATCTTATCAGCAGATACAGTCTGATCTGGCAGCAGGCACAAAAGCACCATCTTCGGGTAATTCACTGGATATACAGATATAATTTTTACACCCAATTCTGCAGAGGCGCATAAAACTTTGCCTCTGTGGACTGCAAGGGTGTAGGGGGCTCTGAACGATAGAGGAGTTGCCATTGAAATAAACAATATAAAATTAGGTACATGCTGTTTAAAAGAAATATTTTCAAAAAAATGAGCCGCTCGGACCTTTCTGGAGAGCGGTGCGGTTGTGACTGACAGATTGACAATAAAACGGAAAAGCATGGAGGACAAAATTTATGGCGATAGGTGGAGTTGGAAGCAGTTGTACTATAACTGGCAATATGACAATCAATAGCAGCAGAAGAGTTTTAGACAAAAAATTTAATTTTGCATTAGAGGATGTGAATAGTGGTAGTAAGGTGAATGAACCATTGGTATCATTTTCAAATCCAGAGACAGGTGAGAGTGTTGAAATTCATCGTTCGGATGTTTATTCGGATGATAATCCACTTTATATATTAAAGGGTAAAACCGCAGAAGGCGAAGAATTTGAAAGGAAGCTCCATGCATGGATTATTGATCCGAGAAATTGTAGTTATGCAGAACTAATGGTTTTAAATCAGGAAACAGGAAATACATCTGCGGCAGATAAGCAAAGAGCTGACATTCTGTTTGAACAAACAGGTGTGGCGCACTATTTAGATAAGGCAGACTATAGTACAGCAATGAAAGATATTTTGGATGAATATAATAAATCTGGAAGTTGGGACAGTTATCTTTCTATGGATAACTGGCAGCAAAGTATAAAGGATTATACTTCTGTTCCTGTGTATTTTAACCGAGATATTATGCAACGTGTAACTACGGAACAAAGTGGCGTATCAACAGTATCTTGTAGTTTTGCGACGGTTAGATCAATAGAAGATATTCAAAAAGAATGGGATGAAAGAATTAAAGAAGGAGAGAAGATAAAAACATCTATTAGAGAAGTATTAAAGCAGAATTATCCTAATGCAGAAAATATGACTTGGGGAATAGTTGGTTCTCCAGTAGAAATGACTTTTGATGAGTTTGTTAAATACATGGAAGAAGAAAATAGAAAATGGGTTGAGTCAAATAAAGTTGCATTAGCGAAGTAAGTTCAGAAGTATAATATTATACCGCTCGGATATTTCTGGAGAGCGGTGCGGTTGTGACTGACAGAGCAACTGCGGAAAGGAGTAAAATGAGCATAGGAGCAGTAGGATACAGTACCGATTTTTATCGTGCTGGCTATCGTAAGAACAGTTCAAACGATTCAGTTTCAAAGTTTACAACAATGGGTTCTGCAACACAAGAGACTACATCGTCTAACAATGGAAAAACAATTGGTGTTACAACAGCAGGGAATACAGGATTGTTAGCAAAATATGCTGACTCTTCGACACCAGCTGAACCAATAATTAAAGTGGGCGATTATGAGGTTCGTGTTAATGATGTAGATCCAAATAATGCGACAGAGTTAGAAATGTTTGCTCTGATGTCTTATATGGAAGATGTGGGTATGATTGAAAAACATGGTATGGCTTCCTATTCAAAGATGAAGGCATATGCATCGCAGTCAGAATATGATGGAGTTTGTTCCGGCATTTATGATGAACAGGCTTTCTGGGATAAAAAACAGGACTGGTTTGCAATTATTGACAATGCAAAACAGACATTTTCAGATATGACAGAGACATATTCGCAATCAGTGGAATGTGGAAAGCTTTTATCATATTTTGAAAAGTGGAACACAAAGGTGAGCAGCAGAGATTTATTTCGTGAAGCAGTTCAGAAATTTTGTGATGACAATAGGCTGACCGAACAGGAACTCAAAGAAGAAAAAGACTGGCGTGAAATGATAGATGAAGAACGGGATAAAATGCTTGAGAACCTGTAAGAGGTGGTGATGTTTCAGATATGTCTGAGATTGATAAAGAGGTTTTTGGTGAAACAGAGCAGACACAGCAAGCGATTGTTGAAAGCGTAAGAGGAACAATTACTCGTATAGATGAAGATAAAATTTATGATTTGACCGAAGAAGAAGTAAAAATAATCGCAGACATTATTGAAAATGGTACTTGGAATACAGAAGGGACTGCCGAATGTGCCAATGATTGCAAACTTGTAATTGATGATAGAACATATTTTTATCATTCGGAATGTGGAACATTCAATGACAAAGAGAACAATCAGAACTTATCTGTAACGGGTGAAGAGAAAGAAAGTATAAATGCAATATTAGCTCAATATATAACACTTGGTTTAGAGTAATTCATGCGATTATCTTTAAGGCTGTTTTGCTTAGAAACAGAACTAAAAATTCAATTTGTAGATTTGAAACAAAAGAACAGAAAAGAACGGTTTTGTACGGCAGATAGAATTAAAGAGTGAGGGGAAGCAGGTAACATATTGGAAGCGCATACGGATGTTAAAAAATTAGGCGGATTTACTTCCCTTCCATTGGAAACAGGAGCTATGGGATTAAATGACCGAATGGATTTCATGAATATGTTTCAGAAACAGATCAACGATATGAAACTGTTGAGCCAGAAAAGGACTGCGGCATATTATCAGTACAGTATGCAGGCATATTGGGATTTTATTTTGGAATGGGAGATGCAGATATGGGCAAGAGTGCAGGCAGCGTATCCATTATAGGCGGAGCAGACGGACCTACAAGTATTTTTATTGCCGGAAAAGGCGGCACGGTAAAACTCACAAGACGCATACAGAATTATTTCTGCAAAATAAAGAGGAACAGGATAAAAAAGCGGATCACTGCCAATCCCCATACGTTGGAAGAAGTTGTGGAATTGCTGAAACGGGAGTACCGCGCTGTGGAAGTTTCTCAGCAGTCTTTTAATTATCAGGAACAGAGGAAGTGCTTAAAGGCTTCCCTTATCATGAGGCATCGTCCGGATTTGTTGGAGGGACTGATGGACTTGGAGCCGCCCGAAGGAGCGGATATGGAAGCCTTACAGGCATTCTGGGAACAGATTGAAGAACGGGAAAATAAGGCAGCGGAAATTGCAGATGATATCTTCCCTATAGATTTCCACATCTATGAAATTAAGTGTCCTGAGAACTGCATGATGCAAATAGGGGTGGAAACTGTCTGGCAGATGCTTGACGGCTCATTCAGTGGGGATAAGCAAACCATGAAACAGTTAAGGAAACTGTATAAAAAGATATATTTGTATTACGGTGTCACTGCTGAAGATATAAAAAATGAAACGGAAAGATACAAATCCCTTTTAGGAGTGTTGTGTTCATAGATACCCGGTTTCTAAACGGACAGGAGGAGACTTAAATGGATATTACAGGAATAGCAAAAAGCCATCAGACGGGCATCCAAAAGTCAGGAAAGGCATCATCCAAGAAGGACTGGAAGCTGTCTGATTCCCTTCAGGAGAAGATAACGGAATATGCCAGAGAGGATGCGGCGCAGAACGTTTATATGGGAAATAAGTTCCTCGCCCTGCGGAAAAGCGAGGTCGCCAAAGTGGCACCAAATCGGGCAGCACTGATAGGTAAGTTCAACCAATCAATGAATTCTGGAAATATGGGAGATATGAAAAAAATACAAGAGGCAGACAAAAGATGGCTGTGTATTTTATTTGGGATACCATATGAGGCTGAATATCAAGGAGAGGGAACTGGTTCTGCGCTCCATATATATAATGAGGAAGGGGAAGAAGTTCTTACATATACTCAAGGAGTAGGGTGGCATGAGAAAGAGACAAAAGCAGAAACGGGAGTACATTCAGCGTTAAAATTAGCATATTATGAGGCATACCATGATGCAAGAAAAGCACTGAACACTGGAACAAATGTGGAAATCACAAATGAAAATGTTGTGGTGCAAAGTAATTTCGATATGAAAGCATAAAACAATTAACAGGAAAATTTCAATGAGCTTTTTAAGTAGAATTTTGTTATCAGATTGGAAGTGATTGTATGGGAAAATGCTAGTTCTGACATTTGAAGATAATGAGGATGATATGATGAGCCGCATATTATCATTGATAAATACCAGAGAAGAAGTCATTCAGATGTCAGGTATGAATAATTATCTGTTGAGTTTCAAAGGTCTTATGATAGATGAAGTTCAACGGGTAATCATTCGGGAAAATCAGGAGATAGAGCTTACATATACCGAGTTTGAAATCTTGAAGCTTCTTGCAAAGCATCCGGGAATAGTGTTCAGCAAGGAACAGATTTATGATATTGTTTGGAAAGAATCTTATTCCGGCGATTACAACATTGTCATGAGCCATATCCGGAATATTCGGGAGAAGATAGAGGATAATCCAAGCAAGCCAATCTACATACAGACTGTTTGGGGAGTCGGCTATCGGTTCAATAAAAATTTAACTCCCTTTTCGGAATTGTGTGTCTGAATGAAAAACATGTATAATTCTGCATTTTTGATGTATAAATCTACATTAAGGTTAATTTAAAAACGAATTTGTTTGAAGTTTCACCAAATCAATGGAGGTGTTTGATTATGAAAAAAAGAATAATTGCAGTAATTGTAATTTTAGCTGTATTAGTAGCTCTATTCTTTATTGGCACAGGTTTTCAAAAAAGAATGGATGTCGTATTAGTTGATTACTCTGTATCAGAGGATGGAACGGAGATCACGCTTGATGTAGGAATTCCAACATCTACAGGATATATCAGAGGATTTAAAGACAATGGCGGTGGAGTAAAACCACATTATCTTACATTTTTTTCGACATTTGGTGGAATAAACAGTCCGATTGGAGCAGAGCATAGCTTCCAATTAGAGCTTACTTCGGATGATACAGAAATTTATTTTAACAGACCGGAGGAAGGTTACGAGTTGATTTTAGTGAAAGATGAAGAAACAGGTCAATGGCTCAGACCAAGTGGAATAGGTGAAGAAAATAACACTATTTTTGAAGCAACCATTCTTGAAATTCGTGATAATTATTTTTTAGTAGAACCAGTAGAGGGTAGTCAAGAATTAAACAATGCAGATCTGATTACAGTACCAATGAAAAACATAGGTACTGCTCCACAACCAAATGTTGGTGACATTATTGAAATAGCATATAACGGAGAAATTGCAGAAAGTTATCCAGCACAGATAACAGAGGTTTACGGTATCAAAGTTGTCAAAGAAGCAGAACAATGGGATATAATTCCTATGGTCATGGTAAATGGCGAGTTATATATTGACACAGGTCATGAAAGTACAGTAGAAGCCCGTTGTGGTGTTATGGATGGAGAGATTACGTCAGAAGTAGACGGAAGTGAAAAGCCAACAAAAGACAATCAATCTAACTTTGGTACAGGCTATGGATATCAATATGGTTCACAAGAAGGCATAATCGAGATTAATATGAATGAAAAATGGTGGGTTTTTGCAACAGAAAAAGTCCTGGCCAGTAGTGAACTTATGATAGACCCAGTTGCAGTAGTAAGTATTCATAATGTTTTCACAGGAGAAAATGCGAACATCACTGAAAATGAGGATATCAGAACTATATCTAATATATTATGTGGTGATGCATGGAATACAGAAGGTACAACTGATTGTTTAAGCAACATTGAAATTACAATCAACGAAGAAACATACAAATATCATTCCGATTGTGGTACATTTAACGATAATGTAAATCAGAACTATTTATCACTGGATGACGAAAGGAAAACTGTGGTAAATGCCATTTTTGCAGAGTATATATCACTCACAGCCACAGAAGTTCCAGCAGAATAAATTTTACAAAGGCTACCCGGTCAAAAAGATTGGATAGCTTTTATTATGTTTTAAACCTAAACTCAATTTCAATCCAGTCAGCAAAACTAATCTTTATTATATCCAAGCAAATCAATAGCTCAAATTGCATTAACTTCTTAAAATGTATAAATAACAGGATAGTTTGGGCTAAGTATTATCAGAAACACTTTTCCGAAAAGGGAGAAATTTAATAGCATAGAAACAGACAATTAAGAAACAAAATCTTAGTTGTCTTTTTTGTTTGTAAAATACATTTACAGCGACAGGTGCAGAAAGGAGACAGGAGTACATTGCAGAAATCAAAACGAATACGGGCAGTAATGATAAAGGTTTATAAGTGAATATCGTAGTTATGCAAAGGCAGTCAATAATGGCTGCCTTTTGTCATGCAAAAAATAAGCAGATGGAGGAAATACAATGGCAGACGCTAAAACAGAAAAACAGAAAGTACAGGAAATAACAGAGAAGCTGGAGCAGGGTATTAAGGAGCTTTTTGAAAGCGAGAAGTACAAGACCTATCTGAATACCATGTCAAAATTCCACAATTACAGCTTTAACAATACCATGTTGATTGCAATGCAAAAGCCTGACGCTACGTTAGTGGCCGGATTCAAGGCTTGGCAGAAGAATTTTGACAGGCACGTTAAGAAAGGGGAAAAGGGTATCCGTATCCTTGCTCCGGCACCGTACAAGATTAAGGAAGAACAGGAGAAACTTGATCCGGTAACAGGAGAGATCATGCTTGACAAGAACGGAATACCCATTACGGAGGAAGTGGAGATTAAGATACCCGCCTTTCGTGTGGTTCCGGTTTTTGATGTGTCACAGACGGACGGAAAGGAACTGCCGGACATAGGGGTAAATGAGCTTTCAGGAAGCGTGGAGGACTACGAGGATTTTATGCAGGCACTTACGGAGGTTTCCCCGGTTCCCATTACCTATGAAGATATAGAAGGGGAGGCAAAGGGATATTTCCATACCACAGACCACCGGATTGCCATACAGGAGGGCATGAGCCAGAGCCAGACCATAAAAACCGCTATCCATGAAGTGGCACACGCAAAGCTCCATGACAGGGAACGGAATCAGGATATAGATAAGGTCTTAGACAAAGACCGCAACACGAAGGAAGTGGAAGCGGAGAGTGTTGCCTATACGGTGTGCCAGCACTTCGGCATTGATACATCGGACTATTCCTTTGGGTATATCGCCAGATGGAGCAGTGACCGGGATATGAAAGAACTGAAATCTTCCCTTGATACCATACGAAAGACCGCTTCGGAGCTGATTACAGGCATTGAGGACAGGTTAGCA
>JBGVHH010000022.1:0-2526 GCA_045122195.1 Agathobacter sp.
CAAACCATGATATACACGGAACAACAAGAAAGAGACCGGATGAAGTATTTGCCCTCGAAAAAGAATACTTAATGCCAGTCTCTGAGTATAGCTTTGCATCTGCTACTAATGAAAGTATAAGTTATCCTGTAAGAAAAGACAACATAGTTCTTTACAAAGGCAATCGATATCGAGTGCCAGTTGGTACCTATCATAAAGGTATCAGGGTATATATGAACCTAAATGAAGAAACAGATGAGCTGTCAATCACAGATATGGTTACAGGAGAAATCTATGCAAAGCATCCGCAATGTCATGAAAAAGGACAACTTATAGGAAAATCGGAACGTTCTTACAGAGATAAAAGCAAAACCATTATTGCTCAGGAAGAAACACTGAAAGAACTTTTTGATAATGATGAACTGGTTGGCCCTTTTTTGGAACATATTCATCAGGAAAAGCCCCGATATTATCGGGATCAGCTTGGTGTAATAAAGCAACTTTTTGAGGAATGGAATCAAGAAGATATATTAAAGGGATTGCATTATTGTAGCGAAAAGGAACTTTATTCTGCGGGCGATTTAAAATCAAGCATCATATATCTGACGCAGGATAAACTGAACAAAAGAAAATCAAATACCAGAGATGGCACTGCTCTTCCTGAAAAATATAGGGGTGATAATCCAGAGATACGAGATTTAAGCGTATATGAAGAAGCAATGAACGGAAGGAGTGTTGTCAATGGATAAGATAAAAGTATTACAGGGGCAGGCAGCAACGCTGTCTTTATATAATACCAGGGATAAACTGGAAGAATTGGTGCATAAAGCAGAACAGGAGGAAATCAGTTATTTAACCTTCATAGAAAATATATTTAACGGTGAAATCAAATATAGACATGATAAAGCAATGGCTAAAAGAATCAAAGAAGCAGGATTTCCTTATGAGAAATATCTAAAAGACTTCGATTTGACTTTTTGTAAATCCTTATCCAAGAAACAGTTCATGCAGCTTTCGGAGCTTACTTGGATTGATGGGATATATAACCTGATACTGTCAGGACCACCAGGAGTTGGAAAAACACATCTTGCTATAGGGCTTGGATATCATGCCTGCGAAGAAGGCTATAAAGTCAGTTATACGACGATGCAGTCTCTCGTTCAATGCCTCAGAACTGAAGAGATTGATAGAAGAAGCCGCTGCAAGATGAATCGTATTCGTAAATCAAATCTGCTGGTGATTGATGAGGTGGGTTACTTACCCATTAATGCAACAGAAGGGAATCTGTTCTTTCAGCTGATATCGGAATTGCAGGAACAGACATCCATAATCATTACAACCAACAAGGGGTTTGAAGAATGGACGGAATTTCTTGGCGATCCGGCTCTGGCGACAGCTATCCTGGACAGACTCTCTTATCGGTGTGACCGCATTAAGATTTCAGGCAAAAGCTATCGTCTTGAAAATCGTAAATCTTTTTTGAATGGAGGAGAAACAGCTGATGAAATTTAACTTACATTTGCCGACATGGCGACAAGAATTTTTAGAGAAACAATACAAAGAATACATAAAAACCACTCCCATGACAAAGAAGGAACAAAGAGCTCTGCGTGAATGGGTGAAAGATGGAAATAGTGTCTATGAAAATCCAAGTGAAGCATGGAGCGATGGACAAGTACCAGTGGAGTTCTTAACAGTCTATCGAGATGAGGAATATATCAGACAACATACAAGAGACATGGATCCTGAAGAGGCAAGACGATTTGCCCTTGCTTATTATGGATGGGATGACGAGCCTGTGGAATACGATGTACCGGGTGCTTCAGAGGCACCAGATTGGTTGAGGGAAATGGCTATACCAGAAGAATTACCATTCAACTAAAAATAGAAATACAAAACCCGGGGAGCAATCCCCGGGATATATAAGCGGTTATGAAAGTGCTGGTTTTTGACTGCCGAAAAGTGCTGGAAATTAACTGCCGAAAAATGTATGTTTTTGCTTGCTTTTTACAGTTATCCTATCTGTGCAGTTGAGAGTTATTGACGAACAAAAACTGCACAGATAAGAGCATTTATTAATTGTAGATGGCACGATAAGTATTAGTACCACCTTTTCAAAGAAGTATGTCATATATTGGACTATCTTATAAAGTAAGCTTTACAAAATATTAAATTACAGCTGGCTCTTATCTGGAAATAAAACATCAACAACATGTTGATGCGACAGATTATTTATTCATTAAAAACTGTACGGCTGTAGTTAACAATATGCTTACAATATCTTTTTAATGTAACTTATAATTTATAACATGTAAGTTAATCGTATTGAAATATGTTTTCAGTATGCAAAAAACTTAATATCGTACTTTGACCAAAGTATCTGGCACAATGCATGTCTGTTTTTTTCATCCATGCATTGATGTGATTTATGTTGATTCTAACTTTTAATAGCAGTGAAACGCCATGTATTATTATACTATTATCATACTATTGATTATATGTTTTATTAAAAAATCTTAAAATCACTGTCATCATTTACCAGTCTTT
>JBGVHH010000023.1:0-3164 GCA_045122195.1 Agathobacter sp.
AATCAAGAAGACGCAGTATGGCAAAACATATCATTATCAGGTAATCAACCGTGACTTTGAACTTGCAGAATTAAAGCTACTTGTGGACTCAGTTGCATCAGCAAAATTCATAACAGAAAAGAAATCGAATGAGCTAATCAAGAAAATCGAGCGACTTGCAAGTAAACAGGATGCATCAATGTTACAGCGCCAGGTGTATGTTTCCGGGCGTGTAAAAGCCATGAATAACGATGTAATGGCAAATGTTGACGCAATACATAAGGCCATTTCTAAGAACTTAAAGATTTCATTCCAGTATTTTCAGTGGAATGTTAAAAAAGAGCCGGAACTGCGCAAGGACGGAGCAAGGTATGTGATAAGTCCGTGGGGATTGTCCTGGGATGATGAGAACTACTATCTTGTAGGATATGACTCAAAAGCAGATATGATAAAGCATTATCGAGTTGACAAGATGTTGCATATCAAGGTAGAGACAAAACGCCGCGAAGGAAGAAATAAATTCCGGGAAATTGATATGGCGGCATATGCCAAGAAAATGTTCAACATGTACGATGGAGAGGAGAAGAATGTTGAAATACTTTGCGATAATAGTCTGGCGGGGGTGATGATAGATCGCTTCGGTAAAGATGTTCGAATGCTAAAGGTTGACGATGAACATTTTAGAGTCCTTGTAAAAGTAGCAGCAAGTAAACATTTTATTCACTGGATTATGGCGCTGGGGGAAGGCGCAAAGATAATCGGGCCAGAGAGTCTTGTAAAAGAAGTACAGGATGAAATCAGGCGATTAGCTGAACAATACAATAATTAGAAGTAAAGTAAAGAAGTGGACCGAGAAGTAATCAGAATCGAAATGAAAAAATATAAAATTTATTACCCACTTTATTACCCATGTGTTATATTATAGAAAATGGGTAATAATATGGGTAATAAAATTAAAGGAAGTTATTGCTATGGATAAGCTTATTTCAAAAGTAAATGAATTGAGATCATATAAGACAGAACGTGAATGGTTTGAATTTAAGGAAAACTGGTTTGAAGCAAAAGAACTAGGCGAGTATATATCTGCAATGTCAAACAGTGCTGCTTACGAAGGTAGAGATTATGCATACTTTATATGGGGAATACATGATGCGACACATGATGTCATTGGAACAAGATTTGACCCAGATCAAGATGTTAAGGGAGAACCATTAAAGCACTATTTGGCTAGACAAATTTATCCAGATATAGATATTCGGTTTTCCGAGATAAAGATAGAAGGGAAAAGGGTAGTTGTACTAATTATTCCAGCAGCGAAAACCATTCCGGTATCTTTTTCAGAGGAGAGATATATTAGAATTGGTTCTAGTAAAGAAAAACTTCGTAAATATCCTGAGAAAGAATCATTTCTTTTTTCAATTTTGCGAGATGGATTTCCAACAATAGAAAATACAGAAAGTGAATACCAAGATTTATCTTTTGAAAAATTGCAGATTTATTATGGTGCGAAGGGCATTAAATTAAATGCAAGTCAGTTTAAAAAGAATTTAGGATTATATACGTCAAATGGTAAATATAATATTATGGCTCAACTTTTATCAGATGATTCTCATTTACCAATAAGAGTTGCTATTTTTTCTGGGACAAGCAAAGCAGATAATATGTATTCAGTTAGAGAATTTGGACATCAGTGTTTATTATATACATTGGATGAAGTGCTCAGATATGGAGATGTCTTAAATATTATTCAGGCGGATGAAAGAGATCGTATTGTTGAAAGAAAAGAAGTTCCGTTGTTTGATAATGATGCTTTTAGAGAAGCAATTATCAATGCTTTTTTGCATAACAAATGGGTAGATGGTAATGAACCTATGATTACAGTATATTCTGACAGAATCGAAATCTTATCAAGAGGAACATTGCCAAAAGAACAGACCATAGAGGGTTTTTTCTCAGGAGAATCAATACCAGTTAATAAGAAATTATCAGAGATATTCTTACAACTTCATATTAGTGAGAAGACTGGAAGAGGTGTACCTAAAATAACAGAGAAATATGGTAAGGAAGCATTTGAGTTTAGAGAAAATGCGATAGTAGTAAAGATTCCTTTTAATTGGATTAATGTTATGGGTGATAAAGTGGGGAATAAAGTGGGTGATAAAAACATAAATTCTAAAATACTGAACGAAACACAGAGTAGAATTTTGGAAGAAATCAGAAATAATCCTAATATCACCAAAAAGAAAATACAAGAAAAAATAGGAAAAGGTAAAACCACAGTAGATAATGGAATAACTTATTTAAGAGAAAATGGATATATTGAACGCATTGGTTCAAACAAGGCTGGATACTGGAAGATTATTGACAGCGATAAATAGAGTAGAGAATACCATGAAGAAGTATTTGCTGTGATGTGAATAAAGTAAATATACCGGGGACTATAAAACCTCCAACAGCTTTGATACAATTTGGTTAGTTATCAAAGCATGTTGGGGGATTTTTATGTCTGACGAAATGGAAGCACGTGTTGAAGTTCAAAGAAGAGGACCAGAGAGTCTTGTAAAAGAAGTACAGGATGAAAGGCGATTAGCTGAACAATACAATAATTAGAACAAAAATTCGAGGCACAAGTGGAGATTTTTGGACTTGGAATTTGACATAATTAGGTCAACGAAAGGGATATATCACATTCTTTCCGTTGATCTTTTTAGTTGGAGCGTTATTGAATCAAATTTAGAATTACACAATGGTGGGAAAGGAAGCAATTATGAGTAAGAATTCGAATGGAATGAGCACAGGAATGGCAATTGTATGTACCTTGGGAATTTTTCTTTTCATAGGCTTGATAATAGAACTTGGTACACCAAAGTGCAGTAAAAGTGGATGTGACAATGATGCAAAGGATGGAAGCAATTATTGTTATTTGCATGATAACAGTTACTACAAATATAAAAGTTATAGCAGCTCAACATCTACTAAGAGCAGCAGCACATCTTCGAGTGGGACAAGCAGCGAATCAACTTCAAGTAGTAAGACGACAAATTATAGGGGCAGCAGTTCTTCAAAGGATAATCATAGTTCTATGGATTCTTATGATGACGGCTATAATGATGTCTATGAAGATGATGATTATGACTGGGACCGCTATGATACTGATGATGATTATGCAGCAGGTGTGGACGATG
>JBGVHH010000024.1:0-95624 GCA_045122195.1 Agathobacter sp.
GGTAGTTATTCTTACGGGACCAATGTAGAAGGTAGTGATATTGATATTCGTGGAATTACACTTAATCAGAAATCGGATATAATTGGTTTGACACAGTTCGAACAGTATGTGGACAACAATACAGATACAGTTATATATGCATTCAATAAGATTATTAATCTGCTTTTAAGTTGTAATCCTAATACAATAGAACTTCTTGGACTTAATTCAGAGCATTATTTGTATCTGAATGATATTGGTCAGCTGCTGCTTGATAATAAAAAATTGTTTTTATCAAGAAGGGCAATTCAATCATTTGGAGGGTATGCGGATGCACAGCTAAGAAGATTGCAGAATGCCCTGGCAAGAGATAGATACCCACAAAGTGAGAAGGAGCAGCATATCTTTAATTCTGTGAAAAATGCTATACATGGATTTAATTCAAGCTATAAGAATTTTGAAAACGGAAGCCTTGAAATTTTTATAGATAAAGCAGTTAATCCAGAACTTGAAACAGAGATTTATGTAAACGCAAATATGAAACATTATCCGCTCCGAGATTATGCAAGCATGTGGAATACAATGGCTAATGTTGTCAAGGATTATGAGAAGATTGGTAAGAGAAACAAGAAGAAAGATGACCTTCATCTTAATAAACATGCTATGCATCTTATAAGACTGTTTATGATGGCTCTCGATATTTTGGAGAAGGGTGAAATCAACACATACAGAGCTGATGAACATGAGTTGCTGATGGATATCCGTTTCGGAAAATATCAGAATGAAGATGGAACATACAAAGATAGTTTTTACGATATACTTGCCGATTTTGAAAAACGTCTGCATTATGCTTCTGAAAATACGGATTTGCCAGAGGAGCCAGATATGAAAAAGGTTCAGGAACTGGTAATGACAATCAATGAAAGAGTGGTTCGAGATGAAATATGAAAATTTTGAGGGACCAGTAGAAGACCTGATCCTTATGAAAATAAAGGAAATTGAAGAAAAAGAAAATATTAGAGTTTTACATGTAATTGAATCAGGAAGTAGAGCCTGGGGATTTGCCTCGCCAGATAGCGACTATGATGTGAGATTTATCTATGTAAGAAATCGAGATTTCTATTTATCTCTTCGGGAAAATAAAGATTTTATTGACTGGGAGTTAAATGAGGTGCTGGATATTAATGGTTGGGATTTAAAGAAGGCTCTTCAGCATTTTCATAAGTCAAATGCCACATTATTTGAGTGGAGTAATTCACCAGTAGTATATTACACAACTGATGAGTGGAAGCAGATTTATGAGAATGTGGCAAGCAAATATTTCGCCTGTAAGCCAGCGATTTATCATTATTATGGAACTGCCAATAAAAATTACCATGAATACCTTTGTGAGGATATGGTAAAGTACAAAAAGTATTTTTATGTACTAAGACCTATTCTTGCGTGCAAATGGATTGAAGAAAAGAAGTGTCCGCCACCAGTATTATTTGATGAACTGTTTAACACGGTCCTTGAGGATAATATGAAAGCGGCGGTGAGGGATTTACTTGATAAGAAAGTGAAGATGTCAGAAGCTGATAAGGCACCTAAGGTAGATGTGATTAATCAGTATATTGAGGAAAAGCTGACATATTATAAGGCCTTGGTTGAAAAAATGGATGATGATAGAAATCCTGACTGGAATGAGTTGGAAGACGCATTTAGAAATACTTTGAAATTATGAATATACTGATTTGACTTTTCCATATGATAAGTTTATTTTTGCTAAAAGAAGTAGGTACTTGTATGAAACCAAGAACAGAGGTAAGCATGAAGCTCTACCACGTACTGCTAGACCGTGGATACCCAGAAGAGTTTTGTGATCAGATAACAAAGAACTTAAACACAGACTGGGCAGCGAATCGCATGCTAGGTTACCTGTCTCATTACAAAAAGCTTCCCATGGAAGAAATAGTTGATGAGATGCTTGCGATTTTATCCGACAGAAATCGAATTATGGCAAAGAAAGATTTGGAAGCGACTAATGCCAGATGGAATGAAATGATGTATAATGGTTTTCCTGGCTCGGATGATGAGTAAGTGTACCATTGTAATGGTATAATAATCTAGAAAAATTTAACCACCAGTTAACAACACATTTGACCTAATTTATGCTATTATATTTCCATGCGGTATTTTTGTAGAACATAAAGATGATTTTCAAAACGCAAAAGGAGGCACAATATGGAAAGACCACATTTCGACATCGTGGCCAGTGGAGCGCGAATGAAAGAAATTCGCAAACAGAGAAAAATCTCTGTAAAGCAGGTCATGGAGTACATGGGTTTTGAGTCAACCCAGGCCGTGTATAAATGGGAAGCAGGAAAATGCTATCCACAGGCCGACAACTTAGTAGCCTTAGCAATTTTGTATAATGTAAGCCCGATGGAGCTTTTAGTTGAAGAGGACCTTGTGTCCTCTTCAAGTCGTTTATGGGGGAAATTAAATGCGGCATAGTGAACCATAGGTTGCTCGACTAAATGAAAATGATAAAGTATCATAAATTCATCAACTGAATACAGACGCGTACAGCAGATTTTTTACAACAGAAGAAATGGTAATTTTAAAGGTAATGGAATTTATTCCATAAAAGACAGCGTCTGGAAGAAAAACGAATAGACACAACCAGCATATAAATTATTTGATATGAATTAAAAATGTACAGTATGTAAATCCATAAAATTGTGTCTAGTGCATTGTGTTATAAATAAACCTATGCAACAGTGTTTTAGAATAGTGTTTTAGTATACAAGGAGGGGACCATGAAAAAATCAAGTGCAGTTCAATTTGCCAAAATCTATAACAACACATCATATACTGAAAATGGTGCAACCGGATACAGAACAACAACAAAAGCCCTGCTTGATTTAAACTTCAAGGTTTCTTCCCTAAGAGCACGAGATGAAGAATACATAGTAAACGAATTCATCAAAGCCTATCACGAATCCCCAAAGTACGCCATCAAGTGGTTATTTTTTATAAGAGATGTTCTCGAAGGAATGGGTGAAAGAAGAACCTTCAGAGTCTGCCTAACCTATCTGGCGGTATCCAAGCCAAAGCTGGCAAAGGCAATAATTCCATACATTCCAGAATACGGCAGATTTGATGATGCGCTGGTATTGTTAGATACACCACTAGCCGAAGCAGTCGCAACAATGTACAGAAATCAGTTGGAAAAAGACATGGATGCCATGCACCATAACAAACCAGTATCCTTATTAGCAAAATGGCTTCCAAGCATCAACACATCATCTGAGAAAACGAAGAAATATGCAGGAAAGCTTTGCAAACATTTTAAGATGTCTCCTAAAGAATATAGACAGACACTTTCAAAACTCAGAAAGTATGGAAATGTAGTGGAAACAAAAATGTCAGCCTCAAACTGGTCAGAAATTGACTACGAGACAGTTCCAGCCAAAGCCAACATGAGATATGATAAGGCATTTGAGAAGCATGATTTAGAGAGAAGATCAGAGTATCTTGAAAAGGTATTCCTGGGAGAAGGAAAACTTAATGCAAAAGGACTTATGCCATATGAAATAGTACATAGAATTACTGGTTCAGATTTCTATGGTGGACCATTAAAAAGTAATCTGCTAACAGAGCTGATGTGGAAGAAAATTGTATCGGAAGGCTTCAAAAATGACTGGGGCTTTGAAGATGCAATTGTTGTTGCAGATGGCTCGGGAAGTATGTTTACACCTGCTTCTGGAAGTACTTCCGTTTTGGCAATAGAAATCTGCAATTCCTTGGCAATCTATTTTGCAGAACAGTTAAAAGGAGTATTTCATAACAAAGCAATAACATTTAGCGGACATCCACAGTTTATCGACCTCAAGGAAAACACCAGCCTCAAAGATAAACTCGAGATTATGTTTGCACATAACGAAGTGGCAAATACCAATATCGAGGCCGTCTTTGACTTAATCCTTAATATGGCAAAAAGCAAGGAGGTTCCTAAAGAAGAATTGCCAAAGCAGGTGCTTGTAATCTCCGACATGGAATTTGACATGGCAACCAGAAAAGACTATGGGGAAAAAGATAAATGGAAAAAGGCCGACGAAGCCTTGTTTGAAACAATCGAAAAGAAATATGAAAAGAGTGGTTACAAAATGCCACGACTCATATTCTGGAATGTATGTGGCAGAACCAATACAATTCCTAAGGTTGATAATGAGGAGGGCTTATGCCTTTTGTCTGGTTTTTCCCAGAATGCGATGAAAGTTGCAGCTGATAAAACCAAGAAGGATCCTTACGAGGCATTAATCAATGTGCTTGATTCGCCAAGATATCAGGTTATTGAGGATGCTATAAAAGAATATGTTGCATAAAACAAATGGGTTACAAATCCGCCTGAGAATGTCAAGAAAGCCGGTCTTAAAAGGCTATTATTTGATATTCTCAGGCGGATTTTGTTAGTATGTTATGGGCTGTATGGGAAAGAATACTACAAAGGTTAAAAACATAAAGGTATTTCTATAAAATTAGAACAAATATGTCGCACGTGACAATTATATTGCTAAAAACAAATAAATATGTTATTAATAACAATATAGGAAAGAAAATAATTATTTATGTCATAAATGACATAATTGCGGATATTTTCTATAAAATATGTCATTCTTAACATAAAAGGAGGTTATTGTTATGAATAATGAGGATATGAACTCTATTTTTGAACAAATAAATAACTTAAAAAAACCTTCAACAAAATCAGAGGAAAAAAATATAGAAGATAAAAAGGATACTCTTCGAGAAGTGTTAAATGCAGTATCAGAAGAAATTCAAAGAGTATTGGATGACAATAATTTTACACAAGAAGATTTATGTCGAATCACTAATATGTCCCAATCGAATATTAGCAAAATACAAAATGGGAAGGTTGTTCCAAGAATAGAAACGTTACAAAAGATTGCCACAGCTACACATACAAGACTAGTAATTAGTTTTGAGAGTATGGAAGGAGAAGATTAAGAATGGCAAGTATTAAGTCAATTGAAATTAATCAATACAGGGGAATTAAAAAATTAAATGTTTCTGATTTTTCAAAAATCAACCTTTTAGTAGGAGATAATAATAGTGGTAAAACAACATTCTTAGAGGCAATTCAGCTACTATTTGTTAAATCACAGCTTAGCTCTGTTAAAAGCATCATAAATCAGAGAACAGTACTGAATCTTAATGATAATAGCTTTTATTCTTCTTTTATTAAAATGTTCAATGTGGAGCAAGATGAGAATCAATTAGAGTTTAATATTTATGCAGAAAGCAATAAAGGAACGATTGAATTTGAAATGAGAGGACGTGAAAAGGCCGTTTCTGGCGATGAAGCACTTCAAATGTCAACGATGTCTTCACGTCAAAAAGCTTATTATAAAAAGTCATCAACTTTCATTCCAGAGACTGTCAAAATGTTTACAGGAAGTATTATTAGCAAAAATGGTAATAAACCAATAGAGAAAGATATTCGCTTTACTTCCTTAGACAATGCAATTGCAGGTCCTGTGACTAAGAAAGAAGTACATTATATTCCTTCATTTGGACACTTGCGTTTTGATTTGTTGCAGAACATTGTAGACAATCCAGAATATAAGAAGTTGGCTATCAGTATTCTGAAACAGTTTGATGAATCAATAGCAGATATCTGTTATACCAAGGCTGGTGATGGATCATTCATGGAAACTATTATCACGGAGAATGGTATCAATATGCCATTTTCTGTTTATGGTGATGGCATAAAGAAAATACTATATATTTTGAACAAATTGTTTGATGCAACAGATTCAATACTACTGATTGATGAAATAGAAACAGGGCTGCACAAGAAATATTATGATACATTATTTCCTGTTGTGTTTGCATTGGCAAGTAAGCTTAATGTTCAGTTATTTATCGCTACACATAGCATGGAAGCAATTGATGCCATACTTAAGTATGGTGATTATGAAAATCATACTGACGATAATGATCCAATTAGAGTAATTACTTTAAAGAAAGTTGATTTAAATGAGGGAAAGGGAACTAATGTAGTTGCACGAAATGTTTCGGGTAAGTATGTTTACGATAACCGAAAAGTATTTGAATTCGAGGTGCGCCTATGATGACTGAATTAATGCTTGTTGAAGGCGTATCTGATGTACAGTTGATTAGCTATTATTTGCAAAAGGTATATGGCTGGAAGTACGAAAAGAGTAATAATCTTGGAATAGTTCCACTTGATGAGAATGATCACATAGAAAGCCTTTCGAAAGATGAAAATCAGCTTGTTTTATGTGGCGTTGGTGGTAACGGAAGATTTGCACATTTTGTAGAACAACATCGCATAAATTGCATGATAGTTGAACGAGAGATATCTTCGCTAATGGTAGTTACAGATAGAGATGGGGACTCAATTGCAAAAATTGGGAGAAAAATAAATAGTTCGTTTGAGAATATAGCTATCAGAGCTGGTGAGTGGATTAATAATAGCATAATAGATTTATTTGGACAGGAAAAGCATATAGATACATATCTTCTAATTGTTCCTGCGGATAAAAAGGGGGCATTAGAAAACGTAATAATCGATGCGCTGAAAGACATACCAGAAGAAAAAGAGTTAATAAAGCAGGTAGTTCAGTTTATTGATTCATTAAGAGTGGAGCTAGTGCCTGAATTAAATGAAATAAATAAAGCTAATAAGGCCACGGTTGGAACTTTTTTTAGTGTTAGGAATCCGAAACAAGCTATGAGGTCGTTTGGTGCTTTTGTTTCTGTAATTGATTGGTCAAAATCGGAGTCATTGAATGAGTTATTCTCACCATTTATGTTGTTAGGGGAAGAAAAAGATGACTTATAATTTTAAAAGTAGCCAAACTATATATGAGAGAGCGGGGGAAAAACTTATGAGTAAAATTGATGAAGTACGATTAGGTTTCGAAACAGCATACATCGACGGTTCTGTTGTTTCAAGTAATGTGTATCGACCACAATTTGTATCAAATAATCACAGAGAAGGAAAGAAAGTACTCTCATCCATTGAGGATGAGCTATTATCATGTGATCAATTCCAAATTAGTGTGGCATTCATTACTATGAGCGGAATCACTCCGCTTCTTCAGCCCCTGAAAGAACTTGAAAAGAGAAACATCAAAGGGGAAATTCTTACAACAAATTATTTGAATTTTAGTGAGCCTCGAGCTTTGAAAAAGCTGAATGAGCTAACCAATATTACTCTCAAAATGTATGATGTTGAAGCAGCCGCTGAAGGCTTTCATACAAAAGGATATATTTTTAGAAAAGATGAGATATATCGAATTATCATGGGTAGTTCAAATATTACAAGCGCAGCACTTACCAGTAATAGAGAATGGAACACTAAGCTGATTTCTACAGAACAAGGTCAAGTGGCAAAAGAGATTGTTGCAGAGTTTAATGAATTATGGTCTTCAAAATATGCATTATCATTTGATGAATTTTATGAGAACTATAGAGAACGTTACAAAATTATCAAACACCAAAGAGAGATTGCAAAACAGGAAGAGATTACTTCTATAGAGAAGTATAAGTTACAACCTAACAGCATGCAGGTTGGATTTATTACTAATTTGAAGAAGATTCTTGGTGCAGGTGAAGATAGAGCTTTGTTGATATCTGCAACTGGTACAGGAAAAACCTATGCTTCTGCCTTTGCAATGCGTGAATTAGGTTTTAAGAGAGTTTTGTTTTTAGTTCATCGAGGCCAGCTGGCAAGACAGACAAAGAAATCATATGAAAAAGTATTTGCAAAGTCTGTTTCTATGGGATTAGTAGGTGCAGGCTATCATGAATATGATGCTGACTATGTTTTTGCCACAGTGCAGACCTTGAATCGTGATGAGCACTTACTTCAGTACGAAAAAGAGGCATT
This sequence comes from Agathobacter sp., assembly GCA_045122195.1. Classification (GTDB taxonomy): domain Bacteria; phylum Bacillota; class Clostridia; order Lachnospirales; family Lachnospiraceae; genus Roseburia. The sequence continues at coordinate 7,904 of JBGVHH010000024.1, forward strand.
CGATTGCATTGTTTTAGATGAAGCTCACCATGTTCCAGCTGATACATACCAGAAAATTATGAAGCATTTCACACCAAAGCTTTGGTTAGGAATGACTGCGACTCCGGATAAAAGAGATGATAATGTAGAAGGCAGAAATGTCTATGAACTTTTCAATTATCAGATTGCTTATGAGATTCGTTTGCAGCAAGCGATGGAAGAGAATCTCCTTTGTCCATTCCATTATTTCGGAATAACTGATTTGTCTATTATTGGCGATGATGAAGAGGCAAATCGTGATTTTTCAATGCTGACAAGTGATGAACGAGTAAAACATATTATCAAACAAACCGATTATTATGGTTACAGTGGAGATAAGGTAAAGGGCTTAGTTTTTTGCAGCAGTATAAAGGAAACGGAAGAATTGTCTGCAAAATTTAATCAAATAATTAACCCTTCGACAGGTGAAAAATTCCGAACCATTGCACTAAACGGAAGTGCTTCTGAACAGGAGAGACAGAATGCATTTGAGAGACTTGCCATGAATGAAGATGAAGCAACTGTTGATAATGAACCTTTGGATTACATTTTTTCAGTTGAAATCTTGAACGAAGGTGTTGACATTGTTGAAGTAAATCAGGTTGTCATGCTAAGACCAACACAGTCTCCGATTGTATTTATCCAGCAGCTTGGAAGAGGTCTAAGAAAAGCAAATGGAAAAGAGTATGTAGTTATTCTTGATTTTATTGGAAACTACAATAATAACTTCATGATTCCAATTGCCTTATCGGGAGACAGAACCTACAACAAAGACAATATTCGCAGATACATCATGGAAGGTGGAAGGGTTATCCCAGGAGCTTCTACAATTCATTTTGACGAGATTAGTAGAAAGCGTATTTTTGCATCTGTGGATAATGCAAACTTTAGTGATATTAAGCTAATAAAAGAAAATTATAGCAATCTAAAAAATAAACTTGGAAGAATTCCAAGATTGCGTGATTTTGATGATTACGGAGAGATGGATGTAATCCGTATTTTTGATAATAATAGTTTAGGATCCTATTATAAGTTTTTGGTCAAGTACGAGAAAGAGTATAAGATTCGCCTATCTGAAGATGAAGAAAAGGTAATTGAATTTGTTTCAAAGAAACTAGCAAACGGAAAGAGAATTCAGGAACTTCAGATGTTAAAGAGAATGCTTGCATACGCTCATGGTTTTTCAAAGAGTGGATTATTTGCAGGTTTATCTGAGGACATGAAAAAGTATGAAAAGAATATTAGCGAAAATCAAAGGGAAAACCTTGTAAAAATAATGACTAATGAATTTCCAGCCGGGGCAAGTAAAAAGACCTATTCTCAGTGCGTATTTATTGAAGAAGAGGGAGCTGATTACAAACCGACTAGGTCATTTTTGCAGATGATGTCAAATGATGATTTCTATGAAGTGCTTCAAGAGCTTGTAGAATTTGGCATTAGTCGCTACGATAGAGATTATAAGAACACTTATGACCAGACGGATTTTGTTTTATATCAGAAATATACTTATGAAGACGTTTGTCGTCTTTTAAATTGGGAACAAAACGAGGTGCCATTGAATATTGGTGGTTACAAGTTTGATAAGAAGACTAAAACATTCCCTGTATTTATCAATTATGATAAGGCAGATGATATCAGTGATACCACAAAATACGAAGACCATTTTGTGCCAGGCTTCAGAGATCGACTGATTGCTATTTCTAAGTCAGGAAGAAGCTTGCAGTCCGAAGACGTGCAGAACTTCCTTAAGGCAAAGGAACGTGGAATACAAGTAGAATTATTTGTGCGTAAAAACAAAGATGATAAGATTTCAAAAGAGTTCTACTATCTTGGTCACATGACAGCAAGTGGAAAGACTAAGGAATTTACAATGGCAAATACACAAAAAACAGCAGTGGAAATCGAGTGGATTCTCGACGTCCCAGTCAGAGAAGACATCTATGAGTATATTGTGAATTGTTAATTGGAGGAAAAATGAAAACAATAAGAGTTGTTGCAGCAGTAATAAAAGCTGTTAATGAAAAGGGAGAAGAAATCATTTTTGCAACCCAGCGTGGATATGGTGAGTTTAAAGGTGGTTGGGAGTTCCCAGGTGGGAAAATTGAAGATGGAGAGACTCCAAGAGAAGCATTGAAACGAGAAATAAGAGAAGAGCTTGATACAGAAATAGTTGTTGGAAAAATGATTGATACAATTGAGTATGATTATCCAACATTTCATTTATCAATGGATTGCTTCTGGTGTAAGATTGTAAGTGGCGATCTTGTATTAAAAGAACATGAGGATGCAAGATGGTTGACCAAGGAAGAGTTAGATGAAGTGGAATGGTTGCCAGCGGACATAACACTGATAGATAAAATAATCAAAGAAGTGCCAGTTAAGTATTTACGAAAGATATAGCAGGAGACAAAAATGTGGACAATATCAAGAATTGACGAAGCCGACTACGGCTGCGAAGAAAGACTCCCGGGAGAGCCATTAATGCTACTCATTACTTTAGAAAATGAAGCAGCCGAAGTAATTCAGTTTGAAGTTGCAGAGAACTGGATTGAAATGCAAGGTCTAGACGAAGGTGATGAGTGGCCAGAGGATATAGAAGCCGAAGATGAAGAAGCTGTTAATGCCGAAACGCAGTCTAAGTGGATGGAGAACTATTATCGAGCATTACAGGAGATGGAAGAGTACTGATTTTTCTAGTGCTTTCTGGACTTGCAACAGGAGCATCATTGCTTTGCTGTTATCGTGCACTACAGACAGGAACAGCAAGTATTGTTGTTTCAATTGATAAATTAAGCATTTTGGTAACAATAAAAACATTAAAATGTGACAAAAAACGAAAAACTGACTCATAAAATGTGAATAGAGTGTTTGATTACGCTATTTTTTTGTGATATGCTTTGAATTAGGAGGTGTAGAGTATGTATTTTAAGAGAAAAATAGATAAATTCCTGATTCAATGGAAGCAAGATACTACACACAAACCTTTGATTATTAAGGGTGCGAGACAGATAGGAAAAACAGAGTCAATTCTTCATTTTGCAAATGAACAATACAGCAATGTAATATATATAAATTTTGTACTTGAGAAAAAATATACGATGATTGTCAACGACGGGTATGATGTTGAAACTGTGCTTAAAAACATATCTCTAATAGATCCGTCAAAGAAATTTGTTCCAGGCGAGACAATCATTATATTTGATGAAATACAGGAGTATCCAGATGTTGCAACAACATTGAAGGCTTTTCGAATTGATGGAAGATATGACGTCATTTGCAGTGGCTCCATGTTAGGCATTAATTATAGAAAAATACACAGTAATAGTGTTGGAAACAAAATTGATTATGAAATGTTCTCAATGGATTTTGAGGAGTTTCTTTGGGCAAAAGGATATAGTGAAGAACAGATTGCAGGTATCTTACAGCATATGAAAGATATGAAGCCATTTAGCGAAATAGAATTGAAAGTATACAAATCTTTATTCATGGATTATTGTGTTTTGGGTGGAATGCCAGATGTTGTGAAAGGTTATATTGAAACGGGGACATTTTCTAATTCATTAGAAACACAGGAGCAAATTAGACTTGATTATGAAGAAGATGTTAGAAAATATGCACAAGGTTTAGATCAAGCCAAGATAATTAGTGTATATAGAAGCATTCCTGCACAACTAGCGAAAGAAAATAAGAAATTCCAATTTAGTAAAATTGAAAAGAATGCACGTTCAAGAGAATATACTGGCTGCATTGAGTGGCTAAAAGATGCAGGAGTAATAACGGAATGCAAATGTCTTACTTATCCAGAGCTACCATTAAAAGGAAATACGGACGAAAGCAAATACAAACTATATTATTCAGATACTGGATTGTTGGTTTCTTCGTTGGATGAGGAAGCTCAGGAAGATTTGCGAGTGAATAAGAATCTTGGGGTATATAAAGGTGCACTGTATGAAAATTTTGTTGCAGAAGCATTTGTTAAACAAGGATTAGGACTCTTTTATTATAAAAAAGAGAACTCTACGCTTGAAGAGGACTTTTTCGTACGATCAAAAAACGAATTGATTCCTGTTGAAGTGAAATCCAATAACAATAGCTCAAAGTCCTTAGCAACGTTAATCAAGAATGATAATTATAGTGATATAAGCCATGGAATAAAGCTTGGAGATTTTAATATAGGTTGTAAAAATAATATTTTAACATTCCCATATTTTTGTGTTTTTCTTATCAAAGCATTCTTGAGAGAGTGGGAATAAGATAGCGTAAAATAAAAGAATTAAAAAACACACAGGAAGGGATGGAAATAATGAAAAAGAAGTTTATGGCATGTTTAGTGACAGCAATCGCATTACTGCTACTAGATTGTCAGATTTGAGAATGTTAGATTATTCTGCAATGCCGCTAATGCAAGCATCAATCAATGACTTTGACGTAGGAGAAGTTGAGCGATTAAGACAAGTAATTTTAGCATATAATGGGGATAAATCTTTATTGGATCTTCCCGATGAAGAACTGTATAAAGCAATGGGCTTTGTTCGTGAGCAGGGAGGAGTTCTTTATCCTACAGTTACGGGAATTCTGTTTTTAGGAAAAATCACAGCTCTAAAAACCTATATTCCAACTTCATCAGCAACCTTTCAGGTATTAGAAGGGACTAATGTGAGAATTAACGATGATATTGTTCTACCGCTTTTGGCAATGATGAAGGTATGATAATTGCAAATCCTGGCGGGTTTATTGAGGGTGTATCCGTAGAAAATTTACTCATAGCAGAACCGCATGGAAGAAAACGAACATATATCTTATCAGCGAAAGTGTATAGTACAAAAGATGGAAAGATTGGTTACGTAAGGCAGGATGATATAGATGAATCAAGATATCCTGAATTAATTGTTAATATGGCAAAAGCTTCGGAATTTATCGCACGAGCAGATGTAGTAAAATTATTGCATGTAGATGAAAACAAAGCGTATAATATGAATAGAATTTTGTGCTCAGTTAACATTATTATCAAGGGGGGATTTTATGTTAGAGAACTGGAACAAACCACAGCGGCCAGACGACGCTGAACTAGAAGAACGTCTTAGAAGTGCACGCGGGAAATTGGCAGTGCAGCAAATGAAAATCAAAGAACACGGACTACCTGTGCTGGTACTTTTTGAGGGCTGGGGAACAGCAGGAAAAGGAAGTGTACTTGGAAAGGTAATAAAGAACATTGACCCGCGTTTTTTCAAAGTAGCTTCAATGGATGTTCCAACAGAAGAGGAAAAACGTAAACCGTTTCTTTACCGCCATTTTGTGAAAATTCCTCAAAAAGGAAAGTTTCAATTTCTTGATTCAGGTTGGATGGATGAGATTGTGAAGGAATGCCTGAATGACGAGTTAGATGAAAAAGAATACAAGAAAAAAATAGAAAGTGTAAAGAGATTCGAACGACAGCTCACAGACAACGGATATCTTGTTTTGAAATTCTTTTTTCAGATAAGCCAGAAGGAGCAGAAGAAACGAATCGATGCTTTAAAATCGGACAAGAACACAAGGTGGAGAGTAAGTCAGAATGATGACTGGCAAAACAAGCACTACGATAAATGCAAGGAAGTTTTTGACCGATATCTAAATGACACAAATGCACCGGCAGATCCATGGTATTTAATTGATGCTAAGAATAAAAAATGGGCAGAGCTTCAGGTTATGGAAATTCTTGTTAGTGGAATCGACACGGCGCTAAAGAATACAAGCCTTGCAGTGCCATTATTGCAAAATGTATTCCCGCTTGAGAAAATAGCAAAATTAAACGAAATATCTTTGGACAAAGAACTATCAGAGGAAGAATATAGAAAAGAGTTGAAAGAGCTTCAAAGTAAGCTTAGCAAGCTTCACAACAAGCTGTATCGCAAGAAAATTCCAGTAATAATAGCATATGAAGGCTGGGATGCTGCCGGCAAAGGTGGAAACATAAAGCGAATTACCGAGGCCTTAGATCCACGAGGCTTTGAGGTGCATCCAATTGCAAGTCCGGAGCCACATGAGAAAGCTAGACATTACCTCTGGAGATTTTGGAACCGCCTTCCAAAAACCGGCCACATTGCGATTTTTGATCGAACCTGGTATGGCCGAGTAATGGTTGAGCGCCTGGAAGGTTTTTGCAATGAAAATGAATGGCAGCGCGCCTATAACGAGATAAACGAGTTTGAAAAGGAATTGTCAGATTGGGGGGCAATAATCATCAAATTCTGGGTACAGATTGATAAAGATACTCAGCTTGCCCGCTTCACAGACCGTCAGAACACTCCGGAAAAACAGTGGAAAATTACCGATGAAGATTGGCGCAACAGAGAGAAATGGGATTTATACGAGGACGCTGTAAATGAGATGTTAAAGAAAACAAACACAACGTATGCTCCATGGTATGTGCTTGAATCAAACGACAAAAAATATGCGAGAATAAAGGCATTACGAGTTGTAATCGATGCAATAGAAGCTCGTATGGATATGTAAGAAATGTATCCCTTGGCGTATTCCAAGTCAATTACGCCAAGGGATTATTTTATTTAGTATGATTCTTTCTTTTTCACAAGGCATTTTACTGTATAATAGACAATGTTAATTTGCGTTGCTTGTGAATAAATTGTGTCTTGAAATATATTTTATGTACAATAAAATTAAAGGGAGGTCACGAAATGTTTGGTGATAATTTAAAAACAATAGGAGAAAGAAGATATGAAAAATAAAATAATCATTATAGGAACTACAGTAGCAATTTCAATAATTATTGTATTTGTAATTGTGCTATTTTGGAGAAAACCATCTGGAAGTAATAATGTGGAACACAATGATAAAAGTGTGCTTTGTTCAGGAATAAATATCCTGGAAAATGACAAAGACAAAAGTCTGATGGAATATAATGGATATTACGTTAAGGAGCAGAAGCTTTGTGACGTAATAGAAGAGCATAGAAGTGAAATTGAAGAAATATGTAATGGGGATTTTGAAATTACATATTATTCAAAGAATGATGACGCTACGTATGTCGTATTCAACAATGGTAACGCAAAGGGAAAATCAGGAATCATTTTATATCAGGAAGATGGAGCTACACATGTAACAGTGTGTGAATATGTGAACTATATAATAGAGTATGCAAAAGGTTCAAAGGGAAATTGCGCGGATTTTATTTACAATGAAAATACTGCATTGGAATATTAATGATGAAGAGTACATTTTAGAGTTGGAGGAAACATGAAAAGTATTTATTTTGTACGTCATGGACAGACTGTTTGGAATGTAGAGAACAAAATTTGTGGAGCGACAGATATTGAGCTTACAGACTTTGGTCACGAGCAGGCAATAAAAACCGGAGAGGAAATACTTAAAAAGGGAATAAAAGCAGATGAGATATTGTACTCTCCACTTATTAGAGCCAAGGAAACAGCCCTTCACATTTCTCAGATGACAGGAATACCTGCGAGAGAGGAAGTTCGTCTTAAAGAGCAAAACTTTGGAAAATACGAGTCGACACCCCGTGATGGAGAAGAGTTTAAAATAGCTAAAAAACAGTTTATATCTTCGTATGAAGGTGGCGAGTCGATGTTGCGTCTTGCACAGAGAATATATAATCTTTTGGATGAATTGAAAGAAGACGACAAAACGTATATTCTTGTGGCACACAATGGAATTGCTAGAATGGTGAACTCATATTTTTATGAGATGACAAATGACGAATTTGCAGCGTTTGGCGTGGCGAATTGTGCTGTAGTTGAGTATGTGTATAGATAGGAATGAACATACTATTAAGCATGAAGTTGAAAAAAATAAAAAATAATAAAACTTTTTGCAACCACAAAGGAACTTATAATTGTAACGAATAATAGTCAGAAAAATTATTAGAAAATTATATTCAGAAAAGGAGAACAATTATGAGTTTATTTAATCGCAGTGGAAACACACCTAGTACAATTATTATCAGAGAAATCGCAAGAAGTAGAAATGAGTCATTTGGACAGTCTGTTATGAATGATGCACTTTTAGCAGCAGGTCCAGCCGCAAAAATTACAAATAACGTATATCGAAAAAAAGCATTAAAGGCAATAGATAAAAGAAATGCCATGTTGGGAAATCAATCTGAGTATTTGAATATGCTTTGCAACATGAATGTGGGAGATAACGTATCCATTAGTGGAAATATGTCAGAGGCTAATTTCTTTAATTATATAACCAGCTACTGTCAGATGGAGATGCTGGTTCACAAGAGAAATATGGCACTTGGAAATGTATCGCCAAGTATCGAGGAAAAATTAAAAAATCCTCCATCACCAAATGCCGGCCATATGGCAAAGATTGCTTTCATAAGAGGTATAGAAGCTGAATGCGCAAGGGATATGGCAAAGAATAGATTTTCTAAAGTGTAGTATTCGATTTTGAGTATTCGATTTTGAGTTATTGTAAAAAGATGTTTATTATGCTATTATCTCACTTGGAAATGACAGCAAAGCTGACGCGAATTCAGCAGCAAGAATGCAGGGTGTTCTTGAATATAGCTTAATCAATTAAAGTAATAAGGGGAATAAGCAGATGGGATTTTTAGATAGTCTCTTAAATAGAGAAGCAAAAAGATTTATATCGAGCATGGTTGACAGTGTCACTGATAATTTGGCAGAAAAAACAAAAACTGCAATAAATCAGGCAAGCAGCAATTCTGATGAGGAGGATTGTCATAACAATGCAGCTATAGTAAAGCAACGTATTCAGAAGGCGTTGACAGAAGAATTTGGCAACTGTGAATTGCGAGAACAGATTTCTGCTGAAGCGATCGGGGCAGGATATCTTGTTTGGAAATATACATATGGTGTATATCGTGATGGATATGCGATTGCTATGATCAATATTCTGGACAATCGCAATGCTTACAGAAAGAAAGCGGTATTGGAATCAAAGCAGGCATGTCAGGATCATGGAATTGGCTATGTTCATTTCATGCTTCATTTGCCAAATCGTAGCAGCTATATTTCACAACGACTGAGAGAAATCATTCCGGCATAATTAGTATTAATTTGAATATATTTTGGGAAAAAGAGAGAAATGCAACAAGTTTGCGTCCGTCATGGATAAAGCATGTTTCGTAACCATATGGCATTTTGCGGACAATGGGGACATGTTGAGTCTGGTGCAATAAGCACGGCTTTATTGCTTCAAAGCTGTTTCTCTCTTTTTTTGATGCAGGTAAATTTATGGATAAATCGATTATACAGAAGGCGGCTTGTGAGGAAAATTGGATAGCTTTCCTCAATTACAAAAAAGAAAAACAGCATCTTCAGGCGAAAGAGGAAAAGGAAATTCAGGAGTTTATAGATAGGAAAGCATATCTGGACTTATGCGCGGCGTGGCAAAAAGGGTGCTATCCATCAGATTTTCCTATAAAAAGAACCATAAATAAGGGCGGTACCAATAAAAAGCGTACGGTGTATTCTTTTGAGGGGGATGATGGAATTTTTCTCAAGTTTATAGCTTTTGAGCTTTATAGATATGATGAGATTTTTTGTGAAAATTGTTATGCTTTTAGAAGAGGAATAAGGGCAAGAGAGGCAATACGCCGCCTGCAATCTGATTCACGAGTGGCAGAAAGCTATTGTCTGAAAGCAGATATCAGCAATTATTTTAATTCAATAAATGTCGAAGCATTGATGTCAAAGCTTTCTTTTATAAGGAAGGATGATGAACTGCTATATCAGCTTTTTGAAAAGATTCTGTTGGAAGAGCGGGTTTGGGAAAATGGCAGATTGATTCATGAAAAGCACGGCGCTATGGCAGGCACTCCATTATCACCGTTTTTGGCTAATTTGTATCTTAAAGATATGGATGAGTTTTTTCAAAAAGAAAATGTATTGTATTTTCGCTATTCGGATGACGTACTTATTTTTGAGTCTAGTCCAAAGAAGCTAGAATTCAGGAAAAAACAGCTCTACGGAATAATTGAGGAACATGGACTTTCTTTAAATACTGATAAAGTAAAAGAATATGTCCCGGGAGAAGCAATTGATTTTCTGGGATTTTGTTATTGCAACAAAGAGATTGACCTTGCAAGGAATACCATAGAAAAGACAAAGGCAAAGATAAAGAGAAAAGCTAAGGCTTTGCAGCGATGGCAGAGGGATAAAGGACTTTCCGGCGAAAAAGCTGCTATTGGATTTATCAGAGCTATGAATCGGAAGTTTTACGGAAAGACGATGCAGGAAGACTGCGAGGTGGATGATTTTACCTGGAACAGATGGTTTTTTCCAGTTTTGACAACAGATGCAGGATTAAGAGAGATTGATGCCTACATGCAGGAATATATACGCTATACAATTACCGGACGCCACTATAAAGGTAATTACAGGATTAAGTATGAGACCATGAAGGAATGGGGATACAGAAGCCTTGTGCATGAATATTATAAATGGCGCGATAGACGGGAAACAGATGGGTCATGAACCGAATTATAATGACTACATGATATCTTTTGCAATTTTATTACTTGTGACGCACTATTTTATCTGTATAATGTAATAAGAAAAACAAAATCTTTATGTGGTTTGCGATGCTTCGCAAATACATATACTAAAGTTAAAAAAGAGGGAGATAATAATATGCAGTGTCCAAAATGTGGCAATATGAATTTACAGGTTTCAACAGAAACAGTATCAAAAGGAAAGGATTTTTCATTTGGAAAAGGTTGTTGTGGAGCTGTTATTTTAGGACCAATTGGTGTTTTATGTGGTGCTTGTGGTAAGGGAAAACAAATAAAATCAACAACATACTGGTTTTGTCCAAATTGTGGAAATAAATTCAAGGCATAAAATGATGAGTGATAAGCAGTGGATAAAGCTAATGGAAATGGGAGACAGATTGGGATGTCACCAGATGCCGGAAAGAAGTTTTTTTGTAAAGGGCTATCAGTTTCCGGTATGCGCAAGATGTACGGGAGTACTAATATCTTCTGTATTGGCAACACTTTTGTTTTTTAAGAAGAAATTGCCTATTTCATTATGTGTCGCCTTGTCAAGTGTTATGCTATTTGACTGGGGAATCCAGTATTTAAAGATAAAGGAGTCTACAAATACCAGACGGTTAGTTACTGGTCTGATAGGTGGTTTTGGTTATACAACTTTGCATTTGCATTTTTATCGTTACATATTAAAAAAACTTAAGGAATTGTAAATGATAGGGTTAAGAAAAAGTCATTTGGTAGAAATGACTTTTTTTAATGGGGAAAATTTTTTTGAGATTGAAAACCACTTAAAACCGAATAAAATAATTAACTAGAGTGATATGATAAGGAGCAAATCTATATAGATGATTACAATGAGTGAAAATGTTTATGAAACTAATTCTATGAAGAAAGAAAGGTACAATACTCCAGAAGAGGCTTTGAAGATTTTATTTGGATATGAATCATTCAGGCCAGGACAGAAGCCGGTTATAGATAGTATCTTAGCCAGAAGAGATGTCTTTGCAGTTATGCCTACCGGAGCAGGAAAATCAGTATGTTATCAGGTGCCGGCTATGATGTTGCCGGGGATTACTTTAGTGATTTCACCTCTTATCTCGCTTATGCAGGATCAGGTGAATTCGTTGAATGAGGCTGGAATTTCCGCCGCATATATCAATAGCTCACTTTCGGAAATGGCATTTTTTGATACTGTAAATAAAGCCAGACAAGGTCAGTATAAAATAATTTATGTTGCACCAGAACGACTAACAACTGAAGGATTTATCGAACTTGCAAAGAGTGTTCAGATTTCAATGATTACAGTGGATGAAGCACATTGTATATCTCAGTGGGGACAGGATTTTCGTCCTAGCTATATGAAAATAGTTGAGTTTGTCAAATTGTTGGATCCACGTCCAATTATTAGTGCATTTACAGCAACAGCAACACAAACAGTTAGAGAAGATATAGTATGCACGTTGGGATTGAAGAATCCATATATTTTGGTAAACGGATTTGATAGGGAAAATCTATTTTTACAGGTGGACAAGCCAAAAAATAAAGACCAGTATATTCTGGATTATATTTCTAAACATCCCAACGAAAGTGGAATAATTTACTGTTCAACAAGAAAGAATGTAGAGGCAGTATATGATTTGCTAAATAGCAAAGGGATATCTGTTGCAAAGTATCATGCAGGAATGAGTTCGGCAGAGAGAAAAAAGATGCAGGACGATTTCGTATTTGACTATGTGAGTATCGTAGTTGCAACAAATGCGTTTGGAATGGGAATAGACAAATCCAATGTCAGGTTTGTAATTCATTACAATATGCCACAGAGTATGGAGAACTACTATCAGGAGGCTGGAAGAGCAGGGCGAGATGGATTAGACGCAAAGTGCATTCTTTTGTTTTCACCTCAGGATATTATGATTAACAGATATTTGTTGGATCATAAAGAAATGTCAGATTTGGATCCAATAGATCAGGAAACAGTAAAACAACTAGATACCAAACGTTTACAAGTTATGGAAAGATATTGTTATACAACAGAGTGTTTACGTAACTATATTTTGAAATACTTTGGAGAGAATCCCCAGAGACCGTGTGAAGATTGTGGAAATTGTTTGCGGGAATTCGAAACAATGGACATGACAAATGAGGCGAAGAAGATAATTAACTGTGTGCATGAAACAAAGGAAACATATGGAAAGAACATTATTATTGATATCGTTACAGGTGCAAATACTGCAAGATTACGAGAAATTGGTGCGTTTGAATTTAAAACATATGGAGTTCTGTCAAAAACAAACAAGAAGCTCTTGAGACGACTGATTGAGCAGCTGGTATTGGAAGGATATCTTTGGGTCGGTGATTATCAGGTTATTAAAAAGGGAGATATTAGTCCGCTGAAAAATTCCGACACTACTGTTTTAGTAAAAATAACTGATGAGGATAAGTTGCCGGAAAAACCAGCAAAAATCAAAAAGACATCAAATGGCATGGAGAATCTTACAGCTGCTGGATTTAGGCTGTTTGATAAACTTCGAGCGCTCCGACTTGAGATAGCGCGAGAGGAAAGTATGCCGCCATACATTATATTCAGTGATAAGACGCTGATTGACATGGCTGAAAAAGTACCTACTTCTAAGGGCGAGATGTTGAATGTTTCCGGTGTCGGCGAGAATAAGTATTTGAAATATGGAAATAGGTTCCTTAGTCTGATAGAAGCATGTATTGAGGATGATCCAGAATTGATTCAAAGCAAAGCACAGGTGAGCCAATCAGCAGAAACTGGCTATATGACATCGACTTATAAAAAAGGACGAAAGCAGGAATTTTTTCTTCTCAAAGAGGAGGCCGAAAACTATAAGTATGCGGAGCTTATTAATGTTTCAGCAATACGAGATGAAATGAATCGTATATGCGAGAGGGACAATGTAAAGAAAATTCCAGCGACAAGATTGACAAAAGTACTTGTGTCAGAAGGAATAATTGCCGAAAAGGAACAAGACGGACGAACTACAAAAGTCCCAACTGAAAAAGGTGTAGAACTTGGTGTCAGAGAAATCGAAAAAATGAGTCAAAAAGGAAATCCATATACAGTACTAATGTATCCGGAAAGTGTTCAGCGTATGCTTGTGGAGCATTTTATTATGTATCATCTAAAGTGATATCATAATGAAAAACAGTGAAAAAACAGAAAGAGGTACATCATGTTTTTTGTGATGGGAATAATGGATGGCAGAAAGAACTTTGACTTTAGTCAAACGATAATCTGTGACAAATGCGGAAAATACGGACGATATCAGGTGTTTATGACGTACACAGTGTTGTCACTCTTTTTCATACCATGCTTCAAATGGAATAAACATTATTATGTTCAGACAAGTTGTTGTGGAACAACTTACGAGTTAGACCCGGAAATTGGAAAATCTATAGCAAGAGGACAGGAGATAGAGATATTACCTGAAAATTTAACACAGGTTGGAAATGGTAGCTATGATTATTCTAATAAGAGATGTGGACATTGTGGGTATGAGACAGCGGAGGATTTTGAGTTTTGTCCAAAGTGTGGCAACCGGTTTGAATAAAAGGCTGAAATATCGTAAATGCAACAGGCAGTTGACAAGATTCAAGTATAGAATGGTGGAATGGCAACCGCAATATATTATATCCTTTATTCATCTCAGTTGGGGAGTCGCCCACTTCTATAAATGGATTAAGTGGAGGGTACATTCTCCCAACTGAGATAAAAGATTCCGGCGGATTGCAGGAATGCGCTGAGGAAGATGTCAGCAAAGCTGACGCGCATTCCGCAGCAAGAACGCTGGAGCGTTCTTGAAAAAATAAAAGGAGGTCAGCAACATGAATATTGCGGATAGAATTCAAAATTTAAGAAAAACAAAGGGCTTATCACAAGAGGAATTAGCCGATGCTATTGGTGTTTCAAGACAGGCTGTTTCAAAATGGGAGAGTGAGCAGACAACACCTGATTTGGAAAAAATAGTATTGATGAGCGAGCTTTTCGAAGTGACAACAGATTACCTGTTAAAAGGAATCGAACCGGTTCAGGAAAAAGAACACAAAACGGTGGGCGACATACTTGAACAGAAAATATTAACTGAAGATAATGGAAAGCGAACTAAAAAAATCCTCAAATACATTTTCTATGTATTTCTAGGTGTTTTGGGAGTTGATTTAGTATCACTCATTATTTATTTAATTGTAAATGGAATTCCGAAATGATTATAAAAATCTCTATATCAGATGATATAGGGATTTTTTTGATGCTTGTGGAGCGTTTTTGAATAAAAATAGTGATAGAACAACAGGTGTTATAATGGTAAAATAAATTGTCACTTCAAAAATATTTTGGATAGTTATATTTATATGGGAAGAGTATTTAATGGATAATAACGATAATATTATTATTTATACAACAGAAGATGGTTTGACAAAGGTAGATGTAACATATGAAAATGAAACAGTTTGGCTGTCGGTAGCTCAAATGGCAGAACTATTTCAACGAGACAGATCCGTTATATCAAAACATATTAGAAAAGTATTTGATGATGGGGAACTTGAAGAACAGAGCAATGTGCAAAATTTGCACATTGCAAATTCAGATAAGCCTGTTAAATTTTATAATTTAGATGTAATTATTTCTGTAGGATACAGGGTTAAATCCAAACGCGGTGTTCAATTTAGAATATGGGCAACAAAAATTTTAAAAGAATATATGAGAAAAGGATTTGCGCTAGATGATAATAGGCTTAAAGAGGCTGGCGGAGGTGGATACTTTAAAGAGCTTCTTGAACGAATTAGAGATATTCGTGCATCGGAGAAAGTTTTCTATAGGCAAGTTTTAGAGATATATTCAACAAGTATTGATTATGATCCCAAGTCAGATATTTCGATAGAATTTTTTAAAAAAGTTCAGAATAAAATTCATTATGCTGTACATGGTGAAACTGCAGCTGAGGTGATTTACAACAGAGTAGATGCGGAAAAGGAGTTTATGGGGGTAATGAGTTTTGAAGGAACTCAACCAACACTAAAAGAAGCAAAAATTGCAAAAAACTATTTGAATGAAAAAGAACTTCGAGCAATGGGACAAATTGTTTCTGGATATTTGGATTTCGCAGAACGCCAGGCAGAAAGAGGGCAAATTATGACGATGGCTGACTGGTCAAAACATCTTGATAATTTATTGACAATGAGTGGAGAAAAATTGCTTCAAGGAAACGGTTTAGTTAGTCATTTTCAAGCAATGAATAAGGTTGAAAACGAGTATATTAAATATAAAGCAAAGACTATTAGTGATGTAGAAAGAGATTATCTTGAAAGCATTGCTGAACTTGAGGAAATAGTTAGGAAGAGATAACAGAGAAAAAGCATGAAATATTACAAAGGAAAAGAATAAATGCTAGGAAAAAATAGAGGAAAACAGATATGCCACTACGTACCTGATTATGTCCTATTTGATTTGGAAACTACTGGTATATCAAGTAATTATGATGAAGTAATAGAGATATCTGCCGTAAAAGTCAGAAAAGGAATAATTGTTGATGAGTTTAGTGAGCTGGTTAATCCTGGAAGACCAATTCCATGGGCCGCAAGCAGGGTGAATAATATAACTGATGAAATGGTGGCAACAGCTCCAGATTTTGGCCAAGTGCTGTCAGAGTTTATAACCTTTATAGGGGATGATGTCCTTGTAGGACACAACATACATAGTTTTGATATGAAGTTCATTTACAGGGATTGCGAGAAATATTTTAGTCAGACGTTGACCAATGATTATGTGGACACACTGAAGATTGCCAAGATTGTTTTTCCAGAATGGAAACATAGAAGGCTAGAGGATTTGGCAAGACATTATGGAATTTCAACTGTGGGAGCTCACAGGGCACTGGCGGATTGCAGGATGAATCAGCAGGTGTTTGAGCTTATGGCACAGGAGAATAATACTACAGGTATGTCAATGGTTGATTCGGCAGTTAAAATATGCCCTGATTGTGGACAACCAATGAAGAAGAGAAACGGAAGGTATGGAGAATTCTGGGGCTGTACAGGTTATCCCGTTTGTAAACATACAGAAAATATAGGAGATTAGGGAAAAATGATAACAATTTTCAATCGAAGGGAAGTACTTATTACATTAGACATGAAAAGACAGGCAGATGTGAGAAATGCACTAGCTAGTACGGGAATTGCAGAAAAATTAACCATTAGAACAGCAAACACTGTGAGAAAACTGTGCAAGTAACAATAGCCTTTCCCGCTGCGGAAAGGCTATTGTTCTAATACCATCTGGTAATTGGCAAATTATTATTGATTCCTTTTGTAGCTAAAATCTGATGCAAATCGATGATTCCATTGTGAAAAGTTGCTGCACAGGAAGACAAATATAAATCCCACATTCTTACAAATCTATCATCGAACATTTCTCTTACCGCATCTATATTTTCACGATAGTTTTTCTCCCAGCATAGTAACGTTTTGTTGTAATGCTGTCTCAGGTTCTCCACATCCAGAACGTGAAAATTTTCCTCAGACATTGTCCATATTATCTCGCGCAGGCTTGGAATTGTGCCGCCGGGAAAAATATATTTTCTTATCCAGGCATCACCAGGATTTTCTTTAAGAGCACTGATAAAATGCAGCAGATACATACCGCCATCCTTGAGTACTTTATTTATACACTTCGTAAACAACTGATAATTTTTTCTTCCCACATGTTCGACCATTCCAACACTTACAACACGATCAAACTGTTTCCCTAGAATCGAAAGGTCACGGTAATCCATCAGTTCTACCGTAATCTGTTGCTCTAGACCTTCATCTACAATTCTTTTCTGGAATTCACTGTATTGCTCTTTACTAAGAGTGATACCTGTTCCATGCACTTTATATTTTTTCGCTGCTTCTATCAGAAAAAAGCCCCAGCCACATCCGATATCCAAAAGTGTCATTCCCTCTTTTAGATTCAATTTCTTCAGAATGTAATCCACTTTATTCACCTGCGCCTGGTATAATGTGTCATCCGGATTTTTGAAATAACCACATGAGTAACTCATCGTCTCATCGAGCCACAATTTATAAAAATCGTTCCCGATATCATAATGTGATGCCACTTCTTTTAGCTGATTCTTTTTTGAAACTGACGTAAACATTAACTTTTTAAGTGCAGATTCATCTGTTGAAAATTTTCCCATTTGTCCGAGAAAATGGTCCAGTGCTTCATACAAGTCGCCTTCTATCTCCAGATTTCCGTCCATGTATGCTTCCCCTAAAGCGATTGATGTGCTTGTAACCAGCTCTGATATGGGTATTTCTTTTTTGAAATTCACTGTAAATGCTGGGGCTTCATCACCGATTTTGTATACATTATCCTGAAAACGTATCAAAAATGAATTGTCATCAAACTTCTCCAGAAACTGAACCATTGCCTTTTCTTCTACTTTAGCTAACATCTGCTCCTCCTTACCACACATTTGGTATTTTTTGTTAGTATATCTTTTTGAAGCGATATCTATGCGCTATAAATTCATTATTAGAGAAGAATGATAAGAATATATGGTTGTAAACCCCAAAATGATATAGGGAATTTTCTTCGGAAAAAGAATTGGTGTTTTTAAAGAACAGCATATTTGTAAAATAATAGAAAAAGGATTAAAATTAAGTAACAGGTTGAATAAAGATTGGTATTGGTTGTATCAGAAAAAATAAATACAAATATATCATGACAGTAAATGAGCATAAAAAAACAAGGTGGTCAAAACAATCGCCGCACAATGCGGGCATACGATTTCGGCTAAAGCCTTATTTGCACTCACCTTGTAAGTTCATTTTTAAAATAACACTAACGGAGAAGGGTGTCAAGGGAGGTTTTTAATTTGCATAATTATGGAGACAAGATTTATTTAGGACTTGATTTGGGTACAAGTTCTGTAGGTTGGGCAGTAACTGACGAAAAATATAATTTGAGAAGGGCAAAAGGAAAAGACTTATGGGGTTCACGTTTATTTGATGAAGCTCAGCCAAGTGCTGAAAGAAGGTCTCATAGGACTTCTAGAAGAAGAGCACAACGCGAAAAAGTTAGAATTTCTATGCTTAGAAGTTATTTCGAGGAAGAAATTAATAAAATAGATCCAGGATTTTTTGTGCGTCTTGAGGAAAGTAAATATCATTTCGAAGATAGAAGTGAAAACAATCAGCAAAAATATGCTCTTTTCAATGACAAGAACTATACTGATGAGGATTTTTATAGAGAATATCCTACCATTTTTCATCTTAGAAAGCGATTAATTGAATCAAAACAACCTATGGATGTACGCATGGTTTATCTTGCGCTTTTGAATATGTATAAGCATCGTGGTAATTTCCTAAACAGCTCATTAGATAGTGATAGCGATGAAATAAACATGGAGGAAGCATGGCAGGAATTTAATGATGCAGCTGAACTATTTGGAATTGTGTTTGAAGGTGATATAAATCACAAAGAGGTCGAAAAAATACTCAGTGAAAAAGGAATATCTAAGAGTCGAATATCTGAGAAATTATGTGAATATCTGCAAGTGAAAAGGGTTGACAAAGCAAAATATGAACTAACATTGCTAATTTGTGGTCGAAGTGGAAAGCTTGTAAACATTTATGGAACGGATATTGTAGGTGAAGATAATAAAACTTTTTCATTTAGTTTTAGAGACTCGAATTATGAAGAAAAAGAAAATGAAGCAATAAATATACTAGGCGATGAATATTTCGAATTAATAAGGGCTGCAAAAGCTGTACATGATATTGGTTTGCTCGCAAATATACTCAAAGGGGAGAAGTATCTGACATTTGCCAGAGTAGAATCATATGACAACCATAAAAAGGATTTGGAATTGTTGAAGAAAGTACTAAAAAAATATAGTATGGACGACTACAATAAGATGTTCAGAGATATGATACCAGGTTCTTATAGCGCATATGTGGGAAGTGTTAATAGTAATAAAAAGGTAAGGCGAAATGGATACAAATCTGCGGACAAGGATAGCACTGCATTGTATAAAACAATCAAAGCTATGCTATCTAAGTACCCTCAGGATGATGAGGATGTACAGACGATAATTGAGAGGATTGAATCGGAAACGTTTTTACCAAAACAACTCACCTCTGATAATGGAGTAATCCCAAATCAGGTGTATGTGAAAGAGATGAAAGCAATATTATCAAATGCCGAAGAATATTTGGATTTTCTAAAAGATAAAGACGAATATAATTTGTCTGTATCTGAAAAAATATTGCAATTATTCTCATTTAGAGTGCCATATTATGTGGGACCAATTGGTCAGGAATATTTAGATAAGCCAGGATACAATGTATGGGCGGAGCGCAAGGCTCCTGGAAAAGTATTGCCATGGAATTTCGAGGAGAAAATCGATACAAAGAGGACTGCTGAAAAGTTTATAGAGCGCATGGTACGTCACTGTTCATATATTAATTCTGAGAGAACATTGCCAAAGAATTCTCTTATGTATGAGCGATTTATGGTATTAAATGAAATAAACAATATTCGTGTGTATGGCGAGAAAATTAAGGTTGAACAAAAACAGGATTTGTACCAACAACTATTCATGGAAAAGAAAAAGGTCTCAGTGAAGGATATTGAAAAATATTTTGTAAAGAATGGTATTGTACCTGCAGATGCGACTGATTTTCTAGGTGGAATAGATGTTGAAGGCGGTATTAAATCGAGTCTTTCAACGTATCATAAATTTAAGCCAATATTTGGGGATAGTATTTCTACAGATAAAACAAAAGAGATTATAGAGAATATTGTATTTTGGGTCACAGTATATGGTGATGACAAAAAGTTTGTTAAGGAGAGGATAAAAGAGCAATATGCAGACATATTGGATGATGTTCAGGTAAAAAGGATACTTGGATTTAAGTTTTCAGGTTGGGGAAATCTGTCTAAGGAATTTTTGAATTTAGCAGGAACTGCTCGTGAGGACGAGCGGTCTATTCTTTGTGCCATGTGGGAAACAAATGATAATCTTATGGAATTGTTAAGTGAAAAATACACTTACAAGTCAGCACTTGAGAATAAGGTCTCTAAAACAGAAAAGGAATTGAGTGAGTGGTCGTATGATGACTTAGATGGAATGTATTTGTCTGCGCCAGTAAAAAGAATGATATGGCAAACAATAAAGATTATGAATGAGCTCACAGAAGTTCTAGGCAAAACACCAGATAGAGTTTACGTAGAGATGCCACGAGAGGAAGGCGAAAAGGTAAGAACAATTTCAAGAAAGAAAAAGATTTCTGATTTATATGCTGCACTCAAAAAGGAAGGAAAAGAGTGGAAAGAAGAAGTAGACGCCAGAAGTGAGGCAGAATTTAGAATAAAGAAACTATATCTGTATTATATGCAGATGGGAAGATGCATGTATACAGGAGAACCAATTGATTTGGATGTTTTACTCAAGGACAATACGGCATACGATATCGACCATATTTATCCGAGACATTTTATTACTGATAATAACATAGACAACAATCTGGTTCTTGTTGATAAGAGGAAAAATTCACGAAAGAGTGATACTTATCCAATTGATCAGGGCATTCAGGAAAATATGAGTGGTTTGTGGAAATCTCTGATGAAAAAAGGATTTCTCTCAAAAGAAAAATACTTTAGGTTAACAAGAAAAACAAAATTTACAGAAGAAGAAAAGGCAGCATTTATTGCAAGACAGCTTGTTGAAACCAGACAGGGAACAAAGGCAATCACACAGATTATTAAACAGGCATTTCCTAATGCTACGGTTGTATTCTCAAAGGCTGGAGAAGTATCTAAATTCAGACAAAATTATGACATGGATAAAGTAAGATGCATAAATAATCTGCATCATGCGAAAGATGCATACCTTAACATTGTTGTAGGAAATACATATTTTGTGAAATTTACAAACAATCCATTGAATTTTATTAAAAAGGCAGAAAAAGATCCACAGAATAAGGCCTATAAATACCATATGGATAAAATTTTCCAGTACGATGTAATAAGAGGTGACGAAGTAGCATGGATTGGAACAAAAGAGGGAAGCAGTTCATCTCTGGACATCGTTAAAAAAACCATGGGAAGAAATACGCCACTTATTACTAAACGTTCGTACATAACTCATGGTTCAATAACAAGAAAAGATACTGTATGGAGTGCTAAAAAGGCTAAAAATCTCGTATATCTTCCTATGAGTTCAGATGAAAGATTGTCTGATGTTACCAAATACGGTGGAAGATCTGATATTGCTACACAGTGTTATTGCCTCGTTGAATATATAGTAAAAGGAAAACGTGTATTGTCAATAGAGGCATTACCGGTATATATCGGTGATGTAGAAACAATCTCAGAAGAGAAGATACTCGAATATTTGACAATGATGCTCACTGCTGAAAATGCAGGTAAGACTGTCACAGATATTAAGCTTAAGTATAAGTGCATTAGGATGAATACAAAGATTAAGCTTGATGGACATTATTATTATATTGCGGGAAAGACTGGGGCACAGATATATATTGAAAATGCTGTAGAATTGTTTTTGGAATATAAGCATGAAAGGTATATAGGAAAAATTGAAAAGGCAAAGATAAAAGGTTCTTATGATGATAAAGATGGTTTGATTTCAAAACAAAATAATATGCTAGTATATGACATTTTATTACACAAACTAGAAAGTAAATGTATTTCTCAAAGATATGCTTCGATAGTATCTATTATAAGAGATAAAAAAGAAAAATTTATTAACCTTAACAAAGAAGAACAGTGTGAGGTTATATTACAAATTGTAAAGTGGTTAGGTGTTGTCTGTACTGGCGTTGATTTGTCATTTCTAGGTGCAAGTAAAACATCTGGAATTTGTAGAACAAGCAAGAAAGTTACAGATTTAAAAGAGATAAAGATTATATTTGATTCAACAACAGGGTTATATGAGAAAACTCTGGATTTATTAGAGCTATGAGTTGGCGAATTATTGTAATATCAACAAGTGCGAAATTAGATTATTCCATGGGATATATGGTAGTTAGAAGAGACACAGTAACGAAGATTCATATTAATGAGATTCATACAGTTATGATTGAGACTACTGCTGTGTCTATTACTGCCGCTTTATTATCAGAACTGACAAAACATAAAGTTAAAGTTGTCTTTTGCGATGAAAAAAGAAATCCAAGTTCAGAACTTATACCATATTACGGTTCCCACGATACTAGTAACAAGGTTAGAAATCAGATTGCATGGTCTCAGGATATAAAGACAGCAGTTTGGACAGAAATTGTAAGCGAAAAAATAAGAAATCAAATGAGGGTTCTCGAGGATTTTGGTAAGCCAGAACAGGAAATGTTGCGAGAATATATTAACAATATTGAATTCGGGGATACCACAAATCGTGAAGGTCATGCTGCGAAAGTGTATTTTAATGCTTTGTTTGGAAAGGAATTTAGTAGAAGTACCGAATGTAATATAAATGCGGCATTGAATTATGGGTACAGTATTATTCTATCCACATTTACACGTGAAATTGTGGCAAATGGATATATTACACAATTGGGACTTTTTCATGATAATATGTTTAATCAATTTAATCTCGCATCTGATTTAATGGAGCCATTTAGAACACTTGTTGATAGGAAAGTATTGACTTTGCAAAATGATAAATTTGAATCAGAAGGCAAAATGATACTAGTTAATCTTCTAAATAGTGAAGTGAGTATTAATGGAAGAAGTGAATATGTAGTAAATGCTATAAAAATATATACTAGAAGTATTTTCGATGCACTACAGGAGAATGACGTATCGTTGATAAGATTTTATGAATTATAGATATATGAGAGTAATTGTAATGTTTGACCTGCCTGCAAATACAGCAGCAGAGAGAAAAGAATATACTGTTTTCAGAAAGTTTTTGATTAAATCTGGCTTCTTAATGCTTCAGGAATCAATATATTGTAAGATTGCGCAGAACAGTACTATGGCAGATTCTATTGTGGAAAACATTAGAAAGAATAAGCCCTCAAGTGGGTTGGTTCAGGTATTAAAAGTAACAGAAAAACAATATTCGAAAATGGAATATATCGTTGGAGAAAATAAGACCGATATTCTTAATTCAGATGAAAGGCTGGTGATTCTTTGAAACTGGTAAATGCATTATCAGGATTAAGTATTGAACTATGTGAAAATCTAGTAAATGTAATTGTTGTAGAATCACCAGAAGTCCTGACAGAATATATCTCAGAATTAAAGCGTCAAATATCAGGAGAAGATGGTCAATTTGTTTTATCGGATAAAGACATATGTAGGATTGATAAAATGATGGAAATTGTCATTGACCCGTGGACAATAGATTTTAATTCAAAGAGAATAAAGACTAAGTTGCTTCAAGTGGTGAAAGAAGAAGCCGATGAGTATTTTTATGACAAATTTATTGAAGCAAAAGGCTTGATTTGCCAGTATGCAGAAAATTTATTGGATAAAATGATGTATTCAGTTTCATATGATATGAATATTGATACAATGTCATTAATCAAGTTCCTTGATATCAAGGTGGACATACAAACTGATAAACTTATCGATTCTATTATAGAATATATAAAGCTGCTTCACGACTTATGTAAGGTTGAAGTTGTAGTTTTGGTTAACATAAAAACTTATTTATCGAAAAATGAGCTCTTGTATTTGTATCAGGAGACTTTATATCAGAAAGTCAATTTGATTCTGTTAGAAGCAACATTGACAGAGCAAATTGAATATGAAAAAATAGTTATTATTGATGCAGATAAATGCGTCATTAATATATAAAACTTACAGCATAATTACCGTTATGTCATGGTTCGGTGATAACCAATTTGAGGTTTGAGAACCTTGTAAGTTCATATGGTTCTGAAACTTTTGTCATTTCATGTATCTCCTTCTTTTTGTTTGAGAACCTTGTAAGTTCATATGGTTCTGAAACTGTCTTTAGAAGTTGCTGCACTTGTTCCAGGTTTGAGAACCTTGTAAGTTCATATGGTTCTGAAACGGCAGTTCGGCGGAGAGACTAACAAGATAAGTTTGAGAACCTTGTAAGTTCATATGGTTCTAAAACACAATCCTGTTGATTCTTACATTTGGATTAGTTTGAGAACCTTGTAAGTTCATATGGTTCTGAAACCGATATTTGTGTCGGTACCACAGGCTGTTGGTTTGAGAACCTTGTAAGTTCATATGGTTCTGAAACAACGATAGCATCCCAAGCACCGCCAAATATGTTTGAGAACCTTGTAAGTTCATATGGTTCTGAAACCAACAGAAATCTTTGTACCTCTGTCATAGTGTTTGAGAACCTTGTAAGTTCATATGGTTCTGAAACTGTTTTCCGTCTTTATCAAGCGGTCTGATTTGTTTGAGAACCTTGTAAGTTCATATGGTTCTGAAACCATACCAAATTTCTTTCCTGTCAAATCCTTGTTTGAGAACCTTGTAAGTTCATATGGTTCTGAAACTTTGCTTTTGAGGTCAATGGATAAGTTTTCGTTTGAGAACCTTGTAAGTTCATATGGTTCTGAAACAACATCTTCTTTTTGTGGTTTAATTCTCCAGTTTGAGAACCTTGTAAGTTCATATGGTTCTGAAACGAAGATGATGTAAAAGATGATGCGGAAGAGGTTTGAGAACCTTGTAAGTTCATATGGTTCTGAAACATTAAGTACATCGGGTAATGAGATATACAAGTTTGAGAACCTTGTAAGTTCATATGGTTCTGAAACTATGAAGTTTGCGAGCGATGTATCAGATGTGTTTGAGAACCTTGTAAGTTCATATGGTTCTGAAACAAATGAGAGAGTACGGTTGTAACTTGGTTTGAGAACCTTGTAAGTTCATATGGTTCTGAAACACATTTGTAAGCTATTAGTTTACAACCCTCGTTTGAGAACCTTGTAAGTTCATATGGTTCTGAAACTTCAATCCACTGTTTACTTCACATATGAATGTTTGAGAACCTTGTAAGTTCATATGGTTCTGAAACCAACGCAGTATATGTCACGCACAATCTTCTGTTTGAGAACCTTGTAAGTTCATATGGTTCTGAAACAATGGAATATATGATTTGTCTGCTGCTACAGTTTGAGAACCTTGTAAGTTTATATGGTTCTGAAACCGATACTACAATTAAATATGATGGAGACGGTTTGAGAACCTTGTAAGTTCATATGGTTCTGAAACTTTTATGTGGATAACTTTGTTAATAGTGCGGTTTGAGAACCTTGTAAGTTCATATGGTTCTGAAACATTTTGAATATTTTCTAAAAGAAGATATGGGTTTGAGAACCTTGTAAGTTCATATGGTTCTGAAACGTATATCCATCCATATTCATCAACAGCTTCGTTTGAGAACCTTGTAAGTTCATATGGTTCTGAAACGGTTCGCAATATATGTTTCTAGCAATCCAGTTTGAGAACCTTGTAAGTTCATATGGTTCTGAAACTGAGAGAATGGAATATATTAATGTTACTCTGTTTGAGAATCTTGTAAGTTCATATGGTTCTGAAACCAGCTGATGAAGTCGAAATCATGTTCTTTTGTTTGAGAACCTTGTAAGTTCATATTAAACATACAAGTATTCTATTGTATAGTTACCATATCGCTTGGCAAATTAACGGCGAATCGCCAAAGTATCCCAAGAAGAAGGAATGTCAACAGTACATGCGATAGATGAGGCAATAACGTATTGTATAGAAAACGACATTCTAACAGATGTGTTGATGAAGAATCGAAGTGAGGTGAGCCATATGCTTTTGACAGAGTTTGATGAAAAGAAATTTGCAAAAACAATGTGGAATGAAGGTCATGAATCGGGGTGTGATGAAATCTTAAATATTATGGATGAAATCAACAAGGGAAATAATACACTAGAGAAACTTACTGCATTAGGTTATGATGAAGAGCTAGTAACAAAAGTGTTAGAGAAAAAATAAAATCGAAATTAAATAAAAAGGTTATGCAATGCAAGACTCAATTAGCACCATCTGTATCACGAAATTAATGTGTAGGATGGTGCTTTTTTGTCGTATTCAAGAACGCCCTAGAGTTCTTGCTGCGGAATATGCGTCAGCTTTGATGACATTAAAAAATAATTGACAAAAAAATATATGGACCTATAATAACTGGTAGAACCAAGTGGTACTACCAGTTATTTATTTGGTTCTCACAGTATAAAGTTCCATTTTATTCAAAGACTAAATTATTAGAATATATTGGAGCTAGATATATTTGGAATAGGAAATAGAAAAACAGAAAAGAGATTAAAGATGAAATATATCAAACAATTTTTAATTATTCTTGCAATCTCCTTTATTGGAGAGTTTTTAAAATATCTTTTACCATTGCCAATCCCTGCAAGCATCTATGGAATGGTACTGCTTTTTATAGGACTTATGACAGGACTAATAAAGCTGGAGGCGGTAAAGGACACAGGAAAATTTTTAATTGAAATAATGCCACTTATGTTCATTCCAGCCGGGGTTGGATTAATGACAAGCTGGGGAACACTAAGAGCGATAATTGTTCCAGTAGGTATCATTACAGTAATTACAATTATAACGGTAATGATTGCCACAGGTCGAGTATCGCAGGCAATAATAAGAAAGTCGAAGGAAAAAAAGAAATGAACGAATTTTTTCAAAATTCTATGTTTGCAGGAGTTTCACTTAGCCTGATATCCTATCTGATGGGAGTGATGTTGAAAAAGAAGTTGAAGCTTGGCCTGTTTAATCCATTATTGATATCAATCGTTATCTCAATCATTGTTCTGTTGATTGGAAAAATTGATTATGATGCTTATAACGAAGGCGCAAAGTATTTGAGCTGGTTACTTACGCCAGCTACGGTTTGCCTGGCAATTCCTTTGTATGAACAATGGGAATTACTAAAACAAAATCTTAAGGCAGTATTATTTGGTCTTTTGGCGGGAACCGTAACAAGCCTGATAACAGTATTTGCATTATCAAAATTATGTGATCTTTCGCATGAAGAATATGTGACGCTTCTCCCAAAATCAATTACAACAGCAATAGGAATGGGTGTTTCGGAGGAATTGGGAGGATATGTAACAATTACTGTTGCAGTCATCATCATTACAGGTGTACTAGGAAATATGTTTGGAGAGTTGATTTGTAAATTATTTAAGATTACAGAACCTATTTCGAAAGGGCTTGCATTTGGAGCATCTTCCCATGCAATAGGTACTGCAAAAGCAATTGAAATAGGAGAGGTGGAAGGTGCAATGAGTGGTCTGGCAATCGCAGTATCCGGAATTTTGACAGTGGCATTTTCCTCATTATTTGCCAACTTGATTTAAGGAGAGAGTATGACAAAAAAAGGAACAACAATGGAATATCAAAAGGTAATTGACTATATTTTTCAGATGATAAAGGAAGGCAGGCTTATTGTGGGAAGTAAGATTCCTTCTGAGCGTGATATAGCAGAGAAATTGGGAATTGGAAGAAATTCAACCAGAGAAGCAATCAGCATCCTGCGAGGCATGGGACTGGTAGAAAGTAAACATGGGTCAGGTAACTATATATCCAAGGATTCCGGACGCACAATTAGGTGTATTGTGTCAGTCATGCTTTCGTTAGGCAGCATATCAATGAAGGATATTATGGATTATCGCAGAGTGATGGCAAGGTCTGTTATGGAACTAATTTTCAAAAATGGGCTAGACTATGAGTATAAAGAGCGTCTGGAAAAAATAGTAGATGAGATGAAGTCTGCATCTGGAAATAAGCTTATAACACTGGATGAGGAATTTCATATAACGCTAATACATGCCACGAAAAACCCCTTATTCATTAGCGTGATGGAAGCGATAGCCGAGGTTTACCACGAGTCGGTGGAGAAGGTAATAGGCGAATCCGATGGAGCGGCGACAATAAAATTTGTAATGCTTCATGCAAAAATATTAGAAAGTATTGTGAAGAAAGATGAGAATGCCTGTCTAAAATACATAACGAAACATTACGATCTTGCAGAAAGTAAGTTATAACATTGGCATCTAACACTATGAAAAGCACAACTAAATTTCACAAAGAATAGTAAGAATCATATTATAAAATAAGACAAAATTAGAGGAAATTTTATGTATGTTATATTCGGCGTGATTTTTATTGTTTGCGTCTTATTTTGCATAATATTCTTTTTTAAGAAAAGATATATCATTCGAAAAATCTGTTCCATGGACTTTAGCGATAAGATTAATCTTATAGATGATTTGCTAACTCCTTTTGGATTTTGCTATATTCCTGATAAAAATATAATTACAACAACACTAAATGCCTGGCAGCGCAAATTCGGGTATTGTACACTTTATGATTTGACTGCCTGGCATTTTAATATGATATTCGACTGTGAACCTATTTATTTTAATTATGATAATCGTACCTGGAGAATTGAATTGTGGAAAGGACAGTATGGAATAAATATTGGTGCAGAGATTGGAATCTATTATTCCAACAGAATACTCTCACCAGACGAGTATGATACAGAACTCTTCCACAGCATTGACGACAAGGAATTGTTTCCTGTTTCCATGAAACTCTATCAAAATAATCAGTTCCTGTTTCATAATTCCCGTCCTCACTGGTGGCTGACCGGCTTTTACATGGGCAGATTTTGTAATCCAAGGGAGCTTACGATGAAAGCTTCAATAACTTTTCCAAATAAAAAAATGATGTATCTTTTTGTGGAAAGTCTGATTCAAAACGGATACGATCAGCATGATATTAATATTTACGCTCAGACCGTATCATTTTCTTTTAATACTCCTCATACAAAGCAAAAACATCTGAAACACCATATCCTGATAAAATTCATTCAATGTCAAAACCGTATCCTATGTAAACTTTTTAATTTTGTAACAAGACATTTTGAATGTACCGGCGAAAAAATTTTGTATTTATATTTTTATATCCCAGTGATTTTTCGTCATATATTTTTTCTAAGAAAAAATAGAAAACAAAGATTAAAGAAAAGACGTAGAAATAGTATATGAGTTATCGTTCCCGTATTAACAAAGCACTTGGGCAGGCAATCCAATTACCCTTGTATTCTCATTCAAAATATGTGATTTTTAGCGACTGTCACCGTGGGACAGGAAGTGAAAATGACAATTATGTAAAAAATGAATTTATTTATCTTGCGGCAATGAATTATTATTTTCGAAGAAATTTCACATACCTGGAGTTAGGTGATGGAGATGAGCTTTGGGAAAACAGATCCTTATCCGACATAAAATCCATGCACCCCGAGTCATTTGAACTCATATCAAGATTCAATGACAGTCATAGATTTTATGGAATATATGGAAACCATGATATTGTAAAGAAAAATCCAAAGGTATTTAAAGAGTGCTGCTTCTACCCGGGAATAATTCTAAGTGATAAACATTGCAACAAAGATATCTTCCTGCTACATGGTCATCAGGCGGATTTTTTAAACAGTACGCTTTGGTTTTTGGCACGATTTCTGGTTCGATATGTTTGGAGACCTTTGGAGAGAATAGGTGTTCCTGACCCAACAAGTGCTTCAAAAAACAATAGGAAAAAGAGACATTCCGAGGAAAAATTAACCAGATGGGCTAAAGAAAATGGCTATATTGTAATAGCCGGGCACACGCATAATCCCATGCTTGGGACAAAAAATATGCCCTACTTTAATACCGGCAGTTGTGTTTCTCCTGCCGGAATTTCCTGTATAGAAATAGTAAACAGGTGCATTTCTTTAGTCAAATGGACACTTAGGGCATCACCAAATCAATCTTTAAGCATAGAAAGAATTATGCTGGGAGACAGAGTGTGTATTGATGAGAAAAGGTTTATATAACAATTTCAGAGATTCATATAGAAATGGTGTACTATCTGGCATATTTTTTACCAGCTCCAAGTCTTTTTGAGGTATAATCTAGTTATACCTTACGAACTAGAAATAAAGTTGAAGCCTCAAAGGAGAGAAAAATTATGAATGATGCACAAAAGATTTTAATGATTATGGGAGCCGGTTTCACAGCAGTGGGAACTATTGTTACTATAGTCTTTGTAGGTGTGGGCGATATTGGAGTATTTTTGGTTATACCAGTGTTCTTTATTTTATTGGGAATTTGTTTTATTGTGGGAGTATTTGTAAGTCTGGCAAATAAGAAAAAGATACAAACACAGGGACGAAGATTTCCAGCAAAGATATATGGATATGTGGATAATACTTCATATACAGTAAACAATAATTTTACTGTAAATGTGAAGGTACATTATTTCGATGAGCGTCATATAGAACGTGAGGCAATATTACCTACATCATTTCCTAAGGGTTCAGGAATGTATCCAATCGGGATGACAATTGATATTTTCGAATATCAGGGACAATATAGCTTTGACCCAAATTCTGTTAGAAACGAAAGACTTCTTGGAGAAGAGGAGCTTATGGATGATAAGCCAGTCGCACCAGAACAGTTACAACTTGTAGCAGTAACATGTCCATATTGTGGTTCACATTTTCAGGCTGCCGCAGGATATTCAAGTAAGTGTCCGTATTGTAATGAATATATTAATGTTTAACAATGAAGAGTTTCGGCTTGTAATAAGTCAAATAGAAAAGAAGATGTTGGAGCTGAGAGGGCGTCAGCTCCAAAAAAATATTATACTTCAATGGCATTTACAGGACAGTTTTCGGCGGCTTCCTGCACATCTGATTCCTGATCAGGGAAAATTGTACCGCTGGCACGGGCCACATGTTTATCTGTCATTTTGAATACCTCAGGACATATGGTAGTGCACATTCCACATCCAATACATTTTTCATCGCAATAGTCGACAGAAATTGCGTGTCTTCACCAGGTGTGATAGGATAAAAGATATTATGAGGAGGTGACAATAAGTTGAATTCAAATTCTAGAAAATGTTCAAGTAAAATAGTAATTTTATTCTTATTGTTATGCTTCTTTTTTGGTCTAAATAATGACAATCAAATAAAAATAACTGGTAGTACGAATTCATCGCAAACTGGTTACATTAATGAAGCTGTAGGTTTATCGGAGATTATTGGTTCTGAGGAAATCTCAGTCTCAACATCCCAAGCTGTATTTTTTAGTCAGCTGTCTTCTAAGAAAAGCAGTAATGTATTTTATGAAATTAGCTTGGTGGTTACAATCGCACTAACATTTCTATTTATCGCTTTTCTAGCCTTTATAAGTATATGTGCGGATAACATTGTATTTAGCCATATACATATTCTTGATTATATTCATAAAAAGGATGGTCAAAAATCATAATTATTTCTTGAGTTAACCTATGTTATACATAGGTCTATTTTGCGTGCAAAAAATTAAATATTAGGAGGAATAATTATGTTAGAGAAAATTTTTGTAATTGCATCCCTGATAACTTTTGTGATTGCAGGTGTAGTAGCCTGGTGGTATGAAAATGGACCGGAAACGAAAGATAACAATACTGAAGTGAGTATAAATGAGGATGAGGCAGAAAGGTAGGAAATGGTTATGAATTCAGAATTAGTAAGCTGGTTATTATGTGCGCTACTTTGTGTGGCGCACATGGTTGTATTTTATGGATTTGGAAAATTGCTTTCGCATTTTACAGATAAAGTACTTGCTGATAAAGAAGAGTAAAAGCTTGAAGCTCTATATCAGTTGGGAATAAGTTGTCACTTTACAAAATATATCGTTTAAACTTCCAGAAGGGATATATTATGGGATTGACTGGAAAAACCACATTGATAAAATATATTCTAGAAAGAAAACGTTTATTAAGTGTATGATTGAAGAAAAGAAGAATGGAAATAGCCGATAAAAGAAATGGGGTATTCAGATGAAATTTAAAAATTATGTGATAACCGGAGTTGTTATAATTGCTATAATTTTTCTGGGAATAATTATAGTAAAAACAAATTTGTTTTTTGAAGAAAAGTTACCAGGAGAAGGTGATAATGTGAAATATACATCGATTACTATGAAAGAAGCAAAAGAGATATTTGAGACGGATGGGGATTACATTATCCTTGATGTAAGGCGTGCCGACGAATTTGCTGATGGGCATATTCCCGGTGCAATCAATGTGGCAAATGAGGACATTACAGACGAAAGACCACAAGAACTTCCAGACAAAAATCAAACCATATATGTATACTGCCGAAGTGGAAACAGAAGTAAGCAGGCCGCAACGAAGCTAGCAGATATGGGATATACAAATATAGTTGAGTTTGGTGGAATAATTGATTGGACTGGTGATGTGGAAAAATTATGAAAACATTACAACAGTTAAAAGAAGAGCAGATGAAAGACCCTGAATTTGCAAAAGAATATGAAGCAATTCAGCCAGAGATGGAAGTAATCAGAGCTATTGTAGAGGCAAGAACTTCTCAGAATATTACCCAGAAAGAACTTGCGGAGCGTACTGGTATTAATCAGGCTGATATAAGTAAGCTGGAAAATGGTACCAGGAATCCTTCCGTCAATTTGCTTAAAAGATTAGCTGATGGTATGGGGATGGCTCTTAAGATTGAGTTTGTACCTAAGCAGAAAATGTAATAATCACTCCTATCTACTCTGCAAAACTATTATAGTATGAAAAGTCTTTGTAGGATCATCAAAATAAATTTTTATATGGCCATCGTATTTTTTAACGATGTTTTCAATGCTTCGCATGCCGAGTCCATGAAACTGTGGATTCGGTTTTTTCCGCTGCTTCAACGGCATTATCGCAAACACGAACAGAGTGTTGAAGCTCAGAAGAACCCAGGACTCTCTCCAGATAAGAGTCAATTTTGGCAGAGTCGCGCTGGTTCTGAAGTTTTAGTTCAGCCATTTTGGCGGTTATTTGTTTTATTATTTCGTAAAGACCAAATATAAAAATATTGATAAGCAGGATAAAAATGTGCTTAGGATAATCTACCAAAAAAGATTTGAGAAAAAACCTTTGATGTGTATTGCATACATATATGAAATTCAGAAGAAATATAGTAAAAAATAGCATAATGCTGAATGCATAACAGTTACCTCATACTTTCTAGATATAGTAAATAAGCATTCTTAAAAGCAGAATATTTACGTCGTGTTAAAAAAGCTGAAAACTCACCATCACAAAGATAAATAAGTTCATGATCAAAACTTGTCACTTTTGCCATATTTACAATATAGCTACGGTGAGATTGAAAGAAACTACAATCAGGAAGATTGTCCGCCCAAAATTGTATTGTCTGATTAGATTCATAATCTGCGGTTGTGGTGTGTATAGTTACTTTGCGTCCCTTTGCAGTGACGCATATAATATCATCAGTTGATACTGTTGTAACTCCTGATTTTGTCTCAATGGCAATTTTTTGATTATATGAGGAATAGAGCGCAAGTGCGTCATCAAGATTATGCCATAATCGCTGTTTATCAATAGGTTTTGACAGATAGCGAAATACATGAAATTTCATAGCGGCATCTAAATATTCTATATAGGATGTTACCATAAAAATAATAACGGATTCATTTTGTTTCTTTAATTCATTTCCTACATAAATACCATCAAAACCAGGCATTTCAACATCTAGAAAAACAATGTCTTTGGAGCCGGAATCGGCAAGAAGACTTTCACCATTGTTATATACAGTAAGTTCTGGACATTTTATCTTCTTATTTTTGAAATATGTTGTGATTATATGGGATAGTGAATCGGTGATGTTAGAATCATCGTCACATATTAGTATTCGCATAATGTCTCCTTATAAAGTCAAATATATAGATATTATTATAAAAGAAGAGATTGAGATTAAGCAATATAGAATAATGCCAAAAATGACGGAAAAATGTCTTTTGGTGCATAATGAATTGAAATTATCTATGTCGCAAAACTATTATAGTATGAAAAGTCTTTGTAGGATCATCAAAATAAATTTTTATATGGCCATCGTATTTTTTAACGATGTTTTCAATGCTTCGCATGCCGAGTCCATGAAACTGTGGATTTGTTTTTTTAGTGCGAAGAAGATTCCCGTTTTTATCAAATGGGTCATGGCGGCAGGAGTTGAGCATGGTAATAACCGTCATAGGAGCTTCTTCTCTTTTGAAAACATTTAATTCAATCAAAGGATTAACTGTTTTTTCCGCTGACTCAACAGCATTATCCATGAGGTTTCCAAAAAGAACACTAAGGTCATCTTCAGTTACAAAGTCAATACATTTACTTCTTATATCAAGGTCCAGCTTAATATTCTTAGTAAGACATAGTTTCTGGTAACGGCAGAGAATAGCATTTAAAAGCTCATTATCGCAAACACGAACAGAGTGTTGAAGCTCAGAAGAACCCAGGACTCTCTCCAGATAAGAGTCAATTTTGGCAGAGTCGTGCTTCTTATTTAGAGCAGAAATTGCCTGTAAATGTTTCTTGATATCGTGAATTAGAATTTTTTGGTCTTGATCCTGTTGCATGAGCATTTTATAGTACTCAGCATAGTCGCAGTCGCGCTGGCTCTGAAGTTTTAGTTCTGCCAGTTTGGCGTTTTTTTGTTTGATATTTTCGTAAAGACCAAATATAAAGATATTGATAAGCAGAATAAAAAATGTGCTTAGGATAATCATAACGTCTATGGAACGTTCAAACTTTGTTGATAGACAAAGAGTAATAAAGGTTAATGTAATCCATAATGAAAGAATTGGAATTGCACATAAAAAAAGTAACTCTATTATGGATATATTGTCATTAGTTTTTTTCTTTGAAATAAAATGAGAAATTATATATGTGATGATAAAATATAGTAATTTACTGAAAAAAGAGATTATAAATACATTTTCATATTGATTAATGTCCACATAAAATTTCAAACTTATTTTTGAAAAAAAAGCTAGAACAAGCAGTTCACAAAGCAACATAATAACAGTAAGAATAATAGAATGAAAAACGGCATTTAAGCGTGTTGAATGTATAAGAAAGTAAAAAAATGAAGCATTAAAAAAGAAGAACATAAGTGAATTAATATATGGATTGTATAAAAATGAAATAAAGAAAAGAGCTATATATAAAACAGCTAAAGACGAATATGTTTTTACTTTCGAAGGAACACAAGAGAATACATTTGACGTATATTGTATGCATATTAGAGCCTCTGAAAAATATATCAAAAAATAACATATAGATGTGTTCATTTATTATTCCCTCGTACTTTCTTGATAAAGAAAATTTGTATTCGCATAAAATCTATTAACATATCAGAATATTTACAGACATCATTATATAAGAAGCGTTTGTGGAAAAGCAATAGATTAGTGTGAAAAGACATAAAATTATTATTTTAAAAATACAACTGTTGAAAAAATAGTTAAAACCAATATTCTCAATATATTAGCAAACATTTCCTTGGAAAATATTAAATGCTTGCAGATTGAAGACAATACGCTGAATGAGATAGATACAAAAATGGATAGTTGGAGAGCACATTTCGTTGATATAAAAACAGAAGAAGATTTTTACATTGAAGTTTATGTTACTCCATCTGGCATATATAAAGGCCGCTGTTACACAATAGATCATAACGATAATATAAAATCGATATATTAGAGTTTGTCAAGTAAAGTGCGTAAGTTTTTGTTACCGATAACTTACGCGCTTTATATTACACTCTTATATATTAGTGATTTCTATTTTTTTCAAGAATAATAAATCTATCATAGGCTTCGTTCTCGGAGACTTCATCTTCTGGTTTGTCTGTAAAAGCAAAGCTAACATGCTTATCTGTACGATAAACATCATATAAATTCGGAAATTTAAGTGAAGCAAGTTGAGCATTGTATTCTGTTCTACATTTCCCATTTCCATTTGCATCAACGGAATGTCTTAACAAATGACTTCTATATGTACGATTAGGGACACGGTTTTCATGTCGGCAAACCGTGTCAATACTTACACTTTTTAATTTTTCTGTCTGGTTTGGAATATTTGGTGTAATTATACTTCCAATGTTATCTATTAAAGCATCATACCATTCACCAGCGCCATTAATACAATACTCAATATTAAAAAATCTACGTAATTCTCCGTACTTTACAGATACTCCATTTGAATTTGCGGGACAGTCAATATAATCCTCAAAATTATCTTGCTTTATTAAACGAATCCTCAATAGAGCATATTTATATTTCTCTTTTTTTCTATCCTCTGATGTCAAAAGGCAAAATGCTATGTAACAATTTACACCATTATATGAGTAAGTTGTAGAAAAAACTGCAATTTCGTTATCCTTCATATTTTCTCTAAGTTTTTTTAAGTCTGAAAATGCCATTATTTGCGTGTCTCCTTTATTAATATTATATTTATCATGTATGTCACATACTCGGGTGGCTTTCTAACCCCCTGTTCCAAATGTTGCAACATTCCAATAGGAAATAGAAACATCACTAGGGTATGTACTATTCAATCATATATTTCCTGTTATCCTAACTGAAAATGGCTCGGAACTTGCTGATATTGTTGGTATGGAAACTTCTTGCGAAGTGGAGAAACAATGAACAAAAATATTTTTCTGTGAATCTAACTGGTCTGATGAAAAAGGTTCATGCGAAAATCACCATAAGATGATTCGATATATCATTACCAAAGGCTCATCATTAGAATCTTATACGCAAGCAGATATAACGCTTATGATGAATCACATTAACAGCTATAAGAGAAAGGCTCTTTTGAGGGGAAGCGCAACAGAGGTGTTGCATCTACTTTGCAAATTTACCCCAATTACTATTTTTGTATATTTTCATTTGGATAAAATTCTAATAATAGTTCTGAAAACTTGCGCATTAATTCCACTGCTTTTTCATCACACATATTTAGATTATCTGAAATTTGAAAAGGTACATTATCTGTATTAGTACAACCATTTATTAAATAATCTGGATTTATGCGCAATTTCATACATATGGATACAAAAAGCTCGAAACTAAGATGTTGGGTTCCACATTCTATTGCAGACAAATGATTTGGAGAAATATCTAACATTTCTGCCAATTCTGCTTGATTAAATTTTTTCTCTTTGCGACGTAATTTAATTCTTTGCCCCATAGTTTTATAATCGAAATCCAAAATCTAAAGCCTCCTTTTGTTGTTGGAGTTAATGTTAGCAGTTTACAAATAAACAATGAACATTGTTACAAGGATAATATCTGCGATACAATGAATTGAGCAAATATAGTGCTTATAATATCTGCCATACAATTATTTTTTTACTAAATTTGTTTATTTATAACAATCAAAGATATAAATTGTCGATTCATTCATTTTTATAGAATTAATGTCTACAAAGCTGTAATATTATATTCATGAAGATGATGACAATAAGAAGTTGATGAAAAAATTAAAAAAGGAGTGTATCGTGGAGAAAAAAATCGAAAGAGAAAAGGTAACAAATTCTGTAAAAAGGGCACTTAACATCATGCTTAGTCTAGAAGCCAATTCAGCATCATGTGGTGTAGTCTATGAACCTAAATTACCGGATGGTCTTTGGAGGTTCAAAAGAAAAAATGAATAGGATAAGTGGGAAAATAGTAAATTGGTTGATTAGACGAAATACTATTTCCACAGAGGAACGTGAGCTGTATGAATATGCAGCTCATTGTTTATTTTTGTTTCTATATCCAATAGTGTTTGCTTTGGTTGTAGGAACTTTTTTGGGAATGGTACCAGAGGCAGTAATTCTGATAATTTCGTTTGTTTTTGTAAGAAAATTTGCAGGAGGATATCATGCAAACAGTTTTGCAAGGTGTTTGATAATCTCCAGTATAGTAATTATATCAACATTATTAATAGCATCTGTCATAGATAATGGTATTACATTAAATATGATTTATATTGCCTCAAGTGTAATGTTAATACTCTTTAGTCCAATAGATTCCCCCAATAAAAGACTTGATTGTGAGGATAGAGCATTTTGTAAGAAGATAACAATGTATATAGTTGTAATATTAATTATTATTGTGGAAAGTATGTGGCTAAAAGAATACAGATATTATATAAAGTTTATTGAGATAGGGGTAGTTCTTGCTGAGTTACTTCAGATTACTGCGATGATTAAGGCTATAATCTACCAAAATCAACAATAAAATGTCTTTTCGTGCATAAAGTATTGAAAAGATATTGAGAACTAGCATAATTGAATTATCATCAACTTCTGCAAACAATAATTATTGTTATGTAACTAATTTTTTACGTATTTACAAAAGGGAGGAAAAATATGAGGGTAAAAAGAAAAATTGCAACAATGTTATTTTTTATAATGATGATGGGGACAATAGGTGTCTATGCTCAAGATTTTAATTTTAACTTAGGAATAGAGAATAGCGGATATTCTAGTCTGACAAAAAAGACATCTAATTCGGGAAAATCAACCGTAATGCAGACTAATCCAAATTTGAATGGATACAAAATTGTGGCTAGAGTATGTAATTCTTCAGGAACTTACAAGTCTTCAGCATCAACAATATATGGGGTTAGTACTGGATATCCATCGTATGCTGGTTATAATGTAATATCTGGTGATTATGTTAAATTAAAAATAACAAATCCAGCAGCTAATGGTGCTTCTCTAAATCCTCGTGGTGAATGGAGACCATAGAAAAAAATGGAACTAAGGGGAAGATACCTCTTAGTTCTTATTAAGGGGGAGTAAAATGAAAAGAAACCAAAAAATCATGATGACTTGCGCATTAATGGCAGTACTCGTTACAGCCTGTGAACCAATGAGCAAGAAAAAGGAACAGATAAATACAGAGTCCTTAGCTCAAATTGATACATCCGTTCCAAAGAATGTAGAAAAACATTTGAAAATGGAAATTACAGATAGCATAAAATTAGATGCGGATATTGTGGGACTTACAGATTTAGAAGAATACAAACTACCAGAGTATGATTGTACTCTGCACTGTTTTGATGAAACACAAACATTTAATTATCTATGTGATTATTATCAAGTAGATAATGGAGGAGAAGAGCTATTATCTACAGAAGAATCTTTACCTAATGGGGAATCAATTAAGAAAATCGAAAGCATAGAAGAGACAGAGGGAACTTCGTTTCAGGTTAGAACTACGTATGCATGGGGAAAAACGAACACACACTTAAATGCAACAGACGTTGAATTTGATCAGAATTTTTATGACTTGGCAATAAATGGTCTCACTTCATATGAGGAATCAGTATCAAAGGATATTGATTTGAAGTTTATGACAATAGATGATGCTGAGAGTAAAGCACGTGAATTTGTAGAGAGCATGGGAGTTGATTTGATAGATGATAGAAACTGCTATTCTGCTACTTATGAAGATTTTGCAAAACACATAGATCAGCATCCGCTTGTTCAACAGCAATATAAGGATATAGGAATCACATCATCACAATTTGATGAATCCATGGATGCATATCATTTTGATTTTTTACAGGGTTACAGGAATGTCTCTATAATGCAGTATAGTGTGGATTCCATAGAGGGGACTTATATTATACCAAGTAGTTGTAGAGTTGTTTATGATAGTTCAGGTATAGTAGGCTTTGAAGTGACATCAATGTATGATATGATACCAGATTCTGTGGGGGAAGACAAAGAGATTTGCGATCTGTCAACAATTATTGAGAATTTTTCAAATAATATGGATGGTGTCATCACAGATGGAGAGGTGACAGTAAAAGAGATAGGTTTAGCGTATGTTCCAATTCTTAGCGATTCTGATAGTCTGACATATCATACCATACCAGTTTGGTATGTGATTTATGACCAGCCGAATTCTATAGATGGAAATATCACAAGAGAAATGAAAGTGTACGATGCGTATTCCGGTGAAAACATATGATGAAATGTATTAAATTAGATTTAAAAAAGATATTTATAGGGAAAAGATTTCTCATTGCTGTCATAGGCATTGCGCTAGGAATGCTGTTGAATTTTATGGCTGACAGTAAGATGACATTTGTTGCAAATGTCGAGACATATATTACGAGTGGCTTTGATCAGAGCTTCTTCCTGTTGGTTTATTTATTGTGCGTATTGCCTGCAGGGATTTCCCACTGCATAGATTATAAATCTGGGGTGTACAGATATGAAATTGTAAGGTGTAGTGCAAGAAGCTATTCGATTTCTAAAACTGTGGCAGCAGTAGTGGGAGGCTTTTTGGCAACTACAACAGGTTTGTTCCTGAGTATTTGTGAGGCTGCTGTATTAACAATAGTAAAAAATAAGTCAGTTAGCAATCTTGTTTTTGACAAGATGATGATGGAGCAGCAGATTTGGAGGATACTGATTTTTACATTGTTATGTGCAGTAATTTCAGAGACCGCGTTTACAGTATCCTGTTTTATTCCCAATTTATATGTGACCATTGTTATGCCAATGGTATTGTTTTGGACTTTTAACAGCAATATTTTTAGTTTCCTTCCAAATCACCTTCAACTAAAGGTAATATATTTTGGAAAAGAAAATATTATGTCATTTGGATATGCTTTGATTATATCCGTATTTTTAATCGCTTTGCTGCATCAGTTGGCTAATTATAAAATTATAAGGAGAATGGAAAATGGCTAAGATATGGAAGGGGGCACTACTTAATATACGAAAATGGGGCAGTTGTTATAGAATATATATGATTTTACCTCTTATTATCGTATTTACAAGCCTTCATACTTCATCGATAAAAGAGTATATGCAGACTCAGGGGTTGGCAATATCAAACTGGTATAGTGTTTTTCAACTGTCTGACAGCATTACAAGGATGTTATTTTATTTCGCACTGATTCTTTTGCTGTGTAATGCTCCGTTCGTAGATGAACAACAGATGTTTATGATTGTACGTACTGGAAGAAAAAACTGGATATGGGGACAGATATTATATACATTTCTAGCGAATGTGATTTTCTTTTTTGCAGTAGCATTGGTGGGAGTATTAATATTTATTCCACATGTAGGATTTTCTATGGAATGGGAATCAATATTGGAAACCCTGGCACAAAGTGGTGAGGGCAAGGCTGCGGGAATAAACTTCAATATTTTACATACATTCACACCGATACAGGCATTTTTGCTGACTTATAGTCTTGATATTTTGATTGGCTTTTTTATAAGTCTGGTTATGTTCTGGGTAAATATGCTTAATTCAAAAATAAAAGGTAGTATAGTTGCAGTGGGTATTGTTGTGTGCTCTCATCTTGTTGGAAATTACTGGGATGTGATTCCGTGGCTAAACTTTGTATCTCCGGTTAGCTGGAGTAGCTTGGGAATATTTGTACAAAAGGCAACTCATATGAATTTTGCATACGCATATTCTTTTCTCCTAATTGGAATCGCCATATTTATTGGCATGATTGTAAACAGAAGCAAACATTATGTAATAGAAGCAAAAGAGGAGGACTAATATGATACAGGTTAAAAATGCTAAGAAAAAATTCGGTGAGCAGACTGTTTTATGCGATGTATCATTGGAGCTTGAGAAGGGAAAAATTTATGGTTTCGTAGGCCGTAACGGAAGTGGAAAAACGGTTTTATTTAAAAGCATCTGTGGATTTGTCCATCTGGATAGTGGGGAAATAATTGTTGATGGCAAGAAAATTGGTTTTGATGATGATATGATAAAGGATGCCGGAATAATTATTGAAAACCCTGGCTTTTTGCCAAACTATTCAGCTTTTAGAAATCTGAAGTTTCTGGCAATGATTAATGATACAATAAGTGATGAGCAGATAAAATCAGCTATAACGCTTGTTGGATTAGACCCTGATAGTAAAAAAACTGTAGGCAAATTTTCATTGGGAATGAGACAGCGTCTTGCAATTGCCCAGGCAATAATGGAGAATCCACATATATTAATCCTTGACGAACCAATGAATGGATTGGACAAGCACGGTGTAGAGGATATCAGGTCATTATTATTGAAGCTAAAGGATGAGGAAAAAATCATATTAATAGCAAGTCATAATCCACTGGATATACAAACCCTCTGTGATGAGGTGTACGAAATGGATGCTGGAATCCTTACAAAATCCAGTGATAATTAGTGTGTTTAATATACAGATTAAAATATATTATCAAATAAAGCAGGATATTAATCAGTTGATGGTTAGTATCCTGCTTTATTAATTTGTAAAAAACATTGATAAAGTGCTAAAATAGAGGAAAAGTGCTAAAACGGAGGTCGAAGATGATTTATACAATATTGGATAATTCAGTGATTTTATTGCTGACAATTCTTGGGCTGTTTTATTGTCAGTCCCCGGTGGCACTTATAATAGTGGCAGCAGCATTGATGACAATAACCACCTACAATTCATTTTGTGACGAAAGAACAAGAATTGTGACGGTTTTTCAAATAATTGCGATGACAATATTTGCTGTCTTGACTGGAAATTTCACAGGCTTTTTGGTATTTGTTCTCATAAAAAATATAAAAGAATATATGCGAATTATGATGGGATGTATGCTGTTTATTTTTTTATTTCCTGTAATGTCAGCGCAGCAGTCTGCCGCAATTTGCATATTGCAGACCATGTTTTTGGTAGTGTTATCGCTACTGCTTGTTGGTGTATATTGGACAATCAGGTGGGGGGAAAAAAGAAAAGCAAATGAAAGGCTAAGAGTTGTGCAATCGAATATCAGCGAGCTTCATGAAAAAAGACTAAACGAGCAACTGGTATTGCAAAAACTGGCAGATGAGAAAAATGCCAGATTACTGGAGAGGGAGAATATAAGCAGAAATATTCACAACAGTGTGGGTCATTCGATTACAGCGGCAATAATGACTCTGGATGCGGCGGATATGCTATATGATGTAAAGCCGGAAGAAGCCCGGAAAAAAATGAATGACGCAAACAGCAGAATCCGTGGAAGTCTTGAGTCAATCAGGCGGGCGGTTCGAGTGTTAGACGAGGAAAATAAAGTTCTTTCGGCCAAGGATTTAAAGGAGGAACTAAAACGAATTTCCACAGAATTTGTAATGGACACGAGCATGGAGGTGTTCGAGAATTTTGATGATATATCAGATGACATTCAGATTTCGGATGAACATGTCTTGTTTCTCACAGGCGTGTTACAGGAGAGTCTGACAAATGGAGTTAAACATGCAAATGCCAATGAGTTTGTAGTCTATTTGGTAGGAGATAGTGCACATATCAGAATGGAAATATCTGACAACGGATGCAGTGATTTTGCAGAGTCAAATAAACAGACAAAGATTGAAAACGGATTTGGGCTAAAGAAGATTGCCTCATACGCCCAAAAAAACGGTGGAAAAGCATTGTTTTCAAATGATAATGGATTTAAAACAATAGTGGAGCTGCCTATTTTAGGAGATAGAATAAATGAGTAAATACAGGGCATTACTTGTGGATGATGAGACACTTTTACTGGATAGTTTGGAAATCATCCTTGAACTTAATGATTTTGAGATAATAGGAAAAGCAAATGATGGAAATGAAGCACTTGGAATATTAGAAAGCAAATCACAGGAATGTGACATAGCCCTTGTTGACCTGAATATGAAGGGCATGGGTGGACTTGAGCTAATCAAGATAATGAAAGAAAAATATCCCAAGGTCAGGATTCTGGTGCTTACCACATTTTATGATGACAAATACATAACAGAAGCGATAACAGGTGGAGCCGACGGATACTTACTTAAGGATAGTGGAAAGGAAGCAATCATAGGAGCGGTCACACAGATTTTAAGCGGAGTGAAAGTGCTTGACCAAAAGGTTTTGTCAAGACTGGCGGAGCTTATGGTGGCAAATAGTACAGCAGGAACTAATGAGGCAGATAAGTCATGTGAAAAAATTGACATTTCTGTAGAGCTTACAGACCGCGAAAAAGAGATT
This sequence comes from Agathobacter sp., assembly GCA_045122195.1. GTDB lineage: Bacteria > Bacillota > Clostridia > Lachnospirales > Lachnospiraceae > Roseburia. The sequence goes on from JBGVHH010000024.1 coordinate 52,303, forward strand.
TGCCTTTTGATGGTGGAGGGACTCTCCAATAAACAGATTGCAGATAAACTATATATTTCCGAGGGAACAGTGAAAAATTACATCTCGAATATATACGATAAGACAGGAATTCATGACAGAGTAAAACTGATTGTTGAGCTTAGGAAAGAGTAAATCTAAAAAAGTGAATTTGACCGTGGTCATATGAAAAATATGACTGCGGTCACTTTTTTATATAGTTGTTTATTAGTAATATATGGGAGAAGAGATTAGTACAAAGGAGGAAGTAATGGGAAGAAAGTTATCCGCACTTAAATTTGTGCGAAACAATAAAAAGCAGGCAGGCGTCATGATTATTGCGTTGTCACTTACTTTTATGACAATGTATATTATGAATTTCCTGTTTTTGACAACGCAAGAGAGTTTCAAGGAAGTGTTTCTTGAGCAACCGAAAAAAGTTGTGTATATGGAAATCAGTTCAGAGTCATTGGGAGTTGATGCAGACAGCTGCCAATCAGAGGAGGAATTATGGGAAAAAGCAGATTTAGCTAGAACTGATTTAATGAACCGGTTGAAGAACCAAGATGGAATTAATGATGTATTTTTTGCACAGTGTCTCTATGTTTCTTATCAGGGAATAGTCGGTGAGATGAATTATGATATGCCTCTTATTGAGCCAGAAGAAATTCCAGCTTACTTAAAGCATATGGATGCAAAACTGATTGATGGAAGACTCCCTGAAAATGACGGAGAAATACTGGTAGACAAAAAAATATATAACAATCAGAATCTCGAGATAGGTGGAAGTTTTGATGAAGGACGTTACGGTAAACAATTTAAGGTTGTGGGAATTCTCGATTCAGACAATATTACTTGTGTTGGAACTCCGCAGGGCTTAAGTAATTGCGGATGGTATATGGTAGTTTTAACAGATGAAGACGACATTGATATGGTAAAAACTCTAGAAAAGGTAGGTGTTACAACCACAAGTTACGATTCTGTCTATGACGTAAAGTATTGGAAAAAAATATATAAAAGTCAGGTTACTGATATTTTGGATGGGGCTTTGCTTGGAATACTAATTGTTGTGATGGTATTTCTTGCTATATCGATTATTGTGGCCTATGTGTCATTTATGAGAAATAGGGTAAACGAGTATTGCCTGTATTCTTCAATAGGATTTAGCCGCGGTGATATTTACGGAATGATGATGCGTGAAATAGGGATAATTTTCGGTAGCAGTATTGTCGTTGGAGCGTTACTGACGATAGTCTTAATGCTATTGCTGGGGCATTTTGTTCTTGATGGACTTGGACTGGTATATAGATATTTTTATCCAGAGCATATTCTTAGGATATTTGCAGCATTTATGGCAATTGTTGGGCTGCTTCAGTTACCGATTATTTATACGATTCACAATATAAAAACAATTGATAAAGTAGAAGAATAGGAGCAAAAAATGTTTGAGATAAAAAATGTAAGTATGATTTATGATATGGATTCAGATGACAAGATGTATGCGTTAAATGGGTTTAGCCTGTCTTTACCGGACAAAGGACTTGTTGGAATAGTTGGTCCTTCCGGAAGTGGAAAGAGTACACTTATGTATGTGATGTCCACTCTAAAAGAGCCAACTGAGGGAAGTATTTCTTATAACGGAAAGGAAATCACAAAGCTTTTATCAAAAGAGAGAGAAGAGATTAGAAGAAAAGAATTTGGGTTTGTATTCCAGAAGCATTATCTGGTGCCATATATGAATGCAATGGACAATGTGACAGTAGCTGCTCTTGGGGACAAAAAACAAAAGCAGCAGGAGGCAAAAGATTACTTAAAAGAACTTGGATTAAAGGAAAGAGAATTCGGGAAGAAACCATCTAAATTATCTGGTGGTCAGTGTCAGAGAGTTGCCATTGCAAGGGCTATGATAAATAATCCCAAGGTGATTTTTGCTGATGAACCAACAGCTTCACTTGACCATGAAAACGCATTTAATGTAATGAAGATTTTAAAGAAATACTCGCAGGATAAGCTTGTTATTGTTGTAACCCATGACAGATCTGTATTATCAGACGTGGATATGCTGATTGAAATGTGGGATGGAAAACTAAGTAATGTGATAACAGAAAGGAAAAATGATGAATAAGACAAATCCATTTTCTGCTTTTTATTATATGAAAAACAATAGAGGAAGAGTAATAATTTGTATTTTTATGATGTTTCTTGCAACTCTTACTTTTCTGGCTGGAAATTACATACAATCTGTTTTTTTTACTTTTGAAAAGGAATTTGAATATTCTGATAAGCTCGTGATGGTTAATATACAGAGTACGGATGAAGAGTACATGGATTATACAACATTTTTGCAGAGGGTTGAGGTGGATAAGCAACTGGAGTATGTTGAAATGACGGCTCGAGGTTTTTCAGGAATGTCACATGACACTGTACTTAATCTTGAAATGGGTGGACAGACATTTGTATTCAATTCAAGAGAAAACCTGGAAAAAGTATTCAAGCATCTGGGAATAGAAGGAGATTTTGCTAACTGTAAGAATAACAGTATGATAATCAGCAAGGATTTCGCAGCTAATAAAGGCATAAAGCTTGGGGACACTTTGGACCATTCTTTTGAGCCAGGACTGGATGATACATATACAGTTGATGCATTAATAGATGACGGAAGCTATTGTGTTTTTTACATAAAAGAGGATAATGAAAATCTTGGAAGATGTTATGTTTACAGCGACAGTATGGAAGGGAAAGAACTCTATGATTATGTAAATGATCTGGCAGAAGGTCTGGATGTGAAAGTATCGGAAGCGGAGAGAGACTATGTGATTCCACAGTTTTCGATTTTTTACTTACTGTTCTATATTCTGGATGTGCTGATTGCGATTGTTCTTGCAGTTACAGTTAATTCAGTTATGACAGGTCAGTACATAAAAAGGACTTATGAGTTTGGAGTTTACAGAGCTCTTGGAATCAGTAAAAAAGAGATTAGAAAAAAAGTCGCAGCAGAGATACTGCTTTTGAATGTAATAGCCTGCGTGGTAGGTTTTGTTACGACTATGCTTTTTACATATATGATAAATGAGTTGTACTATAAGGTGCATGGACTCCATCTGATGTATTTTTCAATGACTGGTCTGATAGGTTTTATTGTATGTGATGTGCTTATTATTGTTCCGCTTGTGTTGTCAAAGGGAAGACGAATGAGCAGAGCGGATGTCACAGAGTTTTAATGTAATAAAATAGTATTAATTTTAAAAAAATTGAAAGAATAAAATCTATGAATGATTTTATTTATTTTGATGACAGTGATATTTTAGATGAAATAGAAAAGGAAGCTCCTGCTATAGCAAACCAGTTTCGCTATGTGAGTAAGTACGGAAATTTTCCGGTTTACAGATGTTATGATTCAAAATATTATCCCACTCCAAACGATGCATACAAGGATCAGCTTGAAGCAGCAAGAAAGGCAAGAAAGTTTATTTTCCTTGAGTATCTGACAATTCAGGAATCAGACATCTTCGGGGAAATGTTTGAGGTGCTAAGAGACTGTGCTAAGCGTGGGGTAGAGGTGAGGATAATCTTTGATTTTTTTGGAAGCATGGTGTATCTGAGCCCAAAGTTTGTCAGAAAAATGAAGGATTGCAAAATACAGTGTCGAGCATTTGGAAAACCCGGATTAAATCTTGTAAAATTCGCCATGCACAGAAATCATCAGAAGCTAATGGTTGTTGATAATGAAATAGCTTTTGTAGGCGGATACAATATTGGTGATGAATATTTTGGAGTGACAAGACCGTATGGACAGTGGCAGGATACTGGTTTTTCTTTTAGGAATGAAGCTGTAAAAACCATGACGGTTACATTCCTTTATATGTGGAACAGGATAGAAAAAACTGATACTGATATTTCAAAGTACATTGAGGTAGAAGGCTCTTATTCTGAAAAAACGGATGGATTTATTCAGCCATATTACAGTGACCCATATATTGATGAACCATTGGCGGAAAACATTTATCTGAATATCTTAAAAGCCGCGACCAAATACGTCTACATCATAACACCATATCTCATACCAAGTAATGTGATGATACGTGAATTGTCACTTGCAGCCAAAAGAGGAGTGGATGTAAGGCTTATCATACCGGGAATACCTGATAAAAAATGGCTGTATAAATCTACCTGTTCATATTTTCATTGCCTGGCAAAGGATGATGTGAAAATCTATAAATACACGCCAGGTTTTTGCCATGCAAAACAATACCTGTGTGATGACAGAATTGCAGTAGTAGGTTCGATAAATATGGATGTCAGAAGTATGCGACGTGATTTTGAGACTGCGGTGCTGGTGTATAAGGCTTCAGCGATTAAAGATATATACGAAGATTTTGAAAAATTATTTGAAGAATCAGAGGATATAACAATGAAATATAAATCCAAGGATGCGGCTCCGTCTTTTTTATTAAAGGTCATTACGAAAATTTTTTCTCCATTATTGTAATGCATTTGTATTGAATGGGTAATGAATTGGTAGTAAAATGACTATAATAATAAAGATGTTGTTTGCAGGAGGTTTATTATGGCAAGTACAATTCAAATCCGTGTAGATGATGAGTTAAAGATGAAATCAGATAATCTCTTTAGAGAACTTGGAACCGATACTACAACTGCGATAAGAATGTTTCTAACACAAGCAGTTGCAAATAATGGTTTTCCTTTTGAAATAAAGAAAACTGTGCAAAATCCATATGTTGCATTATCTGAAGAACAAATATTACAAAAATTGGAATGTTCTAGAAAAAGTGCTGATCAAGGTAAGTATAGAGATGCAGATGATGTGATATCAGATATGAGGGAAAAGTATGGATTATAGGGTTGTTATTACATCTGATGCGGAGAGCGACTTGGAAGAATTTATTCGATATCTTTTGTTTGAAAAGAAAAGTGAGCAAGCGGCTTCTAATGTATTAGATGATTTTGAAGTGACAAAGCAATGTTTATCAAGGGTGGCTGGTAGCTTGAAACTGTGTGAAAACCCGAGATTAAGGGAGTTGGGATATAAAAGAATCAACTTTCAATCTCATCAATATTTTATGTTATTTCGTGTTGTAGAAGGTATGGCAATAGTAGATAATATTTTTCATCAATTGCAAGATTATGAGAGTATGATGATATAAAATAAAAAATGCGATTTAGGAGAAAAAATGGATTATGAAGTAGTCTTCGGGCAGATGCTTGTAATAGTAATTTTAGTCTGCGTAGGAATTGGTCTGTACAGGAAAAAATATATAGACAAGGCAATGTCAGAAAAATTGTCTGCAATTGTAATTAATGTCTGCAATCCAATGCTTTGTCTTACAAGTGGACTTGCGGCGGAAGGTCAGGCGGGGCATAAAGAGATTGCGACTGCTTTTGTGATTGCAATATTAGTATATGCATTTTTGTTGATAAGTGGTTTTGTAATTCCCAAACTATGTGGATTGCCACGTGACACACAAAAATTTTATAATCTTATGCTGGTATACGGAAACATCGGTTTTATTGGAATTCCTGTTGCCAAAGTAGTGTTGCCTGAAGAAGCAATGATTTATGTGGTTATATTAAACATCATGTTTAGTTTTGTATTTTACACACATGGAGTCTTTGTAATGGGCGCAAAAGGAGGCTTCAAGTTTAAGCTTAGCCCCGGCCTTGTGTGCAGCATACTTACAATAGTTTTGTTCTGGTTTAATCTTAAGCTTCCTGATATTCTTACACAGAGTGCAAACTATCTGGGAAACGCAACAACCTTTTTATCAATGACCATATTAGGCTGTTCGTTTGCAATGGTTTCAGTCAAAATACTACTGGCAAGCTGGAAGACATACTTGTTTGTTTTGATAAAGATGCTTGCCATCCCAATATTAATGGCTGTAATTCTCGTGTCTGTAGGAGTGAAAAAAGAGATAGTACAGGCTTATGTGCTTCTGTCAGCAATGCCTTCTGCAAATATGCCACTGATGCTGGCGCAACAGGTTGGAGAGGATACCAGAGTCCTTACACAGGGAATTCTTCTTACTACAATTTTTACCCCGGTAACACTTACTGTGGTTTCAATTGTACTGTCGGCGCTAGGCTGTTAATGTACTTGTTAACTTCTAAGGTAAAAATAGTGCGATTATAAGGAAAAATTGTATGAGAAGAAGTAAAGAATGTGTGATAGAATATTTCGGAGATTATTGATATAAAATACAGAGGATTTTTACATAGGGGAGCAATACAGATGAACAAAAAAATGCTGGCAAAAAGAGTAGTAATGTCAATGATTGCAGTGGTAATACTGGGAATAAATGTTGGCCTGTTTAAGACTGCTATGCTGGGTGTTGATCCGTTTACAGTATTGGTAAGTGGGCTTGATTTAATTACACCATTTGATTATGGAATTGACTATATAATTATAAATACAGTTCTAATTATTTTTAGTTTAATATGCGATAGAAGAACCATTGGAATAGGAACTCTTGCTAATCTGTTTTTGATTGGATATATTACACAGTTTAGCCAGCAGTTTTTTAATAGTATTTTTGTAAATCCAACTCTTATCGTAAGAGCTGCCTGCTATTTGGTTGGATTTGTTGTGCTTAGTTTTGCGGCATCATTGTATTTTACAGCGGACGTAGGTGTATCAACATATGATGCAATAGCAATAACTTTATCGAGGAAATATAAAGTTGCGGAATTTAGATACCTGAGAATTATGACTGATGTATTTTGCGTGGTATCAGGTGCAATTTTGTGTTACATAGGTGGAGGAGATGTAAAGAGTATTTTGGCAGTAGTTGGTGTGGGAACTATTTTTACAGCATTTTTTATGGGACCGCTTGTTGATTTCTTCAACAGAAAAGTATCGGGACCACTTCTTGGGGTAACAAAAGAAGAGGAAAAGGAAGACGAATGAAGAACGTAAAATTAGTAGCATCAGATATGGATCATACACTGTTAACAGAGGACAATAAGCTGCCAGAGGGATTTGGAGAATATGTTGACAGATTGCATGAGAGGGGAATCCATTTTATTGCCGCCAGTGGCAGACCAATGTACTCACTAAAGGAAATGTTTACAGAGTACGAGGACAGGATGGGGTTCATAAGCGATAACGGGGCCCTAATTGAAGCAGATGGAAAGATAATTTACAAGAATCTTATCCCAGAAGCAGATTATAAGAAAATGATAAAGTTTGTATTAAGTCAAGAGGTAGGAATACCTCTTTTATGTGCGTTAGACAGCGTATACATTCTAAAAGAGCATAAATGTTATGATTCTATATATAAAAGATTTTTCTCAAAAATTTCTTATGTGGATGATTTGCAGCTGGTTTCTCCAGAGGCAAATAAGTTTACTGTTTTTTTCCCGGAGCACGATGCAAAAGAATATTTAAATACTGTATATTCAAATGAATTTGGAAGGCAATACCACGTGACAATAGGTGGAGATGAGTGGATTGATATCATGAATGAAGGAATCAATAAGGGGAGTGCTATAAAGGTTTTGACCGAATATTATGGACTTTCCCTTGATCAGACAATGGCTTTTGGTGATACTTATAATGATATTGAGATGCTTCGTATTGCCAACTTTAGCTATGTAATGAAAAACGCTTCAGAGGAAATGAAACAGTATGGCAAGTACGAAGCAGATACAAACGAAAATTATGGCGTATTGAAAGTATTGGATGAACTTTTAAGAATAGTTCCTACGCTTTTTTAAATAATTTTTTATAGATTATAACTCCTACTAATAATAAGCTAGATGAAATTGCTGAAATAATTGCTATTTTTTTCATAATAAATCTCCTTTAATAAAAATTGTTTGTTAATATCTATTTGCTAATAACAATATATCAAACCCAAAAAAGATTGTCAACACTATATATAAAAAAACTCTCACTATGTACAAAGAACCCAAAACAAGTTATAATAGTACTGAATTACTAAGGAGAGGGAAAATGAAGAAAGTAGTTTTATTTACAGATGGATGGAAACGTTTAGTTACGTATGCATGGAATGTAGGAATAAAGCAGGAGATAGACAATTACAAGGAACCAGTTACCATTGTTCAGTACAATAGTTTTGGAAATTGGTCTTCAGAGGATGCGTTTACACAGGCTGAATATAATATTTTCAATTTGCCGGATTTGTCTGAATTTGATGGAGTAATGATTGATGCTACAAATATTTCAGACGAAAAATGTCTGGAGGAACTTGTTCAAAAGGTTAAAGATTCCAAATTGCCGGCAGTTAGTTTGGGAAGAAGAATTGATGGCCTGTATTATATTGGAATAGACAATAAAACATCTATGCGGAAGGTGTTAAATCATCTGTATGATGTGCATAATTGTAAGTCTTTTGTGTATGCTGGAGGGTTCGAAGATAATATTGACAATATGGAGAGAGAATCTGCATATCGTGAATTCCTGCAGGAACACAATATGTCAGTGGACGACAATCCAATATGGGCGAGAGATTATACTTTTGAATCTGGAATTAAATATTTCGAGAAATTAAAGGATGAATTTGAAAAGTTCCCTGATGCTGTTGTTTGTGCCAGTGACAACATTGCGATGGGACTTATTTATAAGGCTCAGCAATGGGGCTATAATGTTCCGGATGATTTTCTTGTTACGGGATATGACAACATAGAAAGAGCCAAGTTTTTCTCGCCACACCTTACGACAGTAGAGCAGAAACGTGAGAATATCAGTGCGTGCGGGCTCCGTACTTTGTATGATATATGGGATGGCAAGAAAATGCCAACAGAGATTCTGGTGGATCAGAAGGTCGAGTTATCTCAGAGCTGTGGATGCCTGTCTGGAGATTACGTGGATTACGGTAAATTTGTAGACGAGATAATGGCAAAAGATGAGCTTCGTGGAATAATGGAGGATGAACTTGCTTTGTTCCAGGTTAAACTGTCGTCTGTAAAGAGCTTTGAGGAGATTTTTAAAATCACAGAGGAGTATCTTACCACACGAATTTGTGATGGTTATGCGCTGGCACTGGATAAAAGAGTTCTTGCTATTGAGCCATTGGAGGATGTTCCGAAAAATGGATATAGTCTCACAGATATAATGGTCCCAGTGGGAGTTCTTGACAACGAAAGGGTTGAATATCAGGGACGAAAGGATTTTTCTGAGTATCTATTCAAAGATGAAAAATCAACTGAATATATGGTTTCGCCACTTCATTTTCATGATATTCCAATAGGATTTTTGCTAATAGAGAATGGAGGCTTTTTGGAGGATAATCCGTATTATTGCAATTTCCTTATGTTCCTCACACAGGCAATCCATCGTGTGTATCAGTCGTTTATTCTGGAAAGGGACAATAAACAGCTTGAACGACTCAGCATGCACGATCTGCTTACAGGGGCATACAATAGAATTGCCTTTATGAAAATGGCAAAAATATATATAGAGAAATGTCATAAAAACAATAAGCATTGTGTTATCTGTTTTGTTGATGCAGATAAATTCAAAGAAATAAACGATAATTATGGTCACGACATGGGAGATAAGGTGTTGATTTACATAGTGAAAACGCTGGAAGAACAGGCTCCTGTGGGAAATACAGTTTATCGTTTTGGCGGAGATGAATTTGTAGTATTATTTGGAGCCAGTGGCGAGGCGGAACTGGAAGAATTCAAGGAACGAATTTGCAATACCCTTGGAGAGCATCAAATCTCTGTAAGTATCGGAGCTGTGTGGGCAAAAATAGGTGAAGAAATGCATATAGAGTCATACTTAAAAGAAGCCGATGCCAAGATGTACCAGATAAAAAAGGCTAAGCACGAGAGGTAAAAATGCAAAACATTAATATAGAAGAACTCACTCAAAGAGCTGTTGAGATGGGGAAAAAGGCAGCAAATGTAGATTTAGATTTTACAAAAGAATCTCTTGATAATGTGGATCTTATCGTCATTCAGACAAAGGGATTATTTGAAAAGCATGTAATTGATGAAGAGGCTGTATGGAATGTATCCGTTTTTATGGGGTTATATTGTGGAGAGGTATTTTTAAAGGATTCATTACAGGAAAAGGGATTTGGTTGGGAGAAAAATTCAGACAATATCCCAGTTTTAAAGACAGCGGATGGATTAAGTGTTATAGATCCAATATCAAAGATATACAAAATAATTAGTCAGCTAGATGACGAAGAAAAAGTAAGTATAAAAGAGTACTATGAAATCTTTTTGATTTTAATTAATTTCAGCTAAAAATTCTTATAATAAAAGGTTTAAAAGTATTGTGTTAGGAAACTATTTATAGCAAGATAGTTTTCTTCAAGGGGGTATGAAACCAATGGAAAGAGAAAAATCAAAAAAACATTTTAAGGCAGATATTAGCTTTCTTGTAACAGTGATACGACATGGTCTGACAATGATGATGCCTTTGGTTCTGACAGGGGGGATTGCATGTGCACTTGCGAATTTCCCAATTTCTATCTATCAGAATTGGATAGATAATACCTTTTTTCAGGTTGTGTTAAATACAATTTATAATGCAACTTTTGGCATGTTCTCAGTAGCAATGCTCATTGCGTTATCTTCCAGCTTTTGTATGGAAAGAAATATGGCTGCAGATAAAGCCACCACGTATATTCTGGTGTCGCTTTGCGCATATGCAACTCAGATATTTGAACTGAGCGGAGATATACATGTTGAAATGTTAGGTGTTAAGGGTTGCTTTTTTGCAATAGTAACAGCACTTCTGTCATCCTACATGCTGGAAAGATTCCACAAGGCTCCGTTTTTACAGCTTAAAAAATATACTTTTGGAATGCCAAGAATAAGCGCCATATCTATCAGTATGTTTTTTTCAGCAATTCTTGTTGTGTCTATTTTTGCAATAGGCACGCAGTTTATTCTTCTACTTACAGACTCCGGAAGCTTGTATGAACTGGTTTCAAATTCTGTTTGTGGACTTTTTAATGGAATACATAACGAATTTTTAAAAGGCTTGCTTTATACAGTGTTACTTCATGTGATGTGGGCATTTGGCTTACACGGAAGTCATATACTGGAGCCGGTAGCATCAACATCATTCTCGGTGAACACATCAACAGAAGTATTCAGCAAAAGCTTTTTTGACACTTTTGTTGTGATGGGTGGATGCGGAACTACAATTTGTGTGCTTATTGCACTGTTAATTTTCTTTAGGAAGAGCAGATTAAAGGAAATTGCAAAACTGTCATGTTTTACAGTTCCTTTCAATTTAAATGAAATCCTTACATTTGGAATACCAATTATTTTAAATCCGGTGTTGGTGATTCCGTTTATAATTACACCGATTTTCTGTTATGTCACAGCGTTTGTGGCAACTGCAAGCGGACTGATTCCGCCGGTTACAAAAGAGGTTGTCTGGACCACACCAGTTATATTTAATTCATATTTGGGAACTGGTTCAATAAATGCAGCTATTTTGCAGGTGTTTATGATTGCGGTGGGAACAGCGATTTATATTCCGTTTTTGAAAATATCCATACGTAAACAGGAAGAACATGCAAAAGAGCAGTTAAAAGACGTAATTAAATTTCTTCAGGAAGATGAAGACAGAGATGAGAGTGTTGATTTGTTGTCTCAGTCAAACAGACTTGGACAGATAAGCAGAGTACTTTTACATGATTTGAAAAGCGCAATACAAAGAGACGAGCTTTATATGCTCTTCCAGCCACAGGTTGATATTAATGGTACCTGTATAGGTGGAGAGGCTTTACTTAGATGGCAGCATCCTTTATATGGATTTATATTCCCACCACTGATTATTTATCTGGCAAAAGAGGGCGGTATGCTTGAGACTCTTGAGCGAATGATTTTGGATAAAACTATTTCTGCTATTGCTGAAACCAAGAAGCAGTGCGGTGAGAATTTGAAGATTTCAGTCAACCTGACAGCAAAATCTCTCTTATGGAATATTGAAGAATACATTGATGAAAAATTAAAAGAATACGATGTAAAACCTTCACAGCTTTGGATTGAGATTACAGAGCAGGATGTACTTTCGAAGACAACAACTGTTATAAATAAAATTGAGAACATGAAGGAAAAAGGACATGTGATGATGATTGATGATTTTGGAATGGGACATACTTCTATTCTGTATCTTCAGTCAAGTCAGTTTGGCGTTGTAAAATTGGATGGATCGCTTGTTAGAGACATTACTGAAAACACAACAAATCAAGAGATAGTATCATCAATTGTATCACTTGCAGATAAGCTTGGCGTAAAAACAATCGCCGAGTTTGTGGAGGATGAGGAGCAAAGAGATAAGCTGCATGAACTTGGTTGTAACTGGTATCAGGGGTATTTGTATGACCGTCCGTTAGAGTTAAATAATTTTATTGAGTTTATGAAGAATCATCAAAAGAAATAGAAAATGAAAGAAGAGGAAAATAAAAAATGCGAAAGAAAGTCTTAGCGCTTGTTACCATGATGCTATGTGCAACGATGCTTAGTGCATGTGGTGGTAATGGAGAAAAGACCAAGGAAATCACAAAGGTTGACGATTTGGAAGGATCAAAAATCGGTGTTCAGCTTGGAACAACAGGTGACATTTATGCTTCTGATTATGAAGGTGATGATGCGGGAACAATTATTGAGCGATACAACAAATGTACTGATGCAGTGCAGGCGTTGAGACAAGGGAAAATCGATTGCGTTATAGTAGATGAGCAACCAGCGATTGAATCTACAAAAGATGAAAAAAATTTAAAAATTCTCGATGAAGAATTTGCTCTTGAGGAGTATGCAATTTGCATCTCAAAAGACAATGAAGAATTACTGGAAAAAGTAAATGGCGCTCTTGATGAGCTTGAAAAAGAAGGTACAATTGAACAGATTAAAGCAAACTACATCGGAGACGATACAAAGGGAACATGTCCATATGTGACACCGGAAGGAACCACATATGAGAATGGAACATTAGTTGTTGCAACAAATGTAGCCTTCAAACCATATGAGTACTATGAGAATGGAGAACCTGTAGGAATTGATATGGAGATTATCCGTGCCATAGGAGATAAGCTTGGTATGGAAATAAAAATCGAAGATATGGAATTCGATTCAATTATCAATGCAGTTAAATCTGGAAAAGCGGACGTTGGAATTGCCGGAATGACAATGACAGATGAACGTCTAAAATCAATTAATTTTTCAGAGCCATACACAACAGCTACTCAGGTAATCATCGTGAATACTGGTGATGCCATGGGTAAAGACATAAGCTTTACAGACAATGTAAAGAGGAATTTTATTGATGACAACAGATGGGAATACATTGTAAAAGGATTAAGGAATACACTTATCATTGCGCTTTGTGCATGTCTTTGTGGTCTGATAATTGGATTTTTGATTGCAATAGTGCGTTGTACTCATGATAAGACAGGTAATCTTTCTATTCTCAATGCAATTTGTAAGCTCTACCTATCTATAATTCGTGGAACACCTATAATGATTCAGTTGTTGATTATATACTATGTAGTCTTCCAGTCGGTAAATATCAATAAGGTAGTGGTTGCGATTATTGCCTTTGGAATTAACTCTGGTGCATACGTGGCAGAAATTATGCGAAGCGGAATCATGTCAATTGACAACGGACAGATGGAAGCTGGACGAAGCCTTGGCCTTAATTACAGGCAGACTATGATTCACATTATTTTGCCGCAAGCAGTAAAAAATGTATTACCGGCACTTTGCAATGAGTTCATATCTCTTTTAAAAGAGACATCAATCTGTGGATATATCGGACTGATTGATTTGACACGTGGTGGAGATATTATCAGAAGTATTACATACGAAGCGTTCCTGCCACTTATTGCAGTAGCTATTATCTATCTAATTTTAGTACAGTTACTTACAATTGCAGTTGGAAGAATGGAGAAGGGACTTAGAAAAAATGAGCAGTAATACAATTATTAAGGTAAACAATCTTGTAAAAAGATTTGGAGACAATATTGTCTTAGACGGAATAAATACCCAGATAGATCAGGGAGAAGTGGTTGCTATAATCGGACCTTCAGGTTGTGGTAAATCAACTTTTCTTCGAACACTTAATCAGCTGGAAGCGGTAAGCGGAGGAGAGATTTTAATCGATGGAGAAGATATTACTTCAAAATCAGTTAAAATAGATAAGATTCGTCAGAAAATTGGAATGGTATTTCAGCATTTTAATCTTTTTCCTCATATGACTATCAAGGAAAATATGACTTTGGCACCGGTTAAGCTTGGAGTAATGTCAAAGGAAGACGCAAACCAGAAAGCAGAGGAACTCCTTAAAAGAGTAGGTCTCTGGGAAAAAGCAGATGCGTATCCAGATAGTTTATCTGGTGGACAGAAGCAAAGAATAGCAATTGCAAGAACGCTTGCCATGAATCCTGAAGTTATTCTTTTTGATGAGCCTACATCGGCGCTTGACCCAGAGATGGTTGGTGAGGTTCTCTCACTTATGAAGGACTTGGCAGATGATGGAATGACAATGATTGTTGTTACACACGAGATGGGATTTGCCAGAGAGGTGGCAGACCGTGTAATGTTTTTTGATGAGAAAAATATCAAAGAAGAGGGAACGCCAGAGGATATTTTCGAAAACCCACAGTGTGACAGATTAAAAGAATTTTTATCAAAAGTATTATAGGGATCGGAGAATTTAATAAATGAGCGAGGGAACAAAGTCTTATCTGATTGCAGATACAACCAAGCAGGAAAGAATTGAGTTAATCAAAAAGTGGATTCCTGATGATGATGGAATGCAGGACTGTGATATGGATTTATGGGATGTATATGCAGACTATATTAACGGAACAAGAGAGATTTCAGAGATAAATGCTTCCATGTCAGGTATGTATTACACAGAAGACGATTTAAAATAAAAAATAGAAATAATAAAGTAATGGGACTAAAAATAACAGTTCCATTATTTTTATACATAAAAATGCAGAAAAATTTTTAAAATATAAAACTTTTGTAGATGGAGGGGGTACTTATTTATGAAGGCGCTGATAAAACGTCAAATATAAATAAGGATGGATATTACTATGGCAATTACTAATGAATTAAGAGAAACAATTAAACTAATGCAGGGAGGAAGTGAAGAAGCTTTTGGAAGCTTCTATCAGACCACTTATCCATATGTATTTGCGAAAGCAAAATACATCATGCATAACGAGGAGGATGCCCTAGATTTAACACAGGAAACCTTTATCCAGGCTTATCGAGGAATCGGAGCAATTGCCGATGTAGATAATGTCTATGCCTGGTTGGGAGGAATCGTGTATAGACAGGGAATGAAGATTTTTAACAAGAAAAAAGAGTTACTCACAGGCGAGGAGCAGGATTATGTATTTGATGATTTGGTTTCAGAAGAGGCTACTCCTGAGCAGGCAGTTGAAATGCAGGCAACTGCAAATATTGTTCAGGGAATGATTGAGGAACTGCCTGAATTACAAAGAGTTGCAGTTATGGCATTTTACTATGACAATATGAAAATTGATGACATAGCAACAATGTGCGAGTGCTCATCAAATACAATTAAGAGCAGATTAAATTATGCGAAAAAGTTCCTTAGGGAAAAAGTTGAAGTTCATCAGAAACAGAATAACTACAAGCTATGTTCACTCAGTCCGGCAGTACTTCTTCTTGCATTCAGAGCAATGTTCGCAAAAGAAAGTTATCAGATGTCAGCTCAAGCTGCAAATTCAGTATATGTATCTGTTTGCGGCAGATTAGGAATGAAAGCTGCTATGGGCGCAACCGGGGGAGTATCTGGAACAGGAGCTGGGGCTTCAGTAGGAACAACAGGTGCAGCAGCATCTGCAGCCGGAACAACGGCAGCAGCTGCAGGAGTTGGAATGGGAGTGAAAATAGCTGCAATTGTAGGTGCGGTATTGCTTGCGGGAACAGGAATTGGTTTTGGAAGTTATCAGGCAATAAAGCATTTTACAGCAGAGGAGGAAGCTACATCAGTAGATGATTCTTTGGATAATAACAATAATACAGTAGTGGTAAATAGTGAAACAGAGGACACAGAGACTGCAGATACAGTAGACGATACCGCAGATGATGATGCTTCGGATGATAGTTCCACTACAAATGTGTCAACCGGAAATCAGACAGAATATGTTTACTCTTCAAATATCCAGATAAATATATCCAATGAGAGAGATTTTTATGATGCGGGAAATGGATATGTGGATATGGAAATCGTAATGTTAGGGGACGACGGAACAGAAGTTGACAGTGTATTTGAACAGGATGTACAGTTTATAGATGGAAGAACAACTATCAGCATGATTTCAAACCAGAACGTAAGATACGATGGAGATATTTACAGATTTGAAGATGGCTCAATGATGCTATATCTAACAGTGAATGAACCGGGAGTTGGAGTGTATGATATAGGCGATACCTACAATACTCCGATTTGTATAGCAAAAGATTCACAGGAAATGATTCAAAATACCCCATTTGAAGAAGCAAGTTACATGGGAAAAGGATGTGATGTAGAGATAAAAAATGTAGATGGAGATTTTTTCGAGGTTAAAATTGGTGTTAGAACAATAGATGCCAACACTTTTGTTGCTAACTCTGAGGATAATTTTCAACTTCAAAATGAAAATGGAGTAGCATCATTTAGTATGAGTACATCAGCAGGAACAATAATAAGAGGTTATATGTACAAAAATGCTGATGGTGATTTGGTATTCAACTATCTTGAGTATGATGGAGGAGAATTAAAATCATGTTCGTCAAGTGCATATATACTTAAAAAAATGTAAGTTAGAAAAAGTTCAAGAACGTTAGGTCGTTCTTGAACTTTTTTTATCTCAGTTGGGTAGACTCCCACTTCTATAAGTGGCGAGACAAACAACAAATTATGACAGAAAATGCTATTAAGACAATCTTATAATATTCAATAATGCTCTAGCAATTGTTAATGAGGGTGGGAAGGATAATCTATTAAAGAAAGAGTTTCTGGATTTTTATAAAGAAGGAGTTTTAGGAAAATGAAAAATGTGAAAAGGATTTTACCTGGTAATAACGAAATCAGTGGTGGGGATTATATCCTTGAGATTTCTTTAAAAGAGGGTACAAAGGGTGTTTTGGAGATAAAAGTAGATGAGTAATAGAATAAAAAATAAGTATTGAATTTTTAAAAAAATCGGTTCATACTAAACTACAAGAAATTTACAATAAATTTATATACAATGTAGTTTAGGATGAGGTGACGGATTTGGTACTGTATGACAAATCCAAAGTGGATAAAAATAATTTGCTGTTTCCAGGGAACAGCTTATGGAAACTGCTCATTCCTATAGTGATTGAGCAGTTTTTAAATGCGCTAATGGGAATGGTGGATACCATGATGGTGTCCAGGGTTGGAAGTGATGCCATGTCAGCGGTGTCACTGGTGGATTCTGTGAATATTCTGGTAATTCAGGTGTTTACAGCACTGGCGGCAGGAGCGACAATTGTCTGTTCACAGTATCTGGGCAGAAAAGATGAAAAAACTGCAAACGAAGCGGCAAGACAGATAATGTTTACGGTTTTTGTGATATCAACCGTGCTTGCAATTATTTGCATAGGCTTTAAGGAACCACTTTTGAAACTAATTTTTGGAAAAGTAGAAAAAAGTGTAATGACTGCTTCGCTTACATATATGTGGATAACAGCAGCGTCTTTTCCGTTTATAGCGCTGTTTCAGGCGGGAGGAGCCTGCTTTAGAGCTTGCGGAAACAGTCGTTTTCCAATGGTTGTGTCAGTGATTTCCAATGTGATGAATATAGTTGGAAACTACATTCTGATTTTTATGTTTGGAATGGGAGTTGCTGGAGCTGCCTGGGCAACACTGGCATCGAGAGTATTCTGTATGGTTGTAGTTACAATGGGATTAGCAAGAGAAAAGCAGTCAATTGTAGTGAAGAACTATTTAAGAATTCGACCGGATATTTCTCTTATAAAGAATATACTTAAAATCGGAATACCGTCAGGAATAGAAAACGGAATGTTCCAATTTGGAAAGCTGGCAATTCAGTCTAGTGTGTCAACGCTTGGGACGGTTGCAATTGCAGCGCAGGCGATGACTGCAACTTTGGAAAATCTCACAGGAATTGCCGCAATTGGAGTAGGAATCGGACTGATGACAATTGTAGGTCAATGTATAGGTGCCGGACGAGTAGAGGAAGCAAAATACTACATAGTGAAGCTTACAATAATAGGTGAGATACTTGTGGCAGCAAGCAGTTTTATAATTTTTGCCGGAACAAAGCCAATTATTTATTTGGCTGGAATGGAAAAAGCAGCTGGAGATTTATGTTTTACTATGATGCTTGCAATTACAATTGTAAAACCAATAGTATGGTGGCTGGCATTCGTTCCTTCATATGGACTTCGTGCTGCTGGAGATGTGAAATATTTTATGATAACATCATGCATAATAATGTGGTTTGCAAGGGTGGCATTGGCGGTTTTCCTTATTCATTTTATGGGATTTGGACCGATGGCGGTATGGATTGGAATGTTTGTGGACTGGACCATAAGGGGACTGGTTTGCCTTCACAGGTATTTGTCTGGAAAATGGTTGAGATACAAGGTTATTTAAATTATGCTTGAAATTTGATAAAATACGAGAATGGCTTTGAATAAGGAGGAAAAATGAACCTAGAATATGTATGCTTGAGAAGTTAGTATAACAGTTCTGGTTGATTGCATATTTGATTAGGTAATTAAGCTGCAACAACAACGAAAGATAAGAGGAAGTGTGTATATGGTATCATATTTATTTACTTTACTTGGAGGAATGTGTGTTGTTTTGGGTGGATTTTTATTGATGCTTAAGAGCATAAACAATAGGATTAAGAGTGCATTGGTAGAGCTTGTACTATCAATTGGTGTATTTTTGATTTTTGATGTATTGGCAACCAAGTATAATGGAATAGCCGGAACGAAGGCCTATTGGATGACCAGGATAGGAAACCTGATTGTATTTTTGGCAACCAGTTTTGTAAGTATTGCTATTAATTCTTACCTGATTAGTTTATTTATTGAAGAGGTAAAATCAGTAAAAATTCCAAAACGTTTTTGGGCAGGATATGTATTACCAGTTATTTCTATATTGATGATATGTATTTCCATGATTAATGGCTGCGTGTATTACATGGATGCTTCAAATCAATATGTTCGAGGTCCGTTGTTTATTTTAAATTATGTAATAATATATGTAACAACGATGCTTCAATTGTCAGTCCTTGTCCAGTATCGTAAATTGTTAGTACCCAAAGCATTTTTTACTTCGTCATCTTTCTTGATACTGCCGATGCTTGGAGGCATACATCAGTTCTTTTTTCCACAGTATTATATGCTGTACTTTGCATATGGAGTAACTGTTTTGTTGGCTTTTGCGACTACCCTGGTCGAGCAGAATAATCATCTTGTGGAGGCTTATTATACTGAAATTATGACAGGGCTTCCGAATAGTGTTGGCTATATTAGGGAGTTGGAAAAAAGAATATTAGGTGGAAGTATTACTGAGTATGATGCGTTTTATCTTGATATCAAAGATATGAGCAGGATTAACAAACTTTATGGAAAAGATAATGGGGACCAGGTGATAAAATCCTTTGGAGTCTATCTTCGCGAGCATATGGCAGAGGATGAGGTTTTGGGAAGACTTGGTGGAAATTACTTTGTTGCATTGATTCGCAAGGAAAATACAGATGAATTCTTAAAAATATTGCAGGGAATTCCGGTTGAGATTACTCTGGGAGATGCAAATGAGGTAATTCCAATTTCAGCGGTTGCCGGTGGCTATTCAATTACAGATGACCATATTTCTGCAGATCAGATTTTGGGAAAGAGTTCAATGGCTATAAGTATTGCAAAAAACAGTCTTAAGGAAAATTATGTGTTTTTGACGCCGAAGCTGCAGTCTGAATTTGAAAAAGAACAGCAGTTGGAATACGAAATTAAAAGATCTCTGAAATTGGGAGAATTTGTCCCTTTATATCAACCAAAGGTGTATGCAGACAGTAAACAGTTATCCGGAGCTGAGGTATTGGTAAGATGGAATCATAATGGTGAAATGGTTTCGCCTAATAAATTTATTCCACTTATGGAAAGAAATGGAAGTATATGTCAGCTGGATTTTTATATGCTTGATCGATTGTGTAATGATATTAAAGGATGGATGGAACAAGGGATACATCCCCCCAAAATATCTGTTAATTTTTCGAGAAGAAATCTCGGTAATCCAAGGCTTGCAGAACAAGTTTACAAAACAATCATGAAGTACGATATTCCCAGAGATCTTATTGAAATTGAAATCACAGAGACAGTGGATGAATTCCCTATTTCTTATTTAAAGGGAGTTGTGGAAAAATTACATGAGTACGGTATTTCCGTCGCTATTGATGATTTTGGTACCGGAAGCTCATCCATTCGTTTGTTATGTGATGTTAATTTCGATGTTCTAAAAATAGATAAAAGGTTTGTTGATAATATTGTAAACTCAAAACGCGAAATGGAATTATTAAGACATGTTATAGCTATGGCAAATCTGTATAAAGTAAAGATTGTAGTAGAGGGAGTGGAAGAGGAAAAACAGTGTGACTTATTATGCGAATTGGGATGTGACGAGATGCAGGGAGAACTGTTTGGACGTCCATTGTCAAGAGAAGAATTTGAGTCACGAATGTAAAAAGCCATAAACCAGATTTAATTAAAGTTTGAGCACGAGGTTAATCCTCGTGCTCAAATTCTTCTATGAGCTTTTCAATTTGTAGTTCTCCGTATACCCAGATAAAACAGAACATCTGGGCACGGGCAGACATTTTAGCGGTTTTAAGAAGCTCCTTAACTTCTTCTTTTGAATACCAGTCAGCTTCAATTTCCTCAAAAGGATTATGTTTGTTTTCTATTTTTCCTGAAACCTGTGCAAGAACAACGGAGCTGGTTTCATTTGTGATTCCAACAGCGTTGTAGCTACTCTTCATGCGAAAAAGTCTTCTGTCCATGATAAGACCGGTTTCCTCCTCCAGCTCTCTTGCAGCAGCCTGAGAAGGTGTTTCGCCTGGGTCAATCATTCCCGATGGGAAATTATAAATCCAGTCGCC
This sequence comes from Agathobacter sp., assembly GCA_045122195.1. Classification (GTDB taxonomy): domain Bacteria; phylum Bacillota; class Clostridia; order Lachnospirales; family Lachnospiraceae; genus Roseburia. The sequence continues at coordinate 73,425 of JBGVHH010000024.1, forward strand.
GGCTGCCATTCTAAATTCCCTGTTTAGAAGAAGCTTTCCTGTTTCTTTTGAGATTGCGATTACAACTACTGTTTTACTGGACCATGACTGCAAATCCTCCAGACTGTGAAGATGTCTGTCACGACTTACAATCTCATATTTTTTTAATCTGTGGTCTTCTGTTTCATATTCAAGGTCATATCTGCATATATGACTTGCTTTTTCAACTCGTTTTATGCTTTTAAATTTCATTTTTACCTCCAAAACTGTCATAGTATATACAGCTCTTATCACAATGTCCCTCAAAAAGACCTCTGCAGGGTTTCATATTGTAAAGAGCTTCTGATTCATCATCATACCTTGTGATTCGCTTTCTGATATATCCGATGTTCTCAAAATTCATCTCTTTTCCAGGAGTCATGGCAGCGCAGCTGTTTATCCAGATTACATTGCAGTAATCGTGAGCGCAGAGGTCAAAAGAAGTCTTAAAATCATATGCACCTGTGGAATATGATGGAACAATTATTAATGTGAGCATAAATCCTCGCATGATTCGTTCCATGTATCGTGTTGTCAGAAAATCCTTGCAGATTAGTATGGCAAAACGACCAATTCCTTCGTAGTGGAAAACATTCACTACATTCTGCCCGATGATATCTTCCATGTAATCGCCTTCGTCAGTGTTCATGACAAAAGGGTTCTGTTTATACTGTTTTGCAAGCTGGTTTCCATATTTGTCCAGAACCAGACAGGTATTCTGGTTGTCATTATAAACCGATGGAAGAACTATCATGTCGGGGATATCAGTTCTTTCCTCATCTGCTAAATTCTCTAGTTTGCTAATAATGTATTCATCTGTAAGAGGGTTGCCAAGCATCTCGGGAAAAACAATCACCTCGGTACCATTTTTTCCTGCCTCGCATATTTTATCCCAGATAAGCTGATTGTCTTCGTTCATCTTTGACGAATCATAGTTTATCGAGAAAACTTTAAAATCGTTATTCTCATATCGGTCTATTGAGAAGTTAGGTTTCGAGGTTACGGGACTAGCCGCCACATTTAATTTTTTGTTTTTATCAAATTTTTGAAAAAAGCCTTTTGGAAGAAAAATGTGATTGTCCTGAATCTCATATAAAACCCTGTCTTCCATTACCATAAAATGTTTGAGGTAGTTGTCCAGTCTTCTGTAGGAATATGACATTCGGCTTTTTCTTGCCCACACGCAGTCACATCTAGGAAGAAGACCTATACCCGTTGAAGTACGATTGCTGTTAAGTTCTCTGGTTGAATCAAGAGTCTGCAAATGACGAATTTCTTCTTTTAAAATTTTATCCAAAGTTCCGTCTAATGCCTGAACCATACCCATTATGCAGTTATTGTCATCAGATTTCATAAGTTTATTGGAAAAATCCTCAATCTGATTTACATATGACTCACAGATATCATTTCTTTTTGCTCGAATAAAACGTCCGTTCTCACCACGCTTAAGTGGAGTGTTGCTTTCTATTTTTGTCTTAACACGGTCTTTTTCGCGGGAAGAAATGCAGCCATATCTCACCAGATAGTTTTTTGTATTACCTGCAACGATGTATTGACAGAGCTTAGCAAAGATGTCATACAGGCGAATAATTTGAGTTCTGTCTTCCATTTTTTTCACCATTTTATTTTTAATAATTTTATAGTACAATTATACTAGTTATTGTAGATTGAATCAAATTTATTAGAGGTATTTATGTCTTTTTTTAAGGAGAATGAGATTACAGATATTTTGTCTGTAGCAAATATGGGGCTTTGGAAACTTGAATATGATGATGAAAAAAGTGTAGATGGACGACTGTATGCGGATGAACGTATGGGAATCATGCTGGATATAGACAATGATGTTACACCGGAAGATCGCTTTATGATTTTTTCATCGAGAATCTATGCGGATGATTTGGAGATGTTTGGGGAGTATGATTTGAATCTTCGAAGCATGGAGGCGACGGAAATTATCTATAGATATAACCATCCAACTCTGGGGCTAAGATATGTCCGTTGTGCAGGTAAGCGTGATGAAAACGAAAAAAACATTGTACGCATCAGAGGTTATCATCAAGATATTACTGATACTGTTCGTGTAGAGAATGAGTATAAAGAGAGAAATCTTCGAATGATGGCTGCACTTGGTGATGAATACGAGGCTATTCATGTGGCAGATTTGGTGGAGGACAATTTTTATACTATTAAGACATCTGAAGGCCTTGTAAGAAATAATTTTAAGTCTGAAAAGCAAAGCTTTAAAAAGGTCACAAGGGAAATTATTGAAGCACTTGTTGAAGAAAAAGAACAGAAAGATTTTTTAGATTTTATTGAAATAGATAATCTAAAACAGAGAATGAAAAATGAGCAGAAGTTTTTCTATAGATACAAGGTGAAAAGAGCGCAGAACTGTAAACGCTATTATGAAATGTGTTTTGTAAACATAAGCAAAAAGGAAGAGGATTACCATCTTGTTATCGGAGCGAGATGTATAGATGATATTGTCTCACAGGAACGTGAACAGGGACAGTATACAGATGCGCTTTTACATGATTGTGAATATTTTTATGAATTTGATGTTACAACCGGGCTTATAATGGGAAATTTTTATCTGACAAATGATTATAATCCGTTTTTTGATTTAGAGTTTGAGTTCCCTATCAAATATGATGATTTTAATTTTCGAAGGTTTGAACAGCTTGGAATTGTGGCAAAGACGAAAAAGGAAAGTAGCTACTGGACAAGTGAGGGGCTTTTGGATGCGTACGCTCGTGGTAAGAGAAGTGTGGAAATTCGTTATGAATCGCAAAAGCTTCACCTATTCTGGACTGCTACAATTATTTTGACAAAGGATAAGGTCACTAACCATCTTCATGCAGTTTATATTTGCAGAGATGTTACTGAACTAAAACAATCCGAGATAAATAGACAGCTTGAGTTGGAGAAGGCTTTGGATATTGCCCAGAAAGCAAATCAGGCGAAGAGTGTCTTTTTGTCAAATATGTCTCATGACATCAGAACGCCCATGAATGGAATTATCGGTATGCTCGATATTATAAAGAAAAATCGTGGAAATGCGGAACTGGTGGAGGATTGCCTGGGGAAAATAGAGATTTCTTCAAATCATTTGTTATCGCTTATAAATGATGTTCTCGATATGAGCCGTCTTGAATCAGGAGAAACGACCCTCGAGAATGTTCCATTCAATCTAATAAAAGTGGTAGACGAAGCGTCGAGTATAATGATGCCACAGGCAAAGGCTGCGGACATCAATGTTTATATGGCGTGCGAGGATGGAATCGTTGAGAATCTTATAGGAAGCCCTCTTCACCTAAAACAGATATTTATTAATCTGTTTGGAAATGCAATCAAATACAACAAACCGGGCGGGAAGATATATTTTGATCTGGAAATGGTTGGAAAAACAGATGACGAGGCTGTGTTTGAATTTACATTTCGTGATACAGGAATTGGAATGAGTAAAGATTTTGTGGAAAATGGTCTGTTTAAAGCCTTTGTCCAGGAAAATACTGATGCTCGAACAAAATATCAGGGAACCGGATTGGGAATGTCCATTGTACATGAATTAATTAAAAAAATGAATGGCAAGATTTATGTGAATAGTACACTGGGTGAAGGAACATCTATTTGTGTAAATATACCTTTTAAAATTGAACAGGGAGGCTTTGAAATTTCCAAGAAAAAGACTTCTGATGTCAAGGATTTAACAGGAATAAAAGTTCTTTTGGCGGAAGATAATGAACTCAATATGGAGATTGCAAAATTTATTTTTGAAGATGCAAACTGTGTAATTACGGAAGCAGAAAATGGAAAGCAGGCTTTGGACATTTTTAAAGAATCTGAACCGGGGACTTTTGATGTAATAATGATGGATATAATGATGCCTGTTATGGATGGATTAGAGGCAACAAGGTCTATTCGCGAGTTGGAACGTGAGGATGCAAAAACAATTCCTATTATTGCGATGACTGCAAACGCTTTTAATGAAGATATTGAAAAATCAAAGCAGGCGGGAATGAATGCTCATCTAACCAAGCCACTTAGGGCAGATGAGATAATAGCAGTAGTATCAGAATTTATTAATTGAGACTTTCTTTGTACTCTCGTTTGACATATAGAGATACAAGTGATATCATTGTTATTAACAATGAGGTAATAACAGGAGATTTTATAATGAAAAATACAAGAAGTGTTAAGGCTCTAATTTTTGCCATATTAGTAATGGTTTCTTCGCTCAGTATGACTGGATGTCAAAGCAAGCAGAATAAGCAAATAGAAGTGGATATCAATGATTTCATTTCATATGAGGTTGTAGGTGCAGATGGAAGTGGAACAGTTTATTCAAAAATTGATTATGATGGACTTTCAGAATACATTTATATGAATTTGGATGACGAAACAATATCCAGAGAAAAAATTAAAACAAGTCTGAAAAATAGTGTTGATTATCAATATAGTGATAATGATGATTTGGAAAATGGCGACAAAATCACTATTCAGTGGAAGGTTAAGGAAGACTCAACACTTAAAGAATGCAATGTCAAGATTAATTGCAATGACAAGGAAATCACTGTAAGCGGTTTGGGGAGATATGTTGAAAAGGCTTCTGAACTTCCACAGGAGATTCTTGAGAGAATGGATAATGAGATTATTGAAGCATATAACATCCAGTTTTATTCTTCTGCCGGAGAAGATGAGGTTGTTGATTCCCTAGAAGTGGTTAACAGATTATTCTTATATGATGAAGACAGTAGCAGTGATGTAAACAAGTATATTGTGATTTTAAAAGCAACGGTCAGCAATTCAGAAATACAGGGGGGAGAATATTATTACTTCGGTATTATAAATAATATATTAATAGACGATGATAATGCGATAATGGTTGATTTGGAAAATTATACTATTCCTGAGGATGAAACCTTTGAATTTAAAGGCGATGGTGGGCATTATTATATTGGTTATGAGAGTAAAGATGATTTATATTCTAGGGTTGTAGGTTCAAATTATTCGGTTGAGGAGTGCACACCACAATGATTTTGAGAAAAAATTAATAAAGCAACTTTAAATACTTTTAGATATATGGTACTATATATCTAAATTACGTATGGAGAAGTATGTGGTATGGATAGCAAAGATAAAATCAAAGAAAAAGCGGCTATAGATTTAATAGATAAAATTGAGAAGCTGATAAAAAATTCATATATTATAGTTACCAATCTAGAGAACAATGTTTCATGGGTATCAAAAGAAGTAGGGGATTTTTTCGGTATTGAATCAGGATTTGTAGAGAACTTTTTTGATATCTTGTCTGCGTGCACTCATCCATATGATTTGGCTGAATATAATGAACATATAAAAAAGCGTATGCATCTGGAGGGCCTCGGACAGAGTTTTTCAGTTCGACTTAAACATGACATGATGCACTACATACTTTTTACTGTTACGTCAGATATTGTATGTATTGAGGGGGATTACAGATATCTGGTTACGGCAATGAGAAACGATAAGATTCCACCAGAAATTGACTACGTTACAATTTTGTTTGGAAAAAATCGTTTTCAAACAGATGCTCAGGCAATAATGGATAGTGGAATACAGGGAGCTGCTATAATGGTTTCACTTGATCATATTGGTGATTTGAAGATTATTTATGGTGAAAACAGCAGTGATACATTGTTTGAAGATATAGCGATACGATTTATCTATATGATGGATGACGATAAAGCTGTATATAGGATAAATGAAACAGGATTCGTGTTTGTTTTAAGAGATGTAGACCGAGAGTTTGTGTGCCAGTATGCGGATGAAATCAAGAATATTTTGGAAAGTCAGATAGTTTTCCAAGGGCGACAGATGTTGCTAAAATGCAGTATGGCAGCACTCATGATTGATAATTATGAAGGAGCAGTTGATACCATTCAGGGAAGACTTGAATATGCTGTTGAGATATCAAGGGAAAAACATCGCGGTGAACTAGTATTTTTTGATGATATTGTAAAGATAAATAATAATGTCAATCTTGATTTAATCAAAGTAATTCATCAGTCAGTTCAAAGGGGTTGTGAAGGTTTCTATGTTGAATACCAACCTATAGTAGAGTCTTCCAATGGCAAAATAGTTGGGGCAGAAGCTCTGGTACGTTGGAAGAAAGAACCATATGGAATTGTTCCACCTGGAATGTTTATTGAGTGGATGGAAAGAAATTCAAGTATGTTTGATGTGGGAAATTTCGTTCTTAGAACAGCACTTTCCGATTTGACTGAATTTGTAAAACAAGATCCGGATTTTTTTGTAAATGTCAATGTTTCAGCCAGACAGCTTGAGAGAAAAGAATTCAAAAAAATTGTAATGGAAGAGCTTAAAAAGTCGGGAATGTCGCCGAAGAATCTTTGCCTTGAGATAACAGAAAGATGTAAGGATTTGCCGATGATTGTTCTCTGTGAGGAAATAGAATTTTTCCAGGGGCAGGGCATAAGAGTCGCACTTGATGATTATGGAACAGGAAGTGCATCAGCTAGTTTACTTCTTAATCTTCCGGTTGATGAGATAAAACTCGATATGAGTTTTGTGCGTGGAATTATAGATGATAGAAAGAAACAGTTACTGGTAAAGAAGGTAATTGGATTTGCAAATGATGCAGGAATATTATCCTGCATAGAAGGTGTTGAGAATGAGGAAATACAGGATTATCTAAGAGAGTTCCATTCAACATGGTTTCAGGGATATCATTATTCAAAACCGATTCCAGCAGAAGAAATGCTTAAATACATGGGCTAGTGTTTGCACTAGCCCTTGAATTTGCAAAAATATCATAGTATAATTTCTAAGATTGTTATTTTATGAATAAAAATGGATTTATGAACGATTTTAAGGAGGAAAATAAAATGGCTACATGGAACAACCTGAATAAGCTTTCTGCTTTTGATGAGCTTTCAAATGTAAAGAGCGTAAATCTTGCTGATGAGATTGCAGGAGAGAACGGAGCAGACCGTGTAAAGAATTACAGCATTCCAATGGCAGAAGGACTTGTATACAACTACGCAGCAAAGGAAGTAGATGACAATATCCTTTCAGTTCTTGAGAAATTAGCAAATGAGGCAGAGCTTGCTGATAAATTTGCAGAGCTTTACAACGGAGCTGTTATCAATACAGGAGAGAATCGTCTTGTTCTTCATCACCTTACACGTGGACAGCTTGGAGATACTGTAAACGCTGACGGAGTTGACAAGCGTACATTCTATGTAACACAGCAGGAGAGAATTGCTGAGTTTGCCAATAAAGTTCATTCTGGAGAAATCACAAACGCAGCTGGTGAGAAATTCACAACAGTTGTTCAGATTGGTATCGGTGGAAGTGACCTTGGTCCTCGTGCTATGTATCTTGCACTTGAGAACTGGGCAAAGGTTAACAATACATTCAAGATGGAAGCTAAATTCATCAGCAACGTAGATCCTGATGATGCAGCCGCTGTTTTAAATTCAGTAGACGTAGCACATTCTATTTTCGTTCTTGTTTCAAAATCAGGAACAACACTTGAGACACTTACAAATGAGTCTTTTGTAAAAGATGCTTTAGCAAAAGCTGGTCTTGATGCATCTAAGCACATGATCGCAGTAACAAGTGAGACATCACCACTTGCAAAGAGTGATGATTACCTTGCAGCATTCTTCATGGATGACTACATCGGTGGACGTTTCTCTTCTTGTTCAGCAGTTGGTGGAGCAGTTCTTTCACTTGCATTTGGACCAGAAGTATTCGCACAGTTCCTTGATGGAGCTGCAGCTGCTGATAAGCTTGCAGCAGAGAAGGATGTATTCAAAAACGCAGCAATGCTTGATGCATTAATTGGATTATATGAGAGAAATGTACTTGGATATCCATGTACAGCAGTACTTCCATACTCACAGGCTCTTAGCCGTTTCCCTGCACATTTACAGCAGTTAGATATGGAGTCAAATGGTAAATCAGTAAACCGTTTCAACGAGCCAGTTGATTATGTAACAGGACCAATCATCTTCGGTGAGCCTGGAACAAACGGACAACATTCATTCTACCAGTTACTCCACCAGGGTACAGAGATTGTTCCTCTTCAGTTTATTGGATTCAAAAACAGCCAGATTGGAACAGATGTTGTAATCCAAAACAGCACAAGCCAGCAGAAGCTTTGCGCTAACGTAGCTGCTCAGATTGTAGCTTTCGCTGGTGGAAAATCAGATGACAACAAGAATAAGAACTTCGAAGGTGGACGTCCATCAAGTATCATCATCGGAGAAAAATTAGATCCAAAATCCCTCGGTGCTCTTCTTGCACATTTTGAGAACAAGGTTATGTTCCAGGGATTCTTATGGAACATCAACAGCTTCGATCAGGAAGGTGTACAGCTTGGTAAAGTACTTGCAACAAAGGTACTTGCACATGACACAGATGGAGCTCTTAAAGTATTCAGTGATTTATTAAATATCTGAGAAATTAACAAATGCCACATGCGCTCGCATGTGGCATTTTGCAGTTATTCTAGTAAAATTAATAGTATGTATTTTGAAAATGGCTAGTTGGTAATTGAGGCTCATCCTTTCCAAGAAGTGTACCAAGAGAGATACATAGAAGGATTAATGACGCGCCCATGAGAGGTGATTCAATCAGGTTGGAGATATAATTCAACACTGAATAGGTAGCTGTATAATGTGTGTCATTTTGGTTTTTCAAAAATATTGACAAATATACATTTTCAAAAAAACCAAATAAATAGCAATATACAAAATTAACTATCACAAGTGTGAAGCAGGCAATTTTCCCCGGCTTCTTTTTCTTGCTAAGAACAGTAATTAAACATACAGCCAAATATGATAAACAGAGGATAACTGAACGTAGGATTCCAATTGGATCTGATACTTTTGTAAAAAAGTCAGAATTTGGATTACCGCTTCCTAGCATATAGAAGAATTCTTGCGGTCCGCAAAAAATAAATAAATGAATAAATAGTGCAAGCAAACAAAGTGAAGCTGCAACAATAATGAAAATATTAGTTGTTTTTGATTTCATAAAAATCCTCCTAAATTAGTAACGAAAAAATTATATCATAAGCTCAAAAAATAATGTATAATAAATTTTGTAGCAATAAAGTACTAAAATATTGAAAATAAAAATAATGAGTGTATAGGGGGGCAAAATGACAAAGGATTTAACTGTGGGAAGTCCACTGAAGATTTTTATCTGGTTTACGGTTCCCATCCTTATAGGGAATCTTTTTCAGCAGTTTTATAATGTGGTGGATACCGTAATAGTTGGAAGAATACTTGGAGAGAATGCGCTTGCAGCGGTTGGAAGCACCTGGTGTCTGACGTTTCTGGTAATAGGATTTGCAAATGGAATTGCACAGGGATTTGGAGTAATGATAGCACAGGCTTTCGGAGCAGGAAATCATAAGCTGCTTCGTCATTATGTAGCATTAATTATCATTCTTACTATTACTGTATCTGTGATTCTTTCGATTCCGACTACTATTTTTTCCAGAGAATTTCTTACATTATTGAATACGCCAGCTGATATTATTGATATGGCTGATTCTTATATAAAAGTCATATTTGGCGGATTGTTTTTTACCATGGTGTATAATGTAGAGGCTGGAATCCTAAGGGGAATGGGCGATAGCAAGACGCCACTTTATTTTTTGTTAATTGCATCTGTTCTAAATATTATTCTTGACATTGTATTTATTATGATTGCAGGTATGAATACAGAGGGCGCCGCATATGCAACAATAATTGGTCAGGGCGTGTCAGCATTGCTTTGCTTCATATATATGTTTTATAAATATCCAATAGTAAGGGTCCAAAGGTCAGACTTTTATCGTGACATTTCAGGGGGAATCAGACTTCTTAGTCTGGGGGTTCCAATGGCAATAAACTATTCGATTACAGCAGTTGGAACCATGATTTTGCAGGCGGCGATAAATGGATTTAATTCACCAAGCATGGTGGCTGCATATACAGCAGCATCAAAGGTAATAAATCTGTCAACTCAGACCATGCCTTCGCTTGGAACAACATCAGCAACCTTCTGTGGTCAGAATCTGGGTGCTGGCAAGATGAAGAGAATATATTCGGGAATGAAAGTGGCGTTGTTGCTATGTCTTGTGGTAAGTATTGCAGGTGCAGCCATAAGTATTCTTTTTGGCCCGACAATTGTTGGACTATTTATTAAAAATCCATCAGATAAAACCATAGAATATGCGATGGAATACATTGTGAAAGCAAGCATCTGTATGATGCCTCTTTCAATGATTTTTGTATATCGAAATGGAATGCAGGGCCTTAATAAGGCACTTGTGCCAATGCTTTGTGGTGTAGTTGAACTTTTAAGCCGATTTACAGTTATAAAAGTTCTTACGAAACCGTTTGGATATCCAGGGGTATGCTGGGCAGATCCTATATGCTGGCTGGTTACAGGTGTGATGGTATATATTGCATATCTGTTGTGGGAGAGAAAAACGAAGAAAAAAATGAGAGAGAGGATTGTATGATGGAACAAAAGAAAAAGAGAACTGGTTTATATATAGCTTTGATTGTAGGTGGAGTGATACTTGTAGCAGTTATTGTTACAGTAATCCTGTTTCTGCTGGATGGAAGCAAGAACAAGAATCAAAATGTAAAGCCTAGCGAAGTCGTGACTGAAACAGAAGGGAAGAAGTCGGATGACACTGTGAAAATGAATGATACAGAAAATGATGATGATTCAGTAGAGAATGAAGCCGCAACAGAAGGTGACAATCCACAGAATAATGATACTCAGCCTGTCGCTGTGTCCAATAAAAGTATTAAATCTGTAAATGCATCATCTGTTTTGCAGCCACAGGGGACAGATGAGGATCCATATCTATATTACGCACTTAATGCGATTGATGGAAAAAGCGATACAGCCTGGGTTGAAGGTGTGGATGGAAATGGAGAAAATGAATGGATTGAGTTTACATTAGATGGAGAGTATGATGTAAATGGAATTGAGATAGCAAACGGATACAGGAAATCCAGTGATATCTTTTCAAAAAACGGACGTGTCAAACAGGCAAAAATCATTTTTTCTGATGGCACATCAATGGATTGTGAACTATCAGACAGCTCAGAGGGAATGCAGAGAATTGACTTTGCGGCAGCAGTAAAAACAAGTTCGATTAGATTGCAGATTGTAAGTGTGTATCCGGGAAGTAAGTACACAGATACATGCATTTCGGAAGTGAATGTATATTAGTTTTATAGTACTATTTCCGTAATTTTAGTTAAAATCTATAAAAATATAATCACGAATTTGATATTTTAGTAATTTTTATGATATTTATTATTTCAAAATACAATTATTCTTTTACCCATAGATGAAAATGATTTTCTGAAAGGGGTAATTATGAAGAGAAAACGCTTATTGGCAGGATTACTTAGTACAGCACTTGTTGTCTCAGTAATGCCACAGGGGGTATCAGCAGAGACAGACTCTGATTCTGATACAACATTAAATTACGATGGCTATGAATTAGCATGGTCGGATGAGTTTGATGGAGACACATTAAATCGCAATGATTGGAATGTTGAGCTTCATGAAAAAGGATGGGTTAACAATGAATTACAGGAATATGTTGACTCTGATGAAAACATTCAGGTAAAGGATGGAAAGTTAGTAATTAATCCAGTTGAGAAAACTGAGATAATTACAATGGAAGGTGCAGAAAACCTTTTATCAAATTCTGATTTTTCAGATGGATTTACAGATTGGGAAGAAACAATTGCAAATTGGGATGGTAGTGCAGATGCAACACGTACACAGGGAGATGGGCAGATTGTGTATGACATTGCAAAGGCTGGAACCGCTGACTGGCATGTACAGTTAAAGCACACACCAATTACGGTGGAAGCTGGAAAGACATATAAAGTATCATTTAAAGCTACATCAACAGAGACACGTACAATTTGTTCTGGTGTAATGAATGGTTCAACATATGAGCAGCACGGTCAGGAATTTGTAGAGTTAATTGCAAATGAAGAGAAGGAAGTTTCATATACGTTTACACCGGCAGCAACAGATGATAATTCAATTTACTATTTTTCACTTGGAAAAATGGAAGGGGAAGATTCTATTGCTTCTAAGATTACTCTTTCAGATTTAAGCATTAGCGAAGAGAATCCAGAGTCAGCAGATACAATTTCAGATGTAAAAATTACAAAGAAATCATATACATCAGGACGTATTAGTACACAGAATAAACAGACATTTACATATGGTCTTTTTGAAGCAAGGGTAAAAGTTCCAAAAGGACAGGGATATCTTCCAGCATTCTGGCTTATGGCAAATGACGAGAATGTATATGGTCAGTGGCCTCGTTGTGGAGAGATTGACTGTATGGAAGTAATGGGACAGGATACAAGCAAAGCATATGGAACTATCCACTTTGGTAATCCGCATTCAGAGTCTCAGGGAACATACGTAACAGATGAAGATGAGCCAGATTTTTCAGATGATTTCCATACATTCTCATGTGAGTGGGAACCAGGACGTATTCGTTGGTATGTTGATGGAAAATTATTCCATGAGGAAAGTGACTGGTATTCAACAACAGAAGGACAGGGAACACTTACATATCCTGCACCATTTGACCAGCCATTCTACATCATTTTAAATCTTGCAGTTGGTGGAAACTGGGTAGGAAATCCTGATGACAGCACAAGTTTTGAGAATAATCCATATGAGGTAGATTATGTACGTGTTTATCAGAAGGATGGATATAATGAAGATGTAAAGAGACCGGTAAAAGATGTAGTAATCAGAGAACCACAGGCTGATGGAAACTACATCAACAACGGAGATTTTGCAGAAGCAGAAGATTTGACAGATGATACAGACTGGAAATTTATGACAGCTCTCGGTGGAGAAGCAACAGCTGAGATTAAAGACAATCAGATGTCAATAAAGACAACTGACGAAGGAACTGTTGATTATAGTGTGCAGCTTGTTCAGGCTGATATTCCATTAGTAAAGGGTGCAACATACGAAGTATCGTTCGATGCAAACGCGTCAGAGACCCGTACAATGGGTGTTGATATCAAAGCTCCTGATCATGGATATAAATCATATATGCCACACCAGGAAGCAGAGCTTACAACAGAGACACAGAATTACAAATACACATTTGTAATGAAAGATGACACAGATGCAAATGGTCGTCTAGAGTACAACATGGGTTCAAAAGGATCGACAGCAGACATCAACATAAGCAACGTAGTCGTAAAGAAAATTGCTGATCCAGACCCAAATGCAAGAGAAGCAAAAACCGTTCTTGCAAATGGAAACTATATTTACAATGGTTCATTCCAAGAGGGAGAAGGTCATTTAGGATACTGGGATATTGATAAATCATCAAACTCTACAGTGTATGTTTCAGGATTCGAAAAAGGAAGAGAATTCTGCGTTAGAAGTAATAATAAAAAAGCTACAGAAGTAACACTTTCTCAGGATGAGTTAACATTCGAAGAGGGAAGCCCATACACATTTAGTTTCTCAGCCAGAGCAGCAGCAGATACAACAATAAATGTTTCAGTAGGTGGCAAGAGATATAATGTTGCAGTTAAAGCAGGGGAAACTCCACAGACATATACAATTAAGCTTCCATCATCGGCAACATATACAGACAAGAAGGTTTCTTTCAAAATAGAAACAATCCAGGAAGTGGCGATTGATAATGTTAAATTAGTTGAATCTGCACTTATTAAAAATGGTTCATTTAACGATGGTATGTCAGGTTATTCACCATATGTTGATTCATCAGCCAAAGCTTCATATGTTGTAGACAGCTTAAAAGAGGACAACGCACTTTCTGTAACAGTTGATAATACTGGAGATGCTGATTGGAAAGTTCAGATTAAACAGGAAAATATACCACTTGTAAAGGACCATGAGTACAAGCTTTCATTCAATGCAAAATCTTCTCGTGAACGTGATATCAGAGTGATTATGCAAGGAAACGAAGCTCATGGATGGCCAGTATACTCAAATGATAATATTGTAAGTCTTACAGATGAGTTCCAGACATTTACTGATACATTTACTATGGAAGCAGATACAGACAAGGAAGCATTCTTGAGCATTTGTCTTGGAAATGTAACAGAAGAGATTAAAGACCAGCATACAGTAGTTATTGATGATATTACTCTTGAAGATTTATCAGCATCAAAAGGAGATGATTCTTCTGACAATGATGGCACTATTACAGAAGATGTTAGCAATCCATCAGGTGATAAGAAAGATGATTCAGACAATACAATAGATAAGCCAAACAATGGAAATAGTAATTCAAACAAACCTAGCAAGCCAAATAATTCAAACAATGGAAAAGGTTCTGCAAATAAATCAGTTACAGGCAATGGAAGTGTGAATAAAACACATTCAAAGAAAAATTTATCAACTAATGTAGCTAAATCCTATTCTGAATCAAATGATCCAGGTGTAGAAGATTCGGTAGAAGCTAGTCCTTCAATGAAGGATGAAGTTGTTGGGAATGATGAAAAAGAAGAAAAAGAAACTACTTCGGAGCAAGATTCAGACATTTCTTATAAAAATATAGACGATATGGATGTTCCAAAGAATGAAGGAAATTCTGGAAGTAGTAATTGGATTTTGTGGATATCTTTATTAGCTGCAGGTGTAGTACTAGTTGGTGGATGTACAGCATTGGTTGTAGCAAAAGTCAAAAAATAAAATAGTGAATGAAAAATAAGGGCGATTCTTATGAACCGCCCTTATTATTTTGTAAACTATGAAATAACAATATTGATTTTTGTGATATACGTTTGACATACAATATGTATGGTTGTATTCTGAATTAGTACAATGATTTGTTTAGTATAAAGGAGCATAAAATGGCAACGTTAAAGGATGTAGCAAGAGAAGCAGGACTTACGGTTACGACTGTTTCAAGAGTGTTAAACAACAGAGGCTATATTAGTGATGATGCAAGAAGGCGTGTAGCTGATGCAATTGAAAAACTAAATTACCGACCTAATGAGGTAGCCAGAGCTCTTCAGAATAAGAAATCAAACACAATTGGGGTAATAGTTCCACACATTAGGCATCCGTATTTTGCAGAGATGATAAGCAACATTGAAAATGCTGCGTATAAAAAGGGATACAAGATTTTGCTTTGCAATTCTCAAAGTACAAAGGAAAAGGCAAAAGAGTATATAGATATTTGTACCAGTAACAGGGTTGCGGGAATTATTCTATGTAGTCAGAAAATTTCAGTAGAGATATTTAAGAATTTGGACATTCCTGTTATCACAATTGAGAGGGCAATGGAAAATGCCACGGCGTCAGTTGAATGTGATAATAAAAACGGAGGAAAGCTAGCGGCAGAAGAACTGATAAAAGCCGGTTGCAAAAATATGGTATTTATAAAAAGTGAGGATTCTCCCGGTACGCCGGCAAATCAGAGATTTGTAGGATTTAAAGATGCCTGCGATAAATCCGGTGTGTCAGTCAGGGTAGTTGAACCAAATGAAGTAGCGTATAATAAAATGAGTTATGTGGAATGGCTTGAGAATATTCTTAGGGAAAATCCAACTGCAGATGGTCTTTTTGCTGGCAGTGATGTGATAGCGGCTCAGACCCTTCAGGTATGTAGAAGATTGTCGATACAGGTTCCAAAAGACTTGAAGATAGTGGGCTTTGATGATGTAAATATTGCCAGTCTTACAACACCACAGATAACAACAATTCACCAGCCTATCAAGGAGATGGCCAATGTTGCCATAGAATTGTTGCATGATGCAGCAGAAGGAAAAAGTGTAGTCAAAAAAACTGTTCTTCCAGTAGAGCTTAGAAAGCGTGAAACTGTATAATGTACTATGAAAGTGAGGGGAAGACACTAGAATGTTAACCCCAAAAAGGGAAAATATGAAGTTAGATTAATCTTGCTGGATATAAATTTGGAAAATGAAAGCGGATTTGATTTATGCAAGAGACTTCGTGAAATTACAAACATACCGATTTTATTTATAAGTGCAAGACAAAGCGATGATGATGTGTTGATTGCACTAAATATAGGCGGCGATGATTATATCAAAAAGCCGTATACACTAAGTGTTCTTCTTGCAAAGGTTAAAGTGGCACTAAAGCGACTGGGAAGTTCAAAGGGTGAGAGCCTTGTACAGACAAGAGATGGATTTGTGATTGATTAAGGGGCACTTAGGGTATATAAGGATGGCAGAGATGTTGGACTAAAGAACAAGGAATTCAAGCTTTTTATCTATCTGTTCCAGAATAAGGGCAAAGCAGATACCATTAATCAGTTAATCAGCAATATGTTTGAGTCTACACTAGAAGACCTGCAGGTGTTACGGGTACATACCACAGAGGAAAATTCAGAGATTTTAGAAAGCATCTTGTCCGATTTAAATACATATGAGCGAATCAAACTGACCAATTCTGTACCGGAATGCCTGATATATTGTGACAGGCTTCGAACTACACAGGTCTTTGACAACATTATTAGTAATTCGTACAAATACAGCGAGGGTGATATTTTTGTTACTTTTGACTTGGATAAGAGCAGTCTAAAGGTATGCATAAGGGAATTTGTTGTAAATTAGGATTGTAGCAAATAGCTATAATCCTTTTTTGATTGCAATTTTTAGGATACGAGAGGTAATTAGATTAGAATTTGGAAGGTTAAGGAGAAAAATATGAACAAAATAATTGAAGCAAGAATGCTTAGTAAAACATTTTCAAATGAATGTGTACAGCAGCACGTGTTAAAGAACCTTGATATTGATATCTATGAAGGTGATTTTACAGTAATTATGGGAGCATCCGGTTCAGGAAAGTCAACACTTATGTATGCACTGTCGGGAATAGATAAGCCAACATTAGGAAACATAACCTGCATGGGAGAGGATATTACAAAATTAAATAATGACCAGCTTGCAAAATTCAGAAGAAAATACAGTGGTTTCGTTTTCCAGCAGAATTATCTGAATGACTCCATGAGTGTGTTGGATAATATTCTGGCAACGGGACTGCTTGTAAACAAAAATAGAAAAGAAGTAGCTAAAAAGGCCAAAGAGCTTCTTGATCGTGTTGGAATAAAAGAAGAAAGCTGGGGAAAATTCCCAACACAGTTATCCGGTGGAGAGGCACAGCGAGTATCAATTGTAAGAGCACTTATTAATTCACCATCCATTGTATTTGCCGATGAGCCCACAGGTGCACTTAATTCAAAGAGTGCTGAGTCGGTACTCGACATCATGACTGAGATAAATGGTTTGGGACAAAGCATTGTAATGGTTACACATGATATGAAAACAGCCCGTCGTGCAAATAGAATTCTCTATCTGAAGGACGGAGTTATTATTGAGGAATTAAACCTTGGAAAATATGTTAAAAACAGTGAGAAGCGTCATAAAGACCTGAGAGAGTTTTTGACAAGAATGGGATGGTAATTATGAGACATTTACTTTTAATAAAAAACAATCTAAAGCGTTCGGTAGTAACAGCAATAACCCTGATTTTTCTGGTTGGGGTTGCAATGTTTACAATACTGGTAAGTATAAATTCTATATATGGAAGGGGCTTTCAAATGGCAAAGTCTCAACAGATGATATAGAAACAGAGTTTACCAAGAAATTCAACGAAAAATATGATATAGGTTTAGATACGGGATCTGTATTATCGTACGATACAATGAAGGTTGGAATTACAATGTTTCCTAATATAATAATGGGAATATTGCTTGGACTGGCAGGAGTTTTACTAATTATTGCTATCGTAGTGATTCGTTTTCAGATAATCACTTATATGCAGCAAAACTATAAAAACATCGTGGAATTATAACCGGAATAAGCTGGACGGTACATCCAAATGTTACCCTATATATAATGGGTGCAGTATTTATGATTGTATTTATCGCAATAGTTTCTGCTTTTGCATCACTCAAAATAAGAAAGATAACAGTGTTAAATGCATTAAGAGATGGAATAATGTCATCATTTAAACAGAATGTTTCAATTGCATTTATCATATGCCTGCTAAGTTTTTCTGTGGCATTTTCATTTGTTACTGTTGAAAATTTTGATGGAGAAAGCAATGCAATATGGACATTTATTGGAATGGAAAGAGGTCACATTCAATATTCCTACAAAGACGATAGTATCAAGGATGAGATAAGCAAGCACAAGGATATTGCAAAGATTTTGGAGCAGGGTGAGATTGATACAACAACAGTTATAAGGATTAGAAAAATAACTCCGGCACAATTAATGGAATAAAATAATTGTAGTAAAAAATTATTGGGATAAAAAGATGTTAAACGATTGACATATATTATTTCAGAGTATATTATTTAATCAGAAAAAGCCAAAATGGCAATAAGAATATAGGTATTGTGGAGCAAAAATAAGGAGGATGAAGGTGGCAAGATTAAATAATTTATCAAACTTTGATGTAGATGGCTGGGAGGCTCCTGAGGTGGGAGCCAATATCCCAATTGGGGATGTTCCCGGGGATAAAGTAAAGATTTGGGATTCGCATATTACAAAGGCGAATGCAATTTTTCCTGAATTACTAAAGCTGTTAAAAAGTATGGCATTAGAAGGAAAAGAGCGTGCGGTTATCTCTGTTAGTGGTGGCTCAGGTGTTGGAAAATCTGGAGTTGCAGCAGTTGTGGCTTTTTATCTAAACAGCATTGGCATAGGAACTTATACCATGTCAGGAGATAATTATCCAAGAAGAATTCCTATGTACAATGATGCAGAGCGACTTAGAATTTTTAGAGAGTCTGGGCTAAATAAAATGATTGCGGATGGGGCTTATACAAAAGAGCATTTTGACATTGTCCATGATTTACAGAAAAAAGGAATGGATGCTGATAAGGAAAACATCAAGCAGTATCCATGGTTTGATTCTTATCTTGAAGGTGGAATTGAGGGATTAAGAGGATATCTTGGAACTTCAAATGAACAGGAATTTGAAAAGGTTGAACAGATAATAAGCGATTTCAAAAATGGTGAGGATAAGATCTGGCTCAAGAGAATGGGAAGAACAGACACAGAGCTTTGGTATGATGAAGTTGATTTTTCGGAAACAGGAATTTTGATTATTGAGTGGACCCACGGCAATAGCGATTTTTTCAGCGGAGTAGACATTCCGGTACTTTTAAATAGCACGCCAACAGAAACTCTTCAGTACAGAATTGCCAGAAATCGTGATGGAGAGGCTGATAGTCCATTTGTCACAAGGGTTCTTGAGATAGAGCAGAGAAAGCTTCATGAACAGGCGCATAAGGCAAAGATAATTCTTTCAAAAGCAGGGGAACTTTTATCTTTTGAGCAGTATACAAAAATAATGGAGAATGAGGATATATAATATGAAAAATGCAAACATCGGACCAATGTTAAATGCTTATCCGGACAGTATGGGAGGAACATTAGGCGATATAGTCGATTTTTTGCAAAAGCCGCAGTTGAAGGATGTTTTTTCATCCTTTTACATTTTGCCAAGCGTATTTAATACAGATTTGGACAGAGGATTTTCGGTAGTCGATTATTCATTAAGTGACAAACTTGCAAAAAAGGATGACTTAAAAGCAATTGATGAGCTTGGAATTGATTTGAAGCTGGATTTTATTTTAAATCATGCATCTGTTTTGTCTGAGCAGTTTCAAGATATTATTAAAAACGGAGACAAGAGTAAATACAGAGATTTCTTTATTGACTGGAACAAATTCTGGCAAGGCTGTGGTGAGATGACTGAAGAAGGTTACATTCAGCCAGAGGAGAAATATATCAAAGATATGTTTTTCAGAAAGCCGGGGCTTCCAATTCTTATGGTGAGATTTCCGGATGGAAGAAATGTGCCATACTGGAATACCTTTTATCAGGAAGTCCAGTATCCACAGCTTGATGCACAGGACGTGATGCAGGCAACAGGACTTCAGTATTGTCAGGCGGTTGACCTTGCAAAAATTGCCAATGAAGCTACAAAATCAGAGGGTGCACTTAAGTTGGCTGACTGGGGAAAATTCGCCGGAGAAAAAGCTGATGCTGTAATAGAACTTCTCGAGAGCCGTCGCAGATATTTAGGTCAGATGGATTTGAATATAAAATCGCCTCTTGTGTGGGAATTTTATGAGAATACTTTAAATACATTATCAGAATACGGTGCTAAAATCGTGCGTCTGGATGCATTTGCATATGCTCCAAAAGAACCGGGGCTAAAGAATTTCCTGAATGAGCCGGGAACATGGGAGCTTCTGGAGAAAATAAAGGAGTTGGCAGATAAGTACAACCTGGAGCTTTTGCCGGAGATTCATGCCGGATACGAAGAAAAAATATATGAGAAAATCTCAGAAAAAGGATATATGACATATGATTTTTTCCTTCCGGGTCTGATAATAGATGCGCTTGAAAGTGGAAACGGACAGACACTTGAAAAATGGGCCAAGGAGATACAGGAAAAGGGTATTCACACAGTGAATATGCTGGGATGTCACGATGGTATACCGCTTCTTGATTTAAAAGGCCTGATACCGGAAGAAAGAATACAGACACTAATTGATACAGTTGTACAGCGTGGTGGTTATGTAAAGAATCTCCATGGACAGAAAAATATTTATTATCAGGTTAATGCGACCTACTACAGTGCGCTTGGAGAGGATGATGCCAAGCTGCTTTTGGCGAGAGCACTTCAGTTGTTTATGCCGGGAAAACCACAGGTATGGTATCTTGATTTGTTTGCAGGGAAAAATGACCATGAGGCAGTAAAGAGAGCTGGGGCTGGTGGACATAAGGAAATCAACAGAAGCAATTTAAGCGTAACTCAGATGAATGAATTGCTTGAAAAGGATGTTGTGAAAAAGCAACTTGAGCTGCTTAAATTCAGAGCATCCTTCCCAGCATTTGCATTTGATTCAAAAATAGACGTACAAGCAGAAGGCTCGAGTATTAAGTTTACATGGACCAAAGATGGTTATAAAGCTACACTTGATGCGAATCTCTCAGATTACAGTTACAAGATAACAACAAGTGGGGAAAATAAAGTGGGGAAAATAAAGTGGGGAAAATATGAATCGTAGTGAAATGAAAGTAAATAATTTGACATAAAAAAGCAAATTAGTTATAATCCTAAATCAGAGTTAAAAATAATGTTTACGGCACACCTGTGGAAACATAGGGTCGCAAAGCTAGAGTCTACCACAAATGATGTAATGACAGTTCGGCTGCAATATCCAATTAAGTTTGGAATTGCAGCTATTTTTTTGTTTAAAATTAAAGGCAAATAGATAGAAAACGAGGAGCGAAGTTAATGAAAAAGAAAATAGTAATAGGATTAATCGGCATATCTGCAATAGCACTTACAACAGGTGCAGTTATATTTTTCACAGGTGGTGGAATAGAACAGACAAAGACCACAGCCACATTAGAAGCCGGAGAAAAATTTGAGTTCAAGCCAAATGAATATTTTGAAGGTTTGCCTGAGGATGTAAAAACAAAGGACTTTAAAATAGACGATTCAAAACTGGACAACACAAAGCCGGGAAAATACGATGTGAAAATCACATACGATAAGGAAGAATACAAAATCAAAGTCAATGTAGAGGATACCATCGCACCGGAAGTGTCAGAGGTTGAAACAATCCGTACAAATGACTTAACAAATATATAGAAAAACGAAACCATCAAAGTGGAAGGTGTAACAACGAATGCAGAAGGAAAGGGTGTTATATTTGTTACAGATAAAGATATCATCAACGCGATTTTAAGTGATTCTAATATAATTGTTGCTTCTGTGGATACTGATGGATCGGCTCTTGGAAGTTCGTATAGTTTTTATATGAGCAAAGATACTCAGGTTCAGATTGATAAATTTAATTACTATATGGATAACCATGAAGAAGTTAATGAGATGTTAAACTTATTTAAAGATAAATATGGTAATTCAACAACAGAATCGTTTAGTATAATTGAAAAATATTGGGATAAGTAAAAAAGTAAAATTATATGAAAGAGAGAGAAATGTTTGTGAAGAAAATAATAAACAATAAGATGGTATTATGTATAGCGCTTATTATGGTGTTAATACCGTTTATTTATTTCCAAGGTGAAAATATTAGTAACTTTATTCGTGAACAAATTATTAAAGTTCAGT
>JBGVHH010000025.1:0-7640 GCA_045122195.1 Agathobacter sp.
AATCAAGAAGACGCAGTATGGCAAAACATATCATTATCAGGTAATCAACCGTGACTTTGAACTTGCAGAATTAAAGCTACTTGTGGACTCAGTTGCATCAGCAAAATTCATAACAGAAAAGAAATCGAATGAGCTAATCAATAAGATAGAGCGACTTGCAAGTAAACAGGATGCATCAATGTTACAGCGCCAGGTGTATGTTTCCGGGCGTGTAAAAGCCATGAATAACGATGTAATGGCAAATGTTGATGCAATACATAAGGCCATTTCTAAGAACTTAAAGATTTCATTCCAGTATTTTCAGTGGAATGTGAAAAAAGAAGCAGATATGATAAAGCATTATCGAGTTGACAAGATGCTGCATATCAAGGTAGAGACGAAACGCCGCGAAGGAAGAAATAAATTCCGGGAAATTGATATGGCGGCATATGCCAAGAAAATGTTCAACATGTACGATGGAGAGGAGCAGAATGTTGAAATACTTTGCGATAACAGCCTGGCGGGGGTGATGATAGATCGCTTCGGTAAAGAGGTTCGAATGCTTAAGGTTGACGATGAACATTTTAGAGTCCTTGTAAAAGTAGCAGCAAGTAAACATTTTATTCACTGGATTATGGCGCTGGGGGAAGGCGCAAAGATAATTGGGCCAGAGAGTCTTGTAAAAGAAGTACAGGATGAAATCAGGCGATTAGCTGAACAATACAATAATTTATATCCTTTCCGTTGATCTTTTTAGTTTGAGCGTTATTGAATCAAATTTAGATTTACACAATGGTGGGAAAGGAAGCAGTAAGACGACAAATTCTAGGGGTAGCAGTTCTTCAAAGGATAGGGTCGGATGTTGTAAGAATATGACAATATAACTCGGATATTTGAATAAATATTGCAAAAATTGAGAAAATATTGTTGCAAAGAACATCCAAAGGGAATATGATAGTACTGTAACTCCATTATGATTTAGAAAGGGGCAAGTACATGTTAATTCAGTTTACAGTAGAAAATTTTTTATCAATTAGAGATAAGGTGTATTTAAGTCTTGAACCTTCAAAAGATAGTGAGCATCCTGAGAACCTTATAACCAAGGGTGATTATAATGCTGTTACTTCAGCTGCAATTTATGGAGCAAACGCATCAGGAAAATCAAGCCTTTTTAAAGCAATTACGATTGCTTTAATAATGTTAAGAAATTCGAACAATATTCAGGTCACTGATAGATTACCAGTTGTTCCTTTTAAATTTGATTCAGAATCAAAGAACAAACCGACATCATTTGAGTTCACCTTTGTTGCAAGTGATGATAAGAAATATATTTATGGTTTCAGTGCAACTGCTGAGAAGGTTGTTGAAGAATATCTATATTGCTATAACAGTGCAAAGCCAACACTTATTTTTGATATAAAAGATGGGGAGGAACCAAAATATAATCGTGCATATAAGGTGAAACTAGAAGCTGCTTATCAGATGAACACGCCTAATAAGTTATTTTTGGCAACTGCTACAACTTGGAATGTAGAATGTACAAAGATTCCATTTGAATGGTTAGCAGAATATATCGATACTTTTACAGAGGTAATGGATTTAAGTGGAGTTGCCATTGAAAAATATCGTACGGATGAGAATCGTCGGTATATTGATTTCACCAAAAATTTGCTAAAACAGGCAGATATCAATATTAGTAGTATTGAAGTGGATGCAAAAGAAGTGGTAGGTGGAGCAACTCTTCCAATACAGATTATGTTTCAAGGAAAAGTGATTCAGCCAAATGAAGGCAAGAGATACGATGTAGAGATTACCACAGGTCATACTATTGTGAATGATGATGGAACGCAAAAGGAATATTCGCTTACGCTTCAGGAAGAGTCACTTGGAACACAACTTTTATTCTTCTACGGTCCGCTTTTAAAGGATTCATTCGAAAGAGGAAAGACATTGATTTTGGATGAGATTGATAAGAGTATGCATCCAAGTCTTGTAAAATTTATCATGAATCTTTTTCGTGATCCAGATATTAACAATGCAGGAGCACAGTTGATCGTAACAACGCATGAGACAGGAATCTTGACTTTAGATATGTTTAGGCGAGACCAGATTTACTTTACTGAGAAAGATTCAAAAACTGGTGTAACAGACTTGTATTCTCTTGATGAGTTCTCTGTTCGAAAGACTGAAAATATTGAAAAGGGCTATTTAATGGGAAGATATGGAGCAATCCCATTCCTCCAAAATGAGGAGGTGCTGTAAATGGCTGAAAGAAATTTTCAGAAGAAAAAACGAAATGATGTAAAGCGTAAACGAAAACCCGTTATGTTGATTACAGCTGAGGGAAGAAATAAAACAGAAAAGCAGTATTTTTCCTCGTTTCAAGATCAGCATGGTAAGTATTCTATAAGGTTTGCAACAGGACTTGAGACAGATCCAGTTGGCATGCTGAAGGCAATGGAAAAGGCTTGGAAGAAGAATGAGCTATCAGAAAAAGATGGTGATAAAGCATACATTGTTTTAGATATGGACTGTAAACCAGAAAAGATTCAGCTTGTAAAAGAGTTACAAAAGAAATCAAAAAATATTAAGTTTATTGTTTCGAATCCATGTATTGAGGTATGGTTTATTCTTCATTTTATCTATACGACACATCAGTTTAAGGATAGTAAAGAACCGAAAAAAGAACTGGCTAATCACATTCACGGTTATGAAGAAAGTATGGATACATTGTTTAGCAATAAAGGCGTGGAATTACACCACACCTCTGTTTTACTAATTATTTAGATAAGGTTTAAGCTTTAGAACAAGTTCATGGACTTTAGTTCCAGGAGCAGAATTAGAAGGGAGTTTTCCTTCATTTATGATATCCAGCTTTTGTCCAGATCACTCTTTTTGGGTGGTTTCAGACTCATTAAAAACCACCTCCAAGCATGTTGGATAAATAAGGATCGGCACCGTAGCGCCCCTCAAGGTATTGCTTGTCATAAGCAGCAGTTCTTTTAATGCGGTCATTATCTTCTCCACGAATCTCATGAAGAGAATATATTTCGCTCTCATGCTCTTTATTTTCAGCAGCAAACCATATTTCATCGCGACGGAATACAGTGTTTTTCAAAGTATACATATCATGAGAGGTGAACAATAACTGAGCACCATATTTATTGATATCCCTATTTTTGAATAGAGAGATTACATACTTAAGAAGCTTCGGATGGAGCTTGGCATCCAATTCGTCTACGATAATAAGTCTACCTTCACGTAGTGCAAGTAGAATTACAGGGAGAGCTGCAATCAATTTCTTGGTGCCATCGGATTCATCTGAAAAAGAAAGTTCATATTCTGTATCACCAATAGTTCTCTTCATATATAATTGATGAGCTTCTTCATCAAATCGATAATCTTTAATATCTATATCCATATCGTTTAAGGCCTTAATAAACTGTTCCTTATGTGGGGCATCTCCACTTAGCATAATCTGACGCTCTATAACAGGATTAGCATAACTGCGTATAATACAGTTTTCAAACCAGTTCATAACTTCATTAATGGTATCAATATCATAATTAATCGCTAAGAAAGAGAGATAAGGCATCTTAGGATTAACACTGGTATTGATATTTTTCTTGTTGATACTATAACCCAGTTCAATTGCGTCAGATTCTCTTTCGAAGATCATGGCAGACTTCTTTCCAGTTATAGCTTTTCTATAAAGAGATTCTGAAGAGATTTCTTGATTTTTTACTGCAAGATAATAGCAATATTCATTCTTCTCAATCCGGAAGAAAAGTCTGAATTCCGTTGGTTCATTCCTTGATTCCTGGTCAAATAAGAATGGAACAGCATCAACCTTATGCTGAAGGATGATGTTCTGTCGATTTTTTCCTAATTCCTTTACTGGATTTACAATGGTAGAGATTACACATGAAAGAGCAAGCAAAAGATTAGTTTTTCCGCCACCATTTGGCCCGTATATAACACTTACAGGTAAGAGGCTGGATGCGTCTTCTTCTATGATAAGTGTTTCTGTGAATTCAGGCAGAGTAGCAGCCTGAAAATCTAAGGTTGTTTCGCTTTTATATGATTTAAAATTTTGAAATGAAAACTGGCATAACATAATTTTACGCCTCCTATGAATATTATATGCAAATAATCTTAAAAATACAAGTTTTATATTGGATATAAGAAAAAAAGAGTCTGAAAACGAGATATAAAACAGGAAAATTTGTCAAATTACCTTTACATATTGGTTTTACAGCTGAACAATACAATAATTAGAACAAAAATTCGAGGCACAAGTGGAGATTTTTGGACTTGGAATTTGACATAATTAGGTCAAGGAAAAGGATATATCACATTCTTTCCGTTGGTCTTTTTAGTTGGAGCGTTATTGAATCAAATTTAGAATTACACAATGGTGGGAAAGGAAGCAATTATTGTTATTTGCATGATAACAGTTTTTATAATGATATCTATGAAGATGACGATTATGACTGGGATCGCTCTCATACTGATGATGATTATGCAGCAGGTGTGGACGATGCAATGGAAGATGAGGACTGGTAAATAGACTGTACAGGATATAGAAAAATTGGAGGTGCAATATGGGATTCTTTGATAGAGATGTAAAAAATGGATTTGATAGAATGTTTGACATTAATCATGATGGAATACTTGGACCTGGTGAGCAGGCAATGCAGTTTGCTTTCGTGGATGAAATGATTAGGAAGAATGAGCCGGATGATAATGGATTAACATTCGATAATGAAGATGTACTTGATGAGATAGACGGGATGGATGAAGACGAGGCAAGAGAGTATTTGGAATCGGAGGGATATGCGTTGGATGATTTTGATATTTAAACCATGTGAGAAATGAGGGATTTGAAACGAAGATAAATATCTGCTGACAATTTATTTTTCAGACTCAAGTTTTTATTTATTCACATATATTTTGATAGATAACGGAAATTGATTTTCAAATCCACAAGCTATTGAATATTGTGAACATCTTATTAGGGGTGGAACGAAACATCGCACAAATATATTTTATTGCCATGCTGGATGCCATTATAAGAAAGAGGCTGATGAAGTAGATCATGAACTAATTCGTTGGGTTATACCAAAAGAAACCAGTATGGATGATTTGACACAGAAAGATTTTTTTCTAATGATGAACCACATCTATTCTTACAAAACAAAAAAGCTGAACAATCGTAGTTCATACGAAACATTCAGCATTATTCATGGAGAAGATGTACTGGAAAAACTGGGATGTCGTCAGGTTGCCGCCAAAGACATCATGTTAAAATCAGCTCTTCTCAAAAAATAAACACAGTGCAGCCAACACCAACACCTAATACACCATAAATCAGGGGTGGATTCCCAGTTTACATATTTAAACTAGAGGGAGACGACCTCCGTTTGGCATGTCTGTTTTTATATCATACATCGAAAAAAGGGATTTGAATAGGTTGCGTTTGGGTTACAAAAACTGCATCTCGTATTGCAATTGAGTAATTTATAAATACACATTAAGGGTGAAAAACACATTTAGAAGTGAAAAATAAGTTGAATTATATCGGAAAACTTGGTAAAGGAGAAAGGTATGACGAATGAAGAAATTCTTAAGGCTGCACAGAGTAGTCAGGATGATATTGGAGAATATGAAAAGACTGTAGTTAGAAAATCATTAGCATACGGTGCTGCTGTTGGTGTGGGATTATGTATGGTAATGGTCTTGTTGGAATTATTAATATTTAAGGAAGTTGATTTTGGAAAACCTGCGCTTATTTTTGCAATTACTGGATATGCAGATTTCTATGAAGGACTTAAGAGTAAAATTACAAAAAAGAAAATCAAGGGAATTGTTGAGCTAGTGGTAGCCGCATTTGGAATTTTGTTATATGTAGGAGCATTTTTGGTATGAATTCACATTTGCAATTAAAAAATAGAATAAAAGAATTACGACAGGAAAAGGGATATTCACAAACAAAATTAGCGGAACTAGCTGGTACCACACAGAATACAATAAGTTCTCTAGAGACAGGGCAGTATTCACCTACAGCTTATTTGTCGGGATTGATATGTATTGCTCTTGAATGCAAATGGGAAGATTGCTTTTATTACGAAATGAGCGAAGAAAAGTAGAGGGGATAATCAGTATGTATGACATTATTAAGAGGTATGTTGAAAACGAAAATGAAAATGGACTTCTTCTTGTTGATATGCCTACTGGATCGGGAAAGACATATTCAGCAATTGAATTTATGTATAACTCTTGTATGAATCCGGATAATAAAGATAGAAAATACATTTTTGTGACAACCCTTAAAAAGAATCTTCCTTATGAAGATCTTAAGAAGAGATTTATTGATTCAGGGAATGAAGAGTTATGTAAGGAGAAAGTATTAGTCATCGATTCTAATATGGACAGCGTTGTTGGTGGATGGACAGCTGATGTAGAGAGGGCGATACCATTTGAAATAAAACGCTGTGATGAATATAAGGATTTTCAACGTGACTTGAGTTTTGTTAAGAAGCAGCGAGAAGATAAGTCTTCAATGATGAGAGAGTTCTTGTCGAGTATTGAATCAAATCTTAGAGAAAAGACAGAACCACGATTTAGAAGACTTGTATCAGAGTATCTTGGAAAAGAATATACGACGGTTGAGCAGAGAATATATGCAATTAAGACAGATAAAAGATGGCAGTGGTTAGGAAAATTATATCCTGCGGTTTTTACTAAGGACAGACAGGTGCTTTTAATGAGTATGGATAAATTCCTTAGTAGAAATACAACTATCGTGGAACCATCTTATATGTTTTATAACTCGGATGTTATTAAAAATGCAGTTATGTTTATTGATGAGTTCGATGCAACAAAAGACACTATATTAAAAAGAATTATAGATAACGGATTGCATGATAAGGTGAATTATATTGAATTATTTAAGGATATTTATGCTGCGCTTCATACAGATGAATTTCCTGCTGTACTTACTACGCCTTCAAAAGAAAGAATGGAAGGCAAGTATCGTTCACAAACCTTGGAGTCTGTAGTAGAAGGTATAAAGGAAAAAGCTGATTATATTTACTCAACATATTCACTTCAGTTTAAGCATAGAACACTGGGGGAATTATCAGATACATATCAGAATTATTTGTTCCAGGATCATCAGTTTCATTCGATTTTGAATGCGAATAATTCTTATATCACGATGCATAGTGATTCAGGTCAGAAAATAAATTCTATTGGGTTTTCACAAAAGAAGCCGATAAGGGAAAGTAATAATATTCAAACGATGTTAGGACAAATTCGTGGGTTTATTGCATATTTTCAGGGAGCGGTAAATATTCTTTCCATTAATTACATGCAGTGCAAGAAGGAAAGAAGAAAAGAAGGTGAGGATATTTTTTCTAAAACATTGGTGCCTGACACTCGAAAAAACAAATAAACAAAATTAATTTTTTGTGAAATTTTGGTAAATTTGTCTTTATGGTGCCTGACACCACTGTATCATGCCCTTATCCGGCTGGCGAAGTTTTACGGTGTGACCGCTGATTATCTGCTGGGGCTGTCTGAAATGAAAAATCACCCAAACGCCGATCTTGCAGACCTGCGTTTGAGTGATGAAATGATTGACCTGCTGAAAAGCGGGA
>JBGVHH010000026.1:0-2924 GCA_045122195.1 Agathobacter sp.
AAACAACGATGAAAATTGACGTTAATGAATTGTTTGAAGAACTTGGAAGCCTTTCGCAAGTAGAAGCGATTGCTCTTGGCGGGTCAAGAGCGACTGGTAGAAATGATGAAAAATCAGATTACGATGTGTATGTGTACATAACAAGCAGTATTGATGAAAATGAGCGAAGAAATATTCTGGAAAAATACTGCAGATATATGGAAATCGGGAATTCCTTTTGGGAACTTGAAGATGATGTTACCTTAAATGATGGAATTGATATGGACATCATTTACAGAAATATGCAGGATTTTGAAGACATGGTTTCCTCTGTTGTAATAGACTGTGTGCCATGTAATGGCTATACCACTTGTATGTGGCATAATCTCATTACCGCTAAAATTGTAATAGATAAAAATGGAAAACTGAGCGCTCTACAGGAAAAATATCGGATTCCATATCCAAAGAAGCTAAAGGAGAATATCATATCCAATAATCTAAAGCTTCTTAGTGGTATGTTACCGTCATTTGATATGCAGATAAAAAAGGCAGAGAATAGAGGGGACCTTGTAAGCGTCAATCATAGGGTTGCTGAATTCCTCGCAAGTTATTTCGATATTATTTTTGCACTGAATGAGATGACACACCCTGGGGAGAAGAGAATGCAAAGTATTTGTTCTGAGGAATGCAAGATTTTGCCTAATCGCTTTGACGAAAATCTGAACAGATTATTTGCAGGAATGTTCAGAGAGAGTATATCAGATGTAATAAATGATATGATAATTGAGATAAAAACGATTACGAAGATGTAGTCAAATTCCTATTTATCGATTAGATGTTATTATTAAACGATTACAAGTAGGTGGTTTCATTATTAAACGATTATATTTAAATTGTATTAATATTGTCGTACCTTGCCATTTAAGAACGTTAGGTTTGATACAATGTATCAAGCCTTTTTTCATACTTTTATAGGGGTTCAAGTCTCCTACGTATTAGATATTATTAATAAAGATTCATTAAATAATGATATTTTTAGAATGAATGTGTGTTAGTTGTCGTTTTATTCGCTAAACGATTTAAAAGGGTGGTTTCAAATTATTTAACGATATAGTAGTGGTTTCAAAATAGTAATTATACTTAAAAAATGATATTTTGAATGTATTGTGATATAATTATGGTACAAGATAAATTAGAATTTGATGAGGTGATATAAATGATTGATTACGGATTAAAAGATAAGGTGGCTATAATTACAGGAGCAAATAATCCATGGGGGATTGGGGCAACAACGGCTATTGCCTTTGCTCGTGAAGGTGCGAAAGTGGTTTTGGTATATAAGAAGGTAGATAGACCATTTGATGCAACGAAAATGGATAGAAATGGCGTAGATAGATATTATGGAGCAAATGCAGGAAATGCAGATGCTGTAGAATCTAAACTCAAAGAAATGGGTGCCGATTATATTGTTTTAGAAAG
Source organism: Agathobacter sp. (assembly GCA_045122195.1). Taxonomy (GTDB): domain Bacteria; phylum Bacillota; class Clostridia; order Lachnospirales; family Lachnospiraceae; genus Roseburia. Next base: position 1,459 of record JBGVHH010000026.1, read on the forward strand.
TGATATTTCGAACGAGGACGATGTGAAAAATATCTATTCTATAGTTTTTGATAAATACGGACGAATTGATATTTTATTTAACAATGCTGCGACAGATGATGAAACTGGTTGCGATACTATAGAAACCATAACTCAAAAGGTGATAGATGATACATTTGCAGTTAATGTTCGTGGAAGTATTTTAATGACAAGAGAATTTATTAATCATCGTGGTGATAATGGAAGAATTATCAATATTTCAACAGATGCATCACAAATCTTTGCAGGTCAAATCACTTATGGAGCAAGTAAAGCAACTGTAGAAGCACTTACTCGAAGTATTGCTCTTGAGGTGGCACAGTATGGAATAACTGTAAATTGTGTTTCACCTGGTCCAACTCAAACAGGTTGGATTGATGACGAATTTGAAAAAGTAGTTGTTCCTTTAATTCCAATGGGAAAATTAATTCAACCAGAAGATATTGCAGAAACTGTTTTATTCCTTGCAAGTAAACAGGCAAGAATGATTTCAGGACAGGTAATCAAAGTATCTGGTGGAAAAGCTTTGTAAATTAGAATTTGTAGGTGCGAATAATGAAAACTTTATATATGATTGGTGGCACTATGGGAATTGGAAAAACAACTGTGTGTCAACAGCTCAAACAGGATTTACCGAATAGCGTATTTCTTGACGGAGATTGGTGTTGGGATGCAAGTCCATTCCAAGTAAACGATGAAACAAAAGCAATGGTTACGAATAATATTTGTTACTTACTCAACAATTTTCTGAAATGCTCTGTATACGAGAGTATTATTTTTTGTTGGGTGATGCATGAGCAGAGTATTATCGATTCCATACTTGAGAAGCTGGATACACAGAACTGTGAGGTGAAATGCGTCTCTCTGATAGCCGATGAAAATACTCTGCGTGAAAGATTGTCCGCGGATGTAGAAAAAGGTATTCGTTCTGAAGATGTAATTGAGAGAAGCATAGCAAGAATACCTATATATCAGGGATTGGGTACTATTAAAATTGATACCAAAGGAAAAGATGTGGCTGTGATTGCCAATGAGATAAAGAGGTTGTAATACTGATAAATTAGAATTTGACGAGGAGAAGATTCAATGAAAATCTATGATATTTCTCAAGAGGTTTTCAGTTGCGAAGTATATCCTGGTGACCCTATACCAGAGAAAACAGCACTGAAATCAATGCAAGAAGGTGAAGTATATAATTTAACTGCTTTTAGCATGTGCGCACATAACGGCACACATATAGATGCACCATTTCATTTTATTAAAGATGGAAAAACGGTTGATGAGATATGTTTAGAGGCATTTGTGGGAATGGCTTATGTGGCAGAGCATCATGGGATTGTCACGGGTGATAATGCTTCCCAGATACTTGAAAAAGCAAAAAAACAGAACCCAGAAGCGGCAAAGAGAATTCTAATTAAAGGAGATGTTGAAGTGTCATTAGAGGCTGC
>JBGVHH010000027.1:0-52272 GCA_045122195.1 Agathobacter sp.
CTTTCGAGGTAATGGTTTGTGGTGAACTCATTATACATCAAAAAGGGAGGTCAATGCTCTTTTTATTTGCAAACCTCCAAAAATCAAGGTTTTAAAAGAATTTTTAAAATAAAAAATGGGTAGTTTTTGACACTACCAAAAAATAAAGAGAGGTTACTATTATGAAAGAAAAAGTTGTATTAGCATACTCAGGTGGACTTGATACTACTGCTATTATACCATGGCTAAAAGAGACATATGATTACGATGTTGTCTGCTGTTGTATCAACTGTGGACAGGGTGAGGAATTAGATGGTCTTGAAGAAAGAGCCAAATTATCAGGAGCAACAAAATTATATATAGAAGATATTACAGACGAATTCTGTGATGATTACATCGTTCCTTGTGTTCAGGCAGGAGCTGTTTATGAGCATAAATATTTACTTGGTACAGCTATGGCTCGTCCAGGAATCGCTAAAAAGCTTGTTGAAATTGCAAGAAAAGAAAACGCTGTTGCAATCTGCCACGGTGCCACTGGTAAAGGAAATGACCAGATTCGTTTCGAGCTTGGAATCAAAGCTTTAGCTCCAGACCTTAAGGTTATCGCTCCATGGCGTCAGGACAACTGGAACATGGATTCTCGTGAGGCCGAAATCGATTACTGCAAGGCACACGGAATTGATCTTCCATTCGGAACAGATTCAAGCTACAGCCGTGACCGTAACTTATGGCATATCAGCCACGAAGGACTTGAGCTTGAGGATCCTTCGCTTGAGCCAAACTATGATCACCTTCTTGTTCTTGGTGTTTCTCCAGAGAACGCTCCAGATGAGGGTGAATACGTTACAATGACATTCGAAAAGGGTGTTCCTACATCAGTAAACGGTAAACAGATGAAAGTATCTGATATCATTCGCGAGCTTAATCGTCTCGGTGGAAAGCACGGTATCGGAATCGTTGATATCGTAGAAAACCGTGTAGTTGGTATGAAATCTCGTGGTGTTTATGAGACTCCAGGTGGAACAATCCTTATGGAGGCACATGATCAGCTTGAGGAGCTTTGTCTTGATCGTGCTACAATGGAAGTTAAGATGGAAATGGGACATAAACTTGCTCAGGTATGTTATGAAGGAAAATGGTTTACACCACTTTGCGATGCTATTATAGCATTTGTTAAATCAACACAGGAATATGTTACTGGTGAAGTAAAATTCAAGCTTTATAAAGGAAACATCATCAAAGCCGGAACAACTTCTCCATACTCACTCTACAGTGATTCACTTGCAAGCTTCACAACAGGTGATCAGTATGATCATCACGATGCTGATGGTTTCATCACATTATGGGGACTTCCACTTAAAGTTCGTGCTATGAAACTTCAGGAGCTTGAGAAAAATAAAACAAACTAATTTGTAATCATAATACGACTTGTATTCATATTCAAGAACGCCCTAGCGTTCTTGTTGCGGAATCCGCGTCAGTTTTACTGAGATAAAAACCAGCCTCGAAAATGAGGCTGGTTTTTTGATAAATAATCCTATTTATTTAATTCCTTAAGCTCGGCTACAATATCATCTTTTAATTCAAGCGCTTTGTCTTTGATACTCTTATTTGCATTCTGGGAAGTGAGTAATCTACCTACAAGCTTTGATGCTGTCTCATATTCTTTGTGAACATAATTAATCTGAGCCAAAAGCAAATCCATAGTATTTTGGTCCATTCCACAAATAGGAAATGGTTCTGTAGCTACAGCTTTTGTAAATCCCTCTAAAGCCTGTTTGTAATAGTAATCTTCGGCCTTTTTAGTCTCCATAATCTCCTTATCAACTGTTGAAACACCAAGAAGTCTAAGTTCCTCGATTTTTCCTCTGCAAAGCCATGCCATTTTTAAACACAAATATGCTTTTTCACTTACCTTTGCCTTTTTCACCATTGCAGTTAAAAGTGCAAGCTTGTATTTGTCCATTGCATAATCATAAGAATAAATTTCAGGCACATCCGACATATCCGGACGGAACTTCTCACAGATTCCTGCTTTTATCATCTTTATCTGAACCATGGAAACATGTGCAAATGCACTGTTCATAGCTGAATATCCACAAAATGGACATGATGTAACTCCATACTTTATTGTATCAATGAATTTATATCTCGGACGTAAATCTCTATCCATTCCTATCAGTCTAGCCTTCGATGCCTTTACAGTCTTTGACAAAAATTCCTTGTCACATACCGGACATATTGTTTTCTTATCAAAAATAAAATCCGTCTCTGATTCTAAAACAACCTGTTTTTTCTCTTCCGGTTTCTTTTTGGCTCTATTTGCTCTTGATTCATCCTCTGCAAATAAGTCACCCATTCCCTCTGTATCAAATCCAAACTTCTCTAAACCTGACATAAAATCCATATTACACATCCTGTCTGCACTTCATATGTGCCTTTATTTATTCACTGGTAATTTAAATGAACTCTTAAGAGATACTATTCTATTGAACACTGGCTGTCCCTCAACAGAATCCTTGCTATCTGCACAGAAGAATCCGTTTCTTACAAACTGGAAGCTATCATAAGCTTTTGCTTCTAACAGTGCTGGTTCTAGTACACAGTCTTCTAAAACCGTTAATGAATTCGGGTTCAAATTCAGACTACCATCCTCATTATATACCCCTAATTCCTCATCTACAATATTCTCATACAATCTAACTGTAGCTTTTTTACCATATTCTGCTGATACCCAGTGAATTGTTCCTTTAACTTTTCTACCGTCAGGACTATTTCCACCTTTGGACTCAGGATCGTATGTACAATGAATCTCTACTACTTTTCCATTTTCATCTTTTACACAACTATTGCATTTTACAAAATATGCATTCATGAAACGCACTTCATTGCCTGGGAACATTCTAAAATATTTCTTAGGTGGCTCCTCCATGAAGTCATCTCTTTCTACATAAAGTTCTCTTGTGAATGGAACTTTTCTTGAGCCAAGCTCAGGATTCTCAACATTATTGTCTACGTCAAGATATTCAACCTGTCCTTCTGGATAGTTGTCAATAATTACCTTTACCGGATCAAGAACTGCCATCATACGAGGTCTCTTTGCTTTTAAATCTTCTCTTATACAGTACTCAAGCATGGCATAATCAACTGAACTGTTTGCTTTTGAGACACCACATAACTCAACGAATTTCTGGATAGATTCAGGTGTAAACCCACGACGACGTAACGCTGCGATTGATACAAGTCTTGGGTCATCCCAACCGTCAACGATTCCTTCCTCAACCAATCTCTTGATATAACGCTTTCCAGTCACTACATTTGTAAGGTAAAGCTTGGCAAACTCAATCTGTTTTGGTGATTCTTCCGGTGAATTCTTAAATCCACACTCGATTACAACCCAGTCATATAAAGGTCTGTGATCTTCAAACTCAAGTGTACAAATTGAATGTGTGATTCCTTCTAGCGCATCCTCAATTGGATGAGCAAAATCATACATTGGGTAAACACACCATTTATCTCCTGTATTATGATGAGTCATATGAGCAACTCTGTAAAGAATAGGGTCTCTCATATTGATATTCGAAGAAGTCATATCAATTCTAGCACGAAGTACTTTTGTTCCGTCCTCGAATTCTCCGTTTTTCATCTTTTCAAAAAGTTCAAGGTTCTCTTCTACTGAACGCTTTGAATATGGATCTTCTTTTCCTGGCTCAGTGAGTGTTCCTCTATACTCTCTGATTTCTTCTGGTGTAAGATCAGAAACATATGCTTTTCCTTTTTTAATAAGTGAAACTGCACACTCATACATTTTGTCAAAATAATTTGATGCATAGAAAAGTCTGTCTTCCCAATCAGCACCAAGCCATTTTACATCAGCCTGAATAGACTCAACAAATTCAAGTCTTTCTTTTGTAGGGTTTGTGTCGTCAAATCTAAAGTTAAATTGTCCGCCATATTCCTTTGCAAGTCCATAATTTAAAAGAATAGATTTAGCATGTCCAATATGCAGATAACCGTTTGGCTCTGGTGGAAATCTGGTCTTTACTGTTTTGCAGTGACCTTCCGCTAAATCTTTCTCAATAATCTGTTCAATAAAATTTTTGGAAATTACTGTTTCGTTTTCCATTCTTCCCTCCGAAAATTAGACAGGAGAATTTTCCCACGTCTATTACTAAAAAATCAAGGGACTGTAAGACAACAGTCCCTTAAAATATTATAAATTTGATAATTATCTTTGTCAACGAAAATGCTGATGTGTAAACAGATGATCGTTACAATATTCTCTTGCACCTGCACATTTCGAACAGAATCTAAATGTAAGCTCCGGATTTGTTTCATCAGTTCTTCCACAAATCACGCATTTATGATGGCCAATTCCACTTCCCGGTCTTGGCTGTTCGAAATTTGCCTGATATGCTCTTTGTCTTTTTTTCTGCTTGTGAGATACTCTATTCTTGCATATGAAAACAAAGAATAAAAGCCAGATAACACTTACTATTATTACCGAACCATAACATAGTCCATAATAAATACCGGCTGAAAAAACATTATACAACTCATACGCATACGTGACAAAATATAGAATAACAAGCCATTTCATCTTCAATGGCAATACAAAATACAATCTCACTTCTGCATCCGGCATAAATAAACCAAGCATTAAGTACAATGAAAATATGGTATATGAAAATGTTAAGAAAATAGTTACTCCTACTCCAATAGTTGCAAGCGTTATACCATATACAGCAAGTCCAATTATGTCAAACAAAACTATACTACCTAAGAAGTAAAAGTTCATCTTGAAAGAACCAATATACATCTCTAAGTTTCTCGCCAGCATCCATAAACAGAACAAGAATAACAATCCCCATATTGACCCAAGATTTCCGGAAGGCATGAGCACCCATGTAAACAATCTCCAAACCTGACCTTTTAATATCATCGCTGGGTCAAATATGAAGTATGAAAAAAACAGTATTGGATCTATCATTGTCAATATCTCGCCCAGAATACTAATCGCAATAAAAAATTTTGCTATATTGGGAATCGCTTTTCTTCCATATTTTTGTTCTAATCTATAAAACCAATTCATATTATTCTCCTAAACAAGTATTTAATAACGCTTATTATAATTTTTTATATTCATTTTTGTCAATGAATGGAGAAATTCTTCACAAATTCTTTATAATTATATGCATTGTATTTTGTCGTTTGCTGTCGTATAATAGTTTCTGTTTGCACAAACGATAACAATAAGTAGAAAATACTTTATTTATATCTTTTTTATTTTTTACGGAGGAACTTTTTATGGAAAACAACAGCTTACATAAGTTGGGAATTGACATAGGCTCTACAACAGTAAAGATTGCATTATTAGATGAGAATGACAACATTCTTTTCTCTGATTATGAGCGTCATTTTGCCAACATACAGGAAACATTAGCTGCCTTAATCCAGAAAGCTTTTGACAAATTGGGAAATTGTAGTGTTAGCCCAATGATTACAGGTTCAGGTGGACTTACACTTGCTAAACACCTTAATGTACCATTTGTACAGGAGGTTATCTCTGTATCAACAGCTCTCCAGCACTATGCACCTCAGACTGATGTTGCAATTGAGCTTGGTGGTGAAGATGCAAAAATCATCTATTTTGAGGGTGGAAACGTTGAACAACGTATGAATGGTATCTGTGCCGGTGGTACAGGCTCTTTCATTGACCAGATGGCTGCTCTTATCCAGACAGATGCAACCGGACTCAATGAATATGCCAAGGAATACAAGGCTATTTATCCAATTGCAGCCAGATGTGGTGTATTTGCGAAGACAGATATTCAGCCTCTGATTAATGAAGGTGCTACTCGTGAAGATTTATCAGCTTCTATTTTCCAGGCTGTTGTAAACCAGACAATCAGTGGACTTGCCTGTGGTAAACCAATTCGTGGACATGTTGCTTTTCTCGGTGGGCCACTTCATTTCCTCTCAGAGCTAAAAGCTGCGTTTATCCGTACACTTAATCTTGATGATGAACATGCTATCACTCCTGATAACTCTCATCTTTTTGCAGCAATCGGTTCTGCATTAAATTATAAGGAAGAAAGCAATACATCTTTATCGGCACTTCTTGAGCAGCTTTCCAACGGAATCAAGATGGAATTCGAAGTAGCAAGACTTGAGCCACTTTTTGCAAATCAGGAAGAGTACGATGAATTTACAAAAAGACATGGTGACAATCATGTAAAAACCGGAGACCTTTCAACATACGAAGGAAACTGTTATCTCGGAATTGATGCAGGTTCAACAACTACAAAAATTGCTCTTGTAAGTGAAGAGGGTGAGCTTCTCTACTCTTTCTACAGCAACAACAATGGTAGTCCACTTGCAACTGCAATCCGCTCTATTCAGGAAATCTATTCAAAGCTTCCTGAAAAAGCAAAAATCGTACATTCATGTTCAACAGGATATGGAGAGGCACTGCTTAAAGCAGCACTTCAGCTTGATGACGGTGAAGTTGAGACTGTTGCTCACTACTACGCTGCTGCATTCTTTGATCCGAAGGTTGACTGTATCCTAGACATCGGTGGACAGGATATGAAATGTATCAAAATCAAAAACCAGACAGTAGATTCTGTACAGCTTAATGAAGCTTGTTCTTCAGGATGTGGTTCATTTATTGAAACTTTTGCTAAATCTCTTAACTTCTCAGTTCAGGATTTTGCCAAAGAAGCTCTTTTTGCAAAGAATCCTATTGACCTTGGTACAAGATGTACAGTATTTATGAATTCCAAAGTAAAGCAGGCTCAGAAAGAAGGAGCTTCTGTTGCTGATATTTCTTCAGGACTTGCTTACTCAGTTATCAAGAATGCCTTATTCAAGGTAATCAAGCTTTCTGACGCCAAGGATTTAGGAAACAACATCGTTGTCCAGGGTGGAACATTCTACAATGATGCCGTTTTACGAAGCTTTGAGAAAATTGCCAAGGTTCATGCCACAAGACCTGATATTGCAGGTATCATGGGTGCTTTCGGTGCTGCCCTTATCGCCCGTGAAAGACACGAAGAAAGCTACAAGACAACTATGCTTACTATTGAGCAGATTAATGACTTATCATATACTACAAAGCTTACAAGATGTCAGGGTTGTACCAACCACTGTCTTCTTACAATAAATAAATTCTCTGACAACCGTCAGTACATAACAGGAAACCGATGTGAAAAAGGTCTTGGAAAAGAGAAAAACAAAGACAATGTTCCTAACCTCTTTGAGTTCAAGAACAAAAAAATCTTTGACTATGAACCACTTGACCCAGACGAGGCACCAAGAGGTACTGTGGGTATTCCAAGAGTCCTTAATATGTATGAGAACTTCCCATTCTGGGCTGTTTTCTTCAAGCGTCTTGGTTTTTCAGTTGTTCTGTCACCACAATCAACCAGAAAAATCTACGAGATGGGTATCGACTCTATTCCAAGTGAATCAGAGTGTTATCCAGCAAAGCTTGCACATGGACACATTAGCTGGCTAATCAAAAAAGATGTAGACTTCATCTTCTATCCGGCTATTCCTTATGAGAGAAAAGAGTTCCCTGATGCAAACAATCACTACAACTGTCCGATCGTTACATCATACTCTGAAAATATTAAAAACAATGTAGATGAAATCACTTCAGGAGACGTAAAAATGCTCAATCCATTTATGTCTTTTGAAAGTGAAGAGACAATCTCACAGCAGCTTGTTGCTACTTTTGCAAAGGGAGAATTCAATCTTCCTGAATCTCAGATTCGTGATGCTGTATCAGCAGCCTGGAAAGAACTTGCTGCCGTACGTCTCGAGATGCAGAAGAAAGGTGAGGAAGTCCTTGATTATATGGAAGATAATGGTGTAAGGGGAATCGTTCTTGCCGGTCGCCCATATCATGTTGACCCAGAAATCAACCACGGTATTCCAGAGCTCATTAACTCTTATGGAATCTGTGTACTTACAGAGGATTCCGTTTCACACCTCGGTGATCTGGAACGTCCACTTATCGTTATGGACCAGTGGATGTACCACACAAGACTTTACTCAGCAGCCAACTTTGTAAAGACAAGAGATGACCTTGATTTAATTCAGCTTAACTCTTTTGGATGTGGTCTTGATGCCGTTACTACAGACTGTGTAAATGATATCTTATCAGGCTCAGACAAGATTTATACCTGCCTGAAAATTGATGAGGTAAACAACCTGGGAGCAGCAAGAATCAGAATTCGTTCTCTTCTTGCAGCTATCAAAGTAAAGGAAAAGCATCCTAAGAAACGTGAAATCAAACCTGCTAACTACGAGCGAGTTGTTTTCACTCAGAAAATGAAAAAGGAAAACTACACAATCATCTGCCCTCAGATGTCACCTATTCATTTTGACCTGCTTGTTCCTGCGTTCCGTGCAGCCGGCTACAACATGGTTATTCCGGATATTCCGGCAAGAGAATGTGTTGACACTGGTCTTAAGTATGTAAATAACGATGCCTGCTATCCATCACTTATTGTAATCGGACAGATAATGTCTGCCGTGATGTCAGGTGAGTACGATTTATCAAAAACAGCTATTCTCATCTCTCAGACAGGAGGTGGATGTAGAGCAACAAACTATATTGGATTTATTCGACGAGCTTTGGAAAAGGCAGGACATCCTGACATTCCAGTTATCTCAATCAACATGGTTGGTCTTGAGAAGAACCCTGGATTCAAGTTTACACCAAGCTTAATCCAGCATGGCCTATACGCTCTTATGTTTGGAGATATCTTCCTTCGTTGTCTCCTTCGTGTTCGTCCATATGAGAAGGTTAAAGGAAGCGCTAATGAGCTTCATGAAAAATGGAAAAAAGAAGTTATCAAATTTGTAAGCAATACTAAAATGCTTTCACACAAGAAATACAAACAGATGTGTCGCGAAATCATTAGAGACTTTGATAATCTTCCAATGACAGACGAAGTTAAACCTCGTGTTGGTGTTGTTGGTGAGATTTTAGTTAAATTTCTCCCTGCAGCAAACAACTATGTAGTTGATTTACTTGAGGCTGAAGGAGCTGAAGCAGTTGTTCCAGACTTAACAGACTTCTTACTTTACTGCTGTTACAACGCTAATTTCAAAGCAGACTACCTTGGTGCTTCCAAGAAATCTAAGTTCTTAAACAACAGACTTATCGGATTCTTTGAGTGGCTGAGAAAAGATGCCAGAGATGAATTAGAAAAGAGTAAACATTTTGAACCAACTGCTCATATTGAGGACCTTGCAAAGCTTGCTGAACCAATTGTATCCTGTGGTAACCAGACAGGTGAGGGATGGTTCCTTACAGGTGAGATGCTTGAGCTTATCCATCAGGGAGCTACAAACATTGTCTGTGCACAGCCATTTGCGTGCCTTCCAAATCACATCGTAGGAAAAGGTGTAATCAAGGAAATTCGCCACGAATTCCCTACTGCCAACATTGTTGCCATCGATTACGATCCAGGAGCATCTGAGGTTAACCAGCTTAACCGTATCAAGCTTATGCTTTCTACTGCACAGAAGAACCTGAAAAAACAGCAGGAAGCTGAAAACAAATAACTAATACATAAAGCAGAATTAGCATATATAGTAAAAAGGTTTCGCTAACCTCTCGGAATATAATCCGGTATGGTTAGTGAAACCTTTTATTTTGCATATAATTCTAATAGCATTTCATGCTAATACGTGCTCCTGGTTCGACTGAGGATGTAATAAATGCATTACTTCCTATTACTGCTCCCTTTCCGATTACTGTCTCGCCGCCAAGGATAGACGCTCCTGCATAGATAATTACATCATCCTCTATCGTAGGATGTCTCTTTACTCCCTTAAGGCTCTGACCGCCTCTTGTGGAAAGCGCACCAATTGTAACTCCCTGATATACTTTAACATTTTCTCCTATTATAGTAGTCTCTCCAACTACTATTCCTGTTCCATGATCAATGAAAAAGCTTTTTCCTATTGTAGCTCCTGGATGTATATCAATACCGGTCTTGCTGTGCGCGTATTCCGTCATCATCCTTGGAATAATAGGAACTCCAAGTATATGTAACTCGTGTGCTATTCTATTGGTGGTAATTGCAAGAAGTCCCGGATAGCACAAGATAATCTCACTATAATTATATGCGGCAGGATCTCCATCAAAAAAAGCCGCTACATCAGTCTCAATGAGGCTTCTAATGTAAGGAATCTTTTCAAAGAACTTGCATGTAATCGACTCTGCTAAATCCTCTAATTCCCTTTCAGAATACTTAGAATTGTCAGGATTCTGAGGTAATGCCAGAACGATCTGTTTGTTGAGATTGTACATAATGTCCTCTAAAAGAACAGCTATCTGATTATTCAATGAATAGAATTTAAAGCTTGTTCCTCTATAATACCCCGGATACATGATTCTAATTAATTTTCCAAGCAAATCCTTTACAATATCGCTATCCGGCTGTATAAAATTCACCTGCTGATTTATTACTTTATCATCCTGATAATCTTTAATAATTTCTGATACCAGTTTATCTATTTTTGCATGTTTTGAATTTTCCATAAATATCCCCTTTCAGTGACATAACATAAAGTATGTCTTATTTATTTTGCCAAGTCAATATCTGATGTGGTTTTTATATCTTCTATTGTGCTATTGATTAAACCTCCTACAAATATCATATTCATACACCAGTAAAGCCATACCATTGTAAGCGCAATTGTAGTCATTGTCCCATAAAAAGAGGCATAATTGCTAAATCTATCTACATATATTGAAAACGCTGCTGAAAATACAATCCATCCAACTGCTGAAATCACAGCCCCCGGCAGCTGATACAGAATAACTGCTTTCCTGTTGGGTAAAAAAATATATAATAGCCAGAAAAAACCAATTAAAAAAGGAAAACAAAAGACTATTCTATATGCTAAGAGACTGTCAAATATTATTCTACCAAATACTAACATTCCCAGTACCAAAACCAGAAAAACAGCAATGACAACACTGTATATTACTGCATATACCCTTTCAAGTATAAAATTCCTCTTTTCCGTCACTCCGTACATCTCATCCATTCCCTGTGACAGACATAAGAACGCCTTGGAGCTTAAATACACTGCAGAAATAATAGTAACAGATATAATTCCTGTTCCACTTGAGTAAACTTCCCTTGCTAAGCCTTCAATTGCCCCACTTAAGGACTGTGGAAGTATTGAAAGTATCCAGCCAATAAAATCCTCCTTAGTAAGAGGTGTATAATTTAACAAAGAAAAGACAAACAGCTGAAAAGGAAAAAAGGACAAAATCAGAAAAAAAGCTGACTGTCCTGCATATGCTGTAATAGAACTATTATTATATTTTTCCTGAAATAACTTAACTGCGTTTCTCATCTGCTTTCTTTTGGAATTTTTCTTCAAAAATAATAAATCTCTCATGTTCACCTTCCCCAATTAAGCCAGCTTCATCAAAAGCTTTTACTGAAAAGGTAAGCGCTCTTCCTTCAACCTTTATAAGTTCTGTCTCACAAGTTACTTTCATTCCCACAGGAGTTGCGGAAACGTGTTTAACATTAAGCGCTGTTCCCACTGTACCTGCACCTTCCTCAAGCTGATTTGATACACTTTCAAATGCAGTATTTTCCATAAGTGCAATCATAGCCGGTGTAGCAAATACATCCAAGGTTCCACTCCCCATAACCTTTGCAGTTTTATCCCTTGTCACAACTATCTCTTTTTTACCTTTTGTTCCTACTTCTAACATAATGCCTCCATACATTCTTTATTATTCATATAAATAATATTATATCTAAAATAACAATTCGTAAATCATATATTTATACTTTTTTAATAATTACACAACCCCTTTAAAATCAAGGGTTCCAGCCTTTCTATCAGCACTCACTGCTTTAGAGTGCTAATTTTCTGTTGACTTTTTATTTTACTAGATTTATCATTTCTATTAGTCAAAAAAAAGAAATGAAAAGGAGATATAAAATGGCAGATAAACACGGAAGTCTTTCAATTGATAGCGATAACCTATTTCCTATCATCAAAAAATGGTTATATTCAGACCACGATATTTTCTATCGTGAATTAATCTCAAACGGATGTGATGCAATCACAAAGCTTAAAAAGCTTGATATGATGGGTGAATACTCTCTCCCAGCAGACTATAAAGCAAAAATCCAGGTTATTGTAAATCCTGAAGATAAAACAATTTCTATCACTGATAACGGACTTGGAATGACTGGTGAAGAGGTTGAAGAGTACATTAACAGAATCGCTTTTTCAGGAGCTACTGATTTCATTGAGAAATACAAAGATAAATCAAACGACGATCAGATTATCGGTCACTTCGGTTTAGGTTTCTACTCAGCATTCATGGTTGCTGACGAAGTTACAATCGATACTCTCTCATATAAAGAAGGCGCAACACCTGTTCACTGGTCATGTGACGGCGGTACAGAATACAGCATGTCCGACGGATACAAGGACGAAATTGGAACAACAATCACTCTTTTCCTTAACGAGGATTGCCTTGAGTTTGCAAACGAATATCGCGCACGCGAAATCATCGAAAAATACTGTTCATTCATGCCAACAGAGATTTATCTTGCAAAGGCAAACGCTCCAGAGGAATATGAGACAATCGACAAAGAAGACAAGCTTGATACAGATGTAGTCGTTGAGGAAATTCATGAGGAAGCAAAATTCGAAGAGAAGGAAAATGAGAACGGTGAAAAAGAACAGGTCGAGGTATCACCTGCAAAGGATCAGCTTAAGATTGTAAAAAGACCTGTAGCCTTAAATGACCCTACTCCACTTTGGACAAAAAATCCTTCTGAATGTACAGATGAAGAATATAAAGAATTCTATAGAAAAGTATTTCTTGATTACAAAGAGCCTCTTTTCTGGATTCATTTAAATATGGACTATCCATTCAATCTCAAGGGAATTCTTTACTTCCCTAAGATTAATACAGAATATGATTCAATCGAAGGCAAGATTAAGCTTTACAACAATCAGGTATTCATCGCAGACAATATCAAAGAAGTTATTCCAGAATTTTTAATGCTTCTTAAGGGTGTTATTGATTGTCCTGACCTTCCACTTAACGTATCACGTTCTGCACTTCAGAATGATGGCTTTGTGAAAAAGATTTCAGAGTACATCACTAAGAAGGTTGCTGATAAGCTCATCGGAATGTGCAAGACTGAAAAGGAATCTTATGAAAAATACTGGGATGACATCAGCCCATTCATCAAATTTGGTTGTTTAAAGGACAACAAGTTCTGTGACAAGATGAATGACTACATTCTCTTTAAGGATATCAACGACAAGTATCAGACTCTTCCAGAGCTTCTTGTTCCAGTTGATGAGGATGAGAAAGAATCAGGAGAAAACACTTCTGATGAGAATACAACCCCTGAAGAATCAGATTCAGCTGACACAACTGACGATACAACAAAAGAGCCAGAAAGAAAGACTATTTACTATGTAACAGACTTAGTTCAGCAGGGACAGTATATCAACCTTTTCAAAGAGCAGGGAATGAATGCTGTAATCCTCGACCACAATATTGATACATCATTTATCTCACAGCTTGAACAGCGCAATGAGCACTATCAGTTCATGAGAATTGATGCAGACCTTACTGATTCATTGAAGGACGAGTCTTCTGAAGACCTTACAGAGGCTACTAATACTCTTTCAGAAGTCTTCAAAAAAGCCTTAAATAACGACAAGCTTACAATCAAGGTTGAAAACCTTAAGAACGAGGATATCGCTTCTGTTCTTACTCTTTCTGAGCAGGGAAGACGTATGCAGGATATGATGAAGATGTATGCTATGGGTGGCATGGGAGGAATGGATCCAAGCATGTTTGCTGCTGACCAGACACTTACACTCAATGCCAACAATGAACTTGTTAAATACATCCTTAACAACAAGGATTCTGAGAATGTTCCTATGTTCGCTGAGCAGCTTTACGACCTGGCAATGATTTCAAACCAGCCACTTTCAGTTGATCAGATGACAAAATTCGTAAAGAGAAGCAATGATATCATGCTTTTACTCACAAAATAAAAAAGCCCATAAAGCAACATATCAAAAAGGAAGTTTCAATTACGAAACTTCCTTTTTATTGTTATATACATATTTCTTAAAGAAACAGTTACATACAACTGCACTTGTCACTCCAACTATAATTCCTGCAATTATATCTGTTGGAAAATGCATAAAATTGTACATCCTTGAAAATGCAATTCCAAGTGCCAGAATCATTGCCGGTATTCCAAATCTCTTATCAATAAACCAAAGAGTAAGCGCTGCTGTTATTCCATTCATTGTGTGTCCTGATGGAAACGATGAATCTTTCGGAATATTCACAATCAAATTAATAGCTTCATCAATCTGACAAGGTCTTGCTCTGTCCACCAAATTTTTTAAAATAAGATTTCCAATTATAAATGTAAATATCATCGCTACTATCAATTGAAGCGAAGAAATTCTGTATTTCTTCATACATAGAAGAATAACAGCAATTGCAATCCATATTAATCCAGCATTTCCAATGTCAGAAAGAATAGCCATCAGATTATCTAAAATAGGATTCCTAAACCCCTGAAGAAAATATAGAAAATCAAACTCCCAATCAAAATAGAATATATTCATATAAAACCTCTATTCTAACTTTTCTCAAAATACTTATCATATACTTCAAAAAATGAGTCTGTTTTTATTTTACTTTCTTTTGAAATATCTATAGTATTCCATAGTTTTTCATTCAATTCAAAGTCTGCCGATTTCACAAATGAATCATAATCATCATTGAATTCTTCCTGCTCTCGTACAACCAGGATGTTTGCTTTATTTTCTTCTGTAAGTTCAGGATTTAATTTATTTATACACTTTACGAAATAGTATCCTTTATCAACAGTAATCCTCTCAGATACTTCATTATCATCCAGCTCAAATGCAACCGTCTCAACTGCCTCAGGCAAATCTCCTCTTGCCGCATTTATCTCGGTCTCCCCTGCCTCATTATATGTTCCTGCGATTTTTGAAAACTCTTCACCTGCTGCAAGCCTCTGTGAGACAGAGTTTGCTGACTCTGTACTTGTCACAAAAATCTGCTGAATAGTAATCACTCTTGCATCATCATCACTGACTTCTGTATTTACATCGTTGACCAGAGATTTGTATAATTTCTGTGCCAAAGCATATTTCTCGTATGCATCTTCAATATCAGATTTTCTCGCATCCATGTAATCAATCTCGTAATCGCTAAGTGATTCGTAATATTCTTCTGCCGCCTTGCTTACATTTTCCTTCTCTTTTTTTGAAAGCGAGATATCTTTTGATTCTGCAATCAATTCCATACAAAAAATTCTAGAGACTTCCTCAAGTGTGACATCCTTGACATAATCATTTAATGATTCATCTCCAAAATCATATTTCCACAGGTCTACATCATATTCCTTACCATAGAGATTTCTGTAATTACACAGATAAATTTTTGCCTCTGTCAAACTACACTTTTCATCATTCACAGTAAACACTGTATGTCCATTGGCACTGTTAATATCCCAAACAAATTCTTTTCCGGCAATATTGCATGCAGTAAAAACAAATGCCACCACAACACACAATGCAATACATATTCTTTTCTTCATCTTCTAGCCTTCCACAACAAGGAATCTTCCACTAGGCATAGAAAAAACTTCACTCTGTTCCATGAGTTCATCATCTGAAAGACCTGAAATATCAGTTCCTGCCTCTTCAAAATATTCCCTTACTTCTTTTATATTTTTACAAACGACTGCCATGCAATCCTCTAAGAATTCTTCTGCTGCTTCCGGTGTATCTGCAATTTCCTCGGAAAACAACTGTGTCTGATTATTCAAAAATGTTTCCAATACTTCATCATCATATTCGTACATGCATTTTACCTCCGCCTGTCTTTTTTTGTATCTTACCATAAATACCAGTCAATTCCAATAGAAAGTAATTCCTGATAAAGTCTTGCCACAGGAAGCCCAACTACATTGTTGTAATCACCATTTATCTTTTTTACATGGATGGCAAATCTGCCCTGTATTCCATACGATCCGGCTTTATCCATGGGTTCATTTGAGCTGACATAACGCTCTATCTCTTCATCACTTAATTCATAAAATTCTACATCTGTCTTCTCATAAAAACTGTGCATTCCTGTTTTTCCAGATTTATCTATAAAGACAATTGTCACTCCGGTATAAACACTGTGAACTTTACCGGAAAGCATGCCAAGTGTTCTCTTTGCATCCTCCTCATCAAGGGGTTTTCCAAGTATCTTGTCTTCATATGCCACAACAGTATCTGCACCTATTATAATTTTATCTGTTGGAGTAGTGATTTCATCATGATTCTGGTCAAAGGTTGAAATCATGGTTGCCACCTCAAGAGCCTTCTGACTTGAAAGTTCCACAACTACCTCCTGTGGCAAAGTCTTGGTTATTATCTCCTCTCCCTTCGCCGGGAAAATCTCAAATTCAACCCCCACCTGTTCAAGCAACTCTTTTCTTCTAGGAGATGCCGAAGCCAATATTATCTGACTCAAATTGTAATTTCCTCCTTAAGTCTAAATGAATATATCATGCATTCTTTTGTTTTTATTGTTTTTTGCTTTGTAGTAAATATCTTATCAAGAGCCTGTGCGTACAATTCCAGCTGCACCTTGTATCTGTCTATTAGTTCCTGCGAAGTATCAACTCTGTCAGTCTTGTAATCAAGAAGCACAATCTCATCATCCTCTATCCAGAATACATCGATTATACCCTGAATAAGTGAACCGTCTTTTTCCATTACAAAAGGCTTTTCTTTGAAGAGATTTCCCAAAAGTGCAGCCTTTGACATTCTCTTTGCAACGGGAGATTTCACAAAGTTCTCTATCATTGCCGGAAATACAAGCTCTTTCATATCTTCAGTTATCTTTTGCTGTGAGAACGTTCTGTTTATCTCTTTTTCCACAAAAGATTTTACTGCATCATCGTCATCTGTATCAAGTCCCATTATTGATGCAAAATCCAGACATTCCATAACTCTGTGAATTGCGGTTCCCCTTAACGCTCCAGGACTTATTCCGTGTGTAGATTTGTTACTGTTTCTGGATACATCCGTTTCCTCTTCTTCTATTTCCAATGCAAAATCTGGAATGTAGCTTTCAAAGTCTTCGCATAAAAAATCTGGTTGCTGTGCTTCGCCTGTTGTAGCATCGTACAATGACACCATAGAATCATGCTTTAATTCCGATACAGAATACTTACTTTTCCTCTGTGAATCCTCTTTGTATGGGTATTCATATTCAAAATGTCTTGTGAGAGACTTCAGTAAATTGTCATCTGCACTTTCTATTTTTTCAAACATCTGAACTTTTTTAATCTGTGCATCAGCCTCGTCTTCAATTACTCTTGAAGCGATTTCATCACTTCCTACAATAGTTACATCATATTTATCTGGATAAGAAATTATTGCTGGAATTATCCACTCCAGATAATTGTGTGCACTACTTCTTCCTGAGAAGCTGGTGCTTGCAGATTTTAAGATTTTCTCATAGTCAGAGACAGTTCCCGTAACTATTATTTTTTCCTTTGCTCTTGTAAGTGCCACATATAAAATTCTAAGCTCCTCGCCGAGATTTTCTCTTTTTATCTGAGAAGCAATCTCAGTCTTTATCAAAGAATTTCTCTTTGTCCTTGGCTTGGTATGCATCTCAACAAGTCCCATTCCCAAATCAGAATGAAGAACCATGGCTCCCTTCGAATCAAGTTCATTAAACTTTTTTCCTGCCCCTGATAAAAATACTACAGGAAACTCTAGTCCTTTACTTTTGTGAATTGTCATAATTCGTACTACATCATCATTTTCTCCTGACACATCCGCCTCTCCAAAATCCACCTCGTATTTTTTCAGAGTATTGATATATCTGATGAAATGAAATAGTCCTTTGTAGCTTGTGCTCTCATAGTTCCCTGCCATCTCAAGCAATAGATTAATATTTTGAATTCTACGTTCCCCTGCCGGCATTGCTGCAACATATTTCGCAAAGCCTGTCACCTCAAGTATTTTTTCTAATAAAATTCGAATTGAAGTGTCCTTTACAAGTGAACGTATATATTTATAAATCTGATAAAAATCATATAATGCCCCTTCAGTTGCCTCGCTCATAACCTTAAGCGCAGCTTTTGAAAATGGAAGGTCTTCCTCTATTATTCTAATCTCCGCAAGTTCCTCATCATCAAGACCTACTATTGGCGATTTAAGTACTGCTGCCATGGGTATATCCTGATATGGATTATCCAGAATCTGAAGAAACGATAGAAGAACCACCACCTCATATGCACCAAAATATCCTGTCTGGCTTTCTACATAGCTTGGAATTCCACAATCCGTCAATACTTTGGCAAACTCGCTTCCCCAGCTTGATACACTTCTAAGAAGAATCACTATGTCTGAATTTCTTATTGGTCGAAGCTTTCTTGTTTCTTTGTCAGTTACCATTGTGTTTTCTTTTAAAGTCTTTATCTTCTGGGCAACCACAAGTGCCTCAACTTTAACTGAATCGTTTTCCTCATCAGAAAGAACTTCCGAAAGCTCTTCATCCTTTTTATCAATAACCAGAATCTCCGGTTCCATTCCGCTATTTTCTGGATATTTTGCTCCTAGATTTAGGGCAGCATTTTCGTCATATTCAACCTTTCCAAGATCAGCTTTCATTATTCTGTAAAAAATATCGTTGGTAAAATCAAGCACCTCTCGTCGACTTCTGAAATTATTGTGAAGATCGATTCTTTGATTTTTGCTCTCAGTCAAATCATAGGTATCATATTTTTCCATAAAAATCTCAGGTCTTGCAAGTCTGAAACGATAAATACTCTGCTTTACATCTCCAACCATAAAAAGGTTGTGCTTTCCTATACTCTTTTTTGATATGGCACTTAGAATGTCCTCCTGCACCTGATTCGAATCCTGATACTCATCAATCATTATCTCCTCAAAATGCTCCATAAAACTCTTTGCTGTATCAGTAATTTCGTGGGTATTTTCATCCACAAAAATCTTTAGGGCAAAATGCTCTATATCACTAAAGCTTACTATTCTCTTATGCCTTTTTGTCTCATTCATTTTATCAAGATATCTAATTGCCAGGCGAATAAGCTCCTTCGCATAAGGCTTTATTGTCTGAATCTGCAAAAACATCTCTTCTGGCGAATTTGAAAAATAGTTATTTAAAAGCTTTTTGATACTGTCCTTTATCTCATTTCTTGAATCCTTTATATAATCCTTGAGGGATGAATCCACGTCACCTTTTATAACAGGTGCTCGTCCAAAAGTTATTTTTTCAAAGAATTCTTTTAACTGCCCATACCCTTCAAGTTTATCAATTTCTCCAAACTGCTCTATATCAACACATAGGGTCTGGACAAATTTCTCAAGACCTGCTGATGCTTTTGCTTTTTCAAGCAGACCAAGAAGCGCCTGTCTGTAATCCTCCAAAATCACCTTCACATACGAGTAAACCGAATTCATAAAATCAGATTGCAAAAACTCATCCGCTGATTCAGCCTCATATACATTAAGTAGTCGCTTTATCCATTCTTTTGGCCAGGAATCGCTTTCTGACATATTATAAATCTGCTCTACCATATCCTTTACTGCATCATCTGATCTACTGGCAGAATACGCATCGATTAAACTTAAAAACTGCTCATTATCTTCTTTTTCATACTCTTCTTCGAAAAGTTCTGATAAGGTATCCTTTTGAAGTAGCTTTAATTCTCCTGTGTCTGCAATTCTAAAGTTTGGGTCCAGATTTATCTGTCCAAAATAATTTCTCACCACAAAAAGACAAAAGCTGTCTATTGTAGTAATCTGCGCATTGTGAAGTAAAGTTGACTGTTTCTCTAGTCTCTCATCATCGGGATTTTCTTCTCTTTTTTTGTCAATCGCTTTTCCTATTCTCTCCCTCATCTCAGCAGCTGCTGCCTTGGTGAAGGTAACTACAAGCATTTTGTCGATATCAATTGGATTCTCATCCTCTGTTATTCTCTTTATGATTCGTTCTACTAAAACTGCTGTTTTTCCTGAACCCGCAGCTGCCGAAACCAATATATTTCGGTCTCTAAAATCAATTACATTCTGCTGTTCCTTAGTCCATTCTACTGCCAAAGCCTACTCCTTCTTCCCTCTTTGGATTGCATTTTCAGTTCTCATATTCTCATATATTTCTTCTTCTGAAAGCTTTCGCACCTTTCGACTGCATGAGCCACTTATACCTGAACTTTTTGCGCAAATACTTTCATACGGGCAATAATCACAACTGCTTCCTGTGTTACTCTCATAAGGGTTTACAGAAACGACACCATCAAAAATTTCCTTGCCAAGATTTTTAATCTTTGTAACGGCATATTCTCCTAGTATTTCAAATTCTTCTTCTGTGGCTACCTTGGAACGAGATGAAAGCTGTCCATTCTTCTTTATCTCTACTGGAATTACATCTGATTTACTTTCAAAATCCCTATCCATTGCCCTGTATATTTCTTCTTCGCTATTTACCAGTCCATCTGGTTTTAATTTTTTTAATATTTCCCCTCTGATTTCTTCCTCAGACAGATTATTTTCCACTTCTATTACAGGCTCATCAATATGGTAATACAATATTCCACCTGGTTTTGTACTAAGCGAAGGTCTTTCCTTTTGTGAAAGTTCCATTGCTGCATTCATATATATGACCAGCTGCAATTGTGTTCCCTGATAGAATTCCATCAGATTAAAATTTTTCTTTCCCGATTTATAGTCAATAACCTTTACATACATTCGCCCTTCATCAGCTACTGTATCGACTCTGTCAATTCGACCTACCAGATTTATTGTGGCACCATTTTCCAGATTAAACATTAACTGCTTTGAATCAGTGATACTGTCAAAGGAAATCTCAAATTTATTCGGGACAAAATCTCCTCTTCGAACCTGCTCTGTAAGCGCCCAGATAGTCTCCTCGAAGACTCTTTCCATTCTGTCTATCATATGTCTGCTTGACGCCTCCTCAAGACTATCTGCATTTGCAAATGAAAGTGCAGCTTCCCTTAAGGAATTTCTCGCCATCTCATCTCTTTTTTCATCAGAGATATTAAACCAGTTATCATCGGAATTTTCCAGCTTAAGAGAATAATTTTTCAAGGCTTCGTGATAGATATTTCCCATATCTACAGCCTTAAATCCACTTTCTTCCCGCTCTCTTATGTCCAGTCCATATTTTAAGAAATGAGAATATGCACACCTTGCAAAAGCTTCCAATCTGGTGACAGAACCTTTTATCTGCTTTCCATATATAGCTTTTGCAATCTCCTTACTGATTGGATTGTCAGAATATTTAATATATCCTGCATCTAATATTCTGCTTATTTCCTTATCATCCTGCTGCAGGAAATACTTCACAAGAGCAGCCCATTTTTCATCATTTTCTCCGAATAAAATGTAATCCTTTGCAGCTTCTTTGGTGGATACATCTATTATGCATCCGGTATCCTCAATAGACTTGTCCTTTATCTGAGGAAAAAGTCTTTTTAACACGCCAATCAGATATGACGGTTGTGATGTCTTTCCCTGTGCATCCGTTCTACTGTAACTTACATACAGTTTGTCCGATGGTTTTGTCATACTAAGATACAGATAATATCTCTGTATAAAAGTCTGTTCTCTTGCCCCTGGTGCAAGCTCAAGTTCCATAAGCTTTAATGCTTCTCTTTCATACTGGGAGATTATTCCACCTTGGTTTGCAGCCTTTGGAACAATTCCATCGTTTACGCCTACAAAGATTATGACTTTAACTTCATTTAATCTGGTTCTTTCGATGTCACCTACGATTACATTATCATTTCCCGGTGGAATCGAAGCGACTTCTGCCGCATCAAATCCCGCATCAAGAATTTCAGCAAACTCTTCCATTGAAAGAGGCTCATCTCCAAGCACCGATACAAATTTGTCGAACAAATCCATTACTATCTGGTATATCTGTTTATATTCCTTTGCCTTTACAGCTTCACCAGCCTCCTCAAATGCTATTTGTTTTTCATAAAGCTGTCTTTCTATGCCAAGTGTGATAATCACTCTGTAAATGGCTAATACGCAGTCTCTTACTGTAGACTCTTTCTGCTCAAATACCTGCTTTACATCTCTTAAAATATCCAGTATCTCTTCTCGTATTGAATTTAAACTCTCCAAATCATACACAGACTTTTGTCTTGGAAGCTTTACCCATCTTTTTTGCCAGCGTCTATAGCCTTTTACACCTGTTGCTATGACATAGTTTTCCAGGATATCTATCTGTTCATCTGTAAGCTTGCAAAAGCCACATCTTAAAAATCTAAATACTGCTTCATACGAAAAATCTTTTTTTATCACTTCTATTATTGCCCTGATAAATTCGATAAACGGATGAAAAAGAATCTCTGATGTCCTGTCTAAAAAATATGGTATCTCATATTTTTTTAATATACCGTCCACATAGTTTCCGTAGGTATTTACATCACCTGTGACTACAGCGATATCCTTGTAACGGTATCCTTCTTCCTGTACCAGATAATTTATTTTTCTAGCTGCATTTACCATCTCTTCTCTTGGGGATTTACAATTACAAATCTCCACTGAGTCACTTGACTTGCCATATTTTCTTGTTTTTCTTCTGAAGAGATTTTGCTCCATAAAAAACAGCTGCTCATTGTTTTGTAATCTATAATTTTTGTCACCACCAAGTACAACAGGCTCCTCTATCTCAACATGCACTGCATTTGCAATATCCATAAGAACCTTCATTGATTTTTTAGGCATATAAAATAATTCATGCATTCCCCTTTCATGCATAAAATCTTCCCTTGCATCTACTGTGTATGTGACATAAATCTTGTGCACAATAGTAAGCAGTTCTTTTATCAGCTGATTCTGAATAGGAGTAAATCCTGTAAACTCATCAAATACAATTACACTGTCTCGTAGGATTTCAGATTCACCTGCTATATCCTTTAATACATTTAACAATTCTTCAGCAGTGATGTATCTGTCCTTCATGAATTCATTGAAGGCTTCGTACATGGTAAGTACATCCCTTAGTTTTGCTTCAAGCTGTGGGGCAAGCTGTTCTTTATCAATAAGTCCTTTTAACTGTTCTGGGGAAACATTGTACTGTACCAGCTCAGATAACAGGGACTTCAACTCACTGATATATCCTATACGATTAATATTAGGTCTTAGAACCGTAAGCTTCTCTTCATACTCCTGTGCGATTTTTCTAAGCACCAGATTCTTCCCTGTCTCCTCTAGAATATCTGTGGACTTCACCCCAAGCTCATCAAAGATTCGATATGCCAGTCTCTTAAAACTAAGCACATCAACATTCATGATTGCTCCATTTTCCGACAATTCTACAAGCTTCTTCTGGGTCTGCATTGTAAACTGCTCCGGTACAATAACCAGGTAATCTTTCTTCTGATTAAGGGAAGCTTCCTCTACAATCTGTTTATATATGTATTCTGATTTTCCACAACCACTATTTCCTAAAATAAACTGTAACGACATTCTCTTTCTCTTTCCAAAAAAATCCCGGATAAATAATATTATCCGAGATTCTTTTTTAATTTCTTATGGTTTTCATAACTACTGAATTATTGAATTAATAAGCACTCTTGCCTCATCGTGATATCCCTGAATCACAAGTCTTCCATCAGCCAAAACTGTATCTAGATTCTCTCTTTTCTCTATTACATCAAAAAGAGTCTTTGCCTCAACATATATCAGTGCATCTCTATCAAAATATTCATAGGGTTCTACATACATTCTTCCCCCTGAAATCTCTATGTATAATGCGCCTTCACCCTCTCCATAAATGTTAAACTGCACTGCAATATGCTGCTTTATTTCTTTCGTCTTTGCCTTGATAGAGCACTCCTGTAGTTTATAAACGATTTCCTCATATGTCATAACAATCCCCCATTACTAAACAAAAAACTAGCTCGACTTTATGATTATATTGTAGCACACTTTATTTAATAATCAAATTAACTTCTAATATATTATTCCAACCACGCCTTTACCTTTTCTTCTCGCTGCTCTCTTGTCCTATAAACCTGTCTGTCCAAAGAAAGCTCTCTACAAATCTTCCCATCTTCCATATACAGAATTCTCTCACAGTAGCTGGCAACCCTGCTGTCATGAGTTACTAAAAGAATGCTCATTCCTTCCTGATTTAACATGGTAAGTATGTCCATTACATCCCTTGTAGCACTTATATTTAATGCACCTGTAGGCTCATCAGCCAGTAATAGTTTAGGCTGATTCATGATTGCTCTGCAAATGCACGCCCTTTGGAGCTGACCTCCTGATACTTCAGTTATTTTTCTTTTCTCAAGACCACTTATTCCAACTTTATTCATGAGTTCAAGCGCCTCTTCCATTAACTTGGACTCATCTTTTCTGTTCCCTTTCTTTTGTTTTTGACCCTCGAGTGCTGGAAAAATAATATTGTCAATTATATTTAAGTTCGGTAGCATATTCATTTGCTGAAAAACAAATCCCATTTTGCATAGACGTTCCTCTGCTCTTTTATCTTCACTATATGTACAAATATCATTTCCATCAAAAATCACCTTACCTGAATCCGGTGTATCCATGCCTGATATTTGATATAGCAATGTTGATTTACCTGACCCGGAAGGTCCCATTATTGCAACCATTTCCCCCTTTTTAATCGAAATATCTACATTGAATAAAATATTTTCTTTGCACAATCCAATTCCATTAATTACTTCACTCATATCTATTCCTTTCCTCTAAGACATTCAGTTGCTTTAATGTTCCTTATTCCATTACTTCCAATATAAAGTGCTAAAACTGCAGCAACACCGCCTATAATGCCATTTATTATGATTGTTCCAATACTAAATACAAATTTAAATCCAACTGCACCAAGAGATTTAAGAGCCATGCCACAAATAATCTCTCCAAGTGTGCATCCCAAAATTATTCCAATAAGTATTCCTGCAACCACGTATATTAGACATGATTTCAAGAAGCTTTTCCGTATATCCGCGCTTTTAAATCCCAGTGCTTTTTTCACCGATATCTCATATCTTTGATTCGAGATTGTCATTCTGACAAACAGTGCAATAATAAAAGAAATAATCAAAAATGCAATAATATCCACCAGCAATGACGCACTTTTTACCTGAGTAAGTGTTGGTCCATATGTCCCCTTAACTTGAGATTCAATATTTACGACTTGGGCTCCTTCTACTGTATATTTATCTACTATACTCTTTTCTGTAGTGTTATCTTTTAATGTAAGATAAGCAATTCTCCACATAACCTTGTCCATATCGCCCAAATCATTAGAAAAAATCTTTGCGGTTTTTCCCCCATTTGTAATATCCGAATAAATTCCTGAAACTGTACATTTCTGGTAATTATTATCTATCTTAATCAAGATTTCATCTCCAGGATAAAGCTCTAATTCTTCAGATAATAAATATGATAATGCCACTTCTCCCTCCTTGCCAGGAGCTTCTCCTTTATTATAGGCAACTGGAAAATATGTATGATTTCCCCATTCCATAAGCATATTCATAGTTGTTCCATCGCTTAGCTTAACAGGCGTAGAACTTGTCTGAAAAAGAGCATATTCCTTAACATTAGAATCTTCTGATAGCATTGTTTCAATTCTTTTAAAATTCGAATCGCCATCACTTTCCCCACGCATATCCATTCTGATTTGCGCATCGCCAATTCCCATATATGTAACGAATTTTGGTGACGATAATGTGTTGTAAAGATTAGTTGGTATTACCATGAGAAAAACTGCTATAACTGTAACAAATGCAATACATAATTTATTACTTTTCTTTTTTCCCTCTCCATAAGTTCCTGTAAGTGCTTTTACTGCAGTCATCTGATTTAATTTCTTTAGAATTCTAAAGACAAATATAACAATAGCGCCTGCTATTATTGCTGCACTTAAAATTGCAAAGATAAACCTTGATACCGGGTTTGGTGAAACACCATATAACTTTCGCATCTGAGCAGACAGCGGACCAAACATTAAAGTGGATAGGATGACTCCTAGTATTCCTCCAATAAAAATCAGGACACAATATCTCTTAAAAAACATCTTTTTAATATGTTTTCTTGAAATTCCTATCGCCTTCATTATTCCAACTTCATTTGCCTCAGAAACAATTCTGGTTATTAACATGAAACGAATACACACAAATGAAATAATTAAAATTATGATGCTAATAAGAAGAATAATCAAAATCATAATTCCATCTGACATGATATTCATCATCTTTATCAACGGCCCTGTAATAGTTGGACCATTCATAGGAAGATTGGCATTTTCATATGATGTCTTAAAATCATTACTATCAACGGAATCATCAAGCAAAAACTCTATAAGATATTCCTCTTGTCCTAAGGGTTTTAATCTCTCATAATCCTCCTCGCATACGAGAAATCTCTTAGAAGAAGCCATCATGGAATTCATCTGCGAGTCTCTTATAAACCCACCAACAGTTAGCTCTTCTTCACCAATTTTCATGGTATCGCCAACTTGTACTTGATAAAGAGATTTATAACATATTGGAACATATACCTGCCCCGGAATAACATTCGGCAGTTCATTATCAAGTCCAAGCATGTAATCAAAACCGTGCCCCTGAACACAAATTCCATTATCCTGTGTACTATCAAGCAAAGACTGTTCTTCTAATGACAAAATACTGTTATCAAGATTCAAAAAAACAAGCACCTGACAATCCGTCACGCCTTGTTGTTCTTGTGCAAATTTTTCTATCTCTTCAATGTCTATTTCTCCCGTGTGCATCTGCAAATAATCCGGTGTCCTAGCCTCTTCCATCAAAAACGAAACGGCTCCTGACAGGTTTGTAAAAAGCATTGTTGTAAGAGAAAATAATGCTATTGAGATTGCAACGAACAAAGTAAAACATATTGTTGAAAACTTATCCTTTTTCCATGCTTTCTGTGTCATTCTTGTAAAAATACTATTCTTCATAACACATCCTACTCCTTTGAAAGTTCTTTTATACTCTTCATTCCTGACATTGCAAGTGCAGTTACTATCAAACAGATTCCTGAGCCTATTATTACTACACCAGCCCCTCTTCCTACATTTGTACACATAACCTTTGCCATATAATCTGCCAATATACCACCTACACTGTATGCAACCACATATCCCATCTGGGAAAGAAAACCAATAAAGCCCCACGCTCTTCCCTGCAATTCATCCGGAATATTTGTCCTCACCAGATAATCCAGGCAGTTGTTTGCAAATGGCAGCATCATAAAAAACATAAATCCAAAAATAGTAATCACAAAAATATTCTCCCAGACACCAAAACCAATCATATTTATTCCTGCAAATGCCAGAGATACTTCCAGTACTCTTACATATTTTTTCTTAATTCCCCTCATCCCCAGAATAAGACTTGAAACAAGCATTCCTGTTGCACAAACCGTCTCTGCAATACCGAGTGTTTTTGAATCAGCAAATGCAAGAATTAGGGGTTCAGCAAGGATTTGAAACACTCCCATAAAAAGTGTAAGAACTGCAGAAACCAAAATCAGCAAAAAAATTCCAGATCTAGAGTGGACTGCTTCCCATCCTTCTTTCATGCTTGTTAAAAATGAAGCCTCCTTTTGCACCTGCTTTGTCTCAATTCCTCTTTTTACAACTGCAGTAGATATTACTGTAATAACAAAAGTGCTAATATCAATCACAAGCAAAAGCTTTATATCGCTCACACTAAGTAAAAGTCCTGCCAGCAATGGCGATACTAGATATCTTGCACTTCCTGCCAGGCTCACCAGACCATTTGCTTTTGAAAACTCTTCCTTGGTTAATAAATCCGAAACAGTAGCTCTATATGATGGTTCCAGCAAAGAAGAGAACACTGCACTTACAAATACTCCTATGCATATCTGTGTCAGACTTGCCCCTCCATTTATCATACATAATAAAATATAGATAATTCCAAGTGCTGAACATCCATCACCTATCATCATTAGCAATCTTCTGTCATATCGGTCAGCCAGAACGCCTGCTGGAACACTTAATATCAGAGTTGGTAGAAAACCTAAGAGTGTTACAAGTGCCATCCCAGTAGCACTACCAGTTTGCATGAACACATATACTCCTAATCCAAAACTCGTAAGCCCTCCTCCAATAGCTGAAATCAATTCTCCTGACCATAATAGGAGAAATTTTCCAAAGTTACTCTTTTTTGATGAGTTTTTCATACTAAATTTCCTTTCCTACAAACCGACTGTCTGTCGGTAGATGTTTAAAAATAAAAAGGAACTCTATTAATTCCTTTTAATTTTCTAAATAGTAAGTTACTATTCAGTAAATAATGGAAGCACAGCTTCAGTCAATGCCCCCTTTTCCATTCCTAGAACCCGTTCTGCATGATAGACAAATCCTAATATTTTTTTCATTTCCTCTTCTTTAGTATATTCATTCATACTGTCAAATGCCACATAAGAATATGTCATAATCATGTCCACTGCCTCAGCGGGATAATCAGTATGCATGATTCCCTGCTTAATACCATCTTCTGCTATTGTGGTAATCAGTTTATTGACCTGAGAAAGTAATCTATTCTCGAGCTTTTGGTGTAACAATGCATTCTGCGGTTTATGAACCTGCTCCATAATCATATCACCAAGCTCGTTATCAACATTCAAAGAAAGAATCGTTCTCGTTAGTCTCTCAAGAACCGGTATTGAATCATCTAGGGCAATAATAGCTGCTTTTGCTACAATTTGATTCGTCAGACGCTCAATCATGGCATCTAGTATATCTTCCTTTGACTTGAAATGATAATAGAGGGTTCCTCTGGCAATTCCGATTTCATTTAAAATATCATTCGTACTTGTATTATCAAATCCCTTAGTGCAAAATAATCTCTCTGCAACGTCTAATATTTCATTTTTTCTTTCCTGTGCTTCTTTAACTACTCTCATGACACACCTCTACCGACTACCTGTCGGTTTAAAAGTACCACATTTTTTTATTGTAGTCAACCCTTCTTTCACCCTGACTTGATTTATTTCTCATCAGAATATATTTTCGCAAAATGTTCAAAATGTTTTCTGATTTTATCCAGTATCTCTTCTTCTCTCTCCGGCTGTCTGTCATATGAATGAATAAGAAGAGAAACCGGTGAAACAAATTCAAGAGCCAAAAGCTCTGGATCATCTTTTTTTAAGATTGCCTTTTTCATCAATTCCGAAAAAATTTCTGTATACATTTGCTGTTGATTTTCCAAATGATATTTCGTAGCCAGCTTGGCCATTCTCTCGCTTCGAAACTGCTCCATTGCCAGAATCCTTCTTACTTTTCCAACAATTTCATCATGCATGGTGAATTTTATTTTCTCTAATGAGTTCTCTATTAATTCGTCCATACTCTCTGGAAATTCTTTAGAATTCTGATTTAATCTGAATCCTTCTTCATAATGTGAAGTAACCATATCCATCATTGAATTAAAAATATCCTCTTTCCCCTTATAATGCCTATAAAGAGAAGGTCCCTTTATTCCTGCATTTTCTGCTATCAAATCAACACCTACTCCATCGTATCCTTTTTCTGAAAAAAGATTGAGTGCAGAATAAAGTATTCTTTGCTTTGTTGGCATATTGTTCATGATTAATCCTCCAAGGTAGATAATTGTTCTTCCAAAATTTTTAAGCCCTCGTCTAAGCTTGTACCAAGTACTTCCTGTGTCTTTTTAAAATCGTATTTTTCATGCAGTTTATCATGGACTTTGAAAAATTTCTCTTTACCATATTTTTGAATAAACATTGCCTGGGTTTTACAGGCATTGGCTCCGTCGTTATCCGGCTGATAAAAGCCTTTAGTACATTCTGCTAATTCATTGCACTCAAAACATCCGTCAATTTGCTTCTCCTCGCAACATTTAATATTCGGACATTTTCCGCGCTCATAAAGTGTTCCATAAGAACAGCAATTAAATACCGAACGGCAGCCTCCGCACCATTCACCAAGAAAACAGTGGGTACATGAAAATCCGCAATATGCTGTCATGTCAACATTCTCCCTTGCTGCTTTGACAATATCAGCTTTGTATTTTGAACCATTCTCATATCGTCTGTCTTTTTCAGTTCCATCTACGTTAAGAGCTTTTCGATATATGCGTGAGTCCCCACCTTCGATGTCCTTTGCCATTTTGAAAAATTCATAACCATATTTTTCATACAGGCCTGTATGTCCTGTAGAAATGTATATGTATTCGCGCTCCATAACAGTAGCAATACTCTCCGCATAATCAAAAAGCAAACCTGCATAACGATGTCCTCTGTATTCTGGAAATGTGTACACAAAACCAATCCATGGAGACAAATCCGTTGGTTGAATATCATCAAGCGGTGCAAATGTGCAAAAAGAAATTAGCTTATCTCCGTCCACAAGCATTGGAACTAGTGCAGTCTCACCTACCATCTTTTTTAGTATGTTTTCACTGAGAAGGTAATGTAAGTACTGTCCTGCACCCCAGTCGCATTTTTTTATTTCATTTAACCAGTGTTCTTTTTTATCAGTTGTAAAAAATTCAATTACTTTCACCGTTAGTTACCTCATCATTTTTCATTTTTTGATTTCTTCAATTAAGTATGATCCTAATTTATCTAAATCCGATTCTGGAAGTTCGCATTGTTCATCTTCGTACCATATTTTCATCGCAAGCTTTGGTAAATAACTTAATTGTTCGGGTACGTTTTCTATCATCCACAAACCGCCGTCATATTTAGATAATATCCTTTTTTCTTTCTTAAAAGACAATATCCTTCCCAAAATCAAAACATTACTGGCAAAATATCTAGGATTGTAAGCATGAAAATCATAATCGTCTATATCTGCACTGATAGCAGCCCAAAAATCATCATCAGAAATGTCACCAAACACATCAAATATTTCCTTACCATACAAAACTATTCCGCTTTGCCCGATAAGCTTGATATAACTGGTAACATCTGCATCCGGAAATTCATTATCAACCACATAGCACTCGGCTTTTTGATTAGCAAGTTTTTCCTGATATTTTTCTGTCCAAAAATCACTGTAATGAAAAACGCAATTTCCCGGTGTTTTCCATTCCTTTGCGTCCTTTAACAGTATTGCGGACATTTCCAAAGGACATGGCTTTTGGTCAATTTCAATTATTTCCTTTGCAATAGACAGCTTTGTTTTGATATCCAAAGAATTATTTACAACAACTAATATATCTATATCGCCTGATTTAGGATTGAAAGCATTTAATGCGATTGAACCGTGAAGATATATACCAACTAATTCATCATTCACATATTTTTTCCATATATTTACCAGCTTATTTATCTGATTGATAATTTCTTCTGGCAAATCATTGTAGCCTATTATATTACTCATTTATTCTTCACTTTCTATATGTCAAATTAGAAGTTATAGATTGCAAAAGTTTTTTAATAGATACCCATCTGGTAATTCAATATTTAACGCATCATAGGATAACCACGAAATATATGATGCATCAAACCAGTTCGGATGATTTTCCATGTCTAATCCATATTCTCTTGTCTTCTTAGCAGCCTCAAGGTCACGTAACGCAGCTTTATAAAACTTCTCATAATCCTCATGATATTCTGTATAAACAGGAGTGCACGTTTCCGTATCTTCGTGAAAAACATACTGCGTTGGATTTATTACATCGTAGCAGATTAATTCATTTGTTTGCCAAAGATATCCCATTCTGTAATCATCACGTGAATTAAGAACCTTAGAAAGTATATAAAGAAAATTGATATAAAATTTTGTTTTCGTATTTTTAGAGTAATTCACCAGATACGTAACATCAATTCTTGCCGTCATTGAAGTCGAGCATTTACAATCCTCTGAAAAATGACGGAATACACCTTTGCGATAATACTTTTCTCTATCTATCACCTTATAAATCATTTTTAATCATCTCCACAAATTTCTAGTTATTAAACTATTTTATATGTCCATCTTCCTCTGCGCATTTCTGCAATCCGCGGTCGGCTTTTATCTCAGTTATGATTTAGTCAAGTTCATATCTTACAACATCTTCATGAGGATTAACCTTTGCCAAACCAATCTCCGTTACTCTTGCAGTAAATGGTGCAAAATTCTCCTGCATTACCAAGAAGGCTGTACGCATCTGTTCCTTTGTCAATGTTTTTCCCAGAGTAACATGAGGAAGCCACGACAATGGTTGATAATATTTGCTAATTGTCGTCTCCGGAATATCTGAGAAAGAATCAAAAATCTGTCTTGAAAGATTTAGCAAATACTCATTTAATACTGGTGTTACATAAAAAACATATGGCAGTAATTGACCAATTGAGACGAACCTTATTTCACCAGATTTCAAATTTCCATCTAATTTTTTAAATGAAGGAATCAATACCTCAATGTTTCTCGCCTCAATTGAAGATATTGTCATATGTGGTGGCACATTGTGTTCCTTCATAAATGTATTTCCAGTTTTTATGGCGATATTGTCGACATATCGCTGCAATATTTTATTGGTCTGTTCATCAAAATAAATTGAAATTAAATACATGTTTTTTCTTTTCCTTCTGCCATTACTAATTATTTACCGACATATAGTTGTCTCTTCCCAAAATTCCTCTATTTCTTTTAGTATTTCTTCCGCCGGTAATATAGTTGCTTTGACAATGCTCTTCCCTGTTTTTTCTAAGTAATATTTCACCATATGGTAACCGCAAGCATACCCAGCACAATAATCGTCACTCATTTTTAGATATGGACTATCAGAGTCAGCTAAAACAAGTGTAAATAAATAATCCTTTACCTTTAACTCTATTTTTATAGACGACGCTTTTCTATATTATAGCTAACGACCGTTTCCTTTGTCAAGAAAGTACTTGAGACTTTATTTTTCTTTTATCTATAATGTGATATACTTTTCTTATTTCCAAAGTAATTTTATATATTAGGAGTAGAAAAATGGAGAAAAAAGCATCCGAATCAAAAGTAGAACAAATTTTTCAAATTCGTCCAGAGCATCTAAATGGAGCTGGACGTTTATTCGGAGGACAGCTAATGGCATGGATTGACGAGGTTGCCGGACTAACTGCAATACGCCACTCAGAACATAATGTAATAACTGCATCCGTGGATAATCTGAGATTTATGAAGGGAGTTTTTCTGGGAGATCTCGTTGTACTTATTGGACAAGTAACCTACGTTGGCAATACTTCTATGGAAGTTCGTGTTGACACATATGTAGAAGAACTTTGTGGAACACGCCATCCTGTAAATAGAGCGTACCTTACCATTGTAGCCGTCGACTCTGATGGAAAACCAACTAAGGTTCCCGGACTAGTCATCGAATCAGTAGGTCAACAGGCCGAATGGGAAGCAGGTGAAAAAAGAAAAGAATTGCGTCTTGTCCGGAAAAAAGAAGGATTTTAAAAAAGGGCTAATGCTTAAGTTTTCACACTTAAACATTAGCCCTTCAATTTTACTCTAGGGAATCTTCCCAACAAATATAATTAGTGATGGAAAAGCCTGATTCCTGTAAAGCTCATTACCATTCCATATTTGTTACATGTATCAATTACATGATCATCACGAACTGAACCACCTGGCTGTGCAACATATTTAACACCGCTCTTCTTAGCTCTTTCGATGTTATCTCCAAATGGGAAGAATGCATCTGAACCAAGAGCAACATCTGTGTTTTTGTCAAGCCATGCTCTCTTCTCTTCAGCTGTGAATACTTCTGGTTTTACCTTGAAGAATTTCTGCCACTCACCTTCAGCGAGAACATCCATGTAATCCTCACCGATATATAAATCAATTGTATTATCTCTGTCAGCTCTTCTGATTCCATCTACAAACTGAAGACCAAGAACCTGTGGAGACTGACGAAGCCACCAATTATCTGCCTTTGAACCAGCAAGTCTTGTACAATGAATTCTTGACTGCTGTCCAGCTCCGATACCGATTGCCTGTCCACCCTTTACATAGCAAACTGAGTTTGACTGAGTATATTTAAGAGTAATCATTGCAATTGCTAAATCAATTTTTGCCTGCTCTGTTAAATCTTTATTCTCTGTAACAATATTTGAAAAGAAATCATCATCGATTACAAGTTCATTTCTTCCCTGCTCGAAAGTAATTCCAAATACATCCTTTCTCTCGATTGGAGCTGGAACGTAATCTGGATCAATTTCAATTACGCAGTAATTTCCGTTCTTTTTCTGTTTCAAAATCTCAAGAGCCTCATCTGTGTATCCTGGAGCGATAACACCATCAGAAACCTCTCTTTTGATAACAAGTGCTGTGCTCTTGTCGCAAACATCTGAAAGAGAGATAAAATCTCCAAAAGAAGACATTCTGTCAGCACCTCTTGCTCTGATGTAAGCATTTGCAAGTGGAGTAAACTCAATATCCATGTCATCAACCCAGTAGATTTTCTTCTCTACATCTGAAAGTGGCTGACCTACTGCTGCACCTGCTGGTGAAACATGTTTGAAAGAAGTAGCAGCTGGAAGTCCAGTCGCTTTCTTAAGCTCCTTTACAAGCTGCCATCCGTTAAATGCATCAAGGAAATTGATATATCCAGCTCTTCCGCTTAAGATTTTAACTGGAAGCTCACCCTCCTGCATGTAAATTCTAGATGGTTTCTGATTTGGGTTACATCCGTATTTTAATTCGTATTCCTGCATTTTTAAATCTCCTGTATAATTAATTATTTATTCTTGTTTACGATACGTGTCTCATACTCACCAGTTGCGATATCAATGTATCTTACAAAAAGAGATACCTTATTATCCTCATTGAGATTCTCCCATACCATGTTTGTAAAACTATCGATATCTCCATCGATGTCTACCCATGTTGGCTCTCCCTCGAAACTTGGAAGTGGATTTCCATCACCCATGTATGTATGGATAAAATGTCCTTCACCTGCTACTGGAGTAGAGTATGCGAATGTATATCTGTTACAAGCAGCTGGATTTCCGTTGTTGCTCTTAAGAATAGACATTGCATAATTGAACTCACCGTCTTCGATATGCATAATTCCTGAAATACGAGGAGTATAGTTTGGAGCATCTGGCTCGAACTCTCTTGTACGAAGAGCCTGCTCAAATGTCTGCTGCTTGTCCATAAGCTCGTAGATTGTATCTGTCTGATCACCATTTGTTACGATTGTCTTATTTCCAAGAACTCTAACTGGAGCATAGATGATAAGACTTGGATCTTCAAGCTTTGAAGGATCAAATGCCTGTGTACGGATTCCTTCTCCATCCTCTACGAATACACGATTACGGCTGTTCTCACTTCTTCCCATGATAAAGTAAGCAGTAACAGCTTTCTTTCCATCTGGAGTTACTCCAATTACGATTCCACGTCCTGGATAACTTGTGCTTGATAATTCCTGTGCAAGTGATACTTTGTTCATTTTGTTTCCTCTCTTTCTGAAAAATATTTCTTTGTTCCTTTACTATGTGTAATTACTTCTAGAAAATCGATTCAAAAACAGAACTCTGTCCATTAACATTTTATAAAAAAAGAAAACCGACCTATCTGAACGCACACACAGCTATGAAAAATATAACTTTTCTGTACGCCCAGACGGTCGGCATTAATTCAAAATTTGTTATACTTCATGTGGTAAACTCCACGATTCCGTCAGTCATATAACAAATATATTTAAACACGATTTTTTACTTCTGTCAAACAAATAAATAATCGAAAAATCCACTAATTAGTTTTTGAAACTGTGAATTGGCGCAGGAATACGGCCTCCACGATTTACAAAATCGGCACATGAGAATTTGTTTACTGGCATAATTGGTGCATATCCAAATAAACCACCAAATTCTACAGTCTCTCCAACACCCTTTCCAATTACAGGAATAAGTCGACAGGCTGTTGTCTTCTGGTTAATCATTCCAAGAGCCATCTCATCAGCAATAATTCCTGAAATTGTTGTTGCAGGAGTATCTCCTGGAATTGCAATCATGTCAAGTCCTACAGAACATACACATGTCATTGCCTCTAATTTCTCAAGTGTGATTGCACCAGCCTCAACTGCATTAATCATTCCCTGATCCTCTGATACAGGAATGAATGCACCTGAAAGTCCACCAACATATGATGAAGCCATAACTCCACCTTTTTTAACCTGATCGTTAAGCATTGCAAGTGCTGCAGTTGTACCAGGCGCACCCGCATACTCAAGTCCGATTTCGCATAAGATATCAGCAACCGAATCACCTACTGCCGGAGTTGGAGCAAGCGATAAGTCAACGATACCAAATGGAATTCCAAGGCGCTTTGAAGCCTCGTGTGCAACCATCTGTCCAACACGAGTAACCTTAAATGCTGTTTTCTTAATTGTCTCACAAAGAACCTCAAAGTTCTCTCCGCGAACACTCTCAAGTGCCTTTTTAACAACTCCAGGACCAGAAACACCAACGTTAATAATAGCATCAGCTTCTGTTACACCGTGGAAAGCACCAGCCATAAATGGATTATCATCAGGTGCATTACAGAATACTACAAGCTTCATACAATCCACTGAATCTCTGTCTTTTGACATTTCAGCAACTTGAAGAAGAATCTCTCCCATAAGCTTAACGCCATCCATATTGATACCAATTTTTGTAGATCCTAAATTAACTGAACTACACACTCTTTCTGTACTGCAAAGAGCCTTTGGAATAGAACGGATGAGAAGCTCATCTGCTTTTGTCATTCCCTTAGTAACAAGTGCTGAGTATCCACCAATAAGATTTACTCCTACAGCCTTTGCTGCTCTATCCATTGTATCTGCGATAGTAACAAAATCGTCAGATGTCTTACATGCAGCTCCACCAACTAATGCGATTGGAGTTACAGAAATACGTTTGTTTACAATTGGAATACCGAATTCTTTTTCGATAGCCTCACCAGTTGCTGCTAAATCCTTTGCAACAGTTGTTATTTTATTGTAAATATTCTCATTTAACTTTTTAAGATCTGAATCTATACAGTCAAGAAGGCTGATACCGATTGTAATAGTACGAACATCCAGGTTCTCCTTCTCGATCATTGCATTGGTTTCGAGTACTTCACCAATATTAATCATGATTTATTCTCCTTTTTAATTAAATTCTGTGCATCATATTGAAGATTTCTTCCTTCTGACACTTAATAGCAACTCCGATTTTCTCTCCAAGTTTATCAAGATCAGATGAAATATCTGCAAATGATTTTGTAGCAGAAGAAAAATCTACAATCATCATCATGTTAAAATATCCAGAAACAATTGTCTGTGAAATATCCAAAACATTGATTCCGCTGTCTGAAAGATATGTACATACCTTTGCAATAATTCCTACTGTGTCTTTACCAACAACTGTGATAATTACTTTGTCCATTGTGTTTTCCATTTTAATCTCCTTTTAATCTACTCGAATTGGTTCTGATACACCGTCACGCTTTGCCACATAAATCGGAAAATCCTCTGCTTTATAAGGATTATCTCCCATTGTAACCTCCATTCTGACAGATTCATATGCCAGTTCTTCGTAGTTGTTTTCCTTACTGAGATGTCCCAGTAACACTGTTCCAAATTTATCATGAAGAAGCTCACAAAGTAACTGTCCGCTTCTCTCATTCGACAAATGACCTCTATCTCCTAGAATCCTTTGTTTTAACGGATACGGATAAGGTCCCATCTGAAGCATATTTATATCATGATTTGCCTCAAGAAGCAAGCCATCAAGATTCTGAAGTTTCTCGATAATTGTCTCATCATATGTTCCTAGATCAGTGATAACCGCCATGCTTCGTTTATTATTTGATGCCTTATATGCTACAGGATCCGCAGCATCATGAGAAATTGAAATTGGCTCAAAGCTCATATCTCCTATTTCAAATTTCTCTCCTGCAATTATCGGATGAAAAAGTGTCTCATCAATT
The DNA here is from genome assembly GCA_045122195.1 of Agathobacter sp. Lineage (GTDB taxonomy): Bacteria > Bacillota > Clostridia > Lachnospirales > Lachnospiraceae > Roseburia. Next base: position 38,045 of record JBGVHH010000027.1, read on the forward strand.
TTCCCTACACTTTTAACCCTTTTTATAGCATCTATTGTAAGTTGAGTTGCATAAATTGGCAAATGATATCTTCTTGCCATAACTCCAAGGCCTGCAATATGATCGATATGCTCATGTGTTATGAGAATTCCCTGCATATCGGTGGCCTGCATGTCCATGGCTTTTAGGCCATTTTCTATCTTTTTTCCACTTATTCCTGCATCAATTAAAACATGGGAACTATCTGTTCCTACACAGATGCAATTGCCACTGCTTCCACTGGCAATACTGAATAATTCTAACATATTAATTCTCTTTCCAGTATAATTCTATTTTATCACCTTCAAAAATTTCCTCTGTAAACTGAGCTTCTCTGCCATTAATAAGTGTGGCAATTGCTCTTCCTCTTCCAGCCTGAAGGTCAAATGTGATTCTATCAAAAATATCTACAAAAATATATTTGTCTTTTCCCATCATCTCAACCGGTTCATTATTTACAAATACAAAGATATTTTTTGTATCAGGAGCAGGCTGTGCTTCTGCTACACTCTCTGTTGTTGCAACGTTGTCTGTTGCACTTTGTGAAGCTGCTGTAGCCTCAGTTGCCACAACACTTTCATTCTCTGTTACACTTTGAGAAGCTGTTACATCTTCAGTTACTGCAACATTTTCATTCTCTGATACGCTATCAGAAGCTGTTGTATCCCCAGCTGCAACAATATTTTCCTCGACTGCATTCTCCTCAGCAGTCTTTTCCTCAGCTGCATTTTCTACTCCTGAAATATTATCATCTGTCACCGTTTCTGTCACATTATAATTGTTATCTGTGCTTCTGGCAACCGTATATGGAGCTTCCACCCATTCAATTGAGAAATTCTCATATACAAGTGTCTCAAGTGTGGCTGGTACATTATTTACAAGAAGCTCTTCATTTGTATCAATATTTACATCCATAAACTCAGCAACCTGTCCAACTGTATAGAAGTTTCTTGTTTCGATTTCATCGCCTTCCTGAATCTCATATGTAGCAGGCTCAAGACTTCCATTTACCTGAACAAATTTTGGACAAATTACATTGTATCCATTTATATTAAAAGTAAGACTTGATTTTGTATATTCTTCAAGCTGTCCTATTGTATAGACTGCATCTGCACCTGATGTCGATGGTTCTATCGTAATCTCACAGTTTGGTTCAAGAGGTGTGTTAATATTTGCAGGCTTTCCATTCATTGTGACAATAGCACCCTCACCAGCCTCACCTCTTGCAATTCTTGCTGCTCCATTTACTGTAAAGTTGATTGGCAATCCACGTTTAGGGAAAAGCTGATCATTTGGAAATCCTGCCTGTAATGCAGCATCTACAATTGTAAGTCTGTTATTGTCATATAACTTCAGTCTCTCTCCATTGAATCTTACCATGATGAAATTATTTCTCTGTTCATAATAATTAAGACAGATTCCAATTGGAGTAACAAGCAGAGGATCCTTTTTTATATCCTGTTGCTGGAAAGTAACCTCACCAAGTACTTCCTCTCCTCTTAGAGCAACTCGCTCCTGTGGAAGATCAAGGATTTTAGAAAGATTCTCTGTAAATCCATGAATTTTTCCACCACCACCAACTACGAAGCAGGCGCTAACTGTCTTGTCCCCGTTTAATTCTTTTATCTTCTCGCCAACCTCTTTGGTAATTCTTTCTACTACCGGCTCCACAACCTTCCATACTTCTTCCGAAGGAATTGTGTGCTCAATACTCATGATATCCTTGTATGTAACCTCTTTTTCTGTTGTTGATTGAAGCTTTATATGCTCTGCCATCTTAAAATCAACAAGAAAATGCTGAACAAGAACTTCTGTAATCTCATCGCCTGCATGAGGAATCATTCCATATGCAATAATGCTTCCATCTCTTGTGATGGAAATATCGCTTGTTCCTGCTCCCACATCCACAAGAGCAATATTGAGCATTCTGAAATTCTCAGGAATAGCAACATTGATTGCGGCAATAGGCTCCAATGTCATATTGGCAACAGTAAGTCCAACTTGTCCAACTGCAGAATATAATCCATCCACAACATCTTCTGGAAGGAAGGTCACAATTATATCTTCGCCTATTTTTGTCGCCTTATGTCCTTCGAGACTGATGAAAACTTCATCATTCAAATAATATTTAACTACTGAATAACCTACACAATAAAATTTATAGTTGGTATCATTATTTTCTTTTAATGTATCCTGTGCTTTCTCAATACCAAGAAGGCTTAATGTATGTATATCCTCTCCTGTTACAACTGTTTCCTCTGCATACTCATATTCAATATGTGTAGTTACTGTTTTAAGTACTCGACCAGCGGCAGCTATACATACTTCTGAAAGAGGCTGTCCAATCTGCTGCTCAAGCTCTGCCTTTACAGCTCCGATTGTTCTTGCCACTCTTCCTATATCATGAATCTGTCCGTCAAGCATGGCTCTTGTCTCATGCTCCTTAATGTTCTGTGCAACAACGACAAATCCATCATCCTCTGTACGATATCCTACTGTACCAACAACATTTCTAGTTCCAATATCAAGTCCAAATACATTATCCATAATTTACTCCTTATATTGTTCAAATGCTTTTTGTATCTGTAAAATCGACTCTTCAATTGTTCCGTTATTGTCTATTATAACTTTACAATTTTCTTTATACTGCTCGTCCGTAAGCTGACTTGAAAATATATTATCTATTTTCTCGTCCGAATATCCTCGCTGAATTTTAAGTCTCTTTCTTCGATTTTCTCTGCTTGTATTAATATACCAAAGTTCATCACAAATTTCATCATAATGTTCTTCTATTAAAAGAGCCGCCTCAAGCACAAGAACTGAAATCGTGTTCTCTCGGATTGCTTTTTCTTTTTCATCTATAACGTATTTCTTAACTGCAGGATGAACAATAGAATTTAGTATATCTCTTTTTTTGTTATCACTAAAAATCACTCTTGCTAAAGCTAATCTGTCAAAGCGCCCGTCCTGCTGCCAAATATCTTCTCCTTCGAATGTTTCCTTTAGCTGTCTATAACACTCAGTGCCGGGTTCCATAAGCTGGTGAGCTATCTCATCTGCCAGCATAACCTTGCATCCCGGCTGCTTAGACAGATATTCTAAAATAGCTGACTTTCCAGCACCAACGCCACCTGTAATTCCTATAAAAATCATATTACTCCTAACTAATGGGCTTCATACCAATCGTACCCTACTTCGGTTCCAACTTCCAGTTCAACCTGTAAATCTGCTGCTTTTTTCATCTCCTGCTCAAGAATATCAATAACCTTTTCTTTTTCATCCTCTGCAGTCTCTATAAGCAGTTCATCATGAACCTGAAGAATCAGTTTTGATTTTAAATTCTCCTTGGCAAGGCGATCATGAACACGTATCATTGCAATCTTTATAATATCTGCTGCTGTTCCCTGAATAGGAGAGTTCATTGCAATTCTCTCTCCAAACTGGCGCTGCATAAAATTGCTTGATGACAACTCCGGAATTGGTCTTATTCGTCCGAACATAGTAGTAATATAACCGTTTTCCTTTGCTCCTTCTACTGTGCTATCAAGAAATTCTTTGATTTTTGGATATTTTTCAAAATAGCTGTCAATATAAGCCTGTGCTTCTTTTCTCTCTATGTTTAAATCCTGAGAAAGACCAAAAGCACTAATACCATACACGATTCCAAAGTTAACTGCCTTTGCATTTCTTCTTTGCAGATCAGTTACCTCCTCGAAAGGAGTATCAAATACTAGTGAAGCTGTACTTCTATGAATATCCTGACCACTTCTAAACGCATCTATTAATTTCTCATCTCCAGATACATGAGCCAGAACACGTAACTCAATCTGAGAATAATCTGAATCAACAAATAAATATCCTGACTTTGGCTTAAATACTTTTCTTATCAGCTTGCCAAGCTCAATTCTAATCGGTATATTCTGAAGATTTGGCTCAGTACTGCTAAGTCTTCCTGTTGCAGTAATTGTCTGGTTGAATGTAGTATGAATTCTTCCATTTTCATCTATATATCCGGCAAGTCCATCTGCGTATGTGGACTTTAATTTTGAAAGCTGTCTGTATTCTAAGACATCTGCCACAATTGGGTAATCTACAGCAAGCTTGTCAAGTACATCTGCTGAAGTAGAATATCCTGTTTTTGTCTTCTTGGCATTTGGCATTCCCAGTTTTTCAAACAATATCACACCTAACTGTTTAGGTGAATTGATGTTGAACTCTTCTCCCGCTGCCTCATAGATTTTTCGTTCTAATTCTTCTATTGATACAGAAAGCTTTTCTCCGTATTCTTTTAATTCTGCTGCATCCGCTGATATACCTTCTCTTTCCATATCGTATAGGACAAATATCAATGGCATCTCAATGTTTTTATACAGGGAAAGCATATTCTTTTCTTCAAGTCTCTCCTCCAAGACATCCTTTGACTTCCATGCTACATATACTTCATAGCATGCGAATTTTAGAAGAGTATCTGGTTCCTGCTCATACATTTTCTCACAGGAATTTTTGCCCAGATAATCCTTTTTTGAAGAAAGCATAAGTCCTAAATAATCCTTTGCCACTCCGTCATATGGATAATCTCCAAGGATTGGATTTAATAAGTAGGCCGCAACCATCATATCAAAGAAATTATCTCTATCCTCTGGTTTGAAACCTGATGGTTTTACTTTCTCTAATTCTAACTCCATCAAATGTAAATCACGCTTCAAATCAGGTGAGACAAAACTTGCATCTACACTAAATAATTTCTCTGTCAGATATTCACTGGAAATCTCTTCGTTTGTCTTTATAAAGAAAATCTCCTGTTCTCCAGTACATATTGCCATTCCAAGAAAACTGTTTATTACAGGTTCATCAAACAGACTCATCTGTCCTTCTTTTGGAGCACCTGTTTTGTGCTCTGAAGGAATCACAGAAAAAGCAATTTCTTTTCCACTTGCTTTCTCGAAAATTGCATCAGCATCTGACTTTTTGTCTATAAGCTTAAAATAGTCCTCTGCATGATTCTTTGGAGCCTCAACATTAAATCTGGATAAAAGATTTTTAAATTCTAATTTTTTACACATCAAGAATGCTTCTTCTGTATACAAAGAGTCTATTCCATCCAGTTTAGCATCTGCAAAATCGTATTCAATCGGAGCATCTACAATGATTGTAGCCAGTTCCTTGCTCATCACTGCCTGGTCCCAATACTCTACAATATTTTTACCAGCTCTTGGGGGCTTTATCACCTCTGCATTTTCATGAACAGCTTCAATGTTGTGATAAGCAGCAATAAGTGCTCCTGCAGTTTTCTCACCAATTCCAGGAACACCTGGAATATTGTCTGAAGTATCACCCTGAAGAGCTTTTACATCAATAAACTCTGTTGGTGTAACGCCGTATTTTTCCATAACATCAGCTGCAAGATAATTCTCGATTTCCGTGCCTGTTCTCTTGGTCTTTGGAATTCGAATCATTACATTTTCTGTTGCAAGCTGAAGTAAGTCTCGGTCTCCTGAGATAACAGCCACCTTCATTCCTGCCTTTTCTCCTTTTACAGATAAAGTTCCCAGGACATCATCAGCCTCATAGCCTTCCATCTCAATGACTTTAACACCCATTGCCTTTAGCATTTCTTTGATAAGTGGAACCTGCTGTCTTAGCTCGTCAGCCATAGGCTTTCGGGTTCCCTTGTAGGCATCATACATCTTGTGACGAAATGTAGGTGCTGAGACATCAAAAGCAACAGTCAGGTAATCTGGCTGTTCCTCCTCTAATATTTTGAACATAATATTCAAAAATCCATATACTGCATTTGTATGAACACCTTCTGAATTTGTCAAATCCGGAAGTCCATAAAATGCTCTATTTAAAATACTGTGCCCATCAATAAGCACTAATTTTTCACTCATGCTATTTTCCTATTCCTTTTATATTGCTCTTGTATATTCCTTTAGCCACTGTGCCTCTTCTTTTTCAAGCAATGGCGCTATAAGCTTATAAACATTTTCATGGTACTGATTTAGCATCTGTCTTTCCTGAGGGGACATCTGGTTAGGATCAATTGCGTCCAAATCAATCGGTACATAGGTAATATTCTCAAAGTACATGAACTGTCCATATTCATTTTTATTACCTTTACGACATATCAATTCATTTTCTGTCCTGATTCCAAATTTGCCTTCCAGATAAATTCCAGGCTCGTCTGTTGTAACCATTCCCTCTTCTAAAATCTGTTCCGGTTTTCCATTTGAGTTCTGTCTACAATGAAAACCATTCGGTCCTTCATGAACATTGAGTAAATATCCTACTCCATGACCTGTTCCATGATTATAATTCATATCAGCTTCCCAAAGAGGGGCTCTAGCAAGTACATCAAGACTTAGACCACTGCATCCATATCTGAATTTTGCATTGGCAAGATTAAGATTTGCCCTGCATACCCTTGTAAACATATCCCGCATCTCATCTGTAACAGGTCCAAGTGCAAAGGTTCTTGTAATATCAGTTGTTCCTTCCAGATAATGTCCACCTGAATCTACCAGTAACAATCCTTCAGGTTTTAACTCTTTATCAGTTGAAGGCGTTGCTGAATAATGAACAATTGCTCCATGCTCTGCATAACCACTGATAGTATCAAAGCTAAGCTCTAAAAAACCTTCCTGCTTTGCTCTTAGCTCTTCGAGATAGTCAGAGACCGATATCTCAGTCATTGGGATTTTCCCAATATTTGTCTTTAGCCAGTACATAAATTTGCACATAGCTACTGCATCTTTAATATGTGCACTTTTTATATTTTTAATTTCTATTTCATTTTTTACTGCCTTCATTAGCACTGTTGGATCTACATCATCAATTACAGTAATGCTATCCGACATGCTATCACAAATTCTGTAATTCACAACAGAAGTATCCATTAAAACAGACTTATCCTCTAGTCCACTTATATAATCAAAAATACTATCATATGGCTTAGTAATTATTCCGTTGTCATCCAAGTATTCTCTAACCTGAGATGAAATAGCTTCCTCCTGAACAAACCATATGCATAAGTCCTGTGTCAGCACAAGATACGATAACACAACCGGAACATAGCTTATATCATTTCCTCTGATATTTAAAAGCCATGCAATGTCGTACAAGGAACTAAGAAGATGTACCTGGGCACCTGATTCTCTCATTTTCCCCCTAACATTTTTTAGCTTTTCACTTATATCTCTTCCGGCATATTTATTATCCAAAACCCAGGCTGGCTCTTTTGAAAGAGGCGGCCTGTCCTTCCAGATAATATCTATCAAATCCTCTTCTACATAAAGATTAGCCGATTTCATCTTCGCAATAGCTAATAGTTTCTTGCCCCAGGCTCCATTTACAACTCTTCCATCGAAGCCCAGAGACTGTCCTTCTGACAGTTGGCTCTCTATAAACTCGTCTACTGTGGGAACACCTTCCTCCCCCATTTTCATAAGTTCTACAGAGGTATCTTCCAACTGCTCCCTTGCCTGAATAAAATATCTTCCATCAGTCCACAAAAAAGCCTCTGACATAGTAATCACAGCCATGCCTGCCGAACCGGTAAACCCAGTGATGTACTGTCTTGCTTTAAAGTAATCTCCCACGTATTCTGATTCATGAAAATCAGAGGTTGGGACAAGATAAATAGAGATATTCCTTTTGTCCATCTCTTGACGTAGCATTTCAAGTCTGTCTTTAATCATCAATTATTCTTCCCTGAATTCAAAAAATTTAGTATCAAGCTCAGGATAAGTTCTCTTTAGAGAGATTGGTTTTCCTGATTTATTTAAGAAGCAATGACTGCTTGTAGCTGTAGTGCGAAGCTCTCCAGTTTCCTTGTCAGTCATTACATATTCTACTTCCATTTTTATTCCGTTGTATTTTAATATTTTGGTATTTATCACTACAGTTTCATCAAAGTGAACCATACTATGATAATTTACGGAAATCGATAACACCGGACTAATGATTTCCATTTCTTCCATTTGTCTATAATTTAGGCCGATTTGATCCATTAAATCCAGTCTGGCCTCCTCCATCCATTTTACATAGTTGGAATGATGGATGATACCCATCTGATCTGTCTCATAATATTTAGCATGATGCTCATAGGGACGAATCTTAATATCTTCCTGCGAATTCGCAATTGAAACTTCATTTACTGTCATAATTTTCCTCCTATCTGCTCATCTAAAAAGCCACCTTTTATTATGCCACATTGACAGGATAAATTCAATTAATATAACTCTTCAAAAACCTCTCTGTATTCGCTCTCGTCAACAAACAACATATACTCACCATCAACCAGTCCCATGTATCCGCCTGCTACAAAATATCCCTTCATAAAAAATACTCCTTTCAACATCCTTTTCTGTTGAAAGAAGTATCTCATTTCTACTGTCCAATATTTACCCCATTTATTTTTGGGATTTTTGGAATTTTAAAATAATAGCTGTACAATTATCCATATTGGGATTCTTACTACATTTTGCATATAACTTTTTCATAGCCTTATCACCATCTTTTTTCAGATATCTTTTCCTTTGGGAATCCGTAGTAGATTTTGATACACCATCAGAACAAATTAGAAAAATATCTCCTTTTTTAATTTTTCCCATCTTAAAAAAAGCCATTTGACTTCCGGCAATTCCTCGCTTACCAAGATATCGGGACAGTTTATGAAAATCATCTTTACTGGCCGGTAGCCCTTTATCAAGTTTCTCTCTGGCTTTTGTATGCTCATTTGTTAAACATAATAATCGCTTTCCACTTAGGTGATAAATTGGACTATCCCCGATATTTGCAACGCAATATCTATCATTTTTCCATAACATAATTGCGATTGTCGAAGCAGTTCTTCCGATTTTTTCACTTAAAATTATTATTTTTTCATTTATTTGGTCCAGAAGAGCTTCTATCAGATTTTCTGCAAGTACATCACTCGATTTATGTTGTTCGATAAAATGAGATACAGCTTGAATCGTCGCCTTTGAAGCTAATTCCGCATGCATTACTGATGCTACCCCATCCGCAATTGCAACAATATGATATTCATCACGCTCACATTCTATGTAACCTTTAATTTCGCAATCCTCTCCTGCATAAGCAAACAGTGTATCAATCATGAAATTATCTTGATTTACATCCCTGCTGCCTATATATGTTTTCGCATGATAATGAACAGAATACTTATCATGAATTGTACTCTGATTATCTGTTCCAAGAAAATCCTTGGCAAAATCCAGTACGGAGTCATAACGCTTCTGTGGATCAAGTGACAAGCCCTTCATTATTGCATTTTGCATTTTTGAAGACAAAGATAATTTCAAAAGCATTGATGGGACAGGGTCATATTTCTGTCTATCTTTCGCTACAGGAATCCCTTCTCCTGACAATAAATACACAATTGTAGAACAAAGAGAATACACATCAGTCCAAGTCCCCTGCTTTAATACATCCGAATGCTCTGGTGAGTCCAACCCAACGTGTTGAAAAACATGTTTGTTTTTTAGCCTTCCTTCCCGGATTGAAGTAGCTGCGCCAAAATCAATCAAATACAAAGTATTATCATCCGTAAGTATTAAATTGCCTGGGCTGATATCCCTATGAATGATACCCATATTGTGCATCTGATCCAAAGTAATAAAAACAGATGGAAGAACTTGTTTTAATACCGTATCACTTAACTTGCCTCCCTCTTCCTTCATGTATTGCAAGAGTGATTTGCCTTTTACCAGACGCATTACTATAAAATTATATTTTTCAAATACAAAGTAATCATATATATGTGAGATATAAGGAACATTATTGATTTCCTTTAAAATTCTTGCTTCATGTGCCAGACTGTTCTTGGAGCACTTGATTGCCACAAATCGATTCACAAGGCAGTCGATGGCTTTATACGTGTTACCGAATCCGCCTTCCCCTATTTGTTCTATGATTTCATATCGATTTTTTATTCTAGTTCCTCGCTTAAATTCCATATTCTTCTAAACCAATCTTCCCGATTTTTTGTAAAGCTTTCATTGTTTGGATTAAAATAAGTTCCCATACTAATTCCTTTCAGTAATTCAAGAACGTTCTAGCGTATCGCCTTTATTATAGCACATGAACATTAAAATCACATTCTTTATTTTATCCACTATATCGTACATTTCCTTGCTATATGGGAGTAAATAAGAGAAAGTCCATAATTTTTCGTTTGACTTCATACAAATATGGTGTATAATATAATTAGAGTCATATGTTGTTCCGTCCTGGAGCTGCGTAGGACTCGTAATATTAACAAAAGTGTCGCACTTGCAGTTTAGCAGGTGCGATTTTTTGTTTTTCTATTTTTCTATAAAATCAATCCGTGTGACTTCGCCACACTTGCTACTAAAGAATTTTTTATTCTAAAAATTTTCTTCTCCATGACAAAATATGTCATTTCAAAAATGTAGTATCAGCTTGTAAAAACAAACCTCAACTTTGAAAGGAGAAAAATTATGACAACAATTAAACCTATAATTAATATTCCATCAATGCCAAGACAAGACCTGTCAGACTCTAATAATAATATCAGTTCTTCAGATACCAAAACTGAACTGACATTTAATGGAGTTACAATTCATTCCCTAAAAGAACTTCGCGATAATTTCAACTCCGAAGAACTTCTAAAATATCATATGGATGGCTCATTATTAAGCTGGCTCGAGCAGCATTATTATGAAAACGAGGCAATTGCCATAAACCAAATTCCATTTGATAAACCAGGCTGCATAAATAAACTTTGCAAGGCACTTGGAGTAGAATGTGAACCAGTCGAGAATATGACCGAAGAAGAAAAAGAAAAGCTAAAACGTAAGAGAATAATTGTTTCAGAGTTTACTTCTGATTCTGATGTATTGAATAATTTGCATATTGTAGCATTAAATCAGGAGGAACTAGCTGAATTACTTAATAATGATGCTAAGAAAATATATTTATGTAATGAGAGCTTTTCCATTCCAATTAGAAAGCCAAATGTTGAATACATTAATGCTGGAAATGCAACCATTGATAATTCATATACTAAAACACAATATGAAAAAGCTGGCATTACTGTTTCTGGTTTTAAGCTACCTACGGTCGAAAATGAAAGTACTATTGAAATAGCAAAACAGGCTGCAATTTCAAATGGATATGATGATTTCCATGAAACTCATTCTCCGCTTGCGACACTATTCCATAAAGAATTAAAGAGTCGAAAAATCATCAACGTGCATCACCTGTATTTAGGCTCATCACTCTCTGGTAAATCATTTAAATCTAAACATGAATGTGAGGCTGCCAGAGATAAATGCATTGAGAAAGTATATAATGAAGCCAGTAAATACTTTGATCCATCCAGTTCAAAATCATTGGCTAAGGAAGCAGCTGATTTTTATCGAGAATACATTGATGATGCTTTTAGTGATTCTTTGAAAAACCTTGAAACGCTTTGTTCACTAACGGGATATACTAAGCAGTATGAGATGTTAAATGATAAGATTAAAAACTGCTACAAAAACCTATTAACAGATTTTCAAACTGAATTGATTGAAAACGGCGATTACTATAGTATGTATGATTTAGATTATTTTATTGATCAGACGGATGTTCAAGAATATGATTGCAGAGTATCGGATGGATTCTTTTTCCGCACATTTGAAAAGCTTGTATCTGATAGTGTTACATATTCGATTTGCAATCTTTTTACTTCGGTTAATGAGTTGGAAAATGATTTGGCTGAGCATGCTAATACCTTTTACGGATATGCCTTCAATTCGTATAAGGCTTATGTAGATTCCATTGAAGAGATTTTGGATTCTATTGGAAAGGATTTACCTAAGATGGACAAGGATGAGACCGTTGAAAGTTATTTGACAAAGTGTTGCGTACAGAAGGCTTGTTAATATACTGTTTTCGCATCTGACAATTTAACTTCCGCTAATCATTTTAATATAGGGTCTGGAATACTCCAGACCCTCGTTAACAGCCAAAAGTTAGTCTTCCTGATTCCATATTCTGTTTACATGTTCCCATGCTTCATCATCAAATTCTTTATCTTTAAAATAAAGTTTTTTATCTGCTTCCGTTATCTTTCTTATTACCTTACACGGATTTCCAGCAGCAATACACCAATCAGGTATATCTTTTGTGACTACGCTTCCTGCTCCAATTACCACATTACTTCCGATGTGAACCCCCGGACAAACAACGGTATTTCCACCAATCCATACATTATCGCCAATTACTACTTCAATTCCGTATTCATACATCGTATTTCTGGTATCCGGATGGACTGGATGCCCTGCTGTATAAATTGCCACATTTGGTGCCAGCTGACAGTTATCTCCGATTTTAACCTTTGCAACATCCAGAATCGTACAGTTGTAATTAGCAAAAAAATTCTTTCCTACCTCTATGTGATTTCCGTAATCACAATAAAATGGTGGATTGATAAAGGCTCCTTCTGATTTTCCCAAGAGTTCTTTTACAATTTCATTAATTTTCACAAAATCAGAGCGGTCTACCGTATTTAATTCCTGCGTTAAACGTCTCGCCCTCTTTTGTTCTTCAAATACACTTTCATCTGAGATATAAGGAAGCCCTGTATCTCGTCTTTCAATATTATTCATAATTCACTTCTCCTTTGTAATATTTTTTACCCAGTTATATTTTTTGTAATATTTATACACAGCGGGCAATTTAATAATCTCATCAATATTTAATAACACATAAACCCACAAAACAGGAAGTTCTAATACAAATGCCGTAAAAAGTCCCAATGGTACAACTATCAGCCACATAGTAATTGTGTCGCATATCATCCCAAATTTAGTATATCCTCCAGCACAAAAAATGCCAGCAATAACTGTACTGTTTATGGATTTACCAATAATATAATAAGAACATACGATAAGCATTATCTGTAAATAATCTTTCGCTGTATCTGTAAGTGTTACTGACATAGCAACGACCACAGGACTGATTATCAAAATAATTAAGCCTGATAAAACACCTGCAATAACAGACAATTTACAGAATCGGTCACCAAGTTTTTTTGCCTCATCAAGTTTCCCCATTCCAAGTACATTCCCCATGCCAAAGAATTTGCTAATACAGGCGTTGTATATTTCACAAAATCATGGTTTAATTCTTTATTCCCATAAGTTTCCCTGGACACCATAGTGATGCTGCCCAGAATACAATCGAAATCAGTCCCGAATACTTTAATGCAATGCAAAGAACATCTTCCACTTTATTTTTTTGCCCGTTTCCCCAGCATTGTGCAGCTATTGGAATTACTATCTTTATAAACTGATTATTTAATGCTTTATTCTCCATAAATACACCTTCTCAAAAAAACAGCTATGGGCTTTTCGGTTTACTTGATGAATGATTCATTCTTACTTTATAACAGATTGCCCCCACTTTATCCATTTTTAATCCTCTTGCCTCATCTATTGTGGAAATAGAACCAATTTAATATAGGGCCTGGAATTACTCCAGACCCTCATTTTCTCTACATATCAACAACCACCCACTCATCAACTGTTCTGCTTGTACTTGAGATGTTTACCCCTATTTTGTGAATCTTTCGTTTATCATCTCGATATGGAAGGGCATATTGCTGTTCTTCTATCTGTTCTAATGCTTCTGCTGCACTTTTGTCCAGCTTAAATTCAAAGATAAAAATATCGTTGTCTGTTTCTATTATTATGTCTGCTCTTCCCTTTCTGTTTTGCTTTTCTATAAGGGTTGTGTAGCAGCCTAGAAGACGATTTATAATATAGAAGGTGTATGAAAAGTGAGTTTCAAAATCCTTCGCTCTTTCATCCTTGTTTGCCTCATATGGTATAGACGCCAAAAATGATGTGAATGCATCACGTACTCCGTCGAGGTCACAGCATCGAAGCATGCGGCTTATCCTTATAATGTCATTATCCACATCTACATCTGGCTTTCTAAAATAGCTGTTTGCAAGGAGTACTGCAAAGCCTCTTCTTACCTCATCATTTGGAAAATCCAGGGTATAAAGTCGGTCTCTTATATCATAGCCTTTTATCGTAAGATATCCACTTTGATAAAACATGGCAAGCGGATTTTCCACATCTGCACGATAGTCCATAAAATACTCTGGTCTATACTCCTCATCCAGTAACTTCTGCATATTTACATTATGTCCTTCAAGAAGCTTTACAAGGTATGTC
>JBGVHH010000028.1:0-2801 GCA_045122195.1 Agathobacter sp.
AAATCGTGCGTTTACCGTGCCAACAGAAGGAAACAAAATGGCTGTTGTAGGTACAGGACTTGGTGATATGCTCTCAAAAGACAACTATATAAATTTATCTTCCGGTATAGGTTTCGAAAAATAATATCCCTGAATATACTGAACACCGACCTGTTCCATTCCCTCAAGCATCTCTTTTGTCTCGACACCCTCAGAAACCATCTCAAGCCCCATCTCATGCAACATCTGTATTGTTGCATTCATAACAAATCGACCTTTCTCCTTTTCAAAATATGCTTTGGTCATATCCCTGTCAAACTTTACAATCTTTACAGGCATATCCACAATATAATTCAGGTTAGACTGTCCATTTCCAAAATCATCAAGAGAAAATGTAACCCCGTATTCTATAAGCTTCTGCATATTATTGATAAGAATCTCTTTCTGCCCCAGAGAAGCAGTCTCTGTAACTTCAAGATTAATAAGCGAAGGATTTCCCCCGTATTTTTCCATAATACCTATGTATTTATCTGCAAAATCAGGAGATTCACACTGTTTTACTGAGAGATTTATCTCAATATACTCTATCCCATACTGCGCAATATTTTTTCTACAATAAACTGACATGTCTTTTCAAATACTCTTTCACCTATTTTTTCAATAAGTCCGTTTTCTTCTGCTATCGAAATAAAAAGTCCGGGAACCATTACAGAACCATTTTCACGTCTTATTCTGACAAGTGCCTCTGCCGATACAAAGCGTTTTTTAATTGTAGAGTATATTGACGTTTCCTGAATGAGTTCCTATCGATTTTTGACTTAAACAAAAATATGTGATAAAAAGCAGTATAGCAATTCCACAGCATTGCATTCTTATGTCCATTATAATTCTCCTCCATTCTATTATAATTCTATCAATTCTGTGCATATATTACAATTCTATTTTATATTTTTTTGTAACTATTCAGAACCCCCTTATTCAAAGATGAAATCTGAATGACCTGAAATAGCATTTTTAATTGCTTCATATGCATTATAACCTTGGTTATGAGCAGTACCGATATATGACATGATTTTCAGGTACTCTCTAACCCCGTCCTCACTTCGGAAACAGCCAGATACTTTAGTTTTCACTTTGATCATTCTTAAATCCCTTTCCGCCTGGTTATTATCAAACGGGACAGAAAAATTATGTATAAAAAGGCAGACTGATGCCTTGTAATTCGCAAGGCGTTCCACCAGGGCAAGGATTTTTCCTTTTTTCTTACGTCCGCGCTTTTTCTCAGCGGTTTCTGGAAGTGGATTTTCCTTCCTGGCCTGTTCGATAAGTCTATCATACTTCTTATCGAACTTATGATAATAATAATAGCTCAGAGAGTCCTTGCCTTTCTCTACAGCTTTATCTTTGACCTTTTTCATTTCCAGTAAAAGGTCTATAAATGCAGATGCCCACTTCTGCTCGGGATAATTTTCATCAATCCCGGTCAGTTCACGGAGAAGATGGGCACAACAGACTGCATGCCGGATATCCGGGTAATTCCAATAGGAAGCCCAGCAGTCATGCACGGCAATCCCTTGAAATTCTGTGAGAACACCGCATTGTTCCATTCCTGCAAAGCCACGTTTAGGGCTGATATCCAAATAGGTAAACTTCCAGTTGGAGGCATTATGAACCCACCAGAGCTTTTTATCCACTCTGGTTCCGGTTTCATCGAAATGTCCGAGTCCTGCCCCGATCATTTTCTCTTTGATTTTGCCCACAGTATCGGTCAGTTTATCTGCACAACGTTTTACCATATTACTTATGGTTCCCGTAGAAATTGGGATGTCAAACACACCGGAAAGGATTTCATGGGTACGTTTTATACTGACAGCGCCTACTGTATTTAAAGCAACAGCCAATGCCTGGAGGTTTTCCCCATACTGCACAGTTGCTTTTATATCAGATGGAAATTCACCTTTGCGGTTATCTCCGTGTAGCATACAGATTGGTATTTCCAGTGTCTGATGCTCTGTTACATTTACAGTAACAACAGCATCAATTACATGACGTTTTTCTGCAACACAGGCAGCACCCTTGCACATTTCATAATGAGGACATCCTTCACATGCAGATGGCATATGCTTTATGGTCTCATCCGGATCTGCAACTATTTCCAGATGTGTCCCCTGATGTCCCTCCTGGGCGCCTGCTTTTTTTCCTGATGGCTTGCGAAGACTTTTTGGTGCCGGTTTTTTTAATCCATCACTTGAAGGTGGCTTGGAACTGTTCTTTGAATTTTTGTTAAGCTTTTCTTTCAGTTCCTTGATGGTTTGGTTTAATTCTGCTACAGTTGCAGTTAATGCCTGATTTTGTGCTGTTAACGTTTCTATTTGGGTTATAAGATTACGAACGAATTCTTCTGTAATATTAACTGGCATTCAAACCACCTTCTTTCCTGCGAATTTTCTACTCTAATTATACAAGATAATGTAGGAAAATGCGAATTTATTATATTTGTGATACCGGCAAAATGACGGTGGATAATTATTGTATTTAGTAGTGAAAATGTTTGTAATACAGCAAGTTTTTTATATACATTTTTCGTTTATGAAAGCTAAAATCAATGATATGCGCTGAATTTATCCAACATCAAATGATAAAAAGATACTTTATCCACAACCACCATAAATTGATGAAGAAAATCTAAAAATAATTTCTATGATTTGCACAAAGTTTTTTTTTAGAAAATCACAGGGGGTTCTGAACAGTTACAAAAAAAGGAGTTTTTAAGTGATGAATGAAAAGAAACCTATAAAAAAAGGCTGTTTAATAGCTATATT
>JBGVHH010000029.1:0-2350 GCA_045122195.1 Agathobacter sp.
GATTGCGTAAATTTACCTTCGGAAATAATAAGACAGATTCCACCTAAGACCTTTGGATAAAATATTAAGTTCAAACATCTTTTCTTACTCTACATCAATTCCTACTTTTTTGCAACACAAATAGCCCATATGGGCAGACTTCGGCTTAGTCCTCTTGGCTGTCCTATGAGCTGAAAGGAAGCATCTGTCAAGGATGCTCCGCACCTTTGGCTTCGTCCTTGACAGATGCTTTCTCTTCAGCTTTATCTATAATCAAGAGGACTAAGCCTTATTGTGTAGTACCTACACTTCCTTACAAGTTCCAAACATGTGATTGGAAGTATGCTTTTTTCTTTATCTCTAATGGTATCGTATTTTTAAATGTTTCTATATATTTTCCTAATTGACCATGTCTATTTTTTTCTGAACGTATTATATCTAGCGAACTTAAAACGTCATATTCTGCACCTACGGCTATGGGCAACTCTTTTTTCTGATGTCTAACCAATTCCAGCATATCTCCACCATTTACATAATACGCTCTCATTTGAGCCATTTTTGATGCTCCTTTAATACTCCATCCCATTGGTCTTGAACTCATTCTTGATGATAATATATGACTCACATGACCTTCTGCACTACATCCCTTAACTCCATCCCTATGGCGCAGTCTTAGCTTTGCAGCTGTCCAATTCGAAGTTATATATTTTCTTGCTTCCTCCATTCGTTTCATACCAGTTTCATCTTTTAAATATGTTTCTAATCTATCAACAAGTTCATTAAATTCTGTTTTTGTCTTTTTACGAATCACATATCTGAGTTCATCGCGTGCATCGCTCTGACTATCTAACATATGACTCGTAAGTTTCATTAAATACTTTTCTATATGGTACTCATCTAATACATATGTTATGCCTTCTAATCGTTTCATTCCTGATTTTATCCATGAGCCTCCATCGCTATTAAGATATATTTTCTTTACCTTACTTAAATCATATTTATCATTAAGATATTTATAGATTTCATCCCAAAAACTTTCATTATCCTTGCCGTTACACACTCTGCAAAAGTAGTACGGTTCAATTAATTTATGACGCTTACTCTTTGGACTTTCATTTTCTATTCCTTCGTAGACATATACTAATTTCGTTATTAAACAATTATTCTTTTGATTTTCTCCTATCACTCGAAGATCACCCTTCTTTTCTCTAAACTGTAGTGATACATGATCTTCATCTGCGTCGATATAAAGATAATCCACTACTTTTTTATCTTTTCTTGCAACCTCATTTCCTGGAAACTCTAGTTTATGTATTTTATTTTTTACAGTCTGTTTGCTAACCTCTGACATAATACTAGCTTCAATACCGCCTCTGCGATATGAAGTCTGAACAGCCTCTTCATACATTTTAGCTTCCGCATCTTCTGTCATTCTTTCATGTTTTTCTAATCCTAAAATTCTATCTACTAGATATTCGCTTTTTCCTGTTTTCTTATTTGTAAATAACGTTTTACTGAATATGACCGAACCAAGTGATGTTATTAATTGTTTTTTCGTATGACTTTCAATACTCCATTTTTCTTTTCGATATAGGCTTTCTTGCAGCATTTTATCCATTAGTTCTAAGCTTTCCTGTATCATTTTTAAGCCCAGGTTATGCAACTCGTCGGTCAATGCTAATACATACTCAGCCATTTTTGTTGGCTCTCGTAAAAAATCATTTTCTAATTTTTCAAATTTCTTAATGCAATTTTCTTGAAAATACTTTATACTCTCAATCATAGAGGACACCTTCCTTTGTTAGTATTTGGTTTGGTCGCTAAACACTTTATCACAAAGGGGTGTCCTCTTTCTATGTCTTTATTTAATTTTCCGAATAAAATTTTACGCTAGCGCTTTAATGTGTACAGTTTCAAGTTTTGATATTATGGATATACATAGATGCTTGATGTCGCCATTAGAATTAAATATTTATATAGAATATATAAGCAAAAAATACAGAGGAACCTCTTTTTTAAAACTCTTAAATATATATAAAATAATGATAACTTATATTAAAGATGAAAAATATGGTAAGTGGTCGCAACTCAAAGTATATCCTAAAATAGTAGTATATATGTATAGAGGACTGATTGATGATATAGAAAAACTAGATTCAGATAGTCAATACGCTATATATAAAGAAATTTTGGTATATTGTGAAGATGCCATCGAATTGATAAAGCAAAGAAAGTCTTTATTATATTTAGTGGAATTATTAGAAATCAAGAAGGATATATTATCATCTTTGATAAGATTTTCAAATGATGAAAGCATAGTTGCAATCTGGAATGAAAAGATTACAAATTCGGAATTATATTGTAACTTATT
>JBGVHH010000030.1:0-9601 GCA_045122195.1 Agathobacter sp.
GGGTATGTCAAAATCAGTTTATAGTTTGGTATTAAATGACGATGTAGTAGAACTTGTAGATAAATTGGCGAGAGTTAACGAATGTAGCAGGTCCCACATGATAGAAAAAATATTAGCAGAGGCAGTTTCTTATGAAACGCCTGTAATTCGTGCTAATAATTTATTTGATGAAATAGAAAGATTGATTGGAGAAGGCGATATGATGAGATTTTTAGAAGAGCCTTCACGCTATATGGCTTCGATTTTATCGGCGTTACCTTATCGATATAATCCTGCGATTAAGTATAATGTAGAACTTTTCCCTCATTCCAACTATTTAGGACAATTAAAAATAACCCTGCGAACACAAAATCCCACTTTAACCAGTTTGGTAAATGCTTTTTATCAATTATTTACGATACTTGAAAAAAGATATTATAATCCTAACGCGCAATATGAATTCAACGGTATTAAGTTTATTAGGGTATTAGATTTCCCAAATGTAGAACTTACAACGCAACAATTAGCCGAATTAATAACTGAGTATGTAAAAAACTTTAATGAACTCTTAAATATTTTCTTGTCTAATCAAGACGATGAGAAGGTAGCCTTTACCTTGGTAGAAAAGAGGTTTAATGAATTGTTTGATAGAGAAATAATAATATAAACTAAAGGAGGTATAGTTTATGAATGCTGAAAAATTTACACAAAAATCAATTGAAGCGTTAAATGCTGCAACTACGTTGGCAAATGAAAATGGAAACCAACAAATTACTTCGCTTCACCTTTTGCACGCCCTTTTAACGGACGAAGAAGGCGTATGCGCAAGAGTAATTGAGAAAATGGGTGTTCCCTCCAAGAAAACGGTAGAAGATATTGAATCTGCTATTAATAAACTTGTAAAAGTGCAAGGGAAAGGCGGAGAATATATTTCTCAAGACTTATCTGAAGTATTGAATTTTGCAGAGAAAAAAGCAAAAGAAATGAAGGATGAGTTTATATCGGTTGAACATTTGTTGTACGGTATCATTGAGAAACCTTCCAAAGAAGTTTCGCTTATCTTAAAAGATAACGGGATCACGAAGGATAATTTTTTGTCGGCTCTTATGCAAATTCGTGGCAATGCAAGAGTTACCAGCGATAATCCAGAATCCACATACGACGTTTTGAATAAATACGGGACGGACCTTGTAGAGAGAGCAAAACAGCACAAAATAGACCCTGTTATCGGTAGAGATGAAGAAATAAGAAACGTAGTAAGGATTCTTTCTCGTAAGACCAAGAATAACCCTGTTCTAATCGGTGAGGCGGGCGTTGGTAAAACGGCAATCGCCGAAGGATTGGCTATTCGTATAATGAAGGGCGACGTACCGGATAGTTTAAAAAATCGTAAACTGTTCTCACTTGATATCGGCGCCTTGATTGCCGGTGCGAAATACAGGGGCGAGTTCGAAGAACGTTTGAAAGCCGTTCTTTCTGAGGTTAAAAAATCGGAAGGGAATATTATACTCTTCATAGACGAACTTCATACAATAGTCGGTGCGGGTAAAACGGACGGCGCAATGGATGCGGGTAATTTATTAAAGCCTATGTTAGCAAGAGGCGAATTGCACTGTGTCGGTGCGACTACGTTGGACGAATATAGAAAGTATATTGAAAAAGACCCTGCGTTAGAGCGTCGTTTCCAGCCGGTAATGGTTAACGAGCCTACGGTAGAGGATACCATTTCTATTCTTCGTGGACTTAAAGAACGTTATGAGGTATATCACGGTGTTAAAATTCAAGACAACGCTATAATCGCCGCAGCAACCCTTTCAAATCGTTATATAAGCGATAGATTCTTGCCGGATAAAGCTATTGACCTTATTGATGAAGCGTGCGCTATGATCAAAACGGAAATAGACAGTATGCCGGCGGAAATGGATGACGTTGCACGTAAAATTATGCAACTTGAGATTGAAGAAGCGGCGCTTAAAAAGGAAACGGATTCTTTATCGCAAAATCGTTTAAGAACGTTGCAGGACGAGCTTTCCGTGCTTCGTAAAAATTACGACGAAATGAAAGAGAAACTTAATCAAGAAAAATCGACGATATCTCAAGTCCAAGCTCTTCGTGAAGAAATCCAGAAGGTTAATAGTGATATTGAACGTGCAGAAAGAGAATATAATCTCAATTTGTTGGCTGAATTAAAATACGGTAAACTTCCCGAGTTAAAGAAAAAATTAGAAGATGCTGAGAAAGCGTCTGCAAGCGTTAAAGCTACTACGATGCTTCACGATAAAGTAACGGAGGAAGAGATTTCAAAAATCGTATCAAAATGGACAGGGATTCCCGTATCAAAATTGGTAGAAAGCGAACAAAGTAAGTTGCTTAATTTGGAAGACATTCTACACGAGAGAGTGATTGGTCAAGATGAGGCTGTAAAGAAAGTAAGCGAAGCTATTTTACGTTCAAGAGCGGGTATTCAAGATCCTAACCGTCCGATTGGTTCGTTTATGTTTTTAGGTCCTACGGGTGTTGGTAAGACGGAACTTGCCAAAACTTTGGCTAAGACGCTTTTTGACGATGAAAAGAACATTATTCGAATTGATATGACCGAATATATGGAAAAGTTTAGTGTTTCTCGTTTAATTGGCGCGCCTCCGGGATATGTAGGGTATGATGAAGGTGGACAATTAACGGAAGCTGTTAGACGTAAGCCGTATTCCGTTGTGCTTTTCGATGAAATTGAAAAAGCGCATCCCGACGTTTTCAATATTTTACTTCAAGTCTTGGATGACGGTCGTATTACGGATTCTCAAGGTAGAACGGTAGACTTCAAAAATACTATTATTATATTGACGTCTAATCTTGGTTCTTCGTATATCTTGGAGGGAATAAACGAAAATACGGGAGAAATTACTGAGGAAGCTAAAAACGAAGTGAATAGGCTCTTGAAGACGCAGTTCCGCCCGGAATTTTTGAATCGTCTTGACGAAATCGTATTCTATAAACCACTCACACAAACCGAAACCAAACAAATAGTCGGGTTGTTGTTAAAAGGATTAAAATCTCGTTTGGAAGAAAAAGAACTCCATCTTGAAATAAGCGAAGAAGCGATTGAACAGATAGTTTCTGCTGGATACGATCCGGTATTTGGCGCTCGTCCGCTTAAGAGATTTATTCAATCTAACGTTGAAACGCTTATTGCTAAAAAGATAGTGGCTGGAAGTTTAAAACCTAACGACGTACTTTTGCTTGACGTTATAAACGGAGAGCTTACGGTAAACGTTAAATAACGTTTGATTTTTGGTAGGTATACTAAAACAATAAGCGAGTATATAAAATTTTGATAAAACAATATAATATAAATGACGGATAGAGCTCAACCGAATTAGATTCTAAAAGAGAAAAAATACCCTTGTATCTAATTGATTAACTCCTGAAATCAAATTCATTTGAAAGAAGGTGTGTTTTATGACTCAAACGGCAAGTATTTTTCTTAGTTTATCCATTGCTTTGCTTGCAGGACTGCTTTTATCAAGGCTGGCAAAAAAGGTCAAATTACCTGCGGTAACGGCTTATTTAATTTCTGGGGTATTAGTAGGTCCATTTGTTCTTGGAAGTTTTGGCGTACCCGGGTTAGGTATAACGAGAACGCAGGTTAAGGAATTTGAATTAATTTCAGATTTAGCACTTGGTTTTATAGCGTTTGCAATGGGAAACGAATTTCGTCTGGCTCAATTAAAAAAGATTGGGAAACAGGCTACGGTTATAGGAGTGTTTCAAGCATTGTTTACTACGCTGGTAGTGGACGCGATTCTAATAACTCTTCATTTTATTATACCGAACAAATTATCTTTATCGGCGGCCATTGTTTTGGCATCTGTTGCAACAGCAACGGCGCCAGCAGCGACCTTGATGGTTGTAAAGCAATATAAAGCAAAGGGGCCTGTTACAGATGTGCTTTTACCAGTCGTTGCATTAGATGATGCAGTAGGGCTTGTGGTTTTTGCAATATCTTTTGGCGCGGCAAAAACAATTAGCCTTGGATATATAAATGTTTTATCAATGGTGCTTGAGCCGTTGCTTGAGGTGATTCTATCTTTAGCTTTAGGCTTTGTGATGGGATTTTTATTTACAATATGTGAAAAGTATTTTCATTCTCGTTCCAAGCGAATGGCGGTATCAGTAACATTTGTAATGATGACGGTTGGTTTGTCTTGTCTTGAATTTCAGATAGGTGCAATACACATTTCTTTTTCGTCGCTTCTTGCATGTATGATGTTGGGAACCGTATTTTGCAACGCCTGTGACGTTTCAGAGGA
Organism: Agathobacter sp.; assembly: GCA_045122195.1. Classification (GTDB taxonomy): domain Bacteria; phylum Bacillota; class Clostridia; order Lachnospirales; family Lachnospiraceae; genus Roseburia. The sequence continues at coordinate 4,287 of JBGVHH010000030.1, forward strand.
ACTAATGGAAAGAGCGGATAGATGGACAACACCAATACTTATTTTATTTTTCGTGATTAGTGGCGCCGGGTTAGAACTTTCCGTCTTTTCTGATATTCTTGTTGTTATTATTGGTATTGTTTATATTTTATCTCGTTCGATCGGGAAATATTTTGGTGCAGGAATTAGTGCAAGACTAATGAAGTGCGATTCTAATATAACAAAATATCTTGGTATAACATTACTGCCGCAAGCAGGTGTAGCATTGGGTATGGCGATAAAGGCGATGGAACTTGGTCCGGATGGAGCTATAGTGAGAAATATTACTTTATTTGCTGTTTTGGTTTATGAAATTGTTGGACCATTTCTTACAAAGGTGGCGCTTACTAAGGCGGGGGATATTAATGCTGACGGAAGAAAAAGTGCCAGAGAAGAGCACCTCGCCAAAAAAGCAGTGAAGAATTAATGTCTTATAAACGGCGACGATCTATTTCGTCGCCGTGATAATTTTCACAAAACAATTTTATAATAGCGAATTCAAACGCTTGCTTTTTTTCAAAAAAAGCAGTATAATACTTGCAACAAAAGTTGAGTAGCCTTGATGCGTAAAGTGCCACCGAACGGGACGTTGTCGGTGGACGAAAGAAACCAGAATTTTTAACGAGTTTCTGCGGTATCTGGGCGCGTCCGCTTCGAATATGGAATAGGTATAGCGCGCGTAAATATTTATTCCACACACCTGCGGACCTCTTTTTTGCAAGGAGGTTTTTTTTATGCAAGAATCAGCGCAACAAAAGAAGGGCATCAGCCCGATCAAACGATTACTCTTTTCGGCAACACTTGCGGAAAAGAATGCAAGCCACAAAATAGCCTATATCTCAGTTATGACGGCTATCGTAGTGGTAGCGAACATGTTTTTTGAGTTCAAATTTGCCGATACACAGTTTTCTTTAACAATTGTTGTATCAGCGCTTTGTGGGCTCATAATCGGTCCGTTATTTGGCTTTGCAGCCTGTTTTTTAGGCGATTTAGTAGGGTATTTGTATCACTCTGCCGGATTTGCCTATATGCCGTGGATCGGCATTGCAATGGGTATGGTGGCTCTCGTAACGGGTTTTGTAGTGAACGGTATTAAAATCAAATATAAGTGGGGTATCTACGTTAAAATAGCAATCGTGTGCGTACTTACTTTCTTGATTTCTACAGTGGGGATAAATACAACCGCATTCTGGTTGCTTTATGCAAAAGGCGTACCATATTTTACGTACTTGGCGTCCCGTTTGTTTATTCAAGGTCAGATTTGGAACAGCTTGGTAAATTACGCGTTACTGTTTGTGATTGTTCCCATCGTTTTGCGAATTAAGGCATTAAATTTGAGAATTGAGTAAAATGGACAATTGAATAAATCAAAAACTCCCTGTGTTGAACGCACAAGGAGTTTTCTTTTATTCGTCTTCTTTTAAGATGTAATACATACAAGGCCGACCGCCCGTTTCATAGTTTAATTCTCCAACGACGATGGCATTTTCTTCTAAATAGGTCATATATCTTCTTACAGTTACAGCGGTTAAGCCTGTTTGTTCTGATATGAAATCGCTTGTTACGGGTTCAGGACTATTCTTTTTTAAGCATGCAAGAATGGATTGTAAAGTCTTGTCTTGAATACCTTTTGGAAAAAGTTCCTGGGGTTGTTTTCTTTTCTTGTCTATAATAAAATCGATGTTGGATTGATTTAAGGTATCAAAATCACTTAACACTCTCTTTTGAGAAATGAATTTATCTAACGCAAGTTTAAAACGGTCAAAGGAAAAAGGTTTCACTAAATAATCCACAACCCCAAGGTGCAAAGCTTCTTCGAGGGAGTCTCTATCGTTTGCAGCAGTGACCATAATGACGTCTATAGCTTGTTTATCTTTGCGAAGTTCTCGTAATGTCTCAAAGCCGTTCATGTGGGGCATGAATATGTCTAATATAATTAAATCAACGTCGTTTTCGCTGATAAACTTTAATGCGGCTTCTCCGTCTTTGCATTTTCCTGCAACGGAGAAATCCTTATGTCTACGAACGTATTGTTCGTTAATCATCGCAACCATAGGGTCATCTTCAACAATTAAAACTTTATACATAAATCAATTATCCTTTTTTTCCTTTGAAAAATATACGAAGAAGGACGTGCCGACGTTTTCTTGTGAGTCAACGGTAATCAGCCCACCCAAATTTTCAACCATTGTTTTTACTTGGTAGAGACCAGTGCCACGGTTTTCGCCTTTTGTAGAGAATCCGTTTTCAAATATACGTTGTTTATTTTCTTCCGATATACCTAAGCCAGTATCGTCAACTGTTATTAAGATAGAATCCTCTTTAGAGAAAAGTCCTATAATGAGTTCGTTAGGATTAGACGGGTTAGGTTCTTTTGCGTTCATAGATTCAAATGCATTTTCAATTAAGTTCCCAATAACCGTAATAAGTACTTCAGTAGGGATATGCATATCGGTATTTGAGAAGTGAGAACCATCGCGTAACGTGAATTTGACGTTTAACTCTGCGGCTCGTGCCGTCTTACCAATAAGTAGTGCAGCCAAAGCGGGTTCGCTGATGCAATTCATGATTTTGCTGATAGACGCACGTTGAACCATCGTAATGTTCTCAATATAAGAGGTTGCTTGGTCGTACATCTCCATTTGGATGAGTCCAAGTATTACATGTAGCTTATTAGTGAAATCATGGTTATTTGCACGCATGGAATCGACGAGATAACGAGTACCGGCTAAGTCTTCCATAAGCTTGGTATATTCCGCACGGTCGTGCAAAATGCAGATTGTATCAATGGGATCTTCTTCGTGTTTAATGGGGATCCTGTCTATTATGACGTCAGTTCCATCCATTCTTTGACCTTGAATGCCGAATTCCTTTTCCGATCCGTTTAAGACGGTTTTAATGACGTTACCATTTTTAATTTGTTCTATGTTTTTCCCGATGAATTCCGTAGCAGTACTGCTTTTATCTAACATTTTCACAGCGGAATTGTTGGTGAAGAGAATTGTGCCGTTTTTATCCACGGCGATAACGCCTTCTTTTAACGATTCAAGTATGTTATCGCGAACGAGATACATTGCTGAGATGGTATCGGGCTCATAACCTAACAAGCTATTTTTTATGCTTTTAGATATACGAGAGGTGATAAATAATTCTATAACAATAGCGACAACGGCAAGGATTGCGTAAGTTGTAATAATTTGCGTGATGTTTTCATTAACATGTTCCGTTAGGATGATAACCATAATAAAACCGAGATATTCTCCGGTTTCGGAATAGAGTGCACTGTATGCTCTTCGTTGCGCCCCAGAAGGACCATTTGTGTTGACAATGTAGAAGTTTTTTTCTACGGGGGAGAAGTCAGGCTGTTCTCCGTCGTATTGTGTGCCGATTAAAGAGTGGTTCGTGTGATAAAAACGTTGATTGTTTTTATTTACTATGGAAATAACGTCAACGTCATATAAGGACTTTTTTAAGGAATCGAGATAACGCATCAAATTTACCTGATCTTGGGCAGTCCCGTTTTGGATGTCGTTTTCCATAAAGGAAGGGGAAGTCGCAATGGTTTCAGAAATGTTTTGAAGGTTTCTATCGGTTTTATCTTTTTCAAACTTAATGTTTGTAACAATGCCGATAATTGCAAGAATAATTGTCAGAGATACAACTAATATAATCTGCGTTGCAGAAATTTTTCTTTGTATTCGGCTTAATGAATTAGACGATTTTTGCATCATTGCAATTTACTCCTTTGTTCGACTGACAATATTATAGCATTTTATAAGTAAAAATTCAATTTATTTTCCTTTCATAAATACTTTCGTAAGTAAAATAAATGGAAAAATCAAAAATTCATTTATAAAATTTTTCTGTGGGTTCATTTCAAAAATATAGCTGTATAATGAAAGCGTAGAAAACAAGGAGGCTTATTTTATGGGCGCTATTTTTGAAACAGTTATGTTGGTGTGTTTTGGTTTGTCGTGGCCGATAAATGTGGTGAAGGCGTATAAAACACAAACCACGAAAGGAACGAGTTTACCGTTTATCTTTCTTATTATTGCCGGGTATATTGCCGGAATCACCGCAAAGATTATAACGGAGCAAATTAATTACGTTTTGGTTGTTTACATAATCAATTTGATAATAGTAATGTTGAACGTGGTTGTATATATTAGAAATTATCGTTTGGATAAGAAAAACAATATTATTTAAAGGAGGAGAATTATGGAAAAGGAAATTAGAGATTATCAAAGATTAAATACGATAGCAGAGAAAGGCGGTGTCGTTATTTTCGGAGAGAAAGAAGATAAGGAAATTCCAGTAGGTGAGTTGAAACAATCCTTTAATTTGGATTACTCGGCGTATAACAGAAGTTTCAGCGAATTAAACTTGGATAATGCAATTGAACTATATGATTCGTGTATAATACCTTTACGTCCAGACACGGTGATGATACATATCGGTGGCAGTGAAGAATATTGGAAAGATATTGCAGGATTTGAGCAAAAGTATATTTTGTTAATTAATCATATTCAAGCGGTGAGTAAAAATGTAAGGATTGTGGTTATATCAGTCGATGATGAAGAAAAAAATCGGCATTTGAAGAATATTTCAGATTCTACGCATAGCGAATTTCAAAATCTGTTGAATGTAAAGATGTGGAATCCTTGTGCGACAAAGGAAGTAATCTCTTTTGTTCAATGCATGGGCTTTTACGGTCGTAATCGAAAGGTTTCTTCATACGATTTGGCTAAAATATTCTTTTGCCAAGGCAATTGAAAATAAAAAGAGATTTATAGAGTGTTTGGTGTCGTAACTCTCTTTTAATAAAGTTATTTGTTGGTTAGGCGTTTTTGTCTTCGAACTTTATTGATGTGTCTTTCAAAAGTACCGTTGGTAATGAGCTCCGCAACAAGATATTGAATATACGTTGGAACAGTACAGGAGTGGAACCCAAGTCGTTCTTGAAAGACGGGCACGAGTTGCTCGGGAAGTACCATGTATCCCACACGAAGAGCTGGCGAAATGGTTTTGGAGAAGGTATTAAGGTAAATGACGTTGTTTAATTTAGTCAAAGCAAAAAGCGTTTCTTCTGGCTTTTTCGATACTGAGAACTCTGATTCAAAATCGTCTTCAATAATATAATGGTTATTCGTTTCAGCCCAAGTAAGATACTCGTGCTTTTTTGATGCAGAGGCGGAAACACCGCTTGGGAAACTACGGTATGGCGAAACGTGCAAAATGTCAGCGTCGCAATCCCATAACTCCGAGCTTATAATTCCGTCTGTGCCAAGTTTTAATTT